>DATMSP010000031.1:0-95912 GCA_035565295.1 Cellvibrio sp. | reverse complement strand
GGCCCGTGAATGCCGCGTTCAATATTGCTGATGGACTCAATTGTCACTCCCACATTATCGGCAAGCTGCTCCTGAGTTACTTTTGCCGACACGCGCAAACGCTGCAAACGACGACCAAACTGCTTTTTTAGTTGCGACATGCCAATCCTCCCAGCCAATGAAGCGAGCATGTTATTGAGGTTGATCTTCTGTTGTAACGAAGTTAAACTTCGGCAACGCTTTGTTGATAAAGAAACAGCAAAAAACCTTTTTAAATCCGAGAGGAGGTTGCCATGGACAAACGCGCCGATACAGAATTAAATCTGAGCTTTTTAAAGCACTACTTGTTGGAAGACGAAATATTTATGCGGATTGAAAAACTGGAAGCACTTTGCACAGTACAAATCATGCTAGACGCTAGCGATACAGCGCCCGCATCCCAGATACGCATGTATTACTCGATGGTTATTGAGGAGCAGGTGACAGAAATGCGCAGCCTGCTCAATCAACTCTATTCATAGGATTGTCAGCAAAATTTAGGGCGCTAATTGCTGGCGCCGGCTTTTTTCTGAATCTGTTTCAGCATCACCTTCAATTCCGCTACGCGGTATTTTAACTGGCCCGCAAAAGCACCTACACCGCGCCGGGTTGCATCATCCAACACAATCTCTGATGTTGCCATGGCACTGAGAGAATCACACAAAAAAGCACAATAGGCTTCAAACTCCCCGTACTCATCGTAAAACACCACCAAGTCTTCAGCGAGCGACGCACCAGCCGTCAGTGATCGCATGGAGTGATTACACATATAAATTTCCTATTCTCTATTAAATAAAACGCACATGATTAACGCATCATCAACCCTTTGCTTTTCGCTATCAAGACAGGCTCTATCAGCAGCTTAATGACCCAATCGTATAGCCACCCAAAATCATCTTCTACTGCCAGAGCAATAATGCATTTCCCATATTCGCACAAATAACAACTTAAGCGTGTTAATATCAAAAAACAAAACGCTTAAGTTGTTAAATGGATATTAAACGCACAGGAAAACACCTGTCAAGCATGTTAATATCTTATTTTTACCCGCTATTGGATAATATTGATGCCTAAACCCCTCGCAAATGATATTGACCGGCAAATAGGCCTGCGCCTGAAAAAGCTTCGCCAACAGGAAGGGATAAGCGCTGCCACCTTGGCAGAAGCCATAGGCTGCACCCAACAGCAAATATCGCGCTATGAGAATGCGCAAAATAAAATCAGCGCGTCACAGCTATATCTGTTGGCCAATACCCTTGCCGTACCTCTCTCCTGGTTTTTTCTGGAGAGTGAAACCACTCCCTCAATGATCAGCGAAAAGCCTCCCCAACCCTATAGCACTCATCCCCGCAGCGATGACGCAGCCACCTTACAGGCCATATGGCCACGCCTCAAACCGATACAGCGCAATGCACTTCTAAAATTATTGGATTCTTTTCTAGATTAGACACCATCAGGAAAACGGCGGACTTATCCTTGGCATCCTGGAAGTTGCTGGACATACCGGCAAAAAATATTTGGCCAGTATAAAAAATTTGTCATTCACGATTTTTTCATCGCGAAAGTTAGCCAAATAACTGACCGGGCGGATCGCACAACATAGCATTGAAAACAATGACTCACTGATGAGGCGATCCCATGACTCTTAAAAAGCAAGAAGACCTTCTTAAACCCAATGAGCGGGGCAATGGTCCTAAACATCTTATGGAAGGCGGAGATCAAAGCGATGATATTGCCATCAACGATCCCGCCGAGCGGCGCAGACAAAAACGCAAAGATGATCACGATAAAAAAACGCAGGCGCCACCAAAATAGGATACGGCGCCCGCTGGATATTTCCAGATAAAATACTTATCTATTTCACCTGCTTTTCTGCCTGGCTCACAGCAACAACCTCTAACCTGCGAACCTTTCCCCCGCCCAGGGGCCAATCGATGCAATGACCAATACCCAAACCTATAAGCGCGCTGCCCACAGGGGAGAGTATTGATATTTTCATTTTATCCACGTTAGCATGCTGAGGAAAAACCAGAGTCACTGTGGTTTTTTCACAGGAATCCCTATCGACAAAAGTTACTTCAGAATCCATTGCAACTACATCCGATGGAAAATTTTCATCCGGTAAAATTTCCGCGCGACCCAGTTCATTTTCAAGCAATTCAGCGGCAGTCAATACCTGCTGCTCGGCTAAGGGCAGGATTTTTTTATAATCCGATTCAGAAATAAAAAGGGCATGTTGTTTTTCGCAAAGCATAGGTTTCCTCACTCGCATAAATAAGATAGAAACTCCCCATCTGGCAGCATGAAGATTGGGATGTGGATATTAAGAATTTTTCGGCAGGGCGATTAAGGATAGAAAATCTTAATCGCCAATAGAGGGAAAGGCAGAAATAGAAATTCCCGCTTGCAAAGTAACAGCGTAAACAGCTAATGAATGGCATCTATGGATATTCATAACTCAACCATAGCATTTATGGTGATTTAGCGGCAAGCAAATAATGTGGGGCTCTTGAATATAAGCTAGGTTTGAAAAAGTGGATTTGCTCGAATCCCTCGTCAAGAATATATGATCGCAAACTTTCGTTATTGCCAGGGCAACTCTTTCTCATTAAAGTCTGGCACACACAGTTATAAAGAAGAGTATAAACCGACAGATGGAAAATAACCCTTCTAATTAAATAGCCCCGTATTGCTCGAAGTGTCTATGAAGTGGATAATGTCTCCATCCGCTATTGCAGCAGTCATTAATAGCTTTTCGATTCCAGGTCCACGGCAACAACATAGGAAGTTCATTGCAGCGACGGATTGTATATATCATGAAAACCCCAGATTCCATCCTAAAAGACGTTTTTGGCTACCACGAGTTTCGCGGCCCGCAGCAAGCGGTTATTTCAGCCCTGGTGGCCGGCGAAGATGCCCTGGTGCTAATGCCCACGGGGGGAGGAAAATCCCTCTGCTACCAGATACCCTCACTGGTGCGCGAAGGCGTCGGACTGGTGATCTCCCCTCTCATTGCCTTGATGCAGGATCAGGTCAGTGCACTGCACGAACTGGGGGTACGCGCGGGATTTTTGAATTCCAGTATGAGTGCGCAGGAGGCATGGCAGACTGAGCTTGCACTGCAAAACGGCGAACTCGATATGCTCTATGTGGCACCTGAGCGCCTGACCCAGCCCCGCACCCTGGAGCTGCTCCACCAGACCAGAATTGCACTCTTTGCCATAGACGAAGCCCACTGCGTATCACAGTGGGGCCACGATTTCCGCGCGGACTATTTAAAGCTGGATATGTTGGCTCGCGAGTTTCCTCAAGTGCCGCGCATTGCCTTGACTGCCACTGCCGATGTGCGCACCCGCGATGAAATTATTGTGCGATTGCAATTGCAGAATGCGCGGCAATTTATCAATGGTTTCGATCGACCCAATATTCAATATCGCATTCAGCAAAAAAATACGCCCAAGGCGCAACTGCTGCGTTTTTTGCGCGATGAACACGCCAATCACTCCGGTATTATTTATTGCATGTCGCGCAATAAAGTAGAGCAAACCGCCGAATGGCTGAATGGCGAAGGCTTTAACGCACTGCCCTACCATGCAGGCTTGAGCGCGCAGGTGAGGCAAAAAAATCAGAGCCGGTTTTTGCGCGAAGAGCAGATCATTATGGTGGCCACTATCGCCTTTGGTATGGGTATTGATAAACCCGATGTCCGCTTTGTCGCGCACCTGGATTTGCCTAAAAGTATTGAAGCCTACTATCAGGAAACCGGACGCGCAGGGCGCGATGGAGAACCCGCCACAACGCTCTTGCTTTACGGCCTGGAGGATGTGGTGAAGTTGCGACAGATGATGTCCGGCTCCGAGGGCAGCGAAGAGTTCAAACGCAATGAGCAACAGCGTTTAAATGCGATGCTGGGCCTGTGCGAAATCACCAGCTGTCGCCGCCAAACCCTGTTGCGTTATTTTGGCGATAACCTGCCTCAAGCCTGCGGCAATTGCGACTGCTGCTTGACACCGGCGCAGACCTGGAATGCCACCGAGCCGGTGCGCATGGCGCTCTCCTGCGTCTATCGCACCGGCCAGCGCTTTGGTGCAGGCCATGTGATAGATGTGCTGCGCGGCAGCAATACGGAAAAAATACTCTCGTTTGCCCATCAGCAACTAACCACCTACGGCATAGGAAAACATATAGCGGCAGATGAATGGAAATCCATTTTCCGACAATTGGTCGCCCGTGGCCTGCTGGATGTGGATGCCCAGGCCTATGGTGGCCTAAAGCTAAATGATGCCTGCCGCAAGATCCTGCGCGGCGAAGAAACCATCCACCTGCGCCGCGACATTAAAACCAGCGCTGTCAGCGTCGCGCGCAAACAGGGTGTGGCGGTGGACACAGAAGATCAGCCACTGTGGAATGCCCTGCGCGCCTGCCGCAAACGCCTCGCCGAGGAACATGGCGTGCCGCCCTATGTTATTTTCCACGATGCTACCCTGCGCGAAATGTTGGCGTTTCGCCCGCTGACGCAAGAACAGCTGCTATCCATAACCGGAGTAGGGCAGAGCAAGCTGGAAAGGTTTGGCGAAGAATTCCTCGCGGTTATCCGCGAGCAGGATTACCAGGCATAAAAAAACCCACTGCAGGGGGATGCAGTGGGTTGCCTTACAGGACGCCTGTGATCGACCTGACTGATGCCAGCCCTGTCACATAGTCCTTATGCGCTTATCACAAGCCATGTCATTATTGTTGAACTGTACGCCAATCTCCAGTGGAGCATCTCCGCAAATCCTGTAAGAGATATCCTACAAACACCCCGTCAGCCCCTGTCACTATTATGTTCGCCAAGGGGCCACTGCGGGTTTATAATCGCCGTCAAATCACTATTCCCGAGAGAACAATGGCCGCCAAAAAGAAAGCTGTAGATTTTGAGCAATCGCTAAATGCACTCGAAGCCCTGGTTAACAAGATGGAACAGGGAGATTTAACCCTAGAACAATCCCTGCAAGCCTTTTCCGAAGGTATCCAGCTGACCCGCGAGTGCCAAACCCGCCTCGCCGAGGCAGAGCAGCAGGTAAGCTTGTTGCAAGAACAACAGGGACAGATCCATTTAAGTGAGTTTGATGTGAGCGATGAGCAATGATCGCCCACTTTTCCGACTTCGCCCTGCAGTGCCATCATCGTGTCGACGCCGCCCTGGATAGATTCCTGCCTCTAGCCAACCCTCAGGCCGGCCCGGATTCCACCCAACTGCGCGCCGCCATGCGCTATAGCCTGTTCAATGGCGGCAAGCGTGTGCGCCCGACCCTGGCCTATGCCAGCGCACTGGCCATCAGTGAAGCAGCTATGGATGATAACCACCAGGCACTGCTCGATCGCGTCGCCTGCGCCCTGGAAAGCCTGCATTCCTATAGCCTGGTCCACGATGACTTGCCGGCAATGGATGACGATGACCTGCGCCGCGGCAAACCCACCTGCCATATTGCCTACGACGAGGCCACAGCGATACTCGCCGGAGATGCGCTGCAGACTTTCGCCTTTGAACTGTTGTGCGATATCGAAAATGTTGCAGCGCCGACACAGCTTGCATTGATAAAACAATTAGCCCAGGCCTCAGGAGCGAGCGGCATGGTACTGGGCCAGGCCATTGATTTGGCAGCCGTGGACAAACAGCTTGATCTCGCCCAACTGGAAAACATGCACCGCCACAAAACCGGTGCCTTGATTCGCGCAAGCGTGAGCATGGGAGCCACTGCGCTCAATGCCAGTCGTGCACAATTGGCAGCACTGGATACTTACGCTGCCGCCATAGGTCTCGCCTTTCAGGTACAGGATGATATTCTCGACGTGACCGCCGATACCCAGACCCTGGGCAAACAGCAGGGTGCCGATATAGCGCGCAACAAACCCACCTACGTGGCATTGCTGGGCCTGGATGCCGCCCGCGCAAAGGCGCAAGAATTACATCAGCAGGCGCTGGCTGCACTGGAGGGCTTCGACAGCAAGGCCAATTATTTGCGCGCATTGTCTGAGTATATTATCGCGCGTGGCCATTAAAAAATTTACGATCTAAACACTATGCGCATTCCCAGAATTTTTACCGCACAGCCCCTCGCTGCAAATTCTTCCATCGACCTGGAGGAAGCCCCCTCGCACCACCTTGCTAAGGTGTTGAGGATGCAGGCAGGGCGCGAGCTGATTTTATTTAATGGCAGAGGCGGGGAATATTCCGCAAGCATTACCGCCATCAGCAAAAAAGCTGTCAGTGTTCAATTGCGAGATTTTATTGCCGAAGATCGCCAGTCTCCCCTACAACTGGAACTGGCCATTGGCGTATCGCGCGGCGAGCGCATGGATTGGGTTTTGCAAAAAGCCACAGAGCTTGGCGCAACCAAGATAACACCACTGCTCACCGAGCGCACCGAAGTGAAATTAAACAATGAGCGCAGCGATAAAAAGCTCGAGCACTGGCAGCAGATTATTGTCAGCGCCTGCGAGCAGTGCCAGCGCAATCTATTGCCGGAGTTGAGCAAACCCGTTGCCATCGACGAATGGCTTGCACAGTGCAATGCCGAGTTAAAGTTTGTCTTGCATCATCGCGACAACCAGGGCCTGCCAGCGAGCCAAAATATCAGCAGTGTTGCACTATTGATTGGCCCTGAAGGCGGGCTGAGCGAGAGAGAAATAGAACAGGCACTCCAGCAACACTTCTCGCCTTTGACCCTGGGACCGCGGATTCTGCGTACAGAGACAGCGCCGCTGGCGGCCATCAGCCTGGTGCAGTATTTGTGGGGAGACCTATAAAAACAAAAGCCCCCATGTTTTTGCATGGAGGCTGTTGGAAAAGTAAAAGGCCGTGATTATTTTACTTTGTCTTCAATAAATAATTCACTGCGGGTTTTGATCGTAAAGAAATAATAGCGTTGGATCAGATTGGCATTGCCACAACTGGATGCAGCAGAACTGCTGGAACTCGATGCGTTGCTTGTGCTGGACGAAGAGTTACTGGAGTTCGAGGAACTAGTCTCCGCTGTTGAAGTACCATAGTCGATAATCACCTGTACCTTGGTATCGCTATACTTATAGGCATTGATATTGCTGATCCTCGATTTGATATCGCAGCTGGTGGTCTCGCCAAGATCAGCCAGCAGCACCTGATAATTAACCCAATCAACCGTCTTAGGCGTACCAGTACCTGTATAGCTGGCCCAATAGTTTTGGTAGGTTCCTTCATCGCTGATGACAATCAGTTTGGAACTCTCGACAACTGACCCGACTGGCGAGGTACCTGTTGTTAATTCCTTCACCTCAATTTCACTTCCGCGACTACTGCTGTTGTTGGTGCCATCTGGATCAAATGGTGCCTCGCGCTGGCCACCGCAGGCCTGCAGGAAAATTGCGCTCAAGGCCAGAGCGGCGATAGACATTATTTTTTGTGGTCTGCTGTTAATCATTGTTATGTAAATACTCCAAAAAAGTGCGTTCGATTGCCGGGATATTGGGAATAACTGCCTGTTCACCGGCCCAGGAAACTTGCATTAAATCGTAGGGCATTCTCTTTGCTTCTTCGCGCTCGCTGATTTCATCTTCGCTCACGCGCGCCAACCGCGGCAAACCCTGGGTCAATATAGCGATAAAGGGCAAATGCTCATCCACCCCAGTGGTATTCAGCACGGCAAAGCGCGAGCGCGGATTCAAAGGTTGCGGCGGCTCACCGTTCAATGCTTCCAAAGACAAGACCGGTACAATCAACTCGCGCCACTGGCAGTTTCCCAAATACCATAGGGGAGCATCCTGCACCGACTGTATCTCGGCCCTGGGAATAATTTCCGCTACAGTCACGTTGGGCAACAGCATGCTTTGCCCACTCAAGGGGATCAGTAAACTAGCCACTTCCCGCTGGCTATTTTGACCGATCCGGCTGACATCTTCCATAGAGACCTCTGTTTACACTCTTGGTTGCACACACCATTTTTCTATTTGCCAAACGGCTTCTCAGTTCGGTAATTATTGTTGCGATCTGGCAATCAGCTCCTGGATATTTGCCAGCAATAGATCCTCCTGATAGGGTTTGCCCATATATCTGTCGACACCGAGATCCAGGGCACGCTCTCGGTGTTTCTCACCCGTGCGCGAGGTGATCATGATAATCGGAAGGTCTTTCAGGCGCGAGCTGGTGCGAATATTTTTTGCTACCTCAAAGCCATCCATGCGCGGCATTTCTATATCCAGCAGCATCACATCGGGAATGTTGTCCTGCAACAATTGCAGGGCCTCGATGCCATCTTTGGCGGTGATCACACGGTAATTTTCGCGCTCAAGGAAGCGCGTAGTGACCTTGCGCACTGTCACTGAGTCGTCGACAACCATGATAGTTTTATCCGTGCTTTCTTCCACCTCTACCGGCGTCGGGATTTGGTAAGGCTCAAGCAGTACCGAGTGCCCCAGGCCGAGCGCGAGCTGCTGACGAACCAACGCATGCAAATCGAGAATGACCACCACACTGCCATCACCCATCACGGTTGCACCTGCGAGCCCCTGTACCGCACTGAACTGTACGCCCAAGGTTTTTACCACGATTTCGCGGCTGCCCAGCAGGCGATCCACTTGCAGGGCGACAGTGACTTCCGCACTGCGCAATAATACCACCGGCAGCGGCAGGACCTGGCCCTCCAGCCTGGGTTGCAGGCTGCTATCCAGCATATTGCCCAAATAGCGCACCAGATAATTTTCACCCGCATAATCGAAGCGCGCGAGCTTATCCTGATAATAGTGTTCCAATTCAAAGGGGCTGACACGCACAATACCTTCTATGCTATTCAGCGGAATTGCATAGAGGTCATCGCCCACCTGTACCATCAGCGCGCGGTTGACCGATACAGTAAAAGGCAGGCGAACAATAAATTCTGTACCCTGGGTCCAGCGCGAATCGATAAACATGGAGCCGCCGAGCTGTTTGATTTCGGAGTGCACCACATCCATTCCCACACCGCGACCGGAAATCTGGGTCACCTTGTCCGCCGTGCTGAAACCCGCATATAAAATAAACTGCATCAAATCCTGCTCGCTCAGGCGAGCATCTTCCGCAATCAAACCGCGCTCTATGGCTTTTTCACGCACGCGCGCCAGGTTTATACCGCGACCATCATCGGAGAGGCGCAAGAGCACATCGCCGCCCTCGCGACTGAGACTCAAGGCAATGCGGCCTACGGCCGGCTTGCCGGCAGCCACGCGCTCCTGTTGCGATTCAATACCGTGGTCAACCGCATTGCGCAGCATGTGCTCCAGGGGCGCAACTATTCGCTCCAGCACTGTACGATCCATTTCGCCTTCGACATTGCTCAGTTCAAAATCCACTTCCTTGCCAAGCTCAATGGCCGCCTGCCGCACTATGCGGCGCAGGCGCGGCACCAATCGCGAGAAGGGCACCATGCGCGAACGCATCAGCCCCTCCTGCAAATCGGTATTGATGCGCGACTGCTGCAATAACAGGGTTTCCGCATCGCGGGTTTTGTCGGCGAGGGTATATTTCAGATCCATCAAATCCGAAGCAGATTCCATTAGCGAGCGCGACAATTGTTGCAACTGCGAATAGCGATCCATCTCCAGCGGATCAAATTCTTCGTTCAGGGCCATTTTCTCCTGGCGGAAAACCACCTGGGCCTCAGTCTCAATATCGAGGCGGCGCAATTGCTCCTGCAAGCGCTGAATGGTGGAGTCCATTTCGCCTATGGCACCACCCAAGTCCATCACCTGCTGCTGCATGCGGCTGCGGGAAATAGAGGTTTCACCCGCAAGGTTGACCAGCTCTTCGAGTAATTCTGCAGGAACCTTGACCACTTCCTGCGGGCCGCTGCGACGCGCCGCCAAATGCTGGGCCGCGCTCTGATTGCTATTGGCCTGTCGCACGCCGCCAAACTCAGTGCCGGGCACGTTTGGCACAGCCGCTGCCGGAGGTTTCGGCTTGGGTGCAAAGGTAAGCAAGTTCGGTTTTTGGGCGATACGATCAAAGTCGATCGGGGCAGCGAAGTTTTGCTCGACTACCGCGGGCAACTGCCCTGTTCCCTCGGTCTCTAGGTTGCTGGTCGCCTGCGCAGATTTTTTCGCCGCAGACGCTTCGCGTTCAAGCTCTTCCGCCAGGGCGTAGTCAGCGTCGAGATGAATGCGGGTCTGGGCTATAGCCTTATGCAGAAGATCCTGATAATCATTGAACTTGGCAAACAGCGCCTGATTGATATCAGTGGTATCATCAATTTCAATCAGCTGCGATTCAATATCATGGGCGAGATCCCCCAGCTCGGCCAATCCCGCCAGGCGCGCACCGCCTTTGAAGGTGTGGAGATAGCGCTTAAGCTCCTCCAGGGGCTGCGGATTGCTGATATCTTCCTGCCAGTTGTGCAAGGCTCGTTCTATGTCTTCAAGCAGCTCGAGCGCCTCTTCAATAAAAATTTCAATAATTTCCGGATCGAAATCTTCATCGTCATCTGTGCCAGTAAAATAATAGGAGCGCACACTGGGTTCAGGAGCCTGCAACTGCCTTATTTCTGCGGTGATATCTTCAGTAATTAATCTTTCCTGCTGCGCCAGGGCGGACAGGGTTTCATCCACCAGAGCATCGGCAATACTCAAGGCCTTGGCAATATCGCTATGGTCTTCAACAGGTGATGGCAGCACACCTGCAACAATGTCTTCTCCCGCATCAAGGCTGCTCTCATCGTCAGCGGACGAATTCTCTAGCGGTGCGACAGCGGCCTCGGTAAATGACGGCTCAGAATCAATGACGTCGCTATCCGTTGTAACTTCATCGCGCGCAAGGTCCGCGTCATCATAGACTGAAAGCTGCCCAACATCTGACGCTTCCTCGGGTGAGCTCATCTCTGCAATCGAACTCTGCCCCGCAGAATATTGCAGCGAAGATAAATTGGCATCAGCTTGCGTTATCCAATCCTCCAGGGCCGCCTGAACCGCAACTGATGCAGGGCTGAGGTTCTGCCCTGCAGCAATAGTATCCATCATATCGAGCAGTGCGATATGCACTTGATTCAATACTTCGCACAAACCAGTCGTGCAGCTGAGATGCTGCATCAATATGTGCTCATAAAGATGCTCAGCTTTTTCGCTCAGCGCTTCGAGAGGTGGCAGGCTGGCAAGGCGGGCTCCACGTGTCAGTTGGCGCAACTCATTGAGCAGAGGCTGCAGCACTTCACTTCTGAGGGGGGCCAGCTGCCAGCGGGCAATAATATTATCGGCATCCAAGAGTGAACTGAGTTCTTCAGTCATAAACATCGAGAGAATCTTCGGATCCACTGCATTGGCCTGACTCTCATCCAGGCCTTGCTGCAGAACCAGCGGCTCGATATAAAGATCATGCAATTCACCGACACGCGCAAAAAAAGCTTGCGCTTCGGGAATGTCCAGCACTTTCCTTGCAGCAATCTTGTCCAGAGCCGCGTGAATATAGCGGACAGCGTCCTTCAATAGCTGCAAAATATCATCGCCCACCAACACCTGATAACTGCGTAGATCCTTGGCGAGTTTTTCCAGGGGTGCGACCAGTTCAGCAATGCTGGTGACACCCGCCATATAGGCGCTGCCCTTGAGCGTATGGAGCGCGCGCTGTACATCCTCGCCCAGGACCTGGTAGCAGGGCGCCTCCGCCTGCATATGAGAAATAAATTCTTCGACAATTTGTAAATGCGTCAGTGTTTCACCGGCAAAAATATCCCATAACTGCTGCTCTTCATCGGTGTTGTCCGATGCGGCGACTGCAACAACTTCCACAGGCAGGGCTGCAACAGAAGCATCCTCTGTTTCACTGGCGAGGGTGGGTGGAGCAAGTGAGCGCAATTCTTCCGGCACCTGCCCCTGAGCCAGCAACTCTGCCATTGCACAGTATTGATCGGTCAGTTCGGCTTTGGGATTTTCCTGATGCTGGCTAAAGGCACTGATCATCGCCGGCAATATTTCGCAGACCTTTTCCACCATGGACACATGCGCTTGAGCGGGTTCAATACTCTTGTCCAGCAGGCGGTTCAGCATATTTTCAATCGCCCAGCCCAGGCGACCAATATCTACCGCATTCACCATTCGGCCACTGCCCTTCAAGGTGTGGAAGGCACGACGAAATTCGGCAAGCGATTTTACATCGGAAAAATTGCCAGCCCAGAGCGGAAAGTATTTTTGGATAGCCGTTAAGACCTCGCCCGCTTCCTCAACGAAAATCTCAATAATTTCTTCATCGACTTCATCTTCTTCGCCGCTATCACCCTGCAGTGATGGTTTTATAATGGGGGCAACCACATAATCTGCTTCAGGCTCACCCACCTGCGAATCGGCCTCGCGGTCATCGCTCTTTTCGTGGGTAAGATAGGCCTGATTAGTTTCTTGCGATTCCAGCGTGAAATTCTCATACGGGGGAATATCGAGCGCCCCTGCTTGAGCTTCCATTTTAGCTAGCGCACCCGAGATAGCCGCATCTGTGGATACATCTTCAAGGGATTCAACCTTCAGCGCCGATTGGTAAGCTGCCGCGAGATGTGCTTCATCAGCATCCAGCATCTCTGTGTCGAGCGGCGCAGACTCTTCATCGCTAAAGTCTAGATCGGGCTCATCGGCCAATACAGCGGTCGATGACTGGCTGGTGTTGCCATAGCCGAGCAGAGCCACGCTCTCTTCGGCGAGGCTTAGTAAAATATCATTCTCTTCTTGCGTAGCACCACTGCTCAGCCGTTCCAGATAATATTCAATGCTGGCGATGGCATCGGCCAGCGAATCCAGTTTAGACCACTGCGGGGTCTCTTCTTCGGCGAGCAGTTGCTCTTCGATATAGCGGGTGCAGGCGGCGATGATGCGTGCAGCCTCAGGCAGCGGAATGATTCCCAGACCGCCGCGAACTTCGCGCAGACTGGAGGGCACCTCCAGCAGATGTTTGCGATCCCATTGCGATGCTATATATTCGACAATCGCATTTTTGGTCTTCTCCAACCCCATGCGGGATTCGTGCAACACAGCTTCCTTGGCGCGCGCCAGGGTAATATCGTTTTCGCTGAGCGGGTCTCCATTGCGGGCGGCGGGTTGAGACTGGGCGAGACTCTCCAGTTCGTTTTCGATAGCAATAATATTGCCGGCGGCCAACAAGAGTTCATCCTGAGAGAGCGCGCGGTTTGCGCTGGCCATCAGCTCCAGGGCAGCACCCTGTTCCAGCACGCGCTTGCGCAACAAACCTAGCCCCAATACCGCCATGGTATCGGCAATACGCTTTATCACAGGTGCAATATCACCCAGGCGCTGCTGACCCAACTCATCCGAAATACATTCATCCAGCGCAAGCTTGACCGTTTCCAGTTCTGTTTTTAACGCTTCCGTCACCGAGCGCATAGCCGCGCTATCTGGCGCAGCCAGAAAGTGCTGATCGGCAACCTGACCTCCGCCTTCGATGAGCGCATTGGCCAGGTTATAGGTTTCGTAAATGCGTTTTAACTGCGAGGCCTCCTGAAAATGGGACGTATTTTTTCCTGCGCGAGCCACGTAATAGAGGAGATTCTTTATCAGCTCATCGCTGGTATAACTGCTTAGCGATTTAATGCCGTAGACCGCCAGAATTTTTATTTCCTTATCGAGTTGGCGCAACAGATTTTTCAACGCTGCACTCATCTCCAGCACATCGTTTTCGAGCGCCTCTGCCAAGGCCAGGCAGATATCCCAGAGCGCATGACGCGCACTGCCCTGGGTAAGCTTGTGCAGACGCAAAAAAACTTTTTGCAGATAAGCCAGATTGTCCGCCGTGCTGACACCGCGAATAAAACCGGCGGCCGCATACTGGAACATCTGTCGCAGCTTGAGTGCCATTGCCTGAAATTGCACATTGTCCTGCGCGGCCGTTGAACGCCCACCACTTATTTTTTTTGCCGGGGCAAGATCAGGAACAAACAAAGTACTATCGGTCAATAGGCTTTCGCCACGCACCGCACGCAGATCATTAAGTAAAGGAAGAACGATCAGTGGATTGTCGTTTCGCGATAATTTCAGCTGCTCCAGATACGGAGGAAATTGCAAAATGCCACGCATCAGCACTTCTTGCGCTTCACCTGGCTCGGAAACACTTTCCACAATCATGGCTTGCGCAAGCCGTTCCATTTCATCGGCCAGCATGGCCGCGCCAAAAAACTCCATCATCTGCAAACTGCCGTGTACCTGATGGATATAAGTCAGGCAGGCGCGCAGCTGCACAACATCTTGCGCATTTTCGACATAGGCTTCGAGGGTTTGCCTGGCTTCCTGGAGCGTTTCGCTAATCTCGGGGATTAACCAATCCAAGGCTGCAAAATTACGGTTGTCTGCCATGCAGAGCTTTCCTCTTGTTATTTTCGCTCGTCGCGCGCAAGGCCTGTGAAGATTTCACTGCAGCTATTACGCAGACGCCCACAATGGAAGGGTAAGCTGCTCCTGACAACAGCAACCAGGGTTCCATTGTGAACAGACACTCTTAAATGAGCGATGCAATCAATACCACTGCGGGTCGGCATGGATACTTATACGTTAGCCTGTTGGGCTGGCGAATAGACATCGCCATTCGCACCGGCATCCAGCCTTGGCCCTGTGGCCTTGGCCTTTTGTATCGCGCCTCGAGCCTGCTGGGACAGGCCTTCTTCCGGCAGCTTGAAACCGGCTACAGATTCACGCAGATCGAGCGCCATCTCGGCGAGGTTACCAATGGATTCTGCCGTGGCTGAGGTGCCCGCTGATGTTTGCGTGGTGATCTCCTGGATAACATTCATGGTATTGGAAATATGGCCTGCGGATGAAGCTTGCTGACTGGCGGCATTGGAAATATTCTGAATCAACTCAGCAAGACTGGAGGATACATTTTCAATTTCTCCCAGAGCCACACCCGCATCCTGCGCAAGGCGCGCACCGCGCACAACTTCAGAAGTAGTTTGCTCCATTGAGATAACCGCTTCATTGGTATCGTTCTGAATGGCTTTTACCAGGGCTTCGATCTGCTTGGTCGCCGCCGCTGAACGCTCTGCAAGGCGCTGCACCTCATCCGCTACCACCGCAAAGCCGCGACCGGCATCGCCGGCCATAGAGGCCTGAATCGCCGCATTGAGTGCGAGTATATTGGTCTGGTCAGCAATGTCATTGATCAGACTTACAATATCGCCAATCTCCTGTGACGACTCGCCGAGACGCTTAATGCGCTTGGACGTATCCTGGATCTGTTCGCGGATAGTATCCATACCGTGAATGGTATTTTGTACCACAGTCGCACCCTTGCCCGCGATGGATACCGCGCGCTCAGCTACCGTTGCCGATTCCGTAGCATTGGCAGATACCTGGTCGATGGTGACCGCCATCTCATTGACCGCTGCAGAGGCACCGGCAATCTCCTGCGCTTGATGTTCCGAAGCTTCTGCAAGATGTAATGCGGTCTGCTGGGTGGCCTGGGCAGCCGCTGATACGTTGACGGCGGTCTCATTGATGCGCGCAACCAGAATGCGCAACTGGTCGATAGTGAAGTTGATGGAGTCGGCAATAGCACCGGTAAAATCTTCTGTTACTGTGGCTGTGGTGGTGAGGTCGCCCTCGGCGAGATTCTCAAGTTCATCCAGCAGGCGCAAAATCGCGGCCTGGTTGCGGTCGTTGGTGTCTGCCGTATCTTCCAGGCGCTGGCGGGTGCCGAGAAACAGGATCACACCGATAAATCCGATGGCCGCCAAGGCGACTGCCAGCAACACCAAAATCAATTTGTTATTGATTGCGCGAGTGTTCGCCTGGCCGGTAATCTCCTCTTGAACCTTGGTCAGGGCATCGAGCAATTGCGGAGTGCCCGTCAACAGCGCATCGCTCGCCTGGCGAGCCAGGAACAAGGTCGAAGAACCTTCAAACATTTCTTTGACCGATTTATTTACATTGCTGAAAACTTTATTGATTTTATCCAGGCTGGCCCGCGCTGCAGGATCGTTGATGCGGCTGACATGAATGGCGGCATCGCCATCCTTCATGCCCTGCAGGACGCGACTGTAGAGATTGGCATCGCTGTTAAATTGACTGGCTGCAGCATTTGCATCCATATCGCCACGCAGCATTTTATCGACATTGCGACCAATGCGCTCGGCGCGCCAGGATTGCATTTGCGCTTCGGAAACCTGGTCGCTCGGCGCCTTGGCATCCAGCAGAATTTCCACCACATTATTGTGCTCAATCTGCAGGTTTGGCAGATTGTCATTGAGATAGCGCCCCACACTATTGAGATTGACAATCAGATCCTTGTTGGTGGCAATTGCCTGGGCATTATTCTTAAGGCCACCCCAAATAGTGTTATAGGCGCTCATTTTTTTCTTGAGGGCTTCACTGGTGCCCACATCACTTGCGCGCAATTTGTTCCAGACACCGTCCATGTTTTTCAACACCAGAGACAGGTCATCAAAGGCTTTTTCACTGCCGGAGGTTGCATCCCTCGCCAGCAAGGTCAAGCGATAGGCCTGCACACGCAAGTCCGCAAGCTGCTGCAGATGGCGCTGATCGCGATTGGCATCCTTGGAGACAATAATGTAGCAGCCGATCGCTGCAATCAACGACAGCACGAGCAAAAACACAGCAAAAGCAATACGCGGGTTTGCCTTGTACGCTGCTATTAAGCTTTTGGTTTCAAATTTCATCTGATGCTCCTAATCGACTCTAGGTTTTTATTGTTTCATTCGCAGTGGAAGTAAATCCTGCGGGCTATCCGCTTTTGGCAGCATTGGTAAAACGTGGATCTTCCGCCAGCAGCGCCGGACGAAACAGGGACCACTGCTGCCCCCCGGAAGCGTAGCTGCCAGTGACAAAAGGCATAACATTGTTGGGCAGAATGCCCGCCTGCTCACTGTACTCATCCATAGGAAAGTGCTGCATACCGAACACCCTGTCGACCATCAAACCGCTGTAGAGGGTCTCCGTTTCCAGCACCAGCACCCGGCGATGCTTGCGGCTGCCGGTCAGACGATCGCCAAAAAAGGCGGCCAGATCAAACAGCGGCAGCAGCCGTCCGCGAACATTGGCAACGCCTTTTACCCAGGGCTGGACACCCGGCAGATGCGTGTAGTTGGGAACCTGTAGCATTTCCGAGACTTCGCCAATAGGGGCGACAAAATAGTTGCCCATCAGCGAGAAACCTATGCCGCTCCAGGATGGGCGAATATCGGCTTGAGCAGGCAGTCCCTGTGCATTGGCGCGACTGCTTTCCGCCAGCTTGAGTAGCGCTGTAAAAGCCGCCTGGGGTTCTGACATAACAACTATCCTTCTCGACCATCATCAGTCTCTTCAAGACTGGCGATGGTGTAGCATTTTGGGAGTCCTGCAGGGGTATCCCTCATTTGACTGGGATCACATCGTTGACCAGATGGCCAAATTACATGACTTCCGCCATAGTGGACATCAACACATCCAGGGTAATCGGTTTGGAAAGATAGGCTTTGGCACCCTGGCGCATGCCCCACACGCGATCAGTCTGCTGATCCTTGGTGGTGACTATGATAACGGGGATATTCGCCGTTTCTGGCAACTTTGACAGCTGGCGGGTCGCCTGGAAACCATTCAAGCCGGGCATGACTATATCCATAAGTACCACATCAGGACGCTCCTTCAACGCCAGGGCAACACCCAGCTCACCATTCTCAGCCGCCAGCACCACATGGCCGCCTTTTTCCAGCATGGTTTTGAGCTTGTGGGTTTCCGTTGGCGAATCATCAATAATTAACACTCGGGCCATGATGGCAGCTCCACACTAACATTATTATAAATTGGCAGCTCTCTACTGCGGAACCCCCTGAAAACTCACCTGTCCAGCCATAGCTAGCGCCAGATTTTTGCAGAGGTTCCCGCCTTTATCCTACTTATCAAGACACTTTCAGATGCTTTACGTGAGTGGTAATCGCTTCCAAAAGCTCACTTTTACTAAAAGGTTTGGTGAGATATTGATCAGAGCCAACAATGCGGCCTTTCGCCTTATCAAATAGCCCATCCTTGCTGGAGAGCATAATCACCGGTATCAACTTAAACTCGCTGTTATTCTTAATCAGTGAGCAGGTCTGGTAGCCATCGAGACGCGGCATCATAATATCGACAAAAATAATATCGGGACGGGTATCCGCGATTTTGGCCAAGGCATCGAAGCCATCTGTCGCGGTAATTACCGTACATCCGACTTTCTCTAACAGAGTTTCTGCCGTGCGACGAATGGTTTTACTATCGTCGATCACCATCACTTTGAGACTTTCTAAACTGACTTCCATACTGACTGACCTTTCTTTAGTTAGGCGATGCTTGCCAGATACGGTTATTCACGCCAAAAGAACCTGTAGAACCAGCGAAATAAACGCGCCTCGCAGCCTGCATGTCATTATAGGCAACAACCACTTTTAACACAGTTTATAGGGTTTCGCCATAACTGCTTAAATATATGCAAAACAGTTCATAGCGGGCAGCTTTTAGAGCGGCTCCCAGCATGCTAAATCTGTGGATTCGGCACTTGATTTAACCGCATTCAGGACTTAACGTTAAGGCACGGAATAACAACCTCCACATAATGATAAACGAGAAACCTTATGCTCCTGTCTCTTGGCGTAGTCATGGATCCGATTGCCGATATCAAATTCCACAAAGACACCACTCTGGCACTGCTATTGGCGGCACAAAAACGCGGCTGGTCTCTGCATTATATGGAGCAGAAAGACCTTTATCTGCAACAGGGTGAAGCACGTGCCAGCATGCGCCACCTCAGCGTATCCCAGGATCCCGATGATTGGTATAACCTCGGTTTGCGCGAAGACAGGGCTCTGGCTGATTTGCACGTCATCCTGATGCGCAAGGATCCCCCCTTTGATAACGAGTTTATTTACAGCACCTATGTGCTTGAAATGGCGCAAAAAAAAGGCACCCTGGTGGTCAACGACCCGCGCAGCCTGCGCGACTGCAATGAAAAAATATTTGCCACCCAGTTTCCCCACTGCTGCCCACCAGTACTGGTCAGCCGTGATATGGATCGCTTGCGCATGTTCCATCATGAGCATCTCGATGTGATCTTCAAGCCGTTGGATGGCATGGGCGGCAGCAGTATTTTCCGCTGTCGCCAGGACGACCCCAATATTGGCGTCATCCTGGAGACCCTGACCCAGCACGGCTCGCAAACCATTATGGCGCAGCGTTATATCCCCGAAATCAGCGAGGGAGACAAGCGAATTTTGGTAGTCGACGGCGAACCTGTACCCTATTGCCTTGCTCGGGTTCCCGCCAAGGGCGAGACCCGCGGCAACCTGGCAGCGGGCGGCACGGGCATAGCCCAGCCGCTCACCGAACAAGACTATTGGATAGTAGAGCAGGTGGCCCCCACCTTGAAAGAAAAAGGTCTGCTGTTTGTCGGTCTGGACGTCATAGGCAAATATCTGACTGAAATCAACGTCACCAGTCCAACCTGCGCAAGGGAGATTGATAAGGCCTACGGCACCCATATTGGCGCTCGCTTAATGGATGCCATAGAGAACCGCCTGCAGCCATCGGATATACGCTGATGGCTGCAGCCACAAGCCCACCGGAATTTGCCAAAGTGGAGAGCGTCAGCGCGAGCGACCGCCTTAGCTTTACCCTGTTTGTCGCACTGGCCCTGCACGCTTTTATTATCCTGGGCATTGGTTTCAAGATGCCAAAGCCAAATCTTGGCTCGCAGACCATGGAAATCACCCTGGCCACCCATAAATCGCAGAAAGCGCCCGAGGATGCCGACTTCCTGGCGCAGCACCATCAGGAGGGCAGTGGCACCGAGGAGATCGCCCGGCAGATTACCAGCGAACACCAGGCAGAATTTGCTGACGCACAGGTGCGCGATGTCAATCCCATTCCCAAGGTAGCAGCAGCATCCCCCGAAGAAAAAAAAGACCAGCGTATCATTACCACCCAGGGTGCCAGCACAACTGAGGTAGCCCTGAAAGAAAGACCGGAGCACCAGGAAGAGAAGCAACCCAGCGAAGGCGAGCGTGAAGATCAAACCCCTCTCAACAACGAAATCGCCAGCCTCCAGGCCAAGCTCGACCAGCAGCGCCAGGAATATGCCAAGCGTCCGCGCATACGTACCCTCACATCGGTGTCGGCCAAAGAGTCTTTCGATGCCAAATACCTGCACGACTGGAGCGAGAAAATTGAGCGGGTCGGCAAGCGCAATTATCCCCAGGAGGCCATCAACCAACATATCAGCGGCAGCCTGCGCCTTTCCGTGATTATCAACCCGGACGGCTCTATCCATCAGATAGATATATTGCAGTCCTCCGGCAAACGCCTGCTTGATGACTCCGCTCGACAAATAGTGCGCCTGGCGGCTCCCTTCGCCAAATTTCCCCCTGAAATACGCCGCCAGTCTGACCGATTGCAGATTATCCGCACCTGGAAGTTTGAGATGACAGGCATCAGCACCAGCGCACAATAAAGCGTAAAATTTAGCTCAGATGCTTGTGTTCCCTGACGAAAGACCCAATACTCAATGCATGACAGAAAAACTCACTTACGATATAGATACCACCGATCTTGCTACCGGCAATCTTAGCGATCATTTTTTGATTGCCATGCCCAGCATGCAAGATACCTCTTTTGCCCAAAGTGTTACCTATATCTGCGAGCACAATGAAAATGGAGCCATGGGTATAGTCATCAACAATCCCCTGCCCATGACCCTGGCCGAAATCTTTGCCCAGATGAACCTTGAAGATACTGCCCATCAGGGTTCGGCGCCCATAGTTGCCGGCGGGCCAGTACAAATCGAGCGAGGCTTTGTGCTCCACCCCAGCGACAGCCAGTGGAACTCGACAATCAAAGTTTCAGAAGACATTAGCGTCACAGCATCACGCGATATCATAGACGCCTTAGCAGCAGGCCATGGCCCCAAGCCCTGCCTGCTTGCCCTGGGCTATGCAGGTTGGGACAAAGGTCAGCTGGAAGCTGAAATAGCCGCCAATTCCTGGCTGACCGTACCCGCCGATAAAAATATTATTTTCAACACACCCTTCGAACAGCGCTGGACGCTTGCCGCCCTCGCTCTGGGGATCAATGTCAGCTTGATAGCCAATACGGCAGGTCACGCTTAATTACATCCTGATGCAGAAATCAGCGCCTGCCAACGCATCACTGCAGCAACGCAAATTATTTTAGAGACGCCTCCGCATGATCAAGACCCTTCTGGCCTTTGACTATGGCACCAAAAATATTGGTCTAGCCTGCGGTCAAACCATCAGCGGCACAGCGAGTTCACTGCCCACCCTCAAAGCCAAAGACGGTATACCCGACTGGAGTCAGATCGAAAAAATCCTCGGCGAATGGCAGCCAGACCTGGTGCTGGTCGGCCTGCCGTTGAATATGGACGCCAGTGAAAGCGAACTCAGCTCAAGGGCGCGGAAATTTGCCAATCGCTTGCATGGCCGCTTTGGTGTCAAGGTTGAAATGTATGACGAGCGCCTGAGCAGCTTTGAGGCCAAGGGCGAAGTTATCAGCCGCGGCGGTTCACGCGACTACAAGAATAACCCGGTAGATTCCATTGCCGCCCGCCTGATCCTGGAAGCCTGGCTTGAAAACCATAGCCCCTAAACCTGCCGCAGCAGGTCTGATTTTACTTATTTACGCTGCATCCGCCGCGCAGCGCCCAGGCAAAACACTCCCAGGGCCATAAGTACCAGATTCACCGGCTCTGGCACAAAGGTGGATTTGTAGGCGTGATTATCACTTTCAAAAGCAAAATTGCTGCTGCTCAACCTGACAGTATCATAGACATCATTGCCAAAATCGAAATTGACATAGCGGTTAGAGGCAAAGCCAACCGAATTGCCATTAGCCTGTTTGCCGGCAATATCCGCACCACTAACACTGGCCAACTCAACATTGTCACGATAGAAGGTGATGCTGTTATAGTCGTCTATAGACCCCCAAAACAAGCCAAAATAATTGGCGGTTGTCCCCAGGTCAAAGACTGCCGTGTGTATAGCTGCAGAGGGATTGGCCAAGCTCAAATAGGGTGAGTCAATCGCAAAAGGCTGCGTATAGGCGCCAGGCAGGCTGCCACTGACAATCTTATAATTCCCACTGCAACTGGCATAACCACAGCCTGCGTTGAAATCCACCGTCACGGCATCAGCCACTTGGGTTGTCACCTGGTTCCCCTTGGATAAACTGACCACGGGGGCGGCACTGGCGCCAACCGCAATGGCCCAGAGGGCGACTGCTGTAAACCTAAATCCCGACATGATTGCTCCAAAAAAAAGCCTAGTGTTATATGATGCCCATTGTCCGTGCAGGAGCAATAACCAAGCCAAAGGAAAAAATTACTGGTTAAACAATGTGCTCCTTAAAATTTTGCAGAAAACAGGCACCACAAACTGTATTCTTTTTGTCCGCCACAACTTTTTATTGCTCAAAAATGACACAATTTGTCACATTAAAGTTTAAATACCAACACTCAATACCCAGGAAGCCATGCCAGAATTACCCGAAGTAGAAACGACCCTCCGTGGCATATCACCACACATAGCTAAACGCGTTGTAACACAGGTCATTATTCGCCGCGCCAACCTGCGCTGGCCTATTCCGCAAGAGCTACCGGGACTCTTGAGCGGCCAGCCATTGCTGGCTATTTCCCGGCGCGGTAAATATTTGCTGTTTGAATTTGCACAAGGGCATGCGCTTATTCACCTGGGCATGTCCGGCAGCCTGCGTATTGTGGAGGCGAAATCACCGGCCAATCCCCACGATCACTTTGATTGGGTGTTCGGCGATATAGCCCTGCGCTACCATGACCCGCGCCGCTTTGGCTGCCTGCTGTGGATTGCGGGAAGTCCGACCGAGCACTCCCTACTCAGCAAGCTCGGCCCCGAGCCGCTCACCGACCAGTTCACGGCAGACTATTTGTATCAGCGCAGCCGCAAGCGCAGCCAACCGGTCAAACAATTTATTATGGATAGCCACATTGTCGTGGGGGTCGGCAATATATACGCGAACGAGGCTCTGTTTATGGCCCGTATCAAACCACTCCGCAAAGCCGGTGCCCTCAGCAGGACTCAGTGTGAAGACCTTGTGCGCTTAATCAAATTTGTGCTCAAGCGTTCGATCGACCAGGGCGGCACAACCCTGCGCGACTTCGTCGGTGGCGATGGCAAACCCGGCTATTTCCAGCAACAGCTGTTGGTCTATGGCAGAGGCGGTGAGCCATGCGGGCAATGCGGCAGGGCGTTGAAGGAAATTCGTATGGGGGACAGGACTACGGTCTACTGCGTGGATTGCCAAAAATAAAAAGCCAATCTCATTGGCTTTTTATTTTTGGTTGGGGTGTGCGGAACCTGTTTGTTGGGAGAGCAGCCTGCGTTCGCAAGTGGTACCAACAACTGCGACCTGTATCAGGTGCAAACAGGCTTTAAAAACGGTAATCAATGGTGGCCGCAATGCTGGTCAATTCAAGATCCTTGTCAGTATCTTTGGCCAGAAGGCGATATTCCAGATTTAAATTCCAATCGCTGTTAATGACAAAACCCACACCCGCACCAAAGGATGCACCAAAAAAGCTATGGGTATCATCTTCATCCGGGGCAGCATTTTTCACCGAAATAATGCCCGATGATACGCCGGCCAGCAAATAGGCTTTTGCTGTCGGGTTTGCGCTCTCTGTCCGGTAGTAAAGCGAGCTATAACCCACCAGGTTAGGATCACCCTCTGCCGCAGCGCCCAACCTCAACTCTCCACCGACATAAGGATTCAGCTTGTAGCCACCCAGCAATTCAACGGCTGTCCAACCGGCATCGCTGTCTTTAAGCTCGACCCTGTTGACCCCACCACCAGCATAAAAGCCGCTGTTAGACTGAGTATCCGCCACAGCAGATACCGTTAGGACCGATAGGGCTGCAAATACAAGAGCTTTCGCTTTCATCAGGATGCTTCCTTTAATAATTAATATATGTGGTAAAGCCTACCAGATTCTACTCGGATGGTAGCATTTCTTTCAACTGTAGATTGGAGGATAAGGCGTGTGACACAAGCCTCAAAACGTCCACCTGGCCAGCTCAAAAACACAATAAGTATAGCGACTTAATTATTTTAGGCGAGTTGAGCACTCTTGGGCTCGCAGACTTGCGCCAACGCTTATTCAAAATGCTGCGATAATTCCACAAGCATTCTGCATAAAGAAGTGCTCTCGCCATTAAGAAATGCCCAACCCATACTTTTAAATCTATTTCAGCTTTTTAAAATATTTTCCTGTTTTTGCAAGAGATTCATCCGGCAAGAGTTCGCCCCAGGTAGTGATCAGCTCTTTTCCCCGCTCAAGTCGCAACAGCGAACTATTTTCCTTGTAAACAACAACTCCATATTTGTTTGCAACCGATCCATTATCATAAGATTGAAATTTTACATCCAAATTACTTCCTGCATCGGCAGCCTTGCAAATAATAGATTCAGACACCTGAAATCCCTCAATAGAAATTTTACAAGTGCCCGCACCGACCACTAAGGTGTAAGCCACTACAGCTTCCTCTCCTGCAACAGTTTCTCCCAGGGATGCTTCATAAGCATAGGTGCCAACCCATTGGTCATTGCCAGCACAAGCTGACACTCCCCAGCACACCAGCAGTAAAAGTATCAATGCATTTTTTATTTTCATTGCTTTTATCCTAAATAACCTCTACGCAAACCTATTTCATATTTTTGTCTTACTTTAGCGGAAATTTCCTGCAAAGTGATTTTTCCATCCTTATTAGCATCAAACCCTTTGTTTTGATCGTAAGCCTTCGTGCCTGCCTCAAACAATACATGGTCAACTGAGCGACTTATCGCAGCAGGATAGAGAATAGCCATATAGACATCCTCTAGTTTTTTCAACTTGCCCTTATAAGGAGTAAAATACATTTTTACATATTCTAACTGCTCTACAGCTGTCATCTCCCCAAGCTTGATGACAGTGGTGCCTAATGACTTCGCTGTAGAGGGCATAAACTGTATCAATCCCGTCGCACCACTTCCCGCAGCATTCTTTATGCTGGGGCTAAAGGTTTCTCCCGTTTCAAAAGCCATACAGGACATCAAGTAATCAGGCGCCACATCTAAATATTTACAAATCTCTACAACCTTTACTTTAAAAGCATTGGAAACCTTTGCTCCCCAGGCTATATTTTTTGAGATTACTACAACATCTTTTTTGAATGATTTATGCTCAACAGCAAATGGTTTCTGCTCAACATTTGGGAACACACGGTAATCAGCGGTTTGTAAGTTTGGAGAATCTTGCAGATACTTCTGCAAATGCACCCAGGTTTTCCCATGAGGCTCTATCAACCCATCAGGCATTTTAAGCCCAACCACTTTTTGTTGGAAATTACTGATAGCGAGCTGCGTCTTAGTACCTGGAATCCCATCAACCCCTAACAAGCGAAAAGGAGTTCTTAACGTCCTGTTTAATAACTCTTGAACTAATTTCACATCAGAGGAATGATTAACTCCCTTTTTACCAACAGAACTTTTTAATAGCATAAAGACAATCCTTTAGTTTTGAATAAAATATTATATCCAAGGAAGTATATCTTCCCTGTAATCTGCAATGACTTTTCAGAGCACCGACAATATTACTCACATTAACGCAACCTATGATACCTTCAGGTGCGAACTACCATAGATTCCACTCGAATCTCCCTCAGTTACACAACAGGCGCAAACCACTGCATAAGTGGCTGCCCCTGAGTCTGCGCACTTAATCAGAGAACTTCTGAAAAATTACCTGTTTTTGCTTCGGGCTGACTGTCTCGCCAAGATTTTTCAGAGGCTCACTAGCTTTTCGCGCGCTCTTCCAAAATGGCAACGGCAGGCAATGTCTTCCCTTCAACGAACTCAAGGAATGCACCGCCGCCGGTGGACACATAGGAAATCTTATCGGCGAGGTTCCACTTGTCGATAGCTGCCAAGGTATCTCCACCGCCTGCTACAGAGAACGCATCGCTCGCGGCAATCGCGCGGGAGATGGCTTCTGTACCCTTTGCAAAAGCATCGAATTCAAAAACGCCGACAGGGCCATTCCAGAGAATGGTTTTGGCATTTTTGATAATTTCGGAAACATGGGCTGCCGTCTCGGGACCGTAGTCGATAATCTCTTCATCGGCCTGGATTTCGTTGGCTTTTTTTGCCAGGGCGACAGAATTGTGATTCCAGGATTTGAAGCCCTCTTTAGTCACGCGCACATCTGTGGCGAAGACCACTTTGGTTGCCGCGCACAAGCGCTTGGCTTCAGGGATCAGGTCTTTCTCATGCAGCGAGTTGCCCACTTCATTGCCAGCAGCGGCAACGAAGGTATTGGAAATACCACCGCCAACCACCACTATATCGGCAATTTTGGATACCGCATCAAGCACACTTAATTTAGTGGAAACTTTTGAACCACCGACAATAGCCACCAGCGGACGCGCTGGATTGTCGAGCACTTTGCCCAGCGCATCCAGCTCTGCCGCCAGCAGGGGACCCGCGCAGGCGATGGGGGCAAATTTAGCCACACCGTGGGTTGAGGCCTGCGCGCGGTGCGCCGTGCCGAAAGCATCCATCACAAACACATCGCAGAGCGCGGCCATTTTCTTGGAGAGTTCGTCAGAATTTTTTCCTTCGCCAATATTAAAACGCACGTTTTCCAGCAGTACCAGATCGCCCTGGTCGGCAAAGCCATCCACCCAGTTTTTTACCAGCGGCACAGCGCGACCCAACTTTTCGCTGAGGTATTTGGCCACAGGTGCGAGTGAAGAAGCCTCTTCATAAACCCCTTCTTCGGGGCGCCCCAAGTGCGACATCACCATCACCTTGGCACCCTTGGCCAAAGCTGCTTTGATTGTCGGGATGGAAGCATCAATGCGCACAAAGCTGGTGATGCGTCCATCATCCAGGGGAACATTAAGGTCTTGGCGAATCAATACACGCTTACCGGAGAGATCTTGGTCTTGCATTAATTTTACAGTCATGGAAATTCCTCGATACATAGGATATTAATTTTTTGCGTTGGCAATTATTTACTAAAATACTGGCCTGTTGCAGGCAATGATTGATATGGAAACAACTCATACCCGCGCGCGTCAATGAGTGCCAATACTCGCGAACCAGGCTTTCAAATTTCTAAAAACACACTCAGGGCAACCGCTTTAAATAAAGCCATTTTTACCACCCCAGATGAAAATACCCGACTCTCGCCGGGTATTTTTTACAATCAATCTTCCAATAATTCTTCAACCGTGCTGACGATATTATCAACCGTAAAGCCAAAATGTTCGAGCAGTGCCGGGCCTGGGGCAGATTCACCGAAACCGTGCATTCCCACCACACGACCGTCGAGACCCACGTATTTTGTCCAGTAGTCCACATGGGAGGTTTCAACAGCAACGCGAGCCAGCACGCTGAGCGGCAGAATGGATTCCTTATAGAGTGCATCCTGGCGATCGAACACGCTGGTTGATGGCATGGAGACCACGCGCACATTGCGACCTTTTGCTGTCAAGGCTTTCGCAGCCTGCACAGTAACCCCCACTTCCGAACCTGTTGCAATCAGGATTGCATCCGGCTCGCCAACAGAATCTAACAGTATGTAAGCACCGCGGGCGATATCGGCAACCTGCGCAGGAGTGCGCGTGAAAGCCTCCAGGTTCTGGCGACTGAAGACCAGCGCCGAAGGACCAGTTTTGCGCTCTATGGCCGCCTTCCAGGCAACGGCAGTTTCAGCCGAATCAGCAGGGCGCCAGGTATCCATATTAGGAGTTAGACGCAAAGTGGCCAGCACTTCGATAGGCTGATGGGTTGGGCCATCTTCGCCCTGGCCGATGGAATCGTGGGTGTAGACAAAAATATTTTGCAGCTTCATCAGCGCCGACATACGCACCGCATTGGCCGCGTACTGCTGGAACATCAGGAAGGTTGCGCCATAGGCAATAAAACCGCCGTGGGCGGAGACACCATTCATAATGGCGCTCATGGCAAACTCGCGTACGCCGTAATAGATATAGTTGCCGCTGGCATCACCCGCCTCAACGCCTTTCGAACCTTTCCACAGGGTCAGGTTGGAACCGGCCAAATCCGCAGAGCCACCCAGCAACTCGGGCAGCAAAGCACCAAAGGCGGCGATTGAGTTTTGTGAGGCCTTGCGGCTGGCGATTTTTTCGCCTTTAGCCTGGCTCTCGGCGATAAACGCTGTAGCCTTTGCCGCGAAGTCAGCAGGCAACTCGCCCTTTATCACACGACGCTCAAACTCAGCCGCCAGCTCGGGATGGGCAGCCTTGTAGGCAGACAATTTCTCAGTCCAGGCCTTTTCGGCAGCAGCGCCTTTTTCCTTGGCATCCCAACCAGCATAGATATCAGAGGGAATAACAAACGGCTCATGACTCCAACCCAGGGTTTTGCGAACCAGCGCAATTTCCTCGGCGCCCAGCGGAGAGCCGTGGCTGTCGTGAGAGCCCTGTTTATTGGGAGCACCGAAACCAATGATGGTTTTGCAGCAGATCAGGGTAGGCTTGCCTGTTTCAGCGCGGGCGGCTTCTACAGCCGCTTTAATCGCTGCTGGGCTGTGGCCGTCGACGGCGGGAATCACATGCCAGCCATAGGATTCAAAACGCTTGGGAGTATCGTCTGTAAACCAGCCTTCTACATGGCCGTCGATAGAAATGCCGTTGTCATCATAGAAAGCGATCAGCTTGCCCAGGCCAAGGGTGCCGGCCAGTGAGCAGGCCTCGTGGGAAATACCCTCCATCATGCAACCGTCGCCCAGGAAACAGTAGGTATAGTGGTTCACCAGGCTATGGCCATCGCGATTGAATTGCGCCGCCAGGATCTTTTCCGCCAATGCCATGCCTACGGCATTGGCAATACCCTGGCCGAGAGGACCGGTAGTGGTCTCAACGCCAGGCGTATAACCGCGCTCTGGATGGCCCGGTGTTTTTGAATGCAATTGGCGGAATTGCTTGAGATCATCCATGGACACATCATATCCGCTGAGGTGCAGCAAGGAGTAAATCAGCATGGAGCCGTGGCCATTGGACAGCACGAAACGATCGCGATCCGCCCAGTCTGGATTTTGCGGATTGTGTTTTAAAAAGTCATTCCAGAGAACCTCGGCTATATCGGCCATGCCCATGGGTGCACCTGGGTGACCGGAGTTAGCTTTTTGGACGGCGTCCATCGAGAGGGCGCGGATGGCGTTAGCCAATTGAGTACGAGATGGCATCTAACGACGCTCCTTAGAGTAAGTAGTAGCTGTTGTAGGCAAGCCAGTCATAGGGCGCTTAACCCAGATTATTGAGCGGCCAACAGTTTATTCGGCAAATAGGGGCGCATTCTCGCGCAGATGGCTTCATGGGTAAAGAAAAGAGTCATTAATTACCATAAATCTACTGTCATTCGCCCGTTTTGCCTTTGTCGCGATAAAAACCTGCGCACCTATATTGAAATATTTTGATATAGATGCATGAGACTGTTAGACTGCCACGCTATGACTGACACAGCCACCCCGACCAAACCAGTACCGCCATTGCTGCTCGATATAGTGGAGCAAGCAGATTCGGTATCCCTGCCCAACCTGTTAAAGGCGGCGGGGGATAGCTTTCGCCTGTATATTTTGCGGGTGCTGGCACAGGACTCCTTTGGGGTACTGGAATTGTGCAGGATCTTTTCTGCCAAGCAGTCGGGTATGAGCCATCATCTCAAAGTGCTCACCAGCGCGGGCCTGCTGACCACTCGCCGCGAAGGCAACAGCATTTTTTACCGCCGCGCCTATTTTGCCCCGGACCATACCCTGGCCAGTTTGCAGCAGGCACTGTTCAACAGTATCGATCAACTGCCCATCCACGATGAGGTGCAGCAGCAATTGCGCGAACTGGAATTGGAGCGCAGTGCGGCTTCGCAGCAATTCTTTGCCGAAAATGCCGATAAGTTTCGCGCTCAGCAAGATTTGATTGCCAGTTACCCAGTCTATGCAGAGCAGATGACCCAACTGCTGCTCAACACCCCCCTGCGCGATGCCAATCTCGCCCTGGAAGTCGGCCCGGGCGAAGGCGAATTCCTGGCAGTGCTGGCCCAGCACTTTAAACAGGTTATCGCCCTGGATAACGCGGCCAATATGCTCGACAGGGCGCGCGCCTTCGCCGCCGAAAAAAAATTACCGCAGATAGAGTTTATCCTGGGTGATACCCACAGCCTGAACCAGCACAAGGTATTGGTAGATTGCATTGTGGTGAATATGGTATTGCATCATACACCCTCTCCAGCGGATATTTTCCACGACCTCAGCCGCGCCCTCGCGCCCAGGGGCGCACTGCTGATTTGCGATCTCTGTCGCCATGAGCAGACCTGGGCGCGGGATACCTGCGGCGATTTATGGCAGGGTTTTGACCCCCAGGATTTTTCGCGCTGGGCGCAGGCGGCAGGTTTAGAGGAGGGGCAGAGTGTTTACTTTGCCCTGCGCAATGGTTTTCAGATTCAACTGCGACAATTTTTAAAACCGGCAAGTTTTTAATTCTTATTTTTAGTTTAATTTTTATAGGAAATTTTTATGTCTGAATATTCCGTCTTTACCTCCGAATCTGTCTCCGAAGGTCATCCCGATAAAATGGCCGACCAGATTTCCGATGCGGTGCTGGATGCGATCATCAAAGATGACCCCAACGCGCGCGTTGCCGTAGAAACCCTGGTGAAAACCGGCATGGCAGTTGTCGCCGGTGAAGTGCGCACCTCTACTTATGTAGACCTCGAAGATTTGATTCGCCAGGTGATCCTGGATATAGGTTACGATTCCAGCGATGTCGGTTTTGACGGAGCATCCTGTGCGGTTCTCAACGCGATTGGCAAGCAGTCATCCGATATCGCCATGGGCGTGGATGAAGCCGATGAGAAAGACCTGGGCGCAGGCGACCAGGGTTTGATGTTTGGCTATGCCACCAACGAGACCAGCGTGTTAATGCCTGCGCCGATTTTCTATGCTCACCGCCTGGTGGAAAAGCAGGCGCAGCTGCGCAAGAGCGGTGTGCTGCCCTGGTTGCGCCCCGACGCCAAAAGCCAGGTCACACTGCGCTATGAAAACGGCAAGCCAGTTGCTGTTGACGCCGTTGTACTTTCTACACAGCACAGCCCCAATGTAAAACAATCGGAAATTCACGAAGCCGTGCGCGAATTGATTATCACTCATGTACTGCCGGAAGAATGGCTGCACAAAGATACGCAATACCATATCAACCCCACCGGCCAGTTTATTATTGGCGGCCCCGTTGGCGATTGCGGTTTGACCGGACGCAAGATTATTGTCGATACCTATGGCGGTATGGCCCGTCACGGCGGCGGCGCCTTCTCCGGTAAAGATCCATCGAAAGTGGATCGCTCGGCTGCCTACGCCGGCCGCTATGTAGCGAAAAATATTGTTGCCGCCGGCATAGCTGACCGCCTTGAAATTCAGGTGAGCTACGCGATTGGTGTCGCCGAGCCCACTTCCATTTCGATCAATACCTTTGGCACCGGCAAGCTCTCCGATGCGGCCATTATTAATCTGATCCGTGAAAACTTTGATCTGCGCCCGCGCGGCCTGATCCAAATGCTGGATCTCAAGCGCCCGATCTATCGCCAGACGGCAGCCTATGGTCACTTCGGACGCGAGCTGCCCGATTTTACCTGGGAAAAAACCGACAAAGCCGAGACCTTGAAAAAAGCCCTCTAAACTTATCTGAAAATATCAACAACAGGTCGGTGCCTTTGCATCGACCCACGCAAATTATTGCAGGAAAAAATTATGAGCTTCACTGATTATAAAGTTGCCGACATGTCCCTCGCCGCCTGGGGCCGCAAGGAAATTGAAATTGCCGAAGGCGAAATGCCCGCACTGATGGCGCTGCGCCGCAAATACAAAAGCAGCAAGCCTCTGGCAGAGGCAAAAATTATTGGCTGTATCCACATGACCATTCAGACTGCCGTACTGATTGAAACCCTGGTAGAACTGGGCGCAGAAGTGCGCTGGTCATCCTGCAATATTTTTTCCACCCAGGACCACGCTGCTGCCGCTATTGCCGCTGCCAATATTCCAGTATTTGCCTGGAAGGGAGAAACCGAAGAAGAGTTCTGGTGGTGCATCGAGCAGACCATTCTCCAAAATGGCAAGCCGTGGGCTGCCAATATGATCCTTGATGACGGCGGAGATGTTACGCAAATCGTGCATGAAAAATATCCACAAATGCTGGATAAGATCCACGGTATTTCCGAAGAGACTACCACTGGTGTACATCGCCTGTTGGACATGTTGAAAAAGGGCCAATTGAAAGTGCCTGCCATCAACGTCAACGATGCCGTGACCAAAAGCAAGAACGACAACAAATACGGCTGCCGCCACAGCTTGAACGATGCCATCAAACGCGGCACCGATCATTTGCTCGCCGGTAAGAAAGCGCTGGTCATTGGCTATGGCGATGTGGGCAAGGGCTCTGCCGCCTCCCTGCGCCAAGAGGGAATGATTGTAAAAATCACTGAGATAGATCCCATTTGCGCCATGCAGGCCTGCATGGATGGCTTCGAAGTGGTATCACCTTACAACGATGGTATCAACACCGGCAAGTTTGAAGATATCAACCACTTGGTATTGGGCACCACCGATCTGGTAGTGACTACGACTGGCAACGTCAATGTCTGCGACTCAGCCATGTTGCGCGCCTTAAAACGCAGTGCGGTAGTATGTAACATCGGCCACTTCGACAGTGAAATCGATACCGCCTTTATGCGCAAAAACTGGGAGTGGGAAGAAGTTAAACCACAAGTGCATAAAGTCTATCGCGATAAAGCCAGCAACGATCATCTGATTATTTTGTCAGAGGGGCGTCTGGTGAACCTCGGCAACGCTACTGGTCACCCATCGCGCATTATGGACGGCTCCTTTGCCAACCAGGTACTCGCGCAAATCTATTTGTATGAGCGCAAATTTGCCGACCTGCCCTCCGAGCAAAAGGCAGAACATTTATATGTTCGCGTATTGCCAAAAAAGCTGGATGAAGAAGTGGCGAAAGATATGGTGGAAGGTTTTGGCGGTGTGATCACCAGGCTCACACAGCATCAGGCTGAATATATTGGTGTTGATGCCGAGGGTCCATTTAAGCCGGAATCTTATAAGTATTGATTTGAGTTGGGCCGCAAGGCCCGACAACGGCCTCGTTTAAATAACATATTGGGACCTGCGCCCAATCTACGAGATAAAAAAATGAACGATTCGCAACCGCGTTTAAGTTTTGAGTTTTTTCCACCGAAAACGCCGGAGGGAAAAGAAAAATTATTAAAAGTACGCGATCAATTGACGCAATTTGAACCGGATTTCTTTTCTGTAACCTATGGTGCCGGCGGCTCTACCCGGGACAACACCAAAGGACTGGTTGCCCAGTTTAAGCGCGATGGCATTGCTGTAGCACCGCATTTGTCTTTTGGCAGTGATAACGATGAGACTATTTTACATCTTTTGCAAGAATACAAGGAGCTGGGTGTTGATCGCATTGTAGCCTTGCGCGGCGATGTCCCTTCTGGAGTAGGTGGCGCCCAGCAATTGGTTTATGCAAATCAGTTGGTGGCATTTATCCATAAACATTTCGGCGATAGCTTTCACTGCGAAGTTGCCGCCTATCCGGAAATTCATCCGCAGGCCCTTAGCTATGCCGAGGATGTAAAGTATTTAAAAGGGAAATTTGATGCCGGAGCCAAGAGCGCTATCACTCAGTATTTTTTCAATCCCGATTCCTATTTTTATTTTATGGAGGAGTGCCATAAAGCGGGGATTACCCAGCCGATTTATCCGGGCATAATGCCAATCATCAACTACAGCAACCTGATACGCTTTTCCGATTCCTGCGGTGCAGAAATTCCGCGCTGGCTGCGCAAGGCGCTGGAAAACTACGGCAGTGATGATGCGAGCTTAAAAGCTTTTGGCGTAGATCTGATAACGGAACTCTGCGAAGTGTTGCTGGAAAATGAAGCACCGGGCCTGCATTTTTATACCATGAATCAAACCCAACCCACTGCGCAGATTGTTAACAATTTAGGGTTGATTCCAGCTGAGCAATAGGTTCTTACATGCTGGGCTTTAATTTTACTTTCCGGTAGGTTGGTGGTAAAGCTTGCGAAGCAAGCTGCACCCCAACTCACTGGTATACCAATACGCAAAATGAGCATTTATTTTTAATGCTATCTTCTTTCCTTGGTTTATATTCCACCGCTGACATCCAATATACTTCCCGTAACATAGGAAGCCTCATCAGATAGCAGCCATAAAATACTTTTAGCAATCTCTTCGACAGTGCCGGCTCGTTTCATCGGCACCCGTGGCGCTATGCGCTCGACTCTTCCCGGAACATGAATATCAGTCGCAGTGATGCCGGGACGCACCGCGTTAACGCGTATGCCTTCATCGGCCATTTCCTTGGCAAGCCCTATGGTAAAACTATCAATGGCACCCTTGCTGGCTGCATAATCAATATACTCGAAAGGAGAACCAAAACGCGAGGCCATAGAGGAAACATTGACAATTGCCCCTCCCTTGCCTCCGCGCGATTTCGCCATGCGCTGAATCGCCTCGCGAGCACAGATAAAACTGCCGAAAACATTGACTGCAAATAATTTTTCCAGCTCTGCGAATTCAATTTCGCCGAATAATTTTTGCCGCAGGATACCTGCATTATTGACCAGGGCATCGACACGCCCAAACTCCCGATCGACCCTTGCAAACAGGTTGAGCACATCCGCTTCGACACCTACATCCGCACGCACAGCAATCACCTTTACGCCCAAGGCTTCTAACTGCTGCTGCAGCGTAAAAGCTATGTCCTTTTGCTGGTGGTAGGTAAAGCAAATATCGTAACCTTGTCGAGCAGCCAGCAGCGCCGTGGCAGCCCCTATGCCGCGGCTTGCGCCCGTTATAACCAGCACTGGCGAAGGCATTGACTATTCCTCAATGTAGAGACGACGAGAAAAACTCAGCGTCAGCGGCTTACTTTCACCATTGGGCAATACACTGACATCAAAGCGAATATCTTCTTCATTCGTGTGGCGAAAAGAGGCAAGGTAATAGGTTGCTTCCGGCTCCTTGATTTCCCTGAATTGAATATTTTTACTCTGCTGCATCAAATTAGTCGCCTTGGCTTTGACCTCTGCCGGCAGCCCCAGGCTGGTTGCACCATTTTCGGTTTTGGTCAGGCTGATATTGATATAGATAATATCTTTGCTGCGTGTGATTTTGTAAACGTCAGCCACTTGGGGTGGAATTTGTTTGCTGTTGAACACGGTATAGTGAACAGTATAGGAGCCAAATTGCTGCCAGGTCTTAACTTCTTTGGGTTGGTCGATCTGCGCAATGGCCGGACACGCCGCAACAAGCAGGAGAATAGTTAACATTAGATATTTCATAGAATAATCTCACCAATAGTTTTTATTCACGAACAAATAGCGCAAGGTTTCCCGTTACCAGCTTGGAATCTTTCATCATAGCAAAACCGTAATTGCTGTTAGCACCAAATTCCCACCAAGTCTGGAACTTCATTTCAGCCATGATCAATGGCCACACCCCATTTTTGAATTCAAATACACGCACCTCACAAATATTACCTTTGCAGAGAATAGAATCAATTGTCAGTGCATTTGCATAGGGACTACTGAGAATTGCATCATTTAGTTTGTTTTGCATTTTAATATCCCAATCCTGGGACGATGGAGCCTCGGAAAATTGCTTATAAATCTCTCTGTCGTGCCCATGATTGGCTTTCATTACTTCATTAAAAGGCGCCGGAAGAGCTTTATCAATCGCTTCGTCACTGATCGGATTGGTGCCGGATGAAAATTGCTTTTGTTCGACGGTCTTAACGGGTGCAGGCACCTCTACCGAACGACTTGATACGGCGGAAACAGTTCTTACTGCTTGTTTTTTCATCGCTGCCGCTGCAGGTTTATCGGCTGCCACTTCGCTGGCGGCCCATCCACAATCAGAAGCAGCTGACGATTGAATATTTTGCACTGTTTCGGGGTGTTCTTGCTTGCTTATAATATTTTTTCACTGTGACCATTAAAAAAATATCCGAAAAAAAATGCAATAACAATACTCGCCAGCCAAATCGTATTTTTCATTGAAAATCCCTCTAAATACAATAAATTCATTTACTTAAATGATAAATAGCAGTCTCGCCAAACAGATTGGGCATCACATCTTTCAGTAGCTGCCCTGATGCTTCATTCACTACCTGGCGATTGATCACTTTGATATTTTTTTCGCGGCAGAGCACCTCAAAATCCTTAAAGGTACAAAAGTGGATATTAGGTGTGTTGTACCATTCGTAGGGCAATAAATCTGAAACCGGCATGCGACCTTTGCTGGCGAGATAAAAACGCGCTTTCCAATGGCCAAAATTGGGGAAGGTGACTATGCACTCTTTGCCCACGCGCAGCATTTCATCCAGCACCTTGTGGGGAAAGTGCAGGGTTTGCAGCGCCTGGGTCATCAATACGGTATCAAAACTGTTATCGGCAAAATTGCCGAGACCACGATCCAGATTTTGCTCTATAACATTGACGCCCTTTTCGATACAGGCATTGATTTGTCCTGCATCTATCTCCAGGCCATAACCCTCGATATTTTTGGTATCGATCAAAAATTTCAGCAGAGTGCCATCGCCACAGCCCAAATCGAGTATGCGGCTGTTCTGTTTGATCCAGTGCTGGATTTCATTTAAATCTATACGCATGATTTGCTGACTCCATCGAGATAGCGCGCGAACACTTGCTGGTAGCGCTCATCGGGCAAGAGAAACGCATCATGGCCAAACTTGGATTCGATTTCTGCATAGGTGACTGATTTATTCGCGCCTATCAAGGCCGCTACAATTTCCCGCGAGCGCTCCGGCGCAAAGCGCCAGTCGGTACTGAAAGAAACGACCAGGAATTTTGCCGTGGCATGCTTGAAGGCGGCCACAGCATCATCACCGTACTCGCGCGCCAAATCAAAATAATCCAGGGCTTTGGTAATCAATAAATAACTATTGGCATCGAAGCTGTTGGCAAAACTGTCACCCTGGTAGTGAAGATAGCTTTCGATCTGGAATTCTATTTCGTCGTCGCTGCCCAGGGCAAAATTGCCACTGCGCAAATCGCGGCCAAATTTTTCACCCATGGCATAATCGGATAGATAGGTGATATGGCCGATCATGCGCGCGACTGCCAAACCGTCGCGCGGCAATGTGTTCTGCTCAAGATAGCGGCCATCGTGAAAATTCGGATCGCTGACAATCGCCTGACGGGCGGTTTCATTAAAGGCAATATTTTGCGCACTGAGCTGCAACGCCGACGCCACCACCACGCAATGGCGCACGCGCTCGGGATACTCCAGCGCCCAGCGCATGGCCTGCATGCCGCCAAGGCTTCCACCTATAACAGCAGCCCAGCTGGCAATACCCAGCTTATCGGCCAGGCGCGCCTGACTGTGTACCCAGTCGCGCACCCGCAGCTTGGGGAAATCCGGCCCCCAGGGTTTGCCAGTTTCGGGATTGATGCTTTTGGGGCCGGTGGAACCGTGGCAACCACCGATATTATTCAGGGCAACCACAAAAAATTTATTCGTATCTATAGGTTTGCCAGGGCCAATATAGGTATCCCACCAACCCGGGCGTTTATCCTCCATGCTGTGATAGCCAGCGGCGTGATGATGGCCGGATAGCGCATGGCAAATCAGCAGGGCGTTGCTCCGGCTGGCATTGAGCTGGCCATAGGTTTCATACACTAGCTGATAATTGTCCAGTGTTCTGCCGCAAGCCAATAGCAGGGGCTCGCTGAAGGTTAAAACCTGTGGGGTCACAATGCCTACTGAATCAGCAGGTAGCACATTTGGCATGAGATTCTCTTCCAAGCGAAATTGCATCCGATCTTGCAATTTTTGTTTTTAATTTCCTGGGGCAAGCATAGCCCGCAATAGGACGTCAGTCTAAAGAGGCGCGCCTTTAGCTGCAAGTTATGGATGAGGGAAAGAATGAGTCAGCACAAATATTCAGCGGCAGAAAACAAAAAAGGGCGCGATACCGGCCTGACCGGCTCGCGCCAAACGACATGAATTTAGTTAGAGACAACCGCTTGCCGCAGGTTCCTCAGCTCAGCCACTTGCGGACGAGTAACACTGGCAGCGCGAACTCTTGCCTGCTCTGCCTGCTGCTGTACCTGCAATACGTCCAGATAGAGTGGCTCGAGCGCCGTTAAAGCAGATTGAAAGTACTCGATATTCACCTGCAGCATGGCAATATTTTCGCTGCTGCCTCCATCGGACTTTTGCAACTCCGCCAGTCGCTGCAACTGCTTTTCAATGGCTTGCTTTTGCTGTTTGTTATTTTCCAGCAGCGGCAACAGGGCATCGCGCATCAATTGATCAATATACTGGTTCAGGTTTTGGTAGCTGTTGCGAACCTCCTCTACAATAAACCTGAAAAAATGCTTGATCAGTACGCTCTTGCGGGTAAACACATTGGCCAGCGAAAATCCGAAATCCGCCGCGCGCCTGGCCAGAATATTCAGCTGTTTGCGCTCATGGGAAATTTTTAGCAGGCGCGATGAGAGAACACCGCTATCGCCCACATTGTGCTCCGGACGCTTATAGATAGAGACCAATAGGCCGTTGACCCGCTCAATCTCCCGCTCCAGATGGCTCAGGCTGTTATCTATGCCCTCAAAAAAATCAGTGGCAGCACGCCCCAGCTGAAAAGTCGTCCAGCTTGAGCGCATAGCCTGTACGGTATCATCCACCTGTTGCTGCAACAGACTGTCGCTGACCAGCTTCAATAGCGCTGTGCGCTGTGCTTCAAATAAACGGCTGCTGGTTTCCAGTGAGCGCACTTGCTTGGAATATTGCTCACGCATGTTGGCGATATGGGCTTCCATTTGCTGCATGGCGATACTGGATTGTTGAGGGGCTATATCGCGCAGGCTGATCAACTCGGCATTGCAGTCTGTCAGACGCTGCGCCAGGTCATTGCGCGTAGAAATAATCAGATCGTAGCTACTGCCTATACTGGCCGCGTAAAAAGTATCGTTGCGCAATTGCTGCCGTATTTTATAGAGGCTGCTCTGGCAAAGGCTGCTGAGAATCTGGTAGCGCTCATCCCAACCGGCAAACGTCTCCAGGCGCTCGTGCAACAACCGCTTCCAACCAGCGGCTTGGCCGAGATGTGGCAGGGTGGTGTCAGTACTCATAAAACAATCCTTTTCAGTATGGCAGTCAATGAAACAATCATAAGTTAACCCATCTTATTGCGACTTAACTCTGGCAAAAATATAAATTAATGCGCCAATTTGAGCAGAACTTGAGGTGTTTGAATAGATAACAAACCATTTAATGTTGATTAATGCGACACAGCCGGCATTTCAATTGTTGACTTGAGCGGCTTTCGGCAAGGTTTTTGGCGAGTGGATACACAGGGTCTTTAAGCGACCCAATTCTCCTTGAAGGATTTCTATGTCGCTTTTGGAGACAGCAAACAGCTTGCTGAACCATTTGATGATGTGCTCATTGGCCCTGCCGTCGACAGGGGGAGCGGTGATGCGAAGCTTTAAGCGGTCGCCGTGCAGGCCGACAATTTCGTCGCTGGCGGCCCTGGGCTGGAAATGGCAGCGCAGGATTAAATCCTGCCCCTGCCAGGTGTAGTATTCTGCCACAATAACTTATAAACCCAGCGCCAGACCGGCGGGCATGCCAAAGGCCTGGGCCAGCGGCGGCAGGAGATAATTTTTCAGTACATGCAGCACCATAATGACCACCATCGGCGATAAATCCAACCCGCCCATTGGGGGTATTATTTTACGGAAAGGCGCCATCACCGGCTCGATAATTTCGCGCAGCAGGCTCAGTGCCGGCTGGGAGCTGTAGGGCGCGACCCAACTGGCGATAATCACAATCAACAAGCCCCAGTAATAGATGGCAAACACCAATCCCAAGACCCCTAAAAATGCCCAGGCCAAGAGAGTGAGAGGATTCAGGAAGCCAAAACCCAGAATAAACAGGATCACTTGCAGAATCAGCGCCTGCACCAATAGCGCCAAGACAATGCCAGCGAAATCAATACCGAAAAAGCCGGGAACCACTTTGCGCAGAGGAATCAGCAGTGGGTTGGTGACCTTTACTACTACCTTGGAGATAGGGTTGTAATAGTCGGCGCGGAACAGTTGCAGTAAAAAACGCAACACCACAAAAGTCAGATAGACAGATCCGAGGGAACTGATAATAAAAACGGCGATTTCAGCCAATGTTTGCATAATATTTTCTCTTAATCGTCAATAGGTTAAGCCCAAGCAAGCACAAAGTGCTATTTTCCCAGGCTTTCCGACAGCGCCAGGGCGCGGTCGGCACAGGCTTTCATGGCGCGGCTGAACATAGCGCGAATCCCATCATTTTCAAAGGATTTAATGGCCTGCTCGGTAGTGCCATTGGGCGAGGTCACGCGACGGCGCAACACAGCGACATCGACATCACTGTGTTTAGCCAGAATGGAGGCGCCCAAAGCAGTTTGCAAGGTCAGCTCGGTGGCGCACTCGCGCGTCAGACCCTGGGCCACACCGGCCTCGATCATAGCTTCCATCGCCAGAAAGAAATAGGCGGGGCCGGAACCAGATACTGCCGTCACCGCATTGATCAAGTCCTCCTGCGCCAGCCATTGCACCACACCCACTGCGCGCAATATGGTATCGGCCTGGACCTGTTGCGGCGGGGTAACGTTGCCATTGGCGAACAGACCGCTGGCCCCCTCGCGCAATTGCGAGGGCGTATTGGGCATGCAGCGGACAATCGCCTGATCTGCGCCCAGCCAGTTGGCCAGGCTCAGGGTGGTAATTCCCGCAGCCAGGGATATGATCAATGGCTTATGCACCAGCGAATCCGCCAGCCCCAAGGCAACTTCTTTCAGCATTTGCGGCTTCACCGCCAGCACCACTATCTCAGCGGCAGCCGCAACTTCGGCATTGTTGGTACTGGTTGCTATCCCGTACTGCTGCGCAACCTTTGCCAGGGTTTCCTGGCGCGGGCCGCTGGCGCTGATATTTTTTGCGTCAAAACCTTCAGCGATCAGGCCTGCGATAATGGCTTTGGCCATATTGCCTGCACCTATAAAGGCAATCTTAGGGTGGGACATGAAATTTCCTTAAAAAGGTTGAATTAAACGAAAAATTACTATCGGGCTCGCGCCCCAAATATATCACTGCCCACCCGCACCAGGGTGGCGCCCTCCACTACGGCGGCCTCAAGGTCGGCGGACATTCCCATGGACAAGCTGTCCAACCCCCTAATACCCTGGGCCTGCAGATTGGCCAAGGCCTGGCGCAGCCTGGCAAAGGTCGCGCGCTGCTCTGTGCCTGAGTCAGTGGGAGCAGGTATGGTCATCAAGCCGCGCAACTGTATCTGTGGCAACTGGCTGACCAGGGCAGCCAGTGCCGGCAACTCTGCCAGACTCACGCCCGACTTGGTAGCTTCATCGTCAATATTCACCTGCAGGCAGACTTGCAGGGGGGGTAAATGGGCAGGGCGCTGTTCGCTCAGGCGCCGGGCAATTTTTTCCCGGTCTATACTATGTACCCAGGCAAAATTTTCGGCGATAGCGCGGGTTTTATTGGTTTGGATTGGGCCTATAAAATGCCATTCTATGTCGGTGAGCTGAGCGAGGCGCGCCTGTTTATCCAGCCCCTCCTGCAAATAGTTTTCGCCAAAGCGGCGCTGTCCCCAGGCGTGGGCCTGGGCAATGGCAGCGGCGGATTGGGTTTTGCTAACCGCAACCAAGTGCACAGTTTGAGGATTTCGTTGCGCCGCCAGGGCCGCTTGTTGAATGCGCTCGGTGACTTTCGTCAGATTGTCGTCTATCGTGTGCATATTGAGATAAAAAGTCCGCGAACAATGAAACGCTTGGCGGCAAAATCTTCAAGGAAACAGAGTCGCCAAACAGAATAAAAAGTCATTTTTACAAAGGTAGCTTTAATGGATATCACCGAACTCCTGGCGTTCAGCGCCAAACAGGGCGCTTCCGACCTGCATCTCTCGGCAGGCCTGCCGCCCATGATCCGCGTGGATGGCGATGTGCGCCGGATTAACTTGCCGCCGATGGAGCACAAACAAGTTCACGGTCTGATATACGACATTATGAACGACAAGCAGCGCAAGGACTACGAAGAATTCCTGGAAACGGACTTTTCCTTCGAAGTGCCAGGAGTCGCGCGCTTCAGGGTAAACGCCTTTAACCAGAACCGCGGCGCCGGTGCCGTATTCCGTACCATTCCCTCCAAGGTGCTGACCATGGAGGACCTGGGCATGGGCAATGTCTTCCGCGATATCTGCGCAGTGCCACGCGGCCTGGTCCTGGTGACTGGGCCCACCGGCTCGGGCAAATCCACCACCCTCGCCGCCATGATCGATTTTATCAATGACAACAAATACGAGCATATCCTCACCATTGAAGACCCGATCGAATTCGTCCACGAATCGAAAAAATGCCTGATTAACCAGCGCGAGGTGCACCGCGATACCCACGGTTTTAACGAAGCCTTGCGCTCGGCGCTGCGCGAAGACCCGGATATTATATTGGTCGGTGAAATGCGCGACCTGGAAACCATCCGCCTGGCGCTGACAGCAGCAGAGACAGGCCACCTGGTGTTTGGTACCCTGCACACCACCTCGGCGGCGAAAACGATTGACCGTATTGTCGATGTATTCCCCGCCAACGAAAAAGCCATGGTGCGCTCAATGCTCTCCGAATCCCTGCAGGCGGTTATTTCGCAGACACTGCTGAAGAAAAACGGCGGCGGTCGTATAGCCGCCCATGAAATCATGCGCGGCACCGCGGCCATTCGCAACCTGATCCGCGAAGATAAGGTTGCACAGATGTATTCGGCGATACAGACAGGGGCATCGCTGGGCATGCAGACCATGGACCAATGCCTGGCCGACCTGGTCGCACGCCATCAGATCAGCCGCGAAATTGCACGCACCAAGGCAAGATCGCCGGAAAACTTCTAATATATAAAGAGTGACCTCGCTGGCATCGCCAGCCAAGGTTTCCGCAGTAGCCAACACAGTAGCAGGAAACAGTTATGGATTTTGAGCGTTTATTATCAATGATGGTGGAAAAGGGCGCATCTGATTTATTCATCACTGCCGGCGTACCCCCGTCAATGAAATTGCACGGGAAAATGGTCGCTGCTACTACAACGCCATTAGCCCCAGAAAAAGCCCGCGAAATCGTGCTGAGCGTGATGAATGAAAAGCAGCGCGAAGAGTTTACCGAGAAAAAGGAACTCAACTTTGCCGTGAGTGCGCGCGGCATTGGCCGCTTTCGCGCAAGCGCATTCTACCAGCGCAATCTGGCCGGCATGGTGCTGCGTCGCATTGAAACCAATATTCCCAAAATTGATGACCTGGGCCTGCCCTCCATCATCAAGCAACTGGCGATGACCAAGCGCGGCTTGATTATTTTTGTGGGTGCGACAGGAACAGGTAAATCGACTTCGCTGGCCGCCATGATCGGCCATCGCAATCGCAACAGCAAAGATCATATTGTCTCTATTGAAGACCCGATTGAATTTATCCACAAGCATGAAGGCTGCATCATCACCCAGCGCGAAGTGGGCATTGATACAGAATCCTTTGAAATTGCCTTGAAGAATACGTTGCGCCAGGCACCCGATGTGATTCTGATTGGTGAAGTGCGCTCGCGCGAAACCATGGATCACGCAATTGCCTTTGCCGAAACCGGTCACCTCTGCCTCTGCACCCTGCACGCCAACAATGCCAACCAGGCGCTCGACCGCATTATTCACTTCTTCCCGGCGGATCGCCATCGCCAATTGTGGATGGACCTGTCGCTCAACCTGAAGGCCATTGTTGCCCAGCAGTTGATTCCCACTCCCGATGGCCAGGGCCGCCGTGTCTGTATGGAAATTTTGATCAATACTCCACTGGCGCAGGATCTGATTCGCAAAGGTGAAGTGAGTGACTTGAAAGAATTGATGAAAAAATCCAATGAACTGGGCATGCAGACATTTGACCAGGCGCTCTACGCACTCTACGACCGCGGCGAAATCACTTATGAGGATGCCCTGCTGCACGCCGACTCACCCAACGATCTGCGTCTGATGATTAAACTCAGCTCGGAGTCTGATGCTGTTTATCTAAGCAATGCTGCCGATGCTTTGAGCATTCAGGATGATGATCGTCAGAATCGTGGCAAAATGTATTAACAGGCCGCAACGCAAACAATATTGAAAATATTATTCGCAAAAGCAGTGTTGCTTATTGTACTGGCAGCAGGAATATTCGCTGCCTTTATCTTTGTTCCCTTCCTCAACAAAGCCTGCTGCTCGGGAGAGTACAAAGCTTTTGTATCTCCCGATGGCCACTGGGCAGTTAAGGTTTATCGAATCAACAATATTCCCCTGATGATGCCCGGAAGCTCGGGCGATGCACCCGGCTATGTGCAGCTGGTCGATCGCCAGGGCAAGGTATTCGCAGAGGAAGATGTGGAAATGGTGCAGCTTGTCGAGCAAGTGGAATGGAGTGAGGCTCAGGTGAATATTAAATTTGTGGCTGACTGGATGCTGCCCACAGCAACTACGGTCAAACAATAGTAAAGCTCTACACGAGGCAATATCGGGTAGGGTTTTGAAAAAGCAAGCAGAGGCCTGACAGCTGTCAAGCTTCTATCTGCTCCGGCCAGCGCAACAAATCCTTGTGCTGGATAAATAAATTAGCGGCACGGCTGTGCTGGGTCAGCGCATCCGCTGCCAGCAACACAACACCTGCGGTCCAGGTGGTTTTCTCTTTTGGCCAGATCACCTGATCGCGAAAGTTGTAGCCCGTCCAATAGCCGCCATCCTCGTCCATAAATTGATGTAGCCAGCTGAATAAACTCAGCGCCTTGGCGTGCTCATTGGCCGCCAGCAAAGCCAGGGTAAGCTCGCAGGATTCCGCCACAGTGACCCAGGGCTCATCGCTGACGCAGCGGCAGCCGATATTATTTTCAACAAAGGTTGCCCAACGCGATTCCAAGTGCTGATGTGCGGCAGCACCTTGTACTACACCGGTCAATACAGGATAAAACCAATCCATGGAAAAACGCGCTTTACTCTCCCAAGTGCGATCGAAACACTCGGGATGATAGCGCAGGGTTTTCCCCAGGCGCGCATAGGCTTTACGCCAGTGAGCGCAATCGAGATTGAGTTCTGTCGCGGCCAAGATAGCGCACTCCAGACTTTTATAAATCGAGGCGCATGCGGTTACTAGCGCATCTTTCTTAGGACTGCCATCTTCCGCTACAGCCCAGTAGATTTCGCCCGTGGGCGATTGATAATGCAAAACAAAATCTATGGCCTTGCGCACCACAGGAAAAAAATCCATCAAGAATTGCCGCTCGCCAGTCACCAGGAAGTAGTGCCATACCCCCGTGGCAATATAGGCAATAAAATTAGTTTCACGATGATTTTTATCGAGGCTGAGATTATCGCCAGTCGCGGCAATATAGGCATCATCACTGATGTAATGTGCCCACCAGCTGCCGTCTGTCAGCTGCTCTTGCGCCAACCATTGATAAGCTTTTTTCGCAGCGGAATATTCCCCGGCAACCGCGAGCCCCATAGCTGCCTCTATATGATCCCAGGGGTCGGCCTTGCCCTGTTTAAACCAGGGAATGCAGCCATTGCTCAATTGCGTTTGCAAAATATAATTGGCGGTGGGGCGCAACAGGCTTTCAGGGAAAAAGCCCTTGGAGAGCAATAGGTTTTTCATAGGGTATCTTCTTGGATAGCGCGGCTATTTTTCAGCGGTTTTCTAAAATACATAACCACACTTTTTCCCAGCAGGGGATTTAAATATTTTTCCAGGGTTTGGGTGAGCCAGGGGCGCTGCATCAAATCCCACACCAACAGGCGGTGATAGAGTTTTATGATACGCGACTGCTCCTGCTTATCCCACCACAGGCATTTCAACCACCAGTAGGGAACATGCAGCGCGTGCGCCCAATGGCGGAGAGTGAAGATCAAATCCAAACTCTCCACCTGATCGCGCAATTGACGCGCATTAAAAATGCGAATATGCCCACCTTCAACCTGGTGATAGGCTGCACTCAGCCACCAGCAGATTTTTTCCGGCCAGGCCCTGGGCACGGAGATTGCCAAAATGCCGTCAGGCTTTAACACACGATACATTTCCCGCAGCACCGCCTGGTAGTTTTCGATATGCTCCAGCACCTCACTGCAGATAATTTTATCTATGCTTTCATCGGCGAACGGCAGCCGCGTAGCATCGGCCTGCTGCAAGCAAAATTGTCTGTTACTGTCCGTCTGTGCAAAAGGCGCAAAGCGCTCTTGTGTAGTGATGAGATCGCGCAGAGATAAATCAACGCCCAATGCCAATACTTCGCCGTGCAGGTAGGTATTGATCACATGGCGGCCCTCGCCGCAGCCCAGATCGAGCACTACATCGCCAGCACTCAGGGGAATATGGTCAAAACTAATGGTCAACATGGGAGTTTTTTGCTTGCAGAAATACAACCGCGATAATAAGTGATCAGCTGCTCAGCCACAACCTGCCAGGATAAATGCTGCAAGCTGTGAGCGCGCCCGGCGCTACCCAGCTGGGAGCACAAGAGGTCATTACCTAACAATTCGGCCAGGGCCCTGCTCATATCCTCCAGATCACCCGCTTTGACACTATAGGCAGAATTGCCAACCACTTCTGGAAGTGCGCCACCATCGCTGCAAATCAGAGGCACACCGCAGGCCAGGGCCTCGCCCGCCGGGAGACCAAATCCCTCATAAAGCGAGGGCACTACGGCAAATTTTGCCGAAGCGTATTCCCGCACCAATTGTTCGGTGCTAATGCCCGAGATAAATTCAACACAATTTTCCAATTGCAGTTTTTTTAGCTCTGCCTCTGTGGCGCCACCTTCTTTTAGCTTGCCCACGACCACTAAATTCACCAGGGGAAATTGCTCGCGCACTACCGCCAGCGCATTTAATAAAATACTTAAACCCTTAATCGGCTGATCAGAAGAAGCCGTGGTGATAATACGCCAGGGGTTGCGTCCTATCTCGGCAATAGGCTTAAATATTTCCGTATCTATGCCATTGGGAATAACATGGATTTTTTCAGCGGGGCGCTGGAAGGCCGCAACAATATCCTGCTGCGATTGTTTTGAGACGGTCGTTATATGGGCGAGCCTCTGCACCACGTTCTGTTGCATGCTTAAAAAATTATACCAGCGCTTGATCAACCAGCGATGCCCCCAATCCTGGGCTGCCAGCAGGGCGAGGTCGCGGTCACGGGTGATCGGATGATGAACCGTGGCCACCACCGTATAGTTTTTTTGTTGCAATTGCAGCAGACCATAACACAGGCTTTGATTATCGTGAACAATATCGTAGCGCGGTTGCCGCGCCTTGAAATGCTTTACCAGGCGGCGGCCAAAGGTATAGGGCTCGGCAAAGCTGCCGCTGAGCTTGCTCCACCACTCATAGAAATCCGTCAGCGACAATAAATGCCTGGGGCGCAGTGCGCGGGTTGGGTTTTTGTTTGCGTACAAATCCAGACTCGGCAATTGGATCAACCGGACACGCGCATCCAGCTCAGGATAGGGTGGCCCGGAAATAACCTCGACCTTATGCCCCAAATCTGCCAGCGCTTTACTCAAATAGTGTATATAGATCCCCTGTCCGCCCACATGCGGATGACTGCGATAGCCGAGCAGCGCAATATTGAGTGCAGTGGAAGACAGGACTTGCTGTGCTGATTGAGGCTGCGACACTTGCCGGTTGGGGTTTACAGGATAATAGGACATAGATGTTTTTTTAAGCTTTTTGACATATGATCAGTATACCTCGCCCGGCCAACCGAGCGCCTTAACTTTTATACCCTACAGGGAAACCAACATGAAAAAAATCTTTGCCTTACTGGTCATGGGTTTTATTTCCTGCACAGCGCTCGCTGATAGCAAACCCAGCGATGCCTCTCTGGAAGAGCTGTTAAACATTACCGAAGCCCATAAAATCGTTGACACTATGTTGCCACAGATGGAGGCCATGATTATCAATTCTGCACGGCAATCCCTTGCAGGCAAAACACCTGATGCAGAGCAGCGCGACCTTATCGAAAAAGTGGTTGCGAAGACCACAGCGCTAGTCAGGCAGGAAATCACCTATCAGCAGATGAAGCCCCTGTTTATGAAAAGCTACAGGGATAATTTTACCCAGGAGGAGATAACCGAGTTTTTGAAATTCTACAAGTCCAAAGCCGGGCAGGCTTACCTGAAAAAAATGCCAACAGTCACCCAGGCCGCCAACCTGGATATGCAGGTAAAATTGACCAACCTCTTGCCCAGGATTCAGAAATTCTCTGAGGAGGCCTTGGCAGATTCGCAGGCCAAAAGGAAAACAGCTCCCGACGAATAGCATTTACCTCAATGCTGAAAAATACCGATCATAAGACTCAGCCAGCTACATGCTGGCAACACCATGAAAATAAAGCCTGCACAAAGGGAACCTCGAAAAATGTTAGCGAGGCGGCGCCTATTAGGACGGCCCAGAGAGCTTCGGAGGAACCTTGATTCAACTATGGCTTTTGAGCCAGCAATAGTGGAGCTGGGTAAACAATAAAACCAACAATCTGTTTAACTCAATACTTTATTTGGACGGCCGCAAAAAATCCAAACTTACGGCATATTACACTTAACGTTTTCCCTCCCCACTCATATACGGTGTAAACCTGCTCAAGGCTAAACACCATAAATAAGTTAGCCTAGACATTTGAGATATTTATCACAAAGCGACAGCAACCTTAAAGGATATAATTCTGATTTTTTATAATCACCCCCTAGATGCAGGATGCAGAGCATGCAGTTTCCCCTCTTTATTAAAACAACCTTTCTCTGTTCATTAATTGTTGCTCTCAGCGCTTGTGGTGGTGGAGGCAGCGGCAGTAAATCAACATCCGTATCCACACCGGCATCCGCAGTGAGTTCAGCAAACCCCGGAGCCGGCAATACACCTAGCAGTGCTGCTGTTTCATCAGCCTCCGTCCTGGCTGTTAGCAGCCCGGTTCCCGTAGTTATCAGCAGCGCCGCGAGTCAAATATCTGCTGCATCCAGTCTCAGCACGACAACCTCTGCCAACAGCTTAACGACTCTGTCAAGCGCCTCCAGTGGGGCAGTTGTAATCTCCAGCTCCATGGCCAGCAGCAGTGTAGCGATAGACACCCAGCCCGATACATTTAGCTTCGCATCCATCCTTAATGCAGCCCCCAACTCAACCGTTCAATCCGCTGCAATCACCATTGCCGGGATCAATGCTGCTACCGCGATAAGCATTACCGGGGGACAGTACGCCATTAGCAATGGGGCTTATAGCAGTGCTGCTGCAACGGTTGTCAACGGCCAAACCGTAACCGTTCAAGTAGCGGCGCCGTCGGGCATCAATTTAACAACATCAGCAACCTTAACTGTTGGCGGCGTCAGTGCGACTTTTTCTGTAACAACTCGCACTGATATAGCGGCACCCAGTGTGCAAATCATGTTTCCAACACCTGTCTCTATGACTAATGGCAATAGTGTTTTGGTACGAGGTACGGCCAAAGATAATTTAAGTGAGATTGCCAGCGTCAAGGTCAATGGTATTGCGGCGACTTCGACAGATGGTTTTGCCAACTGGCAGGCGAATGTCCCCTTATCTCTGGGTATAAATACGCTGGTAGTATCCACTCAGGATGATGTCGAGAACACGGAGCAAAATGCAGCCACTATCAGCGTGAAGCGCACCATTACGCTAACCGAGTCCTATGATATGACCGTGGATAAGACCCATAACCGGGTGTTATTGCCAGACCTCGTTAACAGGGCAGTGGTGGCTGTTGATTTAAGTACTGGTGTGCGCTCTGTGGTATCTGAGGAGAGTAAATCTACTTATGCACTATGGGGGCCAACGCGCATAAAACTTGACGCTGCAAGTAACCGGGCTTTACTGCTAGATGGTTATGATATGGTTGCTATGGATTTAACCAGCGGGGCGCTAAGTCTTTTTCCCACCTCCAGCACTTCCGCCAGTGAAAATGGTCACTTCTCTCCTGGCGTTATGGATATAGATGCAGAGAATCATCGCGCATTGGTGGTCGATACGAATGTTTTGAAAGCGGTAGACTTGGCAAGCGGCGCTCGCACAACCCTACCCAATAGCAGCGACTCCGGCAATATGAATCTTCTGTTTTTTAGCGATAGAATTGCCCATGACCCAGCCCACAATCGCGTTTTTATCATAGATGAGTTTGGTGCAGAGTCTGTCCCTGCAATCGATTTAAGCACTGGGCTGCGCACCCTGTTACCTCACCCCAATTCTATTGCGAATATTTATAAAGCCACTGATATTGCTATAGATACCGCCAATAATCGCGCATTGATTATGTATGATGAAACAAAGATTGTGGCTATGGATTTAACTAGCGGCGTTCGCACGTTGATATGTGATTTGAAGCTTGAAAGACGCTCTTTTACAAAATCAATTATCGCCGTTGATTCTGGCAAGCGGGCATTCGTGCTTGATGTTAGCAATGACACCTTGATCTCTGTGGATTTAAGCAGTGGCGAACACAAAGTCCTGTCTGGGAATCCAGCACTCAGTGAGGTAAACCCCCTTTCCAATCCACGGTCCGTCAGCTTTGACGCTGTGAACAACCGTGTTCTGGTAGTGAATGCAGGCAAGCGTGATGCAGTTTCTCCATCCTTGATGTCGGTAGATGTCAACAGCAGTATTCGCACAGTCTTGTCTGACAGCACTATCCCTGATGCGCAAAATAAACTGGTTCAGCCGGGAAAGATGGTTCTCGATAGCAACAAGAATCGAGCCTTGATTGTGGATGAGGTGCTTAAGGCTTTAGTGGCCATTGATTTATCCAGCGGCTCGCGAACGATTTTTTCCAACAATAGCACGCCCAATACAGCAAATGCTTTTCCAGAGTGGCCTAACTCCATAGCACTTGATGCGGCCCATAATCGCGCTCTGGTCAGTGATTCCTCTGGCACAGTGATGGCTGCTGATTTGGGTAGTGGTGCGGGCACCGTACTTTCCAGCCCGACCATACCTAATGCATTGAATCCTCTTAAATCTTCCGCTGATATCGAGATTGATGTCGCGCGCAATCGTGCATTGGTGGCGACGGGAACCTCCTTAGTTGCGATAGATTTATCCAGCGGTGCACGTACCCTGGCCAGAGAAAATTTTTCTGCAATGGCCCTTGTACTCGACAATGAAAATAGTCGTGCCTGGTTTTCGACTAACAGTGAGATTGGCAGCATTGATTTCCCCAGTGGCACAAGCTCTACTGTATCCTCAGGCAATATTTTTAATCGCCTTTTGCACGCGCCAAGCTTAAGTGTTGATAACATCAAAAAACGCGCTTTTGTAGCAGAGACTGAACGCAACGCTATTGTACTGGTCGATTTAGTTACCGGCGAGCGAGTTTATTTTTCTAAATAACCTGCAGTGAGAAAACCAATGCAATGCCTGCAATAAAATAACCATTCGATGGCCGACCCGTTCCAACAATTTATCCTGTTAAAACGAGTCGGCAATCGAGGGACTTAATTTATAAAGATTCCCATATACAGCCGTCAACTCTCTTGCCACTGATTTAACTGATCAACTCCACGTATCCATCGCTGCAATTGGCAAAACGAATTCCGTAAATTATTTTGCAACTGAATTTGCACCCTACTAACCAGACCCAGACAGGCTTGCTCACTCGGCTGCTGGTTACGCCATGGCAACACAAGTTATTTTCAGAGCTTTTTAAACGTTTATTCTGTGGTTTTTTTTCGCTGCGCACGCGGATGTGCCTGGTCATAGACCTTGGCCAGGTGCTGGAAATCCAGGTGGGTATATATCTGGGTGGTAGAGATATTCGCATGCCCCAGCATATCCTGCACCAGGCGCAGATCGCCGCTCGATTCAAGCATATGGCTGGCAAAAGAGTGACGCAGCATATGCGGATGCACCGGCGCATCCATACCCTGGCGAATACTCAACTGCTGCATGCGCAACTGCACTGCGCGAGGGGTTATGCGCGCACCTCGCTGGGTAATAAATAGCGCGGGGCTATCTTCCTTCAACCACAGATTGCGCTGCGGCAGCCAAGCCTTGATAGCCGCCAGCGCCTGCCGCCCAATCGGCAGCAGGCGAGTCTTATTGCCCTTTCCCGTGACAGTCACCAGTGCATCGCGCAAGTCTATATCGGTAATATCCAAGCCGACCGCTTCGGCCAGGCGCAAGCCCGATGAATAGATCAATTCCAACATGGCGCTGTCGCGCAGCGCGAATGCGGAATCGCTGGCAACAGCGACAAATTGCGCAGCCTGATCCACATCCAGGGTTTTCGGTAATTTTTTTGGCGACTTGGGGGCCTGTATGGCATCGGCGGGATTATTGACCGCCCAGCCCTGGCGAATCGCAAATTCAAAAAAACTGCGCATCGCCGAGAGCCAGCGCGATAGACTTTTCCCCCCCAGTCCCTGACGATGGAAACGGGCTACCATTTGCCGGATGTGCGCGGGTGAAATTTTATCGAGCTGGGTTAATTGGTGCTGGGCGCAGTAGTCGCAAAATTTTTTCAGGTCGCGCTGGTAATTACTTTGCGTGTGCAGCGAGAGCTGTCTCTCGCTGCATAGATGCTGATTGAACGCGGCTAGTTGTTGCTCGTACATAAAAGAAACCAGGCTACATAAAAACGCGGCAGGTCGATTACCTAGGCAAATACTTCGGCAATATCCGATTCAATATCTCTGCAATATACCCCAGGAACAGGGTGCCCATACTGGAGCGATAGTAATGCGGGTCGCGGTTGGCTATCGCGAGTATGCCAAACACGCTGCCATGCATCAGTGGCACAGTGGCGACTGAACCAATCTCGTCGGCAAATTTGCCGAACAGGAACTGCATTTCTTTTTGCGCGAGGGTGCCGCAGGTTGCACGGTTGTTTTTCAACAGTCCACCCACCTGCTCGCGAGCCTCAGCCAGGCTGATAACATGGGCCTGGCTACTGGGGATTTTATTGACATTGCCAAATAAGTAAAGCGAGGTAAATTGAATGCCGAAGTCTTTGTCAAAACAATAAAACAGGGCATCGATAATATCGCCCAAATCCTGCCCTTCGATCAAGGTCAGCACCAGGCGCTTGGTCTTATCAAATAATTTATCATTGTCGCGGGCATTATCCAGCAACTTGCTGAGACGGTGGCGCATATCCATATTGCGCTCGCGCAATACTGCAACCTGACGCTCGATCAGAGAGACGGCACTGCCGCTTTCATGGGGCAGGTGAAGCTCGGTGAGCAGATCCTGGTGCGATTCAAAAAAATGCAGGTTTTCTCGCAGATAGGCTGCAACCTGTTCAGGTTCCAAGGGATCAGCTAAGGTTTTTGCATTTTTATGATCTGTCATGGCTATATATGCACCTGTCCGTGAAAAACAGTTGTTGCTGGGCCCGTCATAAGAACGGGATGACCTTCACCCGCCCAGCGGATATGTAAACTTCCGCCGGGCAAATTCACTTTAACATGCTCACTCAACAAGCCGCGCAGACGGCCGGCCACTACAGCAGCACAGGCACCTGTACCGCAGGCAAGGGTTTCGCCAGCACTGCGCTCATACACCCGCAAATCAATTTCAGAGGCGGAGATAAACTGCATAAAGCCCGCATTCACTCGCTGCGGAAAGCGCGGGTGATGCTCTACCAGCGGCCCCAGGATTTCCACTGGCGCGGTCTTTACGTTGTCCACCAGGGTTACCGCGTGGGGATTACCCATGGAGACGGCAGAAATATCGAGCGTCTGTCCGCCGACATCCACAGCATAGGTGACAGATCTGCTCTCCGCCACAAATGGAATTTCATTCGGCAGCAGGCGCGGCACACCCATATCGACACTGACTTCGCCATTGTCGGCCACATTCAATTCGATATTGCCGCCGAAGGTTTCCACTTTGATTTTATTTTTTCCCGTCAGCCTGCGCTCGCGCACAAACACGGCAAAGCAGCGCGCACCGTTACCGCAATTTTCAACTTCGCTGCCATCGCAATTAAAAATGCGATAGCGAAAATCCATCTCCGGATTTTCGGGATGCTCCACCAACAGCAGTTGATCGCAACCAATACCAAAGTGGCGATCCGATAGCTGGCGGATTTTTTCCGGCGATAAACGCACGCTTTGGCTGATACCATCGATCACGATAAAATCATTGCCCAGGCCATGCATTTTGCTAAAACGTAAGCGCATTATTGTTTTCTCTGAATTCTTTTAAATGCCGGTATTACTCCGGCAGTACCGCCTCGCCGCGCACCATATCAGCAAAGGTTTCGCGCGCGCGCGCCAAATGCACCTGATCGCCATCCACTACCACCTCCGCCGCACGGCCGCGGGTATTGTAGTTGGAACTCATGCTGAAGCCATAGGCACCCGCCGACATTACGGCCAGATAATCGCCCGGCTCAATCGCCAGTGTGCGGCCCTTGCCTAGGAAGTCGCCCGTCTCGCAGATAGGGCCGACCAGATCCCACTCTTTAGCCGGCGCTATGCGCGGCTTGAGCGGGCGGATATCCTGCCAGGCCTGGTACAAAGACGGGCGGATATTGTCATTCATGGCCGCATCAATAATGGCAAAATTCTTGTGCTCTGTAGGCTTCAAAAACATGACCTGGGTCAAGAGCACACCGGCATTGGCGGAAATAGAGCGCCCCGGTTCAAACATCAGGCTTAGAGGGCGATTGCCCAGCTTCTCTTTGATAGCAGCCATATAAGTAGAGACTGGTGGGGGAGTCTCATCGCGATAGGTCACCCCCAGGCCACCGCCCAGATCCAGATGGGAAATCTGGATGCCGGCCACAGCCAGCTGATCGATCAATACCAACAGACGATCCAGCGCATCCAGGAAGGGAGTCAGCTGGGTGAGCTGCGAACCTATATGACAATCCAAACCTTTGATGGCCAGGCTGGGCAACTGGCTTGCGCGCTGATACACCGCCGCCGCGCGCTCGATGCTGATACCGAATTTGTTTTCTTTCAAGCCGGTGGAAATATAGGGGTGGGTATTGGCATCCACATCGGGGTTGACGCGCAGAGAGATAGGAGCAACCCGTCCCTTGTCCGCCGCAACCTGGGCCAGCAATTCCAACTCAGCTTCCGATTCGACGTTGAAGCAGAAAATGCCCACATCCAGCGCACGCGCCATTTCTGCTGCGGTTTTGCCCACACCGGAAAACACAATGCGCTCAGGCTTTCCGCCCGCCAGCAGAACACGCTCAAGCTCGCCCCCGGAAACAATATCGAAGCCCGCGCCCAGTTTCGCCAGCAGATTCAAAATGGCCAGGTTGGAATTGGCCTTGATGGCATAGCAGATCATGCCGGGATGCGTTCCCAGTGCCTGGGCATAGTTAAGATAATGCTGGGTAAACGCCGCGCGGCTATACACATACACGGGGGTGCCAAATTGCTCTGCCACTGCCGCCAGGGGCAGGTCTTCTACATACAACTCGCCATTGCGCTCTTCAAAATGTTGCATAAAACACTCAATCTTTCTCAATAATGAATAATCAGGGTTTGGCCTGCTGCTGGGCAGGTACTGCTTTGGGTTTGGTGGGCTGCACAAGAGGCTGGGTCGGTGGCGCCAGCGGCTTGGTTGCCATTGTGGTCGAGGAGGCAGGCCCAGCTATGGATTGTGTCGGCTGGGCGATAGGCTGGACCTGTGACACCTGCGGCTTGGCTGCCTTTTGGGTGCTAGAAGAGGAGGCCTGATTGGTCGACTTGGGTAGATAAAGCGGCCCGGTCTGACCGCAACCGGCCAGCCCCATAGCGCCAAGCCAAACGCCCAATAGCATCCAGAGAATCGTTTTTTTCATAGAAGCTGCCTTAAACTCCGCTATGGAGGTCAACAATTTAAAGGGCGAGTATAGCGTCAATCCCGGGAGTCGGCTATTGATCCCCTCGCCTAGATGTGAACCTGGCCCTCTTGGGTCTCAGCCTCAAGCAGGGCAGTATAGCCTGCAATATAATCCGGGTAGCGCAACTGGAAGCCAGTGGCCAGCAGCAACTTATTGCTGCAGCGCTTATTACCGCGCTCCTTGGCGTCCTCCGGCACTGTCTCCAGCCCGATGTTCATATGCCGCGCCAGCCAGTGATTGACCTCAGCCAGGGGGGCAGGCGCACTGTCGCTGACAATATAGATATTTTGCAGCGGCACTCCCGCCCGCGATAATTCCACCAGATGAGCCAGGGCTGCAGCGCCATCATCAGCATGGATGCGGTTGGTAATATGGGGAGAGAGACTGGCTCGCCCCTGGCGCACGAGATTAAGCAAACGATTGCGTCCAGGGCCATAAATACCGCTAAAACGCGCAATCAGATTAGGAAAACCGCTATTTCGCAGCAATTCCTCCGCCTCCAGCAGTCGCTGGCCGCTAAAGCTCTCTGGCCGGGTCGACGAATATTCATCGACAAAGGCATCGTCATCCTGGCCATAGACCGCTGTGCTGGAAATAAACATGACCAGGCGCGGCCTGCGCGCATATCGCTTGAGGCAGGCCAGCAAATTTTGGCAGGTCTGCACATAAGCGCGCTTATAGCCGGCATCACTGCGCTCGGCCGGTGTCATACTGACCAAAATAACAGCGAACTCTCCCTGCCGGATGATCTCTGCCAAATACCCTTCATCCGTAACATCGCAGACCTGGTAACGCAGATAGGGCAGATCCGGGCACTCGCTGCGACGCAGGCCTGTCACCTGATAAAGCTGCTCTGGCAAGACCTTGGCAAAGCGAGCGCCTATGTCGCCACAACCAACTATTAAAACTTGTTCTTTCGATAGAATTTGACTATTCATCGCCATTGAAATGGTTTACCTTTGCTCAATTGCATTTTGTTTCTCAGGAGCACCTATGACCCTCACCGAGCTTCGCTATATAGTCACCCTCGCCCAGGAGCAACACTTTGGCCGCGCCGCCGAGCGCTGCTTTGTCAGCCAGCCCACCCTGAGCATCGCCGTAAAGAAACTGGAAGACGAGCTGGGCATAGCGCTATTCGAGCGCACCAAGTCCAGGGTACATCCCACTCCCCTGGGCGAGCAAATAGTCGCGCAGGCCAATCTGGTACTGGAGCAGACCGCGACCATCAAGGATATGGCGGATGCCGGCAAGGACCAGCTCAGCAGCCCCCTCGCGGTAGGGGCCATTTTTACCATAGGCCCTTATCTGCTGCCGCAATTTATTCCGCATTTGCAAAGCCTGGCGAGCAAAATGCCGCTCTATGTAGAGGACGGCTACACCCATAACCTGCGCAAAAAACTGCGCAATGGCGAATTGGATGTGATCATTATTGCCCTGCCTTTCAGCGAGCCCGACGTGGTAACCCAGCCGCTCTTCGATGAGGATTTCGTAGTGCTTATGCCGCACAACCATCCACTCGCCACAAGACAGGAAATTGATCCGGCAGAACTCAGCGATCAAAAGATGCTGCTGCTGGGTGAAGGCCACTGCTTCCGCGACCAGGTGCTCACGACTTGCCCCAACCTCCAGCACGGCGAAGAACATTCCGGCAATGTGCGCACGGCGGCAGAGGGCAGCTCGCTGGAAACACTGCGCCATATGGTGGCCTCGGGCCTGGGCATCACCATACTGCCCGAGTCAGCGGCCATCAGTAATATTTACAGCTCCAACCTGCTGGTGACCCGACCGTTTAAAGCGCCGGCGCCGAGCCGCACTGTGGCCCTGGCCTGGCGAGCCAGTTTTCCACGGCACAAAGCGATTGATGCCTTGCGTAAGTCGATTCAGTTGGCGCGGGCCAGTTAAACCAACCTGACGGGGCCAGGATAGGAGGCGAGCAGACTATCAGCAGTAAGCAGCAAAATGCCTTCCACCATAGCCTGGGCAACCAAGAGCCTGTCGAAGGGATCTTTATGTATAGAGGGGAGCAGGTCTATAGAGACACTGTGCTCACTGGTGACCGCTAGCTCCTGATAACCATTATCCAACAGGTTACGTCGCAACAGGCGCGGATTTAGGCTAAAGTCATCGCGCCCAAGACCATTTTTAATAGCGACCTCCCATAAGCTGGCAGCACTGAATAACAACTCGTTTTGTGGATTTTCAATCAGTTCACGTGCAATAGTCGAGAGCTGCTCAGGCTGTGCCGCAGCCCACAGCAACAAATGAGTATCCAGCAACAGCTTCATCGATTGCCACCAAACAAGTGTTCAATCTCATCAGCCCCCATGCGATCAAAGTCTGGCGGTACCTTTATTTCGCCAAGCATAAAGCCCAGACGGCGCATTTGCGCGGCAGCCGGGGCTTCAATGGCAGAGACTTTGACTAAGGGTTTACCCGCCTTGGCAATGATAAAAGACTCTCCAGCTACCGCCCTTTCAATCAAGCGCGACAAATGCGTTTTTGCCTCATGAATATTCAAGATTTGCAAAGGATTGACCTCTCTTTAAACAAACTAAGTCAAATTAGTTTAACCAATATAATAGCAAAAGCAACCCCAGAGCCGCACCCGAGGTGGTGAAAACCGGCGGGCAGTCTATCGTGGTTGCGGGAGATGCAAGCACTTCCAGATGAACAACGCTCAAAACAGTGCCATCAACAAAAGGGCTGTCAGCCCAAGCACAAGGAATTTTTGCGAAAAGCTTGGCTCGGATCTGATTCGCCAACGACAAAACTTAGGCTATGATCTGAGCCAGCTCAAATCTCCCCAAGCAAATAATCAGAGGCCGCCATGCTGGTGCTAGCAAAAATTTTTACCCACTTGCTGTTTGCGTGCGGGATGCTTGTTTTTATGATTATGCCAGGCAATAAATATGAATGGATGCAGGAAATGGATTCATCAATAGCAAGCTTGCCTGCTGATAATTCAGGCAACAGGGCAATCTTTATGCTTCTTCTGTTGGCTGCCATAATCGCGACCCAGCTCGGCATCATCAGCAGCTCCTCAAACAAGAGAGAAAAAAGGACTTCTCTCGCACTGATAGCAGCGGCAACTTCCGTATACCTGTGGCACCTTTTCCAATAAGGCTTGCAGCAAAGGACTCAACAGAGACTGCTTTGTACCGCGATTGTTTTTATTATCAGCTGTCGCGCAGCAAAGGTTCAAATAAGCCATAGCGCCAGCTGCGCACCGCCATCACCACAGTCACGCCATTGCGCTTATCCAGAGCCAAGGCTGCATCCTCATTGTTAATATCATCAAACTCTCGCGCAAGCTTTTTCAGCTTACGCTGGAACTCGCCGTTACTCTGCGCAGAGAGCATGCCATTCAGCACCAACAGGCACTCCTCCTGATGATCGAAGTGGGTTTTGAAATATTCCTGGGCCACTTTTTCCTGAAAGAAATTCTGGATGGGGCCGTTTTCTCGCCAGCTGAAATTGGGGGCAACCAGCAACTTGATTTTATTTTTGGGCAGCAGTTCGATAATTTTTAATTTATCCAACCGGGCAAGCTTTTGAATACATTCACTCTCACTGAGTTTATAAAAGCGTACAATCTCATCCAGGGTCCAGCGGTTCAACACACAGACAGTCACCAGCAGCAGCTCGAGATCACAGGTAATTTCACGCTCCTGCTCTGCGGTTAAATGCTGCAGGCGCGGCTGCTGTTCGTTCATCATCTGCACCAGGTCGGAAATTTCCAGCTCCATCATCTGGCAGATCTGCTCCAGGCGCTGCAGGGAAACAGCCTGGTCGGAAAACAGTCGTTTGACGCTTGCCTCAGCAAGATCTAGCCTTCGAGCTACATCGGCATAAGTGAAGCCATGCGCCCTGAGCGCTTTTTTCAGGGTAGCTAACAGGGAATTGATTTGTGCCATAAGCCTCCCGGCAATGCATAAAAGCATCAATATACGCAACTTTAAAGTATCAAATCCACTACTTTTCATATAAAGGTAGCGCAACAATGGCAAGGCAGGCATTCTGCGAGCCTCATAACACGCGATAGTCACAAGGAGACAAAGCGCTATGCAACAGTTGTTCAAAATTCGAGGCTTCCTGCCCTACATCCTGGTGTTGTTCGTCAATGCCTTTGTCGACCTGGGACATAAGATCGTTATCCAGAACACGATTTTCAAAATCTACGATGGTCAAACCCAGGTGATACTCACCGCTGTCGTCAATGCGCTGATCCTGATTCCGTTTGTGTTGCTCTTCTCCCCCGCTGGTTTTTTTGCCGATAAATATCCCAAGCACAAGGTCATGCGCTACAGCGCCTGGGCGGCAGTGGTTGCTGTGCTGGTTATCACGCTGGCCTATTACCAGGGCTGGTTTTGGCTCGCGTTTGCCATGACCCTGGCCCTGGGTGTACAGGCCGCCATTTATTCGCCGGCAAAATACGGTTATATCCGCGAACTGGTTGGCGATACCCAATTGGCACAAGCCAATGGCATTGTCCAGGCCATTACCATTGTCGCCATCTTGAGCGGTACCTTTGTCTTCTCTGCACTGTTTGAAAAAATGCTGGAGGCAGTTCCTCTCAGCAATGAGTCCTCTATTATTTCGCACATAGCGCCACTCGGTTGGATTCTGGTAGGTCTATCGCTATTGGAGTTATGGATGGCCTATCAATTGCCAGCCAAGCGCGACATCGATAACAGCAAACATTTTTCAAGCGCTGGCTATTTCAAAGGTAGCTATCTGAAACACAATTTAAAAATCATCATCAGCAAGCGCGCTATCTGGCTATCGATTATTGGCCTCTCCATGTTCTGGGCCATTGCCCAGGCGGTGTTCGCCTCCTTTCCTGCCTTTGCCAAAGAAGTCCTGCATGAAACAGATACCCTACGGATTCAGGGAATGATCGCCTGCACCGGTATCGGCATCATCATAGGTTCGTTGCTCGCCGGAAAATTATCCAAGAATCATATTGAACTGGGCCTGATTCCCGTAGGTGCCCTGGGCTTCGCGCTGCTGCTTGGATTTATGCCAGCGCTGCATACTCACCTCGCCATGGTTATCACTTTTACGGCGCTGGGTGGATTGGGTGGATTGTTCATTATTCCTCTGAATGCGCTGATCCAATATCACGCTAAGGATGATGAGCTGGGCACTGTGCTGGCCGGCAATAACTGGATGCAGAATGTGAGCATGATCGGCTTTTTGGCCGCAACCATTTTGCTGGCTTATCTCGGCGTGACCAGCGCGCAATTATTTTTCCTGCTGATGCTGGTCGCTCTGGCCGGTGCCTTTTACTGCGTGTATGAGCTACCTCACTCGCTGACCCGCATTGCCGCTGGAACCTTGATTTCAGGAAAATACAAAATCGATGTGGTCGGTTTTGATCACTTGCCGAAAACCGGCGGTGCCCTGCTGCTGGGCAATCATATCAGTTGGATCGACTGGGCCATTGTGCAAATCGCCAGCCCGCGCCCTGTGCGCTTTGTGATGCTGCGCAGTATTTACGAGCAATGGTATCTGAAACCTATCTTCAAATTTTTTGGTGTGATTCCAATCAGCAGCGGCCAGAGCAAGGAATCCCTGCAACAGATCAACGAATTGCTGAAAGCTGGCGAGGTTGTCTGCCTGTTCCCCGAAGGAGCTATTAGCCGCACGGGCTCGCTGGGTTTATTCCACGCCGGTTATGAGCGCGCTATCGAAGGCGTAGAGGACGTTATCATCCCGTTTTACCTGCACGGATTATGGGGCAGCCGCATGTCGCGCGCCGGCAGTGAAAAGCTGCGCAAAAATACGTCGCGCGGCCTGCGCAGGGAGGTCATTGTCACTTTTGGCAAGGCCTTGCCTATGACTACCACAGCCGATTTATTGAAACAGAAAATTTTTGAACTTTCATTTGAAGCCTGGGAATACCAGACACAAAAATTCGACCCCTTGCCACTGGCCTGGATGCGCTCGGCCAAGGAGCATCTGAGTACAACCTGTGTCGCCGACAGCAATGGCCTGGAATTAAGCCACGGCAAAGTGATGGCGGCCACCGCCAGTTTCGCCCGATTGATGCGCAAAATAGACCGCGAAAAAAATGTGGCCATTTTGCTGCCCGCCAGCAGTGCCGCTATTATCGCCAATATGGCGGTTATGCTAAATGGTCAGACAGTGGTAAATATCAATTTCACTACCAGTGGCAGTGCAGTACAGGCAGGCGTTAAAAATGCCCAGGTAAAAACAGTTTACACTTCGGAAAAATTCATTGCGAAATTGAAAGACAAAAATATCGATGTCGACCTTATGTTGCAGGGTTTGAATATTGTCTATCTGGAAAATTTACAACAGCAAATCTCCAAGCCTTTTGCATTGACCAGTTTTGTGCTGGCACTGCTGCTGCCTGCCTATGCCTTTTATCGACTGTTTGGCCGCAAGAGCAATATCAATGATCCTGCGGCGATTTTGTTTTCCAGCGGCAGTGAAGGTACCCCAAAAGGTATTGTCTTGAGCCACCGCAATTTTATGACTAATATCAAACAGATCAGCGATGTGCTCAAAACCCGCGACGACGATGTGGTGATGGGCAGCCTACCTCCCTTCCACTCCTTTGGTTTAACCGTGACAACCTTCCTGCCTCTGATTGAGGGCATTCCCGTTATTTGCCATCCCGACCCCACCGATGTGGTGAATATTGCCAAAGCCATCACTCGCCACAAGGTCACCGTCATGTGTGCAACCGCAACCTTTCTGCGCCTGTACAGCAAAAATAAAAAGGTGCAGCCACTTATGCTGGACTCACTGCGCGTAGTGGTTGCAGGTGCAGAAAAATTAGCGTTGGATGTACGCGAGGAATTTTTAAACAAATTCAATAAAGTGATCTATGAAGGTTATGGAGCCACCGAAACCACGCCGGTAGCCGCCGTGAATGTTCCCGATCAGTTGGACAGCAACGATTGGCATGTGCAGGTGGGAAGCAAGCTCGGCACTGTGGGCATGCCCTTGCCCGGCTGCTCATTTCGCATTGTCGACCCGGTGAGCATGGCAACATTGCCAGCCAACCAGGATGGCCTGATTTTGATTTCCGGCACCCAGGTGATGATGGGCTATCTCAACGATGAAGAAAAAACCCGCTCGGTAATTATCGAGCTGGATGGCCGTCGCTGGTACAAGACCGGAGACAAGGGACACCTGGATAACGATGGCTTTCTCACCATAGTCGATCGCTACTCGCGCTTTGCCAAACTCGGTGGCGAGATGATCAGCCTGGGAGCGGTGGAACAGGAAATCAAAAAAGTAATCACTGAAGAAGACGTAGAAATGGTGGCCGTCAATATTCCCGATGAGAAAAAGGGTGAAAAAATTGTATTGCTGATCAATATCGCCATGGACAGTGATGAAGTGCGCAGACGTCTGTTGGCGGTCAACTGCAACCCTATGATGATTCCGTCGCTGGTGTTGCAAGTCAGCGCTATTCCGAAGCTGGGCAGCGGAAAAACCGATTTTGGCAGCGCCAAAAAAGTGGCTGTGGAAATGGTGCAATCATGATGTCAACCAGCAAAAAAATCATTCTTGCAGGTCTTACCCTGGCATTGGTAGCTCTGCCTTTCCTCAACAGGGCAGCAAAAGCAAGTGTTGCGAAATTATTACCCTTTGAAGAAAAGCAAATTATTGATTTTCACACTCATGTAGCCGGCTTGGGTTATGGCGACTCGGGATGTTTTATCAACGATGAAATGCGCAATAATTTTCGTTTCAGGTTTTACCTGATGGCAATGGGCACCTCGCTTGATGAGCTGCAGCGAGAGGGAGATCAAATTATTTTTAAAAAAATCAGCGCGGCTGTAGCCCAATCCAAAACCGTGGATAAAGCAGCAATACTTGCGCTCGATGGCGTGATAGATGCACAGGGCGAACTCGATAGAAAAGCCACACAAATCTATGTTCCCAATGACTATGTCTTTCAACAAACTCAGCGCTATCCCAATTTGCTCTATGCAGCCAGTATTAATCCCTATCGCAAAGACGCCATCGAGCGCTTAGTACAAGCGAAGGAGCAGGGCGCAATCCTGATAAAATGGCTGCCTTCCATTATGTATATCGATCCTGCCGATCCAGCCATTATTCCTTTCTACCAGAAGATGGTTGAATTGAATATGCCGCTGTTAACCCATACCGGAATGGAAAAATCATTTTCCCACGCAAAAGACGAACTTGCCGATCCGCAGCGATTGACTCTGCCACTGTCGCTCAAGGTAAAGGTGATAGCTGCGCACATAGCCACCACAGGTGAAACTCATGGCGAGGATAATTTTCAGAGGATACTGCCGATGTTTAGCCAATACCCCACCCTGTATGGCGACATTTCCAGCCTGACGCAGGTCAATAAGTTGGGCTATATAGAAAAAGTGCTGGCCCATCCAGAGTTGAACGGCAAGCTTATCTATGGCACAGATTGGCCGCTGCAGTTTTTTCCCCTGGTATCACCCTGGTATCATTTGGATAACATCAGTATTTCCGCTGCGTTTGCCATTAGTAAAATGGACAATGCATGGGATAGTGACGTGGCATTGAAGGTGGGTATGGGGCTTGATAAAAGCGTTTTTCTGAAAGGCAAAGAATTAATATTACTCGCTGATGACAATGCTGCCCCCTAACCACATCATATAATCAGATGTGTGCTTATGGCAGACCATCAACTGTAAAAAAAGCGCAAAAAATGCGCTTTTTTTACAGCAGCCAACATCAGGATTTGACTTTTTCACACAGGCTATTGATATCTTTCAGCACTTTCGGCAAAGCATCGTGGGCAGCATAGCTAAGCGCTTCATAATACTCAGACTCCGCATTCCAGGTATTGCCCGTAGAGCCAAAACCACGGTATTTACGTGTTTCAATCAATTGTCCTTCAACAAAATAATCAACGCTGATGGCCATAACACCATGCAGATTCATACTTTGTGCATAGGCATAGAGACGCTCAAGCTTTGGTTTTACCGTCACTACTTTCCCAGAGGAGTTTTTTACCTTGCCCAACCAAATATCAGCTTCTGCGTCTTTCAGCCAAACCTCTAAACCGGTAGGACTCAATGATCTGATTGCATTGGTTCCCACCGTTTGCTTATTGGAGCGGTTATCTTGGAACTCATCAAACTTGACCTGGCAAGAAGTTGTTACACTGCTCTGCTCCTGGGGCGCTTGCTGCTCAGCAGTTTCTGCCTTGGCTTTTTTTTGTGTTTTGGATTGGGTCTTAGCCGCAGGTTTGGGCGCTGAAGCTTTTTGATACTTTATCTGGGAGGCGCTGCCTGCATCATTGGCTTCCGCCGCATAGGTGGAGGCCATGGCCAATGAAAAAGCGGCGGCAAGCATATATTTGATCGTTTTCATTTATGGAATCCTTTTATTAACCGTTACTTTTACATTTTTTTGTTGCAGATTTCGCTGCTTCAGGCGTACCAGGTATTGAATAGAGCGCACCGTTACCTATATTGCGGACAATGGCGCGCTCGGATTTTTGTTCCACCAACACGGAGGCATTTTTCATTTTCACTCCATTAAAACCAAATACCTCTGCCGAAACATTCTTTCCACATTCAAATTCCATTGAGTTCTGCAAGTCGTATTTAAGTTGCTGTGCCGTTTCATAGGCGCTTTCATTCAATGTTTTTGTAAAGGCTTCGCCATTGTTTTTGGCCCAGAGAGCGATTGAATCCGCGCCGCCATTACCTACCGGGCCAGAAACGTAATTCAAGCGGTTAAAATAGATGGGTTTTGGCCTGGCAGTCGACGCTGAAGCGGCGGGTTTTTTGAATACCATGGCAACCGTTTCTGAATTGAATGATTTCGAGTTTTCCATCAGCCCATAAAAACTGGATATGTAAAGCAGGTATTCACCATCGCTAAGTTGCTTAATTTTTTCCTTCAGCTCGGGATCACTCAGCAACCTGGCTTCAGCCAGGTCCTTTTTTTCTTTCAGGGTATAGATGGAGCTGGTGGATGTATTGACCTCCTTGGCCAGCAGCGCGCGGTAGTCCAGTGAATCTGTAGCAAGGTAGAGTGGCTCGATAATATCCTGCGCGGAGACGCTTCTGCCTTTGTTGATGGATGAGTCGATTAAGGCGGGGATCAAACCACCCCCCATAGCGCCGCTGACATTGGAGATTTCTACCGCAGGACGCACTTCGTCCTGGATAACCAAGTTGTAAAGTTCAACTCGCTTTATATTTTCCCTCTCGGCCTGACTGAGAAAGGTTCGCTGCTGGCCAACCGCGCAACCTTGCAGCAAAATAGCCACAGCCGCTATGCTGATCAATGTAGATTTCATGTTGTTTCCTTTGGTAGTGGTGATTCTAGTCGTCGCTTTGGCAATGGCGGATATTCGTATAACATCCAATGCCCCTAATTAACCTTTTTACTTTTTCCAGAAAGCGCTGCCCCATCCAAGGCAGGGCAGCCTGCAATAAACATGCGGGCGCTGCCGAGATTGTTTACTATGGGCCTCGTTTCAAACCCTAAAAACTTTTATGATTGTGCGCCGCCGACTCGCCTGGGGCTAAGTCTTTAACAGGGCACCTATAAGGGACACCCATCTCTTGAACAACCTCCAATCCCTCGATCAAATTCCTGTTACCGCACTGAAAGGTGTGGGCGGCAGCCTGGCCGGCAAGCTAGCGAAGATAGGCCTGCTCAGTGTGCAGGACTTACTGTTCCACTTGCCGCTGCGCTATATGGATCGCACCCGCATCACCCCCATAGGCGCCCTGCAACCCAATATGCATGTGGTTATCGAAGGTGAAATTCGCGCGAGCGATATAGTGTTTGGCAAAAGACGCAGCCTGGTAGTGCGCCTGCAGGACGGCACCGGCACCATTTCCCTGCGCTTCTATCATTTCAATGCAGCGCAAAAACAGCGCTTGACAGCGGGGGTGGCGCTGCGGGTATTTGGCGAAACCCGGCGCGGCGCGGCGGGCCTTGAGCTTTATCACCCTGAATACGAACAGTTTGATGACGCGGCGCCCCTGCCATTGGAGCAGTGCCTTACACCTATTTATCCAGCCAGCGAAGGCCTGACCCAGGCGCGCTTGCGCAGCCTGGCGCAGCAGGCGCTGCACTGGCTGGATAAATATGCACTGAAAGAATTGTTGCCTGAAAAAGTTCGCCGACAACTGCAACAGAGTTCTTTGGCAGAGGCACTGCGCTTTCTCCACCAACCGCCGGTTGCAGCCAACACCCAGCTACTGCTGGAGGGTGACCATCCCTTTCAGCGGCGCCTGGCGTTTGAGGAATTGCTCGCGCATCACTTGAGCCTATTATTGCTGCGTCGCAAAGCCCAGGCCGAGGGGGCTGTGCCATTGCCGATGGACGATCGCCTGCAACAGGCATTCCTCGCCAAACTCGCCTTCAAGCTCACTGCCGCGCAGGCGCGTGTCAGCACAGAAATAGCCTGCGACCTGGCAAAACCAATGCCCATGCTGCGTCTGATCCAGGGTGATGTGGGCTCCGGCAAAACTGTGGTGGCGGCACTGACGGCGCTGGCGGCGGTCAGCAATAGTAAGCAGGCGGCCATTATGGCGCCCACGGAAATTCTCGCCGAGCAACATCGCCTGAATTTCAGCAAATGGCTGGAACCGCTCGGCATTAAACTCGGCTGGCTCACCGGCAAGATGAAGGTGAGCGAACGCCGCCAACAGTTAGCGCTGATCGCCAGTGGTGAAGCCCAGGTCATAGTGGGAACCCACGCCCTGTTTCAGGAAGCTGTCGAGTTTGCGGATTTAGGCTTGATTATTATTGATGAGCAGCACAGGTTCGGAGTTCACCAACGCCTGTCGCTATCCAATAAAGGCAGCACATCTGCACAGCCTGGCAATCGCCCCCACCAGTTGATTATGACCGCCACACCCATACCGCGCACCCTGGCGATGAGTGCCTACGCCGATCTGGATTGCTCGGTGATCGATGAGCTGCCGCCCGGCCGCACGCCCGTGACCACTGTAGTGATCAGCGATAACCGCCGCGAGGAAGTCATAGAGCGAGTGCGCCTCGGCTGCGAAGAAGGGCGGCAGGCCTATTGGGTATGTACATTAATAGAAGACTCAGAAGCACTTGAGGCCCAGGCCGCGCAGGCCACCGCAGAGATGCTGGCCCTGGCGCTGCCCAATCTGCGTATAGGCTTGATTCACGGCCGTTTAAAGCCTGCCGAAAAAGAAGCCATTATGGCTGCGTTCAAAACCCATCAACTCGACTTGCTAGTGGCCACCACCGTGATTGAGGTCGGAGTGGATGTGCCCAACGCCAGCCTGATGGTCATTGAAAACCCTGAGCGCTTGGGGTTGGCACAGTTGCATCAGTTGCGCGGGCGAGTGGGACGCGGTGCGGCGGCCAGCCACTGTGTGTTGCTCTATGGCTCGCCGCTCTCGCGCCACAGCAAGGAACGACTGCGAGTCATGCGCGAGAGCAGCGACGGCTTTTATATCGCCGAACAGGATTTGCAATTGCGCGGCCCAGGGGAGGTGCTGGGCACCCGCCAGACCGGCGAATTGCAATTCAAAATTGCCGATTTGCAGCGCGATGGCGATTTGCTGCCCGCCGTAAAAACGGCCGCTGATCTGCTGGCCAACCAATACCCGGCGCTATGCCAGGAGATTATCCAGCGCTGGCTGGGCAAAAATAATGTTTACCTGCAAGTTTAAAATTCTCAGCTATGCTCAATAGACAAGGTCCAATCTAAACGACATAACAACCACAGTTAACATTAGAGGAGTAGGCCGTGCCAGTCCCTACTAGCGTCCAATCCATACTACAAAATCAAAATGTTGCCTATGATATAGCCACCACACCCTTTAATGACAACAACAAGCGCCTGCTGTGGCACGATCAGCACCTGCGCGATATGAGCGCAGCCAAGTCATTGATTTTGCAGGATACTCAGGGCAGGGTTCAGGTTATTATCGCCGCCGATCGGCTCCTGGATCTGAAAGCGGTCAACCTCCGCCTGGGCCGCGAACTGAAAGCTGCCAGCCAGGCCGATATCCGCAAGTTTTGCGAGAGCCATAAGCTCGACTCCATTCCCGCACTGCCCAAGCTCGCCGGACTCTTGACCATAGTGGACAAGCACCTGCTGGAGCGCACCGAACTCCTGCTCGATTCGGGCAATGAAGACCAACTGGTGCGCATGGGGTTAAGCGAATTCCAGAATATTTTATCCGATGCCATCGTCAGTGAGATTTCGGTACCTCTCAACCAGTTGGAAGCAGAGAACACCGAAGCCAGCGATAGCGACCAGATTTTCAGCTCGGTGCGCAACTTTACCCAACTGCGCATCAAGCAGCGCCTCGAGGAAACCCTGGAGCTGCCGCCGCTCTCCGATACCGCTCACCGCATTATCAAATTGCGGGTCAACCCCAATGCGGATATCAGCGATCTGGCACAAATCGTCGAAACCGATCCAGGCCTGGCCGCACAGGTGGTCAGCTGGGCGGCATCGCCCTACTACTCGGCACCGGGCAAAATCAAATCCATCCACGATGCCATAGTGCGGGTACTGGGCTTTGATATGGTACTCAACCTGGCCCTGGGCCTGGCTCTCGGCAAAAGCCTCAGCATTCCTAAAAATGGTCCCCACGGCGCCGTGCCCTACTGGCAACAGGCCGTGTATATGGCGGCCACAGTGGAAAGCCTGGTAACCGCCATTCCGCGCGACCATCGCCCCAGCTTCGGCATGGCCTACCTCTGCGGCCTGCTGCATAATTTTGGCTATTTGATCATGGCAGAAGTTTTCCCGCCCTATTTCCGCTCCTTCTGCGAAATGGCGGATGCCAATCCCCACGTGGCACATCAGGCGATTGAGCGTCACCTGATAGGCGTTACCCGCGAGCAGTTAGCCAGCACCCTGATGTCACTCTGGTCCATGCCCGAAGAGGTAGTGATAGGCCTGCGTCATCAGACCAACCCACACTACCAGGGCGAGTTTGCCAATTACGCCAAACTGATTTTTGTTGCGCAAAACCTGTTGCTGCAAAACAATATTGGCCAGGGCCCCAAGATGGAAATTCCAGCGCAGGTGTTTGCAGACCTGCACCTGGATCCGGAAAAGGCACAGCAGGCGGTGCTGAATATTCTCGACTCCAGCAGCGATCTGATGCATATCGCCAAAGAATTGATGCCCCATTAAATGCGAGCCATAAACTTCGCCATGCTTTAAACTACAAAACCCCTTGACCAAGGGGTTTTGTTTTTTCAGACAACCGACTTTCATATTTTTGCCAACCCCATTAGAGAAGCCCATGCCCAACCCAGCCCAACAAGCGGCGCAGATACTGGTGGCACGCCGCCGCAATGGCAGCCAGGGTGAGCGCCTGCCCGACAGCTGCCGCCCGCAGGATATAGACAGCGCCCTGGCAATACAGCAAGCCGTCAGCGAACACTGGTGCAGCAGCCAGGATGATTCCATAGGTGCCTGGAAATGCTCGCTGCCCTCACAGGACAAAATTGTGCTGGGCCCCATCTACACCCGCACCATAGATTCAATACCACCGGTGGCTCTCTGGGCTAAAGAAAACCAGGCGAGGGTAGAACCCGAGCTTGCCTTCTTCTTCGCCCATGACCTGCCTCCCCGCGCAACCGCCTACACAGCCACTGAGGTGGATGCCGCCATAGCGCGCACCCATATGGCATTGGAGCTGATCGGCAGCCGCTACGCCGAACCCGCCAGTTGCAGCTTTGCCGAGATGCTGGCCGATGGCCTGGTCAACCAGGGTTTATTTATAGGCCCGGAAGTGAATGGAGAGCAGGCCAGGCAAGCCAGTGAATTCATGATCAGCGTGGATGGCGGCACTGGCGAGGTTCGCGAATATCAGGGCCGCCACCCCAATACTCACCCGCGTGCGCCGCTCTACTGGCTGGTGGAATTCCTGCGCAGCCAGGGGCAGGGCATAGTCGCCGGGCAGGCGGTGATTACCGGATCATTTGCCGGCGTCATCCCTGTACCACTCAATACTCCCCTCAGCATTCACTACGCCGGACTGGGCACAATGAATGTCAGCTTTACGGCCAAAACCCCAGGAGATCTCCATGACTGATGCAAGTCCCGAACAAACACCTTTTTACAGCTGCCAGATTCCCGTGCGCTGGGGCGATATGGATGCCTTCGGCCACGTCAACAACACCCTTTACTTTCGCTATTTTGAGGAGACGCGCTTTCAGTGGATGCTGGATATGGGCGTTCCCATAATAGGCGATAGCTATCCAGTGGTAGTCACCATAGGAGCAACGTTTTTCCGCCCGGTATTCCACCCGGAGACTCTGCGGATAGATGTGTTTATTTCTGAACCGGGGCGCTCAAGTTTTATGGCGACCTATAAGGTATACACCAGCAGCGACCAGGAAAAGCCCTGCAGCGAAGGCTATTCGAAAATTGTGTGGGTGAATACCCAAACTGGAAAATCTGTCGCACTGCCCGAGGCCGTGCGCAAATGGTTTGATAAATAGCCTGCTATGGCCTGCCGTTGCATCGCACTCAACCGCAGGCCAGAGTCATGATAGAAAAACTTACCGAGCGGAATGATTGTTTTCTGCGCGGACTAAATGAATAGCCTTTTCAGGGCAGGCCTGCACACAGAGCCCGCAGGCTTCGCAGGCACCGGGATTGAGCAAAACCGCCTGCTGCCAGCCGTGCACAAAACCTTTCAATTTACCTCTCAAACTCAAGCCTTCGCGCTCAACTTTCGGCAGCGTCTGCACAGCGAATACATTGACCGGACACACCACCACACAATCCGCCTTGCCCTCGCAGCGATTGCGATCTATATGGGGTGTGATGACTCCCGCCGCTTGCCTGCAATTATTTTCGCTCATATTTCCTACATTTTTTGCTGCCATTAAAAATACATCACGCTATAGCTGTGCATCTTGCGTATACAACTCTTTAAGCTCCTTGCGGCCCTGCTCGACAATTCTTGCCAGGGCTTCTTTATCGTTGCTGACCAACGTGGCTTTCTGCAACATCGCCTCATCGTGCTCACGGAAAATATTGATATTGCTCAGCGCCTGGCCTTCGGTAAAGCCGATTTCGATCAGTGTTCGCTTGGCGGCATCCAGGCTCGATTCATAAATTTCGCGCACGGGGTTCTGTACTCCCAAGCTGGCCAACTGGTAAACATGATTGCGGTCTCGCGCGCGAATGATCAGGGCAATATGCGGAAATCGCTCGCGCACCAATTGCACAATATTCATCGAGTCATCCACCCTGTCGACCGCCACCACCAATACCTTGGCATCGCGGATACCTGCGGCTTCCAGCAATTCTATACGCGCCGCATCACCGTAATAACTCTGCACACCAAACTGTTTCAAAAACTCAATGTGATCAGAGTTTTTATCCAGTGCATTGTAGGGAATATTATTGGCAGTCAGGATACGGCCAATGATTTGCCCAAAGCGGCCAAAACCCGCCACTATAACCTCTGCCTTGGCTTCACTCGCCTGCTGCAATTGCTGCAGGGCCTGCTGGGATTTCAGGTTGTCCGCCAACGCTTTTTCCTGTGCGGTACGACGGCGAATCACACTCTGGTAGATCACCACCAAGGGACCTGTGAAGGCCATCGACAAACCCACCACCAGCACTGCAAAATTGGCAATTGACTCAGGCAAAAAAGAAATTTCCAGCGCAGAGGACATAACTACAAACGCAAACTCGCCACCCTGGGCCAGCATAATCCCTAGAAGCACGCCCTCTTTGAGCGGAATTTTGCGCAAAAATAAAATCAGCGCGACCACCGCTATTTTGATTGCCATAAGTGCCAGTGCCAGGAACACCACCAGCAGTGGCTGCGCCAGCAGCAATTTCAAATTCAGGGACATGCCCACCGCGATAAAAAACAGGCCGAGCAATAAGCCCTTGAACGGTTCTATATCGGCGGCGAGCTGATGGCGAAAGCTGGATTGTGCCAGCAGTATACCGGCGAGGAACGCGCCCATACTCATGGAGAAGCCCACCGTTTGCATCAACAGCGATACCCCCAACACAATCAACAAGCCCGCTGCCGTTAAAATTTCGCGGCTGCCATATTTTGCAGCCAGCTTGAGCAGCGGATTAAATACCCAGGGCCCCAGTGCTATCACACCTATCACCGTCAACACACCCATCCACCAGGGCACCAGGTGGGTCTCCGCTGCAGCCTGTGGTGCCCAGCTCGCCAGCAGTAATAAAATGGGAATGACTGCCAAATCCTGCAGCAGCAAAATCGAAAAACCCTTGCGCCCGAGCGGCAGGCCCATAAGTTTGTGCTCTTCCATCAGGGGTACAGCAAAGGCAGTCGAGGAGAGAGCCAGAGTTAGACCAATCAAAATAGATTGCTGCGGATTCAAAGCAAAACCCACATTGAGTACCAAGCCAATCAGGATGGACGTCAACAGCAATTGCGCACCGCCCAGCAAACCCACTTCGCCGCGCATTTTCCACAGCTGCTCGGGATTCAATTCCAGGCCGATGATAAACAGCAGCAGCACCACACCCAGCTCAGAGAGATGCATGGCCGATTCGGTTTCGTAAATAAGCCCAAGGGCCTGTGGACCTATCACCGCTCCCGCAACCAAATAACCGAGTATAGCTCCCAGCCCCCAGCGACGAAAAATAGGCACGGCGATGGTTGCCGCGAGTAAATAATAAATAGCGTGGAGCAGGGATTGGTGTTGTTCCATTAATCTAATTCTCAAAATTCGGGAAAATTGTTTCGGGTTACAAGAATGTTTTCTCTGCTACTGGCTGGACATTGACAATCGCTTGCTCGACTGCAAGTACAGCATGCTCGTCAGAAATTTCTTTTACATCCCGCTTCAGGTTGCCCGAAGCATATAGCACCTGTGCCTGCACCAGATACAGACCAGGCTCCTCAACATTGCAGACATAGACAGTATTGCGCAAGTCGCCAGCGCGCAGATAGCGTATCTGCTGCTTGCGCAAGTTTTTTCCATCTATGGCCACAGAGTTTATCTGGATGGGTTTGCCATCTATGGCGGGTGTGGTTTTGCCATCCATATCCATCCGCGCCACTGACACGGATGGCTGGGACATATCCAGCACCACCGTGCGCCGGCTCGGATTTTTAAGCTCCAGTTTAATTAACAAGGTATAGGCGGATTTTTCTGCAGTGGGCACAATATCGGTGTTGATGGTCAATTGAAATCCCGGCTCCTGGCTGCGTTCCATCGCCAACAATTCGGCCCTTGCTTTCTGCGCTGTGCCGAGATTGCGAAAAGTATAAAGCGTCCAGCAACCGCCGATAACAATACCCATGGCCAGGACAAGGCTCTGTATGCCATCGGCGATATCCTTGAAATCAGTAGGAGTCATTGCCATGTTATTTCCCTCTCGCAGCTGTTGGGGAACTGCTGAAAAGACAACGAAGATAATATTCAGAGGCTCCCTGGATTTGTTGCTAATCCTCACCACGCCCCAAGTAGGCCCTGATGGACTTTATCTTGCCATCTGAATCCAGGGTAATGATATCCACTACATACAGCTCTTCAATATTATTGATCAGTATTTTTAATTCAGCTACCACTGTATCGCCAGCTTCATGAACAAACAGCGGTTCTATAGTTATACTGTCAACGGAGATAAAGTTCTTCTGGGTCTCAGCAACGGCGAGGTCTTTTCCTCTGACGATAATTTTCCAATCGCGCAAAACAATATTGTCAGCAAACATTTCTGCTACAGCAGGCAGATTCTTTTCCGCATAACGCTGCAAATACAATAGACAGATTTCTGTTTTGGACATGTTTAGTACTCTGATCAAAATGCGGCCACTCCAGGTGGTTTATACGCAAGTGAATGGATAATCGGTTGGCACAGTATTTTATTATGCTATAACTCACGCAAACATGAACAATGGATTTTTAAACATTGACTTATTTTAAAAAAACGGTCCACGTCCTCGCGCAACCTGAAAGGAGGGGAGTTCAACATTCTAGCGACGAAGAAAACGCTAAGGAGGGAGTTTTTGCAGAGGCCCGGGAAATCCCGGGCCACATGAAAGCAGCTTGCAACCTAAGCGTTTACAGCATCCTTCAAGGCCTTGCCGGCCTTGAAACTGACGCTTTTGCTGGCGGCTATTTCAATGGTTGCACCTGTTTGTGGATTGCGCCCAGTGCGTGCGGCACGGCTGCTTTGATTGAAACTGCCAAAGCCCACCAGGGCGACACTTTCATCGCGACTCAGCGCATTGGTGATTTGCTCGATGATAGCTGACACAGCGGCATCGGCTTTTTCTTTGCTCAAATCAGCTTGTGCAGCTACAGCGGTCACTAAATCAGTTTTGTTCATAAATTGGTCCGTTTGCTAGTTATTAATTAGGTTTTTGACTGCCATCCCGCAGAGGTGAACTGCTAGAATGTCAGCATTCTCCGACTTTAGCCTAGAGTGTTATACCTTGCCCATTTTTTTGCCCTGCCAACGCGAATTGCGCTGGTTTGATACGGCTACACAAATTGACAAGAGCTGGTCTGGCGCCAGGCTGCCCCTAAATCTAGCACCGAATTCTCATTTGCGCCCGTGGCTGCTGGATAAAAGCTCATTAACCGCTAAATTGATCACCTTGAGCCGGGGCAACTTCAGGGTTCAAGTGCTGCGCCAGACCTATGCCCGCCCCAGTCGCTCTGAAGCAAAAGCCCTGGGCGTAGCACCACATCATCTAAGCCTGATCCGCGAAGTTATCCTGGAGGGAAACAACCAGCCCTGGGTATTTGCCCGCAGCGTGCTGCCGCTGACCAGCCTTCAGGGCAGGCTGCGCCACCTGCGCAAGCAGGGCACCCGGCCACTGGGGGCATTCCTGTTCAGCCAGCCACAACTGTCGCGCAGCCCCATTGCCCTGGCGTTGATTAGCCGCCATCATAACTATGTGCCGGAAATACTCCTTGGCGATACACCAGTCTGGGGACGGCGCTCAATCTTTTATCTCTATGGCAAGCCGCTACTGGTGAGTGAAGTATTTTTATCCGATTTTCCCGGCTCGAGTGATAAGGCTAAATAACCATGTCAACATCCAACACCAATCCACCGCCCCTGGCTCCATCGCAGTCAGCGCAGACCGGTACTGCCGCCAATGCCCATCCACCAGGCAAAAGGGACGCGCCTGTCGCCACTCCCACCAACAAGCTGGGCCAGAGAAGTCACTCAGCGACTCGCCACAAATCGCCCAAACACCCCTCCCATCGTCATCACCATAGCGGGGCAAAGGCAGGTGCTCGCAGACGCCCCCATCCTCAGCCGGCGGCCAAGGGTAACCTATTGCTCAACTATGCGAGATTGATGCGCCTGGATAAACCTATCGGCATTCTGCTGTTGCTGTGGCCGACCCTCTGGAGCCTGTGGCTGGCAGCCAAAGGCATGCCGCGCTGGGATCTGCTGGTCATTTTTAGCCTGGGCGTTGTCGTCATGCGTTCGGCTGGTTGCGTGATCAACGATTACGCCGACCGCAAGATAGATGGCAAGGTAGCGCGCACCCACCAGCGGCCCCTGGCGACAGGTGCCGTGAGCAGCGAAGAGGCACTCGCGCTGTTTGCGGTGCTCTGTCTGATCGCGTTCAGCCTGGTATTGCAGACAGATGCCTTAACCATAAAACTGTCGCTGGGCGGACTGGTACTCGCGTTTATTTATCCCTTTATGAAACGTCACACCCACCTGCCCCAGGTAGTGCTCGGCGCAGCCTTTGCCTGGAGCATCCCTATGGCGTTCGCAGCACAGGCGGGTCAATTAACCCCTGCCGCAGGCTTGCTCTATTTGAGCGTGGTGCTTTGGACCGTGGTTTACGATACCTTTTATGCCATGGTTGACCGCGATGACGATATCAAAATAGGCGTTAAATCCACGGCTATTTTATTTGCCGAGCAGGATCGTTTTATCACCGCTGCCCTTCAGGTCATGACGCTGTGCGCCCTCTTGCTGGTGGGCCAACATTTTAATCTGGGGTTATATTACTATCTCAGCTTGGTAGTCGTGGCCGGTTTGTTTTACTATCAACAGATATTGATTCGCGAGCGCGAGCCCGCGGCCTGTTTCAAGGCATTTTTAAACAATAACTGGGTGGGTGCCGCTGTCTTCGCTGGCATTGTCGCCGACTTCGCAAGTAAATAACGCTTCGCAATTGCAGATCAGATTACAAGAATAACGCTGCTGCACGCTGTATGTGGAATGTAATTTAGGGATAATTTTATGACTCAATTACCATTCTTCCTGTTTGCATTGCTCGCTATTGCAGGCCTGTTAATTGCCGGCCTGCTTAGCAAATACCGCAACAAACTGACGCTCAAACGTATTATTGAGGCCCTGCTGGTGCGTATACACGACTACCTGCAGCCGCTCAACAGCATGCGTGGCGTCTATTCCAGCTTTGCTGAAGCTGTGGCAGCAGCACCCGCCACCAAACCTACGGGTTACGACGCCGCCAATGCGCAGTCATGGTATTACACCAAACTCAACAGCATAGGCCTGGAAGACTATCCTGTGCTCTATTGGTTGAGGCAGGCCTTTGCTGACAGCAGCTCGCTGCTGGAAATTGGCGGCCATGTGGGCGTGGCCTACTATGGCTTTGCGCGAGTACTCGAATACCCGGCCGAACTCAATTGGACCATTGTAGACGTGCCCAGTGTCATGCAAGCTGGGGAGGCCATGGCGCGCGAACGCCAGAGCCGTCATTTGCACTTTGCCCACAGCGGCCTGGCGGGCATGAAGGGTGTCGATATACTCATGACGGTAGGTGCGCTGCAATACCTGGAGACGGACCTCGCCAGTATTATCAGCGACTTCCAGTACAAGCCCCGGCATCTCATTATTAATACCACTCCTGTATATGAGGGTCCGGGTTTTACCACACTGCAAAACCTTGGCAGCGTCTATTGTGCCTATCGCATTTTTAACCGGCAGGAGTTTGTCGCCAGCCTTAAAGCCATTGGCTACACCCTTATAGATTCCTGGGCCAAACCCAGGCAATTTCGCGTACCTGGCCACCCGGACAAAGCCTTTGACCATTACAGCGGTTTCTACTTTCGCGCAGGAAGCCCTTAGCCGATGAATATCCTGCGGGGGTTACTTGGCCGCTTCTACGAGGCGAAAGTGCATATTTCAGCGATTTATGACATAAATTTGTAGAAATTATCCTGCTTGTCACTAATATGTAACAAACTCTTTATTTAATGGCACCTTAATTACAGGGGTTCCCATACCATTGAACGAGTTAGCAGGCAGTCCTATGAGCGGTCGTAAAATCTTAATTGTGGATGATGAATCCCCTATCCGCGACATGTTGCGAGTCGCCCTGGAAATGGCAGAATACCAATGCCTCGAAGCCGGCAATGCGCAGGAGGCCCATGCGCTGATTATTGATCACAAGCCCAATCTGATTCTGCTCGACTGGATGATGCCAGGTACCAGCGGTATTGAATTGGCACGCCGCCTCAAGCGCGATGAGGTCACCAGTTCAATACCTATCATCATGCTCACCGCCAAAGGCGAGGAGGATAATAAAATCCAGGGCCTGGACGTAGGCGCCGACGACTACATCACCAAGCCTTTCTCACCGCGGGAATTGGTTGCCCGGTTAAAGGCGGTATTGCGCAGGACCGAGTCCATCCTGTCCGGCGCTCCGATTATTGTGCAGGGGCTCTGCCTGGACCCCTCCAGCCATCGCGTTACCATCAATGATACCTCCGTCGAGATGGGCCCCACTGAATATCGCATGCTGGAATTCTTTCTCACTCACCAGGAGCGCGCCTATACCCGAGGCCAACTGCTCGATCACGTCTGGGGCGGCAATGTCTATGTCGAGGAGCGAACGGTGGATGTGCACATCCGTCGCCTGCGCAAAGCACTGACCATTGATGGCCATGAAAATCTGGTGCAGACGGTGCGCGGAACCGGCTATCGCTTTTCTACCAAAGTGGAAGCCTGAGCCCGCGCGAAGCGCACTGCAATAGCGACATTTTGCAGAACAACCACACTATGAGGTTCTCCATTGCTACACGGATTTAAAGCTGAACTCCGGCGTTTGATGATTATTATACTGGTGTGCCTCAGTCTGGGTCTGTTCACTCGGCAACTGGGCTGGGCTCTGTTTGTCGGTGTCAGTATTTATATTGCTTCCATTCTGCATCAGATGCATCGCCTCAACCGCTGGCTGCGCGATCCCAACAAGGGTGAACCTCCAGAAGCCAGCGGCATATGGGGCGAAATTTTTGACAATATTTACCACCTGCAACGCCACCAGCAAACGGAAACCAAAAACCTGCAAGCGGTTATCAAACGCGTTCAGGAAATCACCTCTGCACTCAAAGACGGAATTATTATCCTCGATTGGCGCGGCCACCTGGACTTCTGGAATCCCGCCGCCCATCGCCTGATCGGTTTTCACAGCTCCGACCAGGGCCAATCCGTGATCAATTTTATTCGCCACCCCAAATTTGTCAGCTACTTTGATGCAGGTGATTACACGGAACCCCTGGAGTTGCCTTCACCGCGCCACAGCGCCAAACATTTACAATTCCAGATCACCCGCTTCGGTCAGAATGAACGCTTGATTGTGGTGCGCGATGTAACCCAACTGCATAGCCTTGAGCGCATGCGCCAGGACTTTGTTGCCAACGTGTCCCACGAATTGCGCACACCGCTTACCGTGATCAATGGTTATGTGGAAACACTCAGCGATAGCAACAGTCACCCGGCATGGGTCAAGCCCTTGCAGCAGATGCAGCAACAAGCTCAGAGGATGGCCCTGCTGGTCAACGATCTGATTATGCTATCGCGCCTGGAAACGACCGAGATAGGCCACAACCAGAAACAGGTTGCGCTTGAGCCATTGCTGGTATCAATAAAAAATGAGGCTGAGGCCTTGAGCAGCGATAAACAGCAAACCATCAACCTCGTTTGCGAAGCGCCTATCAGCATACTCGCCAATGAAAAAGAATTGCACAGCGCCTTTTCCAATCTCGCCATCAATGCGGTTAAATACACGCCCAACCATGGCACTATTGATATGCGCTTGTGGAAAGACAGCAAGCATATTTATTTTTCCGTCAGCGATAACGGCCCCGGCATTGACAGCAAACACTTGCCGCGCCTTACCGAGCGTTTCTACCGCGTCGATGCCAGCCGCAACAGCAGCACCGGCGGCACCGGCCTCGGCCTTGCCATAGTGAAGCATGTGCTTATGCGGCACGATGGCGAATTGAAAATCAGCAGTGAAGTGGATAAGGGCAGCGTGTTTACTTGCGTATTGCCGCTGCATCCTTAACGGATAGATAGTCTCTCATTAAACGCAAATAAAAAAGGCCTGCTATTGCAGGCCTTTTTTATGTTTACCACTAACTTACAGGTAAGCTTTCTTAAAGGCTTCCTTGGATTTTTGGATATACTCGCGGGTTTTGACTGCGTGCATCTCCCAGGACTTGCGATCTTCCGCGTTGGTGAAAGGATTCTGATCTGCGGCAATAGAGTGATCAAACTTGTCGTAATAGGTAATCATCGCCGAAGTAATCAGGTTAAAGCGCTCCTTGTACTCCTGCAAGGCCTCGATATTATCTGTAGCCTTCAACATAAACTGCACCAATTGCGCATTGGAATTGGAACGGGTTTGCAGAGCCTCAGCCTGTTTGGCAAAGCCTTCACCGACATCCTTGAGTGCCGCTGCGCGAATCTGATCGTCTTTGCTCATCACCCGGTTAAAATTTTCCTGCGTGCGATCCTGACCGCCGTAAATCAGGTACTCTTTCAAATGTTTGCTCAGATCCTTGCGGAACCTGTCCACATCATTTTGAATAGCCAGCAGATCCTTATCCAGCATATTGACCGTATTTAATTCCTTCTCAACTTCACCCAGGAATTTTTCTGCGGTTTCATAAACTGCCAGGCCGTTCTTCTCAGCGAATTTTTTCGCATCCTTGCTGATATCGGCATTTTCATAGGATGACTTTTCGAAAGTGGTCGCAATAATAGACTTGAACGGTTCCGAAAACGCAGTGAAAGCGCCCGCCGTCACTACATTCAAAGATGCGGTGGCTATATCGCCAAATGGACGCACCAGCGATTCGAGCCGGGTTTTCTGAATGGGCGAGGATACTTTTTTCATATCGTCGATCACTTTCTTGAAGGTGCCATAGGCCAGCGGGTTGGCCATCTTGCTGCGCTCGGAGGTGGCCAGCACCAACGACGTGGTCGAGTAGATACCATTGGCGTACTCAATATATTGACGCTGCACTTCCAATTGCGAGGTGTAGCTGGTGCCCAGAGCGCGCAGGGCATCGACCTGCATCTGGTAAGTATTGTCTTCGCGCAATTTATTCAATAATTGATCCATCACCACCTGCTGGTTTTTTTGCAGGGCGGTGCTCAAGAGAATTTTGTCGATGGCGATATCATCGATATTGATCACACCATTGATGGCTTCGATATCCAGGCGGACGTATTTCTTGCCGGAGTCATCAATCGACACCCGCTTAGCGTGATACTCGGTATCGTTATTGCTGGCCTCAATCATACCGACCTGGGTCCAGCCGGCATCATTGCTCAGGGAGGCATTCACCAACACCTTAATCTTGTAGCTGGTTACCGGTGCTGAGGTGCGTACCCACAACTCCAAAGTGCCGGACTCAGTGATGGTAGTCTTGGTGCGAATGGAGGCCTCGCCCTCTATCTTGATGGCATTGGTTCCCGAATGCGCCTGTTCAGCAGTCAGATCAGCACCATAGACCAGGGCCCATTTTTGGCTATCGCCTTCAAAATCACTGACAAAATTGGGCTGCCGCTCCTGCGCATAAACAGGGGCCTGGATAGCGGCAAAAGCGCAGAGGGCGAACAATAGAGGCTTTGTGAATGCTTTAGCGTGTTTCATGATGTTCCTGTGATAATCGTTAACGCGATTGACCTGTATGAAAATCGTGTAGTGTTACTATAAGGCGAAGAAATGAACTAGAAATGAATACTTGGCTAGCTTTGGCTGGCTATAATATCGCTAATTGGCTCAAATCGTCAGACTATCTTGACGATCTTTTACCTTTCTTCCAGCTTTCGCTATTTTATCCTGGCCTATCAGACCGCGAGAATATTAATATACCGAGCTGGCTGAATTCCTGTGCATTTTTCAGGCATTGCGGTTTCGTTTCTGCTATTTATAACAATTTTTGCTCTTTCTAAAAAGGTTCTCCATGACTAATAAAGCCATTATCCACAGCGATAACGCACCCGCCGCTATAGGTACTTACTCACAGGCGGTGAAAGTGATCAATACCGTATACCTGTCCGGCCAAATCCCGCTGGACCCTGTCACTATGCAATTGGTCGATGGCGATTTCGCAGCACAGGCCCACCAGGTGTTCAAGAACCTGCGCGCTGTGTGCCTGGCGGCGGATGGCGATCTGCAGCATATTGTAAAGCTCAATATCTATCTGACCGACCTGGCCAATTTCCCGGTGGTGAATGATGTGATGAGCCAGTATTTCAGCGCACCCTATCCAGCGCGCGCCGCCATAGGTATCAATCAATTGCCGCGCGCATCGCTGATTGAAGCCGATGGTATTATGGTGATCTGACGAGAAAAGGGCCTGCAGGGGCTTTCCGCTGCAAAAACTATTGAGCTTTATTCGGCTGGGCGCTGACCCGCAGAAACAAATTCAATTGGTTGGCAATCAGCTGGAAATCCTCGAATTGCCTCGGGCTTAAAGAGCTACCGGCATTGTCAGCGTACAAAATGGCGATCAACCGCTTATCAATCTTCAAGGGCGCGAGCATAAGATCGCCTTTGTTGATCAGTATAGCCAGCGCCCCTAAAGGCTTGATGCCCTGCGCGGGCTGATACCAGATAGGCTGTTGCAGCCGCAAAAAATCGTGCAGCAATTCACCCTTGTGCAGCTTATCCAGCTCTATGCGCACCTGCTCGCGCCAGACGCTGGTGCCCTTGCCTGAGATATAGCGCACATCCATGCATTTAGCCTTGTAATCCAGCATGGCTATGGTCACTCGCGCCAGCGACGAGCCCTCATAGAGAGCCGTGACAGAACACTGCATGATTTTGGACAGGTCTCCACCCTCGAACATCAGCTTCAGAATCTGGTTGAGATGCTGCTGCAACACATAGCCTGTGGGCGCGGCCTCAGCCGCAGGAACCTCGTCGCTATCCGCGCTGGGCATAGCGGTCAGCAGCATTTCTGCCCCGTAACTCTTAGCTATGACCGCAGCCTCTTCGGCCATCTGCGCCACCTGTTTTTTGGCGGCCTCAATTGGAATATCGCAGAGCAGCCCCACCTGGGCATAGATGCGCTGCATCTCCGCTGAACTGCTGCCCTTGTGAATATACCTGCTCAATTCATTGCCGATATTGATCGCGCGAATCATATTATTGGCCAGTGCGCTATCCTGCACTGAATCATGGGTGAGATCACCCAGCGCCCACTCTTTGATCAGATGCTTGTTGATCAGCCGGATATCCACACCCAGATGCTCCTGTGAAATCTCCTGCTCATTCTCAGGATTCAAATCCCGCGCAACCACAAAAGCCTCGACCGCACTGCGGCCGCAGGAGAGCAGGGCCAGCTCGCCGATATTGCGCAGCAGCGCGGCGATAAACACCTGTTCCTGGTGCTCGGCATCAAGATAGGGCACCAGGGCTTTGGCCTGTACCGCGGCATGGAAAGATTTTGCCAGGCATTGGATCAACTGCTCCCGCGGCTTGCCCTTGAGAAAGCTATCAATCAGGGTCGTTGCCAGGGTAATACTTTTGAGGTTGTTAAAACCCAGCTGGACTATCGCGCGCGAGACAGTGCGAATGGGGGTGAAGGAGCGGTTGTAGTGGATAGAGTTGGAGATCTTCAAGACCTTGGAGGTCAGGTCGGCATCGCGCAAAATAATTTTGGTGAGATCATCGGCCCGGCATTCGTCATTATCGCTGAGCGAGCAGATATCTTTAACCACCGCGCTCAGGGTCGGTAAATCCTGGTTTGCCAATATTCTCATCCAGGCATGTAGACCGCGAATCTCATTCATAAAATGTGTCTGCAAGGGGCCAATACAGTCACAGTGTAGATGAGCCTGGCCAGCTTGCCCGCCCTGCGCGACAAAAATAAAAAAACCCGGCACGGGCCGGGTTTTCAAGGTTTAACCAAGGTTTGCGCTAAGGCAATTACTTGATCTTGCCTTCTTTGTAAACAACATGCTTGCGAACAACGGGATCGTACTTTTTGATCTCCATTTTTTCTGGCATGGTGCGCTTGTTCTTGTCAGTAGTGTAGAAGTGACCGGTACCGGCGCTTGAGTTAAGACGAATTTTATCGCGCATGATGCATTACCCCTAATTAAACGTTTTCGCCGCGAGCGCGGATTTCAGCCAAGACTACATCGATACCGCGCTTGTCAATGGTGCGCATACCTTTTGGAGTTACACGCAGAGTCACAAAGCGCTTTTCAGCTTCGACCCAGAAACGGTGGGATTGCAGGTTTGGCAAAAAACGACGCTTGGTGTGGTTTTTTGCGTGAGAAACATTGTTACCAGTAACCGGACGCTTACCGGTAACTTGACATACCTTAGACATTCTATTGCCTCATAAAAAAATCAGCGCGCTGGGCCTATAGGGCGGAAAGCGCTGGGTTATAGCCGTAAAGCAGATTAACAACCAGCCTGGAGCATTGTTGTTAGCAGCCCTATTTCCTAAAAAACAGTTTTCTAAAGCGGTTTTAGTGGGGTTGTTGGCGCTGACTTTACCAGACTGACGAAAGGAGCCAGACCCTAAAAAGCGCGCTAAGCAGTCACAACTTTGGGATGCCTGAACAACCCTGCCGCAGAGAGCCGCGTTTTATACCAAAACAGACCTCCAATAGCAACGACTAGGTGTTTTTTTGGCCAAAAAAACTGGCTTTGTCCACAAAAAAGCTCCCTCCCAGGCCAAAATCCTATATCAGGCCACGCTCAGCAAATGAAATGACCTCTTTGTCGCCCACCACCATATGGTCTATAACCCGCACCCCCACCAGATCCAGGGCTTCCTGCAAACGCTGGGTAATGCGACGGTCTGCCTGGCTGGGCTCGGCCAGGCCGGAAGGGTGGTTATGAGCCAGGATTGCCGCAGCAGCATTGCGCGCCAGCGCTTTCTTGACCACTTCCCGTGGATAGACGCTGGCGCCATCAATAGTGCCAAAGAAGATCTCATCGTAGGCGATCAGCCGGTTTTGACTATCGAGAAACAGCACCGCAAAAACCTCCTGTGGCTGATGGCGCAGTTGCGCCATCAGGTATGAACGCACCAAGTCCGGGCTGCTCAGCAGGTCGCCCTCTTGCAAGCTGGCCGACAGGTGGCGTCGCGCCATTTCCAATACTGCCTGCAACTGTGCGTACTTGGCCCTGCCCAACCCCAGGCCAGCACAAAAATCCGCCTGCCTGGCCTCCAGCAGTGGGCGCAATCCCCCATATTCCTGCAGCAGCTCGCGCGCCAGATCGACTGCAGACTTTCCGGCGCAGCCCGTGCGCAAAAAAATGGCCAGGAGTTCGGCATCAGACAGAGCCTGGGGCCCCAGGTTGAGGAGTTTTTCGCGGGGGCGTTCGCCAGCGGGCCAGTGAGCTATAGACATAGGACTCTCCGTATCTGTTAAATTACATCCCTGATAAATGCTTAGTGCGGATTGGTTCAGGCAGAATGCTAGCTGCCTCTCTGCCGGTCAAGCCTTTAGGGCGACATAGACCACAGAAGCTCAGAATATTGCCGGTTAACAGTTAATAAAACGACATTGAGTTACAATTCACTCCGGATGTATCAATTAACCTTATCCAGACAAGGCGTGGCAATGAGTTCACTCACCAATAAACATATTCTCCTGGGCGTTACTGGCGGCATAGCCGCCTATAAAAGTGCCGACCTGGTTCGCCGCCTGCAGGATGCAGGCGCCAGTGTGCGGGTGGTCATGACTCCTGCCGCCCAGGAGTTTATTACGCCGCTGACCCTGCAGGCGCTCTCCGGCCATCCCGTGCATACTGCACTGCTCGATCCTGAAGCCGAAGCCGGCATGGGGCATATCCAGTTGGCGCGCTGGGCGGATCTGGTACTGATCGCACCAGCCAGCGCCGACTTTATCGCCCGCCTGGTGCAGGGTCAGGGCAACGACTTACTGACTACCGTCTGCCTCGCCACTGCCGCGCCTATTGCCGTGGCGCCGGCAATGAATCAGGGTATGTGGAAAAATGCCAGCACCCAGGCCAATATACAGAGCCTGCGGGAGCGCGGTATCCGGGTGTTTGGGCCAGCTGAGGGCAGCCAGGCCTGTGGCGATATAGGACCGGGGCGCATGCTGGAAGTGGCGCAACTGGTAGAAGCTGCCGCAGGATTGTTCGCCAGTGGCATACTCGCCGGCAAAAAAGTGATTATCACCGCGGGGCCCACCCGCGAAGCTATTGATCCTGTGCGCTATATTAGCAATTACAGCTCAGGCAAAATGGGCTATGCCCTGGCGCAGGCCGCTATGGAGGCGGGCGCAACCACTCTGTTGATCTCCGGCCCAACCCAACTGGCGGCTCCCGAGCGAGTGCAGCACATAGCTGTCACCACCGCAGAGCAGATGTTGCAGGCCAGCCTGGCACAGGTGGAGGGCTGCGATCTGTTTATTGCCGCCGCCGCGGTGGCCGATTATCGCCCAGCGCAGATTGCCGCACAGAAAATGAAAAAAACAGAGAGCGATTCGCTCAGCATCACTCTGTTAAAAAACCCGGATATAGTGGCCACGATTGCCGCCTTGCCCAATAGGCCGTTTACCGTGGGCTTTGCCGCTGAAAGCGAAAACCTGGTTGAATACGCACGGCAAAAATTACAGCGCAAAAACCTGGATTTGATTATTGCCAACGACATCAGCCTTGCCGGCATAGGTTTTAATAGTGATGACAATGCCGTCACACTGATTGATCGCCAGGCAACACTGGAATTGTCTCAGCGCAGTAAGCAGCAGCTGGCTTATGAACTTATCAGGATTATGGCAACAAAAATTCAACCCAGTTAGTTAGGTAGCCCCTGAAAAATATTGGCGAAGCAGCCAGCGTAAAACCATGCAGGAAATTTTCAGAGGCTTCTTAGCCAGTGTTAAAAACAACAAGCAGGTGCAGGGGTCATGTCAACCCCTGCAAAACAACCGGCAAGGGGACATTGTGAAAGATCTCGACAAGCAAATTCCAACCATTATAAAAAAAACGACTGCCAAAGACTCCTCTGTATCGAGTTCTCGTGCCGCACTGCGCGCTCAGGAAAAAGCCAGGCACAAAGCCGCCGCACAACAGCGGCTGCTAATGTTGCTGCTTGCTGCTGCTCTGCTTATTAATCTGATATCCGCTTATTTTCTCTACGGCCTGCTGGTGCGCGATGTCAGCGAACAAAATGCAGAGCAATTTATAGACACTGAAATCAATACACACATCCACAAGGTTACTAGCTTTTTGCAGAGCAATCAGGAGAAACTGGATAAGCTCTCCCGCAACCCCGAATTTGTTCGCGTCCTGGAAGAAAAAAATAGCGATTCATTTGCAGCGCTCAGCAAAGCATTTTCCTCGCAATTTGAGAACCTGGTGGAGTTCAGGCTGTTTATCGCCGGCGAGACCTATGTCGATGCCAGCGGTATAGTCCCTATTCGTTTCGCCGAGTTGGATTTGATTCGCCGCAGCGAAAACCGCGAACCCCACTTGCCAGAAGCAGCGCAGATCAATGATAAATGGCTGGTTCATTTTGTCAGCCCAGCCATCAGTGATGAAAGCCAGATGGTGCTGGGCACATTGATGCTGACCGTAAATACAGATGCACTGAGCAAAGCCTTTTCCTCGTTTGAAAAAGACCTGGGAGAGATAGTGTTGCAGCAAAAATTCAGCGCCTCTGCAGCGCAAAAAATATTTTCTCAAGGCGTCAATGATAATCGCAATTCCAGCCATGAGAAGAAAATACCCGATAGTAACTGGTCAATTAAATTTACCCCATCCGACCATTTGCTTGAGCGCACCCAGGAGTCGCTCAGCCTCTGGTTACTAATCACCGCCGGCTGCGCCGCCTTGAGCCTGGCCCTGGCCTGGATGCTGAGCCGCGTACTTGCGCGCGTGGAAAAACACTCAGAAGAGCAACTGGCGCCCACCCTGGCAGGCGCGGCTACAGCAACCACCACTGAGGCTATAGCCCCCAGCCCGCTCTATCAGAAGCAGGATATTTTGGATATCCCGGTATTTGATGAAGACGAAGATATTTTGGGTTTGAGCAATACCAGCAGAAAAAAGCAGGCGATTGATATTTCCGCCAATGACCAGGAAGTGCCCTCAGCCATTTTTCGCTCCTATGATATCCGCGGCATAGTGGGCAGTGAATTGACACCGGCGCTCGCAGAAAAAATAGGTCAGGCGGTCGGCAGTGAAGCTCTGGATCAGGGGGAACAGCATTTACTCATTGCCCAGGATGCGCGCATCCACAGCCAGGAGCTCACCCGCGCGTTAATCAAAGGCGTATTGAGCACTGGATGCAATGTCATCAACCTGGGCACAGTGCCCACCCCGGTGATGTATTTTGCCACCTACCATTTCACTAATGTTCGCAGTGGGATTATGGTAACGGCCAGCCACAATCCTAAAGAGTACAATGGTTTTAAAATTGTTATTAACAACAATACCCTCGCCGATGAAGCCGTAATGAAATTGCGCACGCGCATTGTCACCAGGCGACTGCACCAGGGGCAGGGACAGGAGAGTTCGCAAGCAATCATTCCCCAATATATCGAGCGCATTTTTTCGGATGTGGCACTGGCCAGCAACCTGTCCATAGTGATTGATGCCGGCAATGCAGTGACCGGCATAGTGGCCCCGCAATTGTTTGAAGAACTCGGCTGCCAGGTCACGCAACTTTTTTGCGATCTGGACGGCAACTTTCCTAACCACGAACCCGATCCCACCCAGGAAAAAAACCTGCAGGCGCTGATTGCCAAAGTGAAAGAAGTGAACGCCGATATAGGCGTTGCCTTTGATGGCGATGGCGATCGCCTGGTGGTGGTGACTCCTCAGGGCCAGATTATTTGGCCAGATCGACTGTTGATGCTGTTCGCCAAGGATGTGCTTGCCCGCAACCCCGGCGCCGATGTCTTGTTTGATGTTAAGTGTTCACGGCAACTTAACCAGGTCATCAGCAGCTATGGCGGCCGCCCAATCATGTGGAAGACCGGCCACTCGCCGATGAAAGCCAAGATGATTGAAACCGGGGCCGTTATTGGCGGGGAGTATTCCGGCCACATCTTTATCAAGGATCGCTGGTATGGTTTCGATGATGGCATTTATGCTATGGCGAGACTGCTGGAGATCATTACCCTGCGCGACCAGAATATCGATGATATTTTTGCCAGCTTCCCGCAACTGATCACCACTGCTGAAATTAAAATCGCGGTAGCGGATGAAGATAAATTCGCGCTTATGACAAAATTGGCCGAACAGGGCGACTTCCAAAATGGTAATATTGTCACCATTGATGGTATTCGTGTCGACTACAGCAAGGGCTGGGGTCTGGTTCGCGCCTCCAATACTTCACCGGCATTAACTCTGCGCTTTGAAGCCGAAAGCGAAGAAGCCCTGGAATCCATCAAAAAGATTTTCAAGCGCGAGCTGCTAAAAATTGATAGTAACCTCGCTCTGACTTTTTAATTGAATAACTTATTTTTAGACCTACAGGTATTTTTTTATGTCTCTCAGTCGTGACTCAGCGATGAATGTCGCCAATGTATTAACCGAAGCACTTCCCTATATCCAGCGTTTTACCGGCAAAACCATTGTCGTAAAATTTGGTGGCAACGCCATGGTCGATGAAGCACTGCAAAATAGCTTTGCGCGCGATATAGTGCTGATGAAACTGGTCGGCATGAATCCCGTCGTTGTCCACGGTGGCGGCCCGCAAATTGACGACCTGTTGAAAAAACTGAATATTAAATCAGAGTTCAAAAATGGTATGCGCGTTACTGACAGTGCCACTATGGATATCGTTGAAATGGTACTGGGTGGCACAGTCAACAAACAAATCGTCAGCCTGATCAATAGCAATGGTGGCCAGGCGATAGGCCTCACCGGCAAGGACGGCGAGTTGCTGCGCGCGCGCAAATTGACCATCAGCCATAAGACACCGGAAATGAGCGCCCCGGAGATTATCGATATTGGCCACGTAGGTGAAGTGTCGGGCGTTAATACCGGCGTTATAGATATGTTGATTAACAGCGATTTTATTCCTGTTATTGCCCCCGTGGGCGTAGGTGAAGATGGCGCATCCTATAATATCAATGCCGATTTGGTCGCAGGCAAAATTGCCGAAGTATTGCGCGCCGAAAAATTAATGCTGCTGACCAATGTCGCCGGCTTGCAAGACAAAGAGGGCAAAGTGCTTACCGGTCTGAGCACTACGCAGGTAGATGCATTGATTGCCGATGGAACTATTTACGGTGGCATGCTGCCCAAGATTGGCTGCGCACTGGATGCGGTCAAAGGCGGTGTGACCAGTGCCCATATTATTGACGGCCGTGTCGATCACGCAGTCTTGCTGGAAATTTTCACCGATGCCGGTGTGGGTACACTGATCACCAATAAACATAAGAAGGCAAATATTTAGGACGGCAGTAAAATCACATGGATGGAGGATAAGCGAAATGAGCAGAGCAACAACTAAAATTCCACGGCGCCAACAGATTCTGGCGGCGCTTGCAAAAATGCTGGAAGAGAGCCCGGGCGAGCGGATCACCACCTCCGCCCTGGCAAAACTGGTAGGTGTTTCTGAAGCGGCTTTATATCGTCACTTTCCCAGCAAAACCAAAATGTTTGAAGGCTTGATAGAAGCTATCGAAGAAACTGTGTTTAACGATATTGCGATTATCCTTGCCGAAGAAAAAACAGCACTTGTCCGCTGTGAGAAAATCGTTTTGATGCTGCTTTCATTTGTCGAACGCAACCCCGGCCTGTCTCGCCTGCTGGTGGGAGACGCCCTCACCGGCGAAACCGAGCGTTTGCGTCAGCGCATTGCCCACTTTTTTTACCGGATAGAGACTCAGCTGATACAGGTACTCAGCGAATCCAGTGCGCGCGACAACCTCTATAAAGCCATGCCAGTTGCAACCAGCACCCACCTGCTGATGGCCTATATTGATGGCTGTATGTCGCAATTTGTCCGCAGCGAATTCCAGCGATTGCCCACCGCCCACTGGCTGGCGCAATGGCAGGTAATGGCCCCCTGTTTGCTGTAGTATTTTTAATTTAAACGGACACAAAAAAACCGGGCTGCCCCGGTTTTTCTATTGCGGCTTGGTGATTTCAATAAATCGCTGCCTGTCCTGATCATATTTATCCGCAGCCAACTTCAATTCCTGTTCGCGCTGTTTGATCTGCAGCCCCACTTCCTTTTCTTCCTGGCGCAAGGTTTTGATATTAGTTAAAACTTCATCAGAGGTTTTTCGACCACCGCGCTCGGTCGCTGCTGCGTGGGCTTCCTGCTCCTTTAACTGCGCTTTAACATTCTGCAAACTGACCTGCAGGATTTTGATATTGTTATTAAGCTCCAACAAGTTACGCTCTTTCGCTGCCTCTATATCTTTGACATTGCTGTAACTGCGATGCAGTTGCAAATCCGCGCGAGCCTGTTCCTTTGCTTTGATTTTTTCCTGGTTGACGCGCTCCCGGTCGGCCTCACTGGGAGCGGGAGCAACCCGTTTGACCACCTCGCCATTGAGGGTAATAATTTCATAGCCCGCGCGCACATACTTTGGCGGTATGGTTTGCGCAACGACAGTAGAACCCTCCTCATTGACATAGCGGTAAAACGTCTTGGGGCTTTTATAGGCTTCCCGGCTATCTCCGGCGATTGCCTCCCTAGCCACTGCCGAAAGGCAACAGCAGGCAATTAACACAGCTCGCAAAAAGATATCTAATCGATTTTTCATAAGTCACTATACCAAATCAACTCCGTAAGTAGCGCGATAGGTTTTGATTGCCTCTACCATTTCTTGCTGGCCGCCCTGTTCTTCAAGGTAATGGATAATATGGTTCAAATTAATAATGCTGACCACCGGTACAGCAAACGCCTTTTCAACCTCCTGGATCGCCGATAACTCACCCTGGCCCTTCTCCTGACGATTTAGCCCGATCAATACGGCAGCGGGCTGGGCGGCGGCAGACTTAATAATAGACATTACTTCCCGCACTGCAGTTCCTGCAGTAATCACATCATCGACAATCAGCACCTTGCCCTGCAGGGGAGCTCCCACCAAAGTGCCGCCCTCGCCATGATCCTTGGCTTCTTTGCGGTTATAACAATAAGGCAGGTCGCGCTGGAATTGGTCCGCCAGGGCTATGGCCGTAGTCGCGGCCAGGGGAATACCCTTGTAAGCGGGGCCGAATACCATATCGAATTCGATTCCCGCCTCAGTGATGGCAGCGGCATAGAAGCGCCCCAACTGGGCGAGAGCCGCGCCTGTCTGGAAGCGGCCGGCATTGAAGAAATAGGGGCTGATACGGCCAGACTTGAGCGTAAACTCGCCAAAGCATAAAGCCTGGTGCTGGATCGCCAGCTGAATAAAATCGTGCTGGTATTTTTGCATGCAATTTCCCATTTATGAACTAGATTTGAAAGAGTTAAGAATAAGATTTATTAGAGTACAACGCTCTACAGCGTCTATTTTTGCGTATTTAGTCGCGTTTTTTCTAACGACTTCCCCACAAAAATACAAAAAATGTAACGATTTGAAACGCAGGTAACATATTTTGCCAAAGCTTGGGTATCATACACAGTCCGCAATCAAGGGGCTAACATGAGAGTTATCAGTCTGAGCGTCGACGGCATTGTACAAGCGGCGCAGCGCGGCCTGTATGAATGGCTGGCGAATCAAGATGCAGACTTAATTTGTCTTCAAGACCTTCGCGCACGCGAACGTGACCTGGAAAAACCGCAGTTTCAGCTCGACGGTTATTTTGCCTATTTTTTTGATTCGGGAACCAAGCACTATAATGGTGTAGCTATTTACACACGGGTGCAACCCAAAGCGCTTATCTACGGCCTGGGGTTTGCTTCAGGTGTGGATATGGAGGGTCGTTATCTGCAGGTGGACTATGAGCAGCTGAGCATTGGCTCACTGCTGGCTCCAAGCGCCACCTCAGAACTGGAGTCCCAGGAAGTCAAAATAAAATTCTTTGACGATTTCCAGGCTCATCTCGACAAGATCACCCGCAAACGCCGGGAGTATATATTCTGTGGCAATTGGTCTATGGCCCACACCGCGCGCGACGTCACCAACAGCAGCGACAACCAGCACAATTCCGGCTTCCTGCCCCACGAACGCCAATGGTTGAGCCAGTTGTTTAACCAGTTGGGCTATGTCGACGCCTTCCGCCGGGTCAACCGCGATAGCGATGAGTACAGCTGGTGGCCAAGCGGTACAAAAGACACAGGCGAAGGCTGGCGCACCGACTTTCAGGTGGTCTCCAACAGTATTGGCCCCAAAGTGGAATATGCCGCTATCTACAAAACACAGCAATTCTCCAGCCATATGCCAGTGATTATCGATTACGATATGGAACTTCAATAGTTGCTATTTCTACCAATAAAACCTGCAGGCTTAACCACCCGCAGGTTTTTTGTTTTGGGGAGCTGATAAACCCAAGCTGTCCCATAGTTAAAAAAACACCCATAAGCCAAATGCGCAAACGAATACTACCGCTATGACTGCACAGAAAAATAATCCCCTGCACGGTATCACCCTGGAACAGCTGCTGACCAAACTGGTGGATTTTTATGGTTGGGAGGCGCTGGCGGCACAGATCAATATACGCTGCTTTCAAAGCAACCCCAGCATCAAATCCAGCCTTACCTTTTTGCGTAAAACCCCTTGGGCTCGCAGTAAAGTTGAAGCACTTTTTCTCAATACAGAATTTCCTTAGCGCCTGCCAACTTACGTAAAACAAAAGATATCCAACTTAAAGAATAACGAGAATAACTTAACGCAGTTTAACTTCCGCAGGGGTGAGGCCAGTCCATTTTTTAAAAGCCCGGCGCAGGTTAGCCGTATCGTGAAAATGCAAGCGATTCGCAATTTGCTCGTTGGACAAACCCTCTTGCCTTTTCCAATGAAGGGCTAAATCTCTACGCACCGCGTCATATTGCGCCTGAAAATGGGTATGGTGTTTTTGTAATTTCCGCTTCAAACCGGCACTGCTCATACAAAAAGCACTCGCCGTCTGCTCAAGGTTGGGATTTAAATGAATATGCTGGTGTAAAAATTCATAAATGCACACCAGAAATCCATGCCGAGCTGGTAACTCATCTAGCATAACTGCACCTTCCTGCCTGGCAAAGAATGCAGCACTGGGAGAAGCCTTGAGCCATGGGATATACAAATATTCGCGCGCTATCACCATCCTATTGTGTTGCGAATTAAACTCTATCCTATTGCCAAAGTTAACTTCATACTGTTCGACATGCACTGGCTGCGCATAGGCAAAGTAATAGTGCCAGGGCAATACTGTGCCACTCAACCATCGACAGACAGATGTGAATGCGGTCATCATCATCTCGACTAAAAACCTGAGATTATGATTAGCTCCGCAGGCATCCTGCCAATCAATGATCAAATTGTGCTCTTCATAAATAAACCGTGGCCGCAAAAATGGGGTAAGTATTGCACCCAGGTCGAGTAAGCTATCCAGCTCATCTTGCAAATGCGCTGCGTTAATGCAAACTGCACTGACTACAGAAAAATTCCCTGGCAGCAAACGATGCCCCAATAAAAAGCTAAAATCCTGGCTGGTAGATTGTCTCTGTACATTTTGGATAAGTTGAAAGCATTGCTCAGGACTTACCCGCAAATTTCCACTCAGGATATCCTGGTAAAAAATTCGCGTATTGCGGAAAATCTTATGCTCTTCCATTCCCCGGCTCAACGCCAAATCAATCAGTGCCGCCGGAAAATGTTGGCCAGATATAAAAGCAGTATCAATTTCATAATAATGCTTTGGCAGGATACAAGCATCTTGCAAGCTACGCATTTACGCCGCCAAGTTAACAGCCAGACGCTGCTTTTCCTTAGCGCGGAGCAAGGCTTTATGCGCGCGTTCGATCAGTGATTCAGGTGAATCATTGTTGGCAACGGCGAGCCCAATACTCACTGAGTGAAACAGGCTTTCACCCTGCAAGCTGGTTTTAAATGCGAAGTGACGTACAGCATTGCCGAGTTCGCGCGCGAGCGTTTCTGCCATAATGTTTCCCGTATTGGGCAGCAGCAGTGCAAAGCGATCGCCGGCATAGCGACAAAGCAAATCGCAGCGGCGAATATTCAACAGAATCAACTCGCTAAGCTCTTGCAGCAAACGATCGCCTTCTTGCGAGCCATATTGACGGTTGATATGACTGAAATTATCAATATCAATAAACAGCAAACTGATAGGGGATTGTTGCTTTTGATGAGCCTCTATCTGTATTTCAAGCTGTTTGCGCAAATAGCTGGCAGCACCGAGACTGGTGGTGAAATCCATGGATTGATGTTCGCGAAACAAGCGTTCGCGCTTACAGAGTTGAGCGCTGATAACGAGCTGCTCTTTATGCCAGTAGTAAATTCCCAAGGTCAACAGACTCAAGCCTAATGGCATCAACCCGGACTCCACCCAATGCACCCAGGGGGTATTTTTTGGAAACATAATAATCTCATCCAAAAAATCCTGTAACTGAGCCCAAAAAACACAACTTAATCCCAGCGCCAGATAGTGGGTAACCCGTCCTGCGGGACGGCTTTGCAGTATTAACAACAGCCAGAGCAGCGTCAGCACCGCAGCAATGCCCTCGCCAAAGAAATCAAGCCAATTAATAATACTCCAAGATTTAATAGCTCCAATTGCCAAACCAGCCAAGAGAATAAAGTTGGCTACCAGAGCAAGCAGCG
>DATMSP010000030.1:0-132681 GCA_035565295.1 Cellvibrio sp. | reverse complement strand
TTTTTCAAAGCAACCACTTCAACTTGCGACTTTAACCAAAGCGACTTTCCTTTCTTATTGAGACCCTCTATAACTTCAAACAGTATATTGCTTGCACGAGCCCAATCGACTTCTGATTCCGCACAAATTAATTCCATGACTCTAAATACCGGACAAAAATAAATTTAATCCACCATTGATCAATGAGAAAACACAATCAATATTCATTAATTTTTTGCACTCTCAACCCTATACGGGAAAGAACATGAGGGATGACAATCACCCCTGCAATAGGCAGAAAGATGTAGGAGAAAAAATTTATTGGATAAGATAAAAATGAAACCGCCAACATCAATAACAATGCAGCTATCACGCACCAAAACTTCCTCCGAGCAACACCAAAGAAAAGTGCCGAGGCTAAAATCATTATGCCTGCAAAGAAAATCTCAAAGATAAAAACTATATCAGCAAAAAATAGCCAAGCGAAATAAAATAAAACAGGAATAGCCAACGCCAAAAGGAGACAAGCAACGCATAAAAACCATGAAACAACATCAGAAGCTATAAAAGCTATATAGGAAAACCTATTCATAACACACCAAAACAAGCCCCTTAGAATTAATTTCAAAAAAAACAAAAAAACAATTTCTAATAACTATTTACACACATGAGATTCACTCAACGATAAGCCACCTAAAAATATAAAAAACCAGTGGCTCGCTCAATAAAAGCTACAGCCTTAAAGGCAAAATAAGGCAAGCCGTTAATTGCTCAAATATAGATCTGGATTGATAAAAAAAGCCTTTCTATATCCCTGAGTTGAACCGTCTATTGCCCAGGGAGCCGGCAGCAACCTGACGATAGAGTAGTGCAGATGCGGAGGCTTACCCTTGGCATTACCACTATCGCCTACTGAGCCAATTCTTTCGCCTGAAAATACAAAACTGAAGAGGGATGTATCAATGGTATCCAAGTGGGCGAAATAATGAAGCCGCCACTTTGGCCCTAAAATCAAAACAACATTCCCTCCTTTATGAATAACCCCTCTATATAAAACTATACCATCGGTTGTACTGACCGCAGGCCTGCCTTTTTTAGCAAATATATCTATACCTTTGTGAACCCCGGATGTACCCCAGGGTTCGAACCAGAATGATTTTGAGTTCCAATCACTTTTGTCCGCTCCCAAAACAGGTATTTTTATCCTTTCGGGAAGGATAAAGCCAAGCACCAAAAAAACGGCTAATACAAATAATATTTTTTTAGATTTTCGCATATATCAATCTGTTGACGTTAAATTGAAACCCAATAAATCATGGGCAAAGAACTCTTTAGGAAGCTTTATTGAGAACCATAAACACCCCACAAGCCATTAAAACCAAGCCGAAAAGCCGCTGAAAACTGATTGTATACTGAGGAACGTTCAGCAGCCCAAAATGATCGATAAGACTCATTGCGATAAGCTGGCCAAGTAAAACGAGGGCTATTGCATTAGAAACACCAAAACGAGGCGCGACCCAAGTAATGGTCAGCACGTAAAAAGCTACAAAAAAGCCACCGCAATAGAAATACCATGGCGTACCCGCTACATATAGAGTGGAAGGCAATCCCTCCGTTGCGAGCACATAAACCGTGGTAATCAGCAGGCCAAGGCCAAACAATATTGCTGCAGCAGCTGCAGGGCTTTGCAGTCTACCACCCAAGCCACCATTCAACGCGGCCATTACGGGTATCCCCAAGCCAGCCAATATCATTAACGATGAGTAGATGAAAGAATTATTCATACATATTTACTTCTGTAAGCCTCAGAAAAAATTACCAGGAATCAGCCATCAATACCTTAGCACCAACAAAGCCTGAAGTACTGATAAAAAATCAAACACCCCGAGCCAAATAATTATATCTACTTACGCCTGTTGCTTTCTCCATGCCGAATAGGCTGCGGCAAACTGATCAATATATTGTTTGGAAACACACCTTTCCTTGTAAATAGAGCAATTGCCTATGACACCAGGAGCCGAATAATGAATTTCATATGAAAGCCTACTAAGGTATTCACTGCCGAATTTTTTATAATCATGACGTTCCTCAGAGTTCAATTCAATGAAAAAATTATAGTCAACTGCTCCGTGACTACAGAGCGCCTCGAGGAATATCGCCTCTCCCTCAGCATATAAAATCCAAGCTGAACCCTTCTCTACAACTTTCAATCTACTCTCTCACCCCGTATTCGTTCACTATAAATAAAAGCCGATAAAGCATTAGTCTCCCCCGCCACAGCCGGAACTACAGCCAGAATCAGAATGTGTACCACAGCCACTGCCACCACAGCTGCCACCAATATCGCTGGCGCAAAAACCGGTAGCGTCAGTTCCCTTGCAGTTTAGTGTGTAATAAAATCCGTTGGCTATTTTTAGTTTGGCATCAATCGCAAATAGAATTGGCAGCTTTATTGGGATCTCTGGATTAATTTTTTCTCTCCTGCAGGACAAGCGCCACGCTTTTTTAATGCCTTTTTGGGCAATGGTGGGAGTGCGCATTGCTTCGGCCGGCACATGATGCAGGAATCGGCCAAATGCCTTGTTGCAAAAAGTCCGGTAGAGACTGGTAAAGAGAATAAACTCATGCCATGCCAGATCGACGACCTGGGATGGCATGGAAACGAATTCCTTTCCAGCCAGATTGCAAAGATGGAAATATTCCTTTAGCCCCCTGACAACTTCATTGACTTCGCTTTCTGTGAGATGGGGATAGGCCTCGTAAATTTTTTTCTTTATTGTTTGAGGAAAAATGAATCCCTGGATAAATTTTTGACGGCGGATTAAAGCAGATCCTTTAAGCAATCTATAAATAAAAACAAAACCACTGAGCAAAACAACACAGGCAATTAAATTTTTCATATTCCTTTAATATCCTACTTGAAAATAAAATAGCGTTAAAGACTATGGAAGCTGCTTTCTGGTTATGCGAACCACTCTGATGCCTACTCCAGCTGCCATCACCTACTGTAAGAGCCCTATTAGCTTTTCGATTTCAGGTCTTGTTTCATAGGGGTTGATACTCCGCGAGGCCAGACTCCATTTTGCGGCATCGCAAACAAATATATTCACAACCACTTCGATATTATCGCTTTCTATTAAACCTGCCGGAACCCAGTAGTATGGGTTACCTCTGAATTTGTTTGGAACTGATGAACCACAAGTACTGCAAAAGTGGGAAGTAAATCCTGTACTTCTCTCCCATTTTGCAATATTGCTTTCACCAGACAGCCATGCAAGCTTCTCCACGTGAACGACAGAACCACAACTTGAGGCGGTTCCGGTCTGCTTTCTGCAAAGCGAACAATGGCATTGATAGACTTTGAGAGAATCCACCCTTAGCTCAAATTTAATCGTACCGCATAAACAACTGCCAATCATTTTTCTCAACCTCTCGGTATTTGCTCTATAAATATCTAATCAAGTCTGTCTGAATTTGTTAAGCGGCAATGAGACTTCTATTTAAACTCTATTATATTTTGGCCGTCGACCCGCCCTGACCTCCCTGGAAAACCACATCAGAATAGGCACGCCTATCGCTGTAGGGGCAAGCCATGCCAACCAACCGAGATGCCCCAGATTATTGGCAACGGCCGCAGTGGACATGGCAATAAACGAACCGCCCTGCCCCGTCACATGCCAGCGCATCCAATTTTTCCAGCGGTATTTAGCGGCAGCAAAACCTAATAGCGCAAACGCATAGGAAAAAATTGCTACGGGTAGAAACCACCAGAGTCGCTGCCAATCCAATGTTGCCAGCAGAGCCGCCGTTGCCGCTACAATAACAAACAGCCAGTGATAGAGATTGCCAAGACGAGAGTGCCAGCCTTTTTGCTTGGTTACACGCATAGCCCCCATACCCAACAGCAGTGCAGCAACAGCTGTCAGCATATGTAAAATCAGCAGGACAGTGTGAATCATATTCATTCCTTTTGAACTATAACTATTGAAATGGATCTGGCAGGGCCGGTCATTTGACTCGCGCGCGATCTTCGCAGATCAGGCTTTTGCTATTTACCGCTCGGAGTGGTTGATACATCGCTCAGCAACTTCCGTACTTTAAAGATATCTTTTCCTACGACAAAAACTCGATAGCGAGGATCGCCTGCCCCCTGATATGCGGGAATATCATTGCGAACTGGTTGCACACCTATGGATATCAACTTTGACTCCAAGCTGATTGCAGCCGCTTCATCCTCAAAGAAACCAAGGATATGCCAATGCTGCATCCTCATCACATAGTCATAGAAAAATTGGCAGGCCTTCTCCTCAGACACTGAACTGAAAATAGGCTCCGAATCCTGACCTCGCTCTGTGTAAAAGACCACCCACTCCCCGCCTTTCACATCGAGGCAATAGCTATCACTTACCCTTCTGCCAACAGAAAAGTTACTTTCATTACAGCCTTCAGCCAACAGCTTTTCCCGGATTTGTAACGAGTTCATCTATCTGCCTTATACTGGGCCAGAAGATATTTTTCCTTACTTACTCCTGCTCTCTAATAATTTTTGCAACATACTAGAGGGAGCCCTATGGAAAAATATCCGATTACTTAAATCCATCCTAAAGAACTGACAAACTCAAATTCTACCTATTTCCTTGCAGTTGTACTTTCTATAAAACAGCAATCGGAGTAGAATTGACAAGTTATTCCTGCTACAAGGAATTGTACTCTGGCTTTAGTTATCTATCCATACAACAAAGGAAATGTTAATGACTTCACTGCTCAATCTGGCAATAATCTTTACCCTCATTCTTATCAGCGGCTGTGCAAAAAAAACTGAAACCGAACAGCTGGCTGAGTTTCGCGATAAACTGACTTATACCCAATATCGGCTATTAACAGCCAGCGGCTTACCCTTAGGCTTGAAGGGCTATCAGACCGGCTTAACCCTCAGCGGAAACAAAGAACTTCCGACTTTTACTGAAAAGGATATTTGCACCGCTCGCGTTGTTCTGGCCTATGGCAGTTTGATTAGCGATAAACGCACTATTTCACTCGCCGAAGCTGATCTTGTCGATCAAGCGGATTGTGCGATTTTCGAGAAAGCGGCAGCCAGCTCCTTGCGCTCGGTACTATTTCATCGGCAGGAATGGCCAACCTTGTCCAAAGCAGAAACGGAGCGAGCCAATCTGATGTTGAGCAGCGATGCCAAAGGCCCTGAAACTGAAACAGAATTGACAGCATTTCATGTTGCCTTGGGAGTAGCTGCAATGATGGGAAAAGATTATGACCGCGCGCTTGTGCATGTCGATGCTTTAGGCTTGCTGTTCAAGCAGCCTTGGCTGGGAACTTTGGGCAAAGCTACCATTATGCTGAAGCAGGGAGAGGTAACCACGGCATTGCGCGATATTAAACGCTTGAGTGAAGATGAATCTGTACCCTTGTATGTACGCACTGAGCTGGGCAAGGGTATAACACACATTGAAAACCAAACCGGCAACATCGATGCCCCAGCCTTTGCGGCGCGAGTGCTGGTGATGGGTTTATGGGAGGTTATTAAAACCCATGGCTCGCACGGCCTCTCCACAATGGCCGGTTATGCCGATACCCATTCCTGACATAGGAAGACCTTGTAGGGCGGGTCATTTGATCCGCGCGCGATCCCGCTCATCAGGGTATTCTTGCTTGTAGTTTTATTTTAGGGCTTCGTACTCTGGTATGTGGGCGCAGGGGTTATGCCTTTGGCTAGCCAACCTGCGAGGCTGGCTATCGAACAGTTACAAAGAACAACAGACACAGTTAAAAAGTGCATCCTAAGCTCCATGTATTCAGCCTCTGGATTTCCAGTCAGCAGGATTTCTCCGAGCATGAAAAAATGCAAGGACAATGATCAAGTCACGCTCAACCAAATAAAATATTCCAAACGGAAAACGACGGATGAGCGCGCGACGAATATTCTTGTAAACAAACGGGTACTGCTCAGGAGAGCGACTGATTTTAGCAATGGACTCATCAATACAAAGAACAAGATCAGCACTTAAACCTTCCCTTTGCTGCTCATACCAGTCAAATGTATCTTTCAACTCAACCTCAGCCTCTGGTCGAATAAAGACAGAATACACAGACATCAAAGAGTCCTGAGTTTTTGTAAGACTTCACTCCAAGGCGCGCCAGGAGAAGAAGATGCCTCATACATCTCCAACCGCCTATCAAGCTCTTTGCGTTGTTCTTCAGAAATTGGCAGCAATCCTTGCTCAACCATCACACTATCCCACAGCTCTTCAGCCAAAAGAATGCGTTCAGATATGCTAAGCTCTTGAATTTTCATAGAACACCTAATTTAAAATAGCCAACTTCACTGTAGATTGATTAATCAAACTGTGAGGGGCACCAGCAACTTTGATTAAAATCTATACTAGCAGAAAACTCATTAATATATATTGGATTTACTCATTCATTTTTACAAAATAAAAAAGGCGATCCGAAGATCGCCTTTTCGCCAACCAGTCATTGCAAAAAATTACCAGCCAGTAATCTCTTTCAAAGCCTTGCCAATATCCGCCAGGCTCTCAACGGTTTTTACGCCCGCATCTTGCAGAGCAGCAAACTTCTCGGCAGCAGTACCCTTACCGCCAGAGATAATCGCACCGGCGTGACCCATGCGCTTACCGGCAGGTGCAGTGACACCGGCAATGTAAGATACAACAGGCTTGGTCACGTTTGCTTTGATGTAAGCAGCCGCTTCTTCTTCCGCAGATCCGCCGATTTCACCGATCATTACGATGGCTTCGGTTTTTGGATCTTCCTGGAACAGCTTCAGAATGTCGATGAAGTTAGAACCTGGGATTGGGTCGCCGCCGATACCCACGCAAGTGGACTGACCGAAACCGTAATCGGTAGTTTGCTTCACAGCTTCATAAGTCAGTGTACCTGAACGAGATACAATACCGACTTTACCTGGCTTGTGGATGTGGCCTGGCATGATGCCGATTTTGCATTCGCCCGGGGTGATAACACCTGGGCAGTTAGGGCCGATCAAACGCACACCCAGCTCGTCGCACTTCACTTTTGCATCGAGCATATCCAGAGTTGGAATACCTTCGGTAATGCACACGATCAACTTGATGCCGCCGTTGGCCGCTTCAAGGATAGAGTCTTTACAGAAAGGAGCTGGAACATAGATTACAGATGCAGTTGCACCAGTTGCCACTACAGCTTCAGCAACAGTGTTGAACACTGGCAGGCCGAGGTGAGTTTGACCACCCTTGCCCGGTGTTACACCGCCAACCATTTTGGTACCGTAAGCAATTGCTTGTTCGGAGTGGAAAGTACCTTGCGCACCGGTGAAGCCCTGGCAAATTACTTTGGTATCTTTGTTAATTAAAACGCTCATTGCTCAACCCCTTATGCGTTAGCAGCGGCTGCAACGACTTTCTTGGCAGCGCCAGTCAGGTCGGTATCAGCGATAATGTTTAGGCCACTTTCGGTCAGCACTTTTGCGCCTATCTCAGCGTTGTTGCCTTGCAGGCGAACAACCACAGGAACTTTTACACCGACTTCTTTCACGGCGCCGATTACACCTTCGGCGATCATATCGCAGCGAACGATACCACCGAAGATGTTGATGAATACCGCTTTAACAGCAGAGTCGGACAAAATGATTTTGAAGGCTTCTACTACGCGCTCTTTGGTTGCACCACCACCTACGTCGAGGAAGTTAGCGGGTTGACCGCCGTGCAACTTGACGATATCCATGGTGCCCATCGCCAGGCCCGCGCCGTTAACCATACAGCCGATGTCGCCACCGAGTGCAACGTAGTTCAGCTCCCAGGCAGCCGCGTGAGCTTCGCGCGCATCTTCCTGTGAAGGATCCTGCATGGCTTTCAATTCTGGGTGACGGTACAAAGCGTTGCCGTCGATAACCAGCTTGGCATCCAGGCAGTGCAGGTTGCCTTCTGGAGTGATAACCAGTGGGTTTACTTCCAGCAGAGCCAGGTCTTTCTCTTTGAACAGTTTGGCCAGGCCGAGGAAAATGTTCACGAACTGGTTAATTTGCTTGCCTTCCAAACCGAGTTTGAAAGCCAGGTCGCGACCCTGGAATGGCTGTGCACCCACCAGTGGATCTACAGCCACTTTAAGAATTTTTTCTGGGGTGTCGTGAGCAACTTTCTCAATCTCAACACCACCTTCCGTCGAAGCCATAAACACAATGCGACGACTGGAGCGATCCACTACAGCGCCGAGGTAGAGTTCTTTGGCGATATCGGTGCAGGTCTCAACCAGAATGCGGCTGACTGGCTGACCTTTCTCGTCAGTTTGATAGGTGACCAGATTCTTGCCCAACCACTTTTCAGCGAAAGCGCGAATATCTTCTTTGCTCTTAACCAATTTTACGCCGCCCGCTTTACCGCGGCCGCCAGCGTGCACTTGGGCTTTAACGACGAATGTATCGCCGCCGATTTGATCCGCAGCAGCAACAGCTTCTTCAACGGTTGCGGCAGCAATGCCTTTAGAGACAGGCAAACCATATTGAGCAAACAATTGTTTACCCTGATACTCGTGCAAATTCATGGTGTTTTCCATTTGACGAAGTTGAACATGCTTTATTGAATAGACATGCCAACGGGGGTTATCGATGGCCATAAACCTTGTGAGTTTATGGCCGCCAGGGTGAGAACTCTACGGAACTCTTTAGTCTTCTTCGAATTAACGCTTCTTCTTGTTGACCATGTGAATAGCATGACCATGCACGGCCAATGCTGCTTCGTGGACAGCTTCAGATAAGGTGGGGTGACCAAATACCATCATGCCAATATCTTCAGCACTGGAACCAAATTCCATAGCAATGGCTACTTGCTGCACCAGATCTGCTGCGCTCGGTCCAACAATATGAGCACCCAAAATACGGTCAGTGACTGCATGCGCGATTATTTTCACAAAACCCTGATTGTCATTGGCAGCCATTGCGCGGCCATGATGGGTAAAGGGATATACACCTACATTGTAAGGCTCGCCGGAAGCTTTGATTTGCTCCTCGGTTTTACCCACTGCAGCTACTTCTGGGTGAGTGTAAATAACGTTGGGGATGATATCGTAGTTCATTTGGGTTTTTTGACCGACAATGCGCTCAGCAACCATCACGCCCTCTTCTGAACCCTTGTGCGCGAGCATGGGGCCGCGCACTACGTCGCCGATTGCCCAAACACCTGGAGCATTGGTTGCGCAGAATTCGTTGACGAAAATAAAACCGCGCTCATCGAGATTCACACCGCTATCGGGAGCCAGCAGATTTTCTGTGTAAGGACGACGGCCAACGCAGACAATCAGCTTGTCGAAAGTTTCCTGTTGTTCCTTACCGTCTTTATCGAGATAAGTCACAGTTACTTCCTTACCGTTTACTTTGGAACCGGTAACGCGAGAGCTGGTGCGAATATCCAGCCCCTGTTTGGTGAGGATTTTTTGAGTTTCTTTGGCAACCTGTTGATCCATGATCGCCAGGAAGCTGTCGAGGGCTTCAAGCACAACCACTTTGGAGCCCAAACGATTCCACACAGAACCCAACTCCAAGCCAATAACACCGGCACCGATAACTCCCAAACGCTTGGGTACAGTGCTGAACTCCAGAGCACCGGTAGAGTTAACGATTACATCGTTATCCACTGGAGCAACCGGAATATTGATGGGACTTGAACCCGAGGCCAGGATAACGTTTTCTGCTTCGAGCACAGAAGCCTTGCCTTCAAAATCGGTGAACTCAACTTTCTTGCCTGCCAGCAATTTACCGGTGCCATACAAGCTGGTTACGCCATTAGCTTTGAACAGAGCTGCAATACCACCCGTTAATTGCTTAACGATTTGCGCTTTGCGGCCGATCATTGAAGGAACATTGATATCCACACCCTTGGTGGTAATACCGTGAATGGCAAAATCATCTTTTGCTTCGTGGTATTTGTAAGAACTGTCCAGTAATGCTTTTGAAGGTATACAGCCAACATTCAGACAGGTGCCGCCGTTGACGCCCTTGCCTTCTTCATTGCGCCATTTTTCGATACAGGCGGTTTTCAAACCCAATTGCGCCGCGCGAATGGCCGCTACATAACCTGCTGGGCCAGAGCCGATAACTATCACATCATATTTTTCAGACATAACTTTGTTCCTACATTGTTGACCGAAGCCAACCTATTAATATCTATGGCGACCTTTTGAGCAGCCATTATTGACAGAAAAAACGCCCTGAGGTGACCAGGGCGTTTCAATAGTTTTTAGATTTCCAACAGAATACGCGCTGGATCTTCTAACAAATCTTTGATTGCTACCAGGAACTGCACCGCATCTTTACCATCCAGCAAACGGTGGTCGTAAGACAGGGCCAGGTACATCATCGGCAGGATTTCAACCTTGCCGTTGACCGCCATGGGGCGCTCCTGGATTTTGTGCATGCCGAGGATGGCAGATTGTGGCAGGTTCAGAATCGGTGTAGACAGCAGTGAACCGAAAGTACCACCGTTGGTAATGGTGAAGGTACCGCCAGACATCTCTTCAATGCCCAACTTGCCATCGCGCGCGCGCAGACCGAAATCGCGGATGGTGCTTTCGATACCGGCCAGGCTCATGCTCTCGGCATTGCGCAGCACAGGTACGACCAAACCTTTATCGGTAGACACAGCAACACCAATATCCTGGTAACCGTGGTAAACGATATCGTTGTTGTCGATAGAAGCATTGACCGCAGGGAAACGACGCAGAGCTTCAGCAGCCGCTTTAACGAAGAAGCTCATAAAACCTAAACGAGTGCCGCCGTGGGCCTTTTCGAACTGGTCTTTGTACTTGGCGCGCAGCGCCATGATCGGAGCCATGTTCACTTCGTTGAAGGTGGTCAGCATAGCGGTAGTGCTGGACGCTTCCAGCAGACGCTCGGCAATACGCTTGCGCAGGCGGGTCATAGGCACGCGCTTCTCAACGCGAGCGCCAGTCACTTCCAATGCAGGCACAGCGGCAGCAGCAGCTGGGGCGGCAGCAGGAGTCGATTGAATGTGCTTGGTCACATCTTCTTTAGTCACGCGGCCATCTCTGCCTGAACCAGCAACTGCGGCGGTGTTCACATTGTTTTCGTCAGCCAGTTTGCGCGCGGCAGGATTAACCAGTTTCTCAGCGGCAGGCGCGGCGGCCTTGGCAGGTGCAGTAGCGGCAGGTGCAGCCGCAGGAGCGCTTGCGCCAGCAGCACCGGCAACAAAAATAGCAATCAGTTCGTTACTTAAAACTGTGTCGCCTTCGCCCTTAATAATTTCAGAGAGGCTGCCATCGGCTGGCGCAACCACTTCCAATACAACTTTATCAGTTTCGATATCGACGATGAGTTCATCGCGTGACACAGCCTCGCCCGGCTTCTTGTGCCAGGTTGCAATGGTGCCATCAGCTACCGATTCGGGGAATGTTGGGGCTTTAATTTCAATACTCATTACTATTCCTTCTCTCGCTATGATGGATGGTTAGTTAGTGGCAGCTGGACTTATACGTCCAGCGCTTGATTGATAAAACGGTTCTGCTCTTCGATATGCGCGGACATATAGCCGCCCGCCGGTGCCGCTGAAGCATCGCGACCTACGTATTCCAAATACAGGTTAGGATAGAGGTCGGCAACAATGCGGCGCAGGTGATGCTGGCTGCTGTACCAGGCGCCCTGGTTCATCGGGCACTCCTGACACCAGTAGATATCATCGATATTCGTGAAAGGAGCCAGGGCTTCCTTCAACTCATTGTCAGGGAACGGATAGAGTTGCTCGATACGAATAACGGCTACGTTTTCCTGATTGCGCTGCATCATTTCTTCCAGCAGGGCGTAATAGACTTTACCGCTGCAGAGAATTACGCGTTTTACATTTTTGGGATTGACTCGTGTATCGCCGATCACATTCTTGAATGAACCATTGGCCAGCTCTTCCAACGTCGAGGTTGCCAGCTTGTGGCGCAGCAAGGATTTCGGGCTCATCACAATCAATGGGCGGCGCATAGGGCGAATCGCCTGGCGACGCAACATATGGAACACCTGAGCCGGCGTTGTCGGCACACATACTTGGATATTGTGTTCGGCGCAGAGCTGCATAAAGCGCTCTAAACGCGCCGAGGAGTGCTCAGGGCCCTGACCTTCGTAGCCGTGTGGCAACAGCATGGTCAAGCCGCAGAGACGGCCCCACTTGTGTTCACCGCTGGTAATAAACTGGTCGATAACCACCTGGGCACCGTTGGCGAAATCGCCGAATTGCGCTTCCCAGATCACCAGGCCATTGGGCGTGGTGGTGGCATAACCATATTCGAAGGCCAGCACCGCCTCTTCTGATAAATAAGAGTCGTACAGATCAAAATCCGGTTGCCCTTCTTTGATATTCTTCAGCGGAATGACCGCAGAGCCATCTTTTTGGCTATGGATAACCGCGTGACGATGAGAGAAGGTACCGCGGCCAACATCTTGACCGGTCATACGCACAGAATAACCCTGCTCCAGCAAGGTGGCGTAAGCCAGAGTCTCTGCCATACCCCAGTTCAGAGGCAAGGCACCGCCGGCCATTTTGCGACGATCTTCGTAAATTTTTTCAACTTGCTTCTGCACTACTACGCCGTCGGGAATATCCAGCATCTTGTTGGCGACAGCCTGCAGTGCTTTCAACTCCATACCGGTATTGGCCGGTGTCAGCCAATCGTGGCCGATATAAGGCGCCCAATCGACAAACAGCGAGCGATCAGGCTCGCTCACCAAACCGCTGGCAACGTGCTCACCGCGATCCAGGGCCGCGCGATAGTTGGTGGTGAGATCATCCGCTGCCGCCTGGGTCAGAAGACCGGCTTCCACCAGCTTTTCAGCATAGAGGGTACGGGTGGTTTTCTGGTTGCGGATCACTTGATACATCAGCGGCTGGGTTGCTGAAGGCTCGTCGGTTTCGTTGTGGCCGCGACGGCGATAGCAGACCAGATCGATCACTACGTCTTTCTTGAACTCATAGCGATAGTCCATTGCCAATTGGGCAATAAACAACACAGCATCGGGATCGTCGCCATTCACGTGGAAGATTGGGGCTTCGATCATTTTGGCAACGTCGGTGCAGTACTCTGTCGAGCGCGCATCTTCACGTTTGCTGGTGGTGAAACCCACTTGGTTATTGATCACAAGGTGGATGGTTCCGCCGGTGCCGTAAGCGCGAGTCTGCGACATCTGGAAGGTTTCCATCACCACACCCTGACCGGCAAATGCCGCATCGCCGTGGACATTGATGGGAACCACTTTTGAACCTGAGGTATCCTTGCGGCGATCCTGGCGCGCGCGCACAGAACCTTCAACCACTGGCGATACAATTTCCAAGTGCGATGGGTTGAAAGCCATCGCCATATGCAGCTCACCGCCGGGAGTCATCACGTTGGATGAGAAACCCGAGTGATATTTCACATCGCCCGAAGTGTGCAGCGAACGCTTGCCATCAAATTCAGCAAACAATTCTGCCGGGTTTTTACCAAACACGTTAACCAGGGTGTTGAGACGGCCACGATGCGCCATACCCAATACAATTTCTTTTGCACCATAGGTGCCGGCGCGTTTAACCAGGGCATCGACCAGCGGAATAAAACTCTCGCCGCCCTCCAGGCCAAAGCGCTTGGTGCCTGGGTATTTGCTGTCGAGGTGACGTTCAAGGCCCTCAGCGGCGGTCAGGCGCTCCAGCACGGCCAGACGCTGCTCTTTGCTGAAGTCAGGATTGGAGCGCACGCTTTCCAGACGCTGTTGCAGCCACTGCTTCTCTGCCAGGGGAGTGATGTGCATGATCTCTGCACCCACATGTCCGCAGTAGGTTTTTTCCAGGGCATCGATAATTTCGCGCAGGGAGGCTTCTTCTTTGCCGATAAACAGATTGCCGGTGTTAAACACCGTATCCAGGTCGGCATTGGTCAAACCGTGGAAAGACAATTCCAGATCGGCGATAGGATCGCGCTGCATCAAACCCAGTGGGTCGAGCTGGGCCTTCTGGTGGCCGCGGAAGCGATAGGAGCTGATCAGTTGCAATACCTTGACCTGCTTGCGCTCGTGGTCGGCACTCACCGATCCTGCACCACCTGGTGCCGCTGCGTAGACAGCGCGGGATTTACCCAGCTGCTCGAACTGCGCGCGAATCACTGAGTGAGGCGTATCCTGAGTCAGCACACCACTGACGCGAGGCAGTTGGTCAAAGTAGTTACGCCACTCTTCAGAGACGGCATTGGGGTTATGTAAATATGTGTCGTAGAGCTCTTCGACGTATGCGGCATTCCCACCAGAAATGTGAGAACTGCTCCAAAAATGCTCCATGATGCTGTCTTGCATTCAACCCACCTTAATCACGGGACAATCTCAACTTTACCACAGGCCTAACACCATCAAACCCAGGCATCACAAAACCAGGGCTCGACAATCTTACACCCACTTATCAAATCGCCAGGCACTGCTGGCTTTTTGCACAGAGCGCTTTCAAAAAGCGCTTTTTACCCATTACCCAAATACAGAAAAGCGCCACCCTTAGGTAGCGCTCTGCAATAGCATATTGCGAATATGGCCAATCGCTCTGGTTGGGTTAAGGCCTTTCGGGCATACCGCAACGCAGTTCTGGATACCGTGGCAACGGAATACGCTGAAGGGATCATCCAGGTTCGCCAAACGCTTCTCGGTAGCCAGGTCGCGGCTGTCGGCGAGGAAGCGGTAAGCCTGCAACAGACCGGCCGGGCCGATAAACTTATCGGGGTTCCACCAGAAGGATGGACAGCTGGTTGAGCAGCAGGCGCAGAGAATACACTCGTAGAGACCGTCCAGTTTTTCACGATCTTCCGGGGATTGCAAACGCTCAATGGCAGGAGCCGGAGTATCGTTTTGCAAATAGGGCTCGATTTTCTTGTATTGATCGTAGAACTGGGTCATATCCACCACCAGATCGCGGATCACTGGCAAGCCTGGCAAAGGGCGCAATATCAATTTGTTGCTGCCGTTGGTGGCTTCGGAAATGGACTTGATGCAGGCCAGGCCATTCTTGCCATTGATATTCATACCGTCGGAACCACACACACCCTCGCGGCAGGAGCGACGATAGGCCAGGCTCTCGTCCTTGGCCTTCAACAATTCCAGCACATCCAGCACCATCAGATCTTTACCCTGAGTATCCAGCTCATAGGTTTTCATGTAGGGCGCTGCATCCGTATCGGGATTGTAACGATAAACTTCTACTTTTAACATTGCTCAGCTTCCGATTAGTCAGTAGGTTGCTTGAATTAGTAAACGCGTTTTTTCGGTTGGAACGCTTCCATGGTGTGCGGCTTGAAATTCACTCCACGCTTGGCCACGCGCTTTGTGCCAGGGAAATACAGTGAGTGGCACAACCAGTTCGCATCATCGCGATCTTCAAAGTCATCGCGCGCATGGGCACCGCGGGATTCTTTGCGCTCTTCAGCGGCAATCGCGGTAGCTTCAGCAACCTCTAACAGGTTTTGCAATTCCAGAGCTTCAATACGTGCAGTATTGAAGGCATTGCTCTTATCGGTAATGGCAACGTTTTCAATGCGCTTGCGCAGCTCGCGCAATTGCTCGATACCCTTCTGCATATACTCGCCCTTGCGGAATACGCCGAAATAGTTCTGCATAATGGTCTGCAGCTCTTTGCGCAGCACTGCGGCACTTTCGCCCGACGTTGAGGTATTGATCTTGTTCAGGCGCGCCATGGCTTTGTCTATATCAGCGTCAGAGGCAGTGCGCTGCTCGATACCTTCGCGCAGAGCCCTCTCGATATAAAGACCCGCAGCGCGACCGAATACCACCAGGTCGAGCAGCGAGTTGCCGCCGAGACGGTTGGCACCGTGCACAGATACACAGGCCACTTCACCACAGGCAAACAAACCTGGGATAACAATATCATTGCCCTCGGCATCCTGGGTTAAGGCCTGACCATTAATATTGGTCGGAATTCCACCCATCATATAGTGGCAGGTTGGCACTACCGGAATAGGAGCATAGACAGGATCTACGTGGGCAAAGGTGCGCGAAAGCTCGCAGATACCGGGCAGCTTGCTCTCCAGAGCCTCTTCACCGAGGTGATCCAGCTTCAGCAATACGTGATCGCCTTCCGGGCCACAGCCATTGCCGGCAAGAATTTCCAATACCATAGAGCGGGCAACCACATCGCGGCCTGCCAGGTCTTTGGCTGTTGGAGCATAGCGCTCCATAAAACGCTCGCCGTGCTTATTGATCAGATAGCCGCCCTCACCGCGGCAACCTTCAGTCACCAGCACGCCGGCACCGGCGATACCGGTTGGGTGGAACTGCCACATTTCAATATCCTGCACCGGGAAACCCGCGCGCAGTGCCATACCGACACCGTCACCGGTATTGATATGGGCATTGGTAGTAGAAGAGTAGATGCGACCTGCACCGCCCGTAGCCAAAACAGTCGCCTTGGCTTTTACATAAACGGTTTCACCATCTTCAATATTGATGGCGATAACACCGACAACAGCACCATCGGCATTTTTTACCAGATCCACGGCAAACCATTCATTCAGGAATACCGTTTTGCTTTTTACATTGCCCTGATAGAGGGTGTGCAGCAGCGCGTGACCGGTGCGGTCCGCAGCGGCACAGGTGCGAGCAGCCTGGCCGCCCTCACCAAAATTCTTGGATTGACCGCCGAAAGGACGCTGGTAGATACGACCTTCATCGGTGCGGGAGAAAGGCAAGCCCATATGCTCCAATTCAAACACTGCCTCGGGGCCAACCGAACACATATATTCAATCGCATCCTGGTCGCCGATATAGTCAGAGCCTTTTACTGTGTCGTACATATGCCAACGCCAATCATCGTTTGGGTCGGCACTGGCAATAGCACAAGTGATACCGCCCTGAGCGGATACTGTGTGCGAACGGGTTGGGAATACCTTGGTAATTACGGCTGTCTTATAGCCCGACTGTGCCAATTGCAAGGCTGCGCGCATACCTGCACCGCCGCCGCCTATTACAATGCCGTCAAATGAAATCGTGCGAATGCTAGCCATTAATTAAAACCCCACAGTATTTCGATACCCCAAACCAGATAGGTTACGGAAACCCCACCCAACACCATCTGGGCAAAAATGCGCAGCACTGTTGCCTTGGCACCCAGCATACGCTCGGTTAAATAATCGGTAAGCACCACCCACAGGCCAATCCAGGCGTGACTGACAAAAGAGAGCAGAGCCAACAGGCTGAACACGCGCACCCACAATTGGCCGAACAGGAGCTGCCACTGCTCAAAGGTCAACTCGGGGTTCAGCAAAATATAGGCGGTGATAAAAAGAGTGTAGGCAGCCAGCACCGCAGCACCTACGCGTTGAATCAACCAGTCGTAAAGGCCGCTGCGACCAAAACTTGTTACTGACGTTACCATAACCAGACTCCTGCCAAAGCAATCAATATAATGGCCAGCACCAACGCGATCTTGGCACCGAGCTGCCCACCCTTCAGGCTTTCGCCCACACCAAAATCCATAATGAGATGGCGAATCCCCATCACTGTGTGATATGCCAGTCCGGCGAGCACAGCCCAGAGAACCAATTTAAAAACAAGGTTGGAAGAGATTTCGCGCACAGCGGCAAAACTTTCCTGAGAATCAAGGCTGGAGTCCAATAGCCATAAAAGCACAGCCATACCGGCAAACAGGAATATGCCAGATACACGGTGAAGTATGGAAACAATAGCGGTGATAGGAAGTTTGATGGTGGCAAAATCGAGGTTGACAGGTCTTTTTTTGTTCACGGTTAAGATTACCTTTTTAGCCCATCGCGGGCACCATTAAAGAAGTAAGCTTCAGCATTGACGAAAAATGTAATATTTTGGGGCAACCACTGAGACATGCTGCAGGTCGCGCAGCATTATAGAGATGGAAATAGAGAAACACAAACAATATGCCACCGCAAAACCGAAAACCCTCCGCTGTTTGACTATTGTGAGGAGAAGCCCGCAAAATTTCAGCAAGATCAATAACTTCGGGAAATTTTTTGCCACTTTTTGGCACACGAAACTGCTCAACAAACAGCCTTTGGAACCGGATTGGTGCAAAACCCACTAAGCCTCATTAGACCCGCCGACACTGACGCCAAAAACTTTAAAAAAGTTTTGATAAATACGCCCTATTTGCTAGCAAAAACTTTCGCCGCGACAAATAAGTCATCTATAATCTCGTCCGCAAAGCGCGGGACTGAGAATTCACCCAGCTTATACACTAGCTTAACTTTTGCATTTTGCTTTTAAACAGTTGAGCATGTAATTTGCAGGAAATCGGTTCTGAGGCGAAACCTCTGGTATAGTTCATCCTCATTTAACAAATAGATGAAGAAATAGATTCAATTGGGCGGAGATGGTTTATCCTTGCAAAGTACCATACCCGCACCAGATTCAATGATTGAACAAAAACCGAACAACAACACGCAAGTACATTACCTACTAGTCAGCACAGGAGTCAGTAATGACTGACAAGAAAGCACACCTAACGATTGATGGTATAGATGCAGCAATTGACTTACCTATCTACGCCAGCAATATAGGGCCTGACGTTATAGACGTCACCAGTATCACCAAGCATGGCTTTTTCACGTTTGACCCAGGCTTTATGTCTACCGCCTCATGTGAATCCAAGATTACATTTATCGATGGTGACGAGGGCGTCCTGCTCCACCGCGGTTACCCCATCGAACAACTGGCTGTCTCCTCCGATTACCTCGAAACCTGCTACCTCCTCCTCAACGGCGAACTGCCCACCCCCGCGCAAAAGCAAGAGTTCACTCAGGCAGTGAAGAGCAATGCCGCCGTTGACCCCAGCGTTGCCAACCTGATCAAGACCTTCAAGCCAGACGCCCATCCCATGGCGATACTCTGCAGCGCAGTTGCAGCCCTGGCAGCGGTTTACAACGAAGAAATTGATATCACCAGCGCTGAAGACCGCAAACTGACAACCTATCGCCTGATTGGCCAAGTGCCAACACTGGCAGCCATGGTTTACAAGCACGGCAAAGGTGAGACTTTTATCGCTCCAGACAGCGGCCTCGATTACGCTGAAAACTATCTGAATATGACCTTCGGCACTGCCGGCAAGCCATCCAGCATCAGCAAGACTATTGCCAAGGCCATGGATCGCATTTTTGTATTGCACGCCGACCATGAGCAAAATGCCTCTACCTCGACTGTGCGCCTGTCCGGTTCCTCAGGCACCAACCCATTTGCAGCCATTGCAGCGGGTATCTCCACCCTGTGGGGCCCCGCACACGGCGGCGCCAACGAAGCCGTATTGAATATGCTGGAAGAAATTGGCAGCGTGGACAATATCGACAAGTTTGTGGCCAAGGCCAAAGACAAAAACGATTCTTTCCGCCTGATGGGCTTCGGTCACCGCGTCTACAAGAACTTTGACCCACGCGCTAAAGTGATGAAGCAGACCTGCGATGAAGTACTGGCTGAACTGGGCCTGGAAAACGATCCGCTGCTGGCAATCGCCAAGCGTTTGGAGCAAATCGCACTGGAAGATGAATACTTCATTTCCAAGAAACTCTACCCCAACGTGGATTTCTACTCTGGCATCATCATGAAAGCCATAGGTATTCCCACGGAAATGTTCACCGTGATCTTCGCTACCGGCCGCGCTGTAGGCTGGTACTCTCACTGGGACGAAATGGTGAGCACCGCCTATAAAATTGGCCGTCCACGCCAGCGCTACACCGGCAGCGTCAAGCGCGATTATCCCAAAAAATAATCCGCTCCCTGCAAAAAAAAGGCCGCATTCTGCGGCCTTTTTTTTGCTCCCCGCACTGGGTTCATCCCGCGTTCACTCACACACTGCTGTAATCGCGCTTGCATTCACCCGCTTATCCCTCTTATTCTCAACGCATTATTTTCATAACGAAAGAAGGAATCTCTGCATGTCCACACTTATCGCACGCCTGTCTGGAGTTCTGCTAGCGCTGTTTTGCCTGCAGGGCATGGCCATCAGCATTCCCAAGTCACTGGAAGAGTGGCAGCCCTGGGTACTGGAAAAACACCCCGAGCTGAACTGTCCTTTTTTGTTTAATGATGCTGCGCGCACCTGCAGCTGGCCCTCGCAATTGCAGATCAATGCCGATAGCTCCGGCGCGAGCTTTACCCAGCAGGTTGAAGTTTTCAGGAATGATTGGATAGCACTGCCCGGCAACAGCAGCTTCTGGCCGCAGAATGTCAAAATCAATAGCAGCGCAGTTGCCCTGCGCGATCAAAATAATCTGCCAGAAGTTTATTTAACACCGGGCGTCTACCAGATAACGGGCGAAATCCGCTGGAGTGAAATACCGCGCACCCTGCCTATACCTGCACAGACCGGCATAGTGCAACTAAGGCTAAATGGTAAAGATGTCCCTGCAGCTGCATTGCAAAATAATAACGAGCTTTGGTTAAGCGCTAATGAAAACCTTTCTGCACAGGCGCACCAGGACAGTTTTACGCTGCGCGTATTCCGCAAGATTGAAGACACTATTCCACTGCGCATCACCACCCAGCTGCAATTGGATATCAGCGGCAAAGAGCGCGAACTGCAACTGGGGCAATTTTTACTGGAGGGATTTGCAGCCATGGAGCTGGACAGCGAACTGCCCGCGCGCATCGAAAGCAATGGCAACCTGCGCATCCAGGCCAAACCTGGCTCCTGGCTGGTAACTCTGGTCAGCCAGTCCAGCACACCGCGCAGCGATCTCAACTATAAAGCCACATCAGAACTCTGGCCGCAGCAGGAGGTCTGGGTATTTTCCGCAGCGCGGCACCTGCGCAGCGTGCAGATTTCCGGAGCGCAAACCCTGGATCCACAACAGACACAATTACCTGAAGACTGGAAATCACTGCCCGCTTATTTAGTGACTCCAGAGACGCACTTTAAAATAGAAGAGTTGCAGCGCGGTGAAAATGCAGACTCAACGGGCAAGCTCACCCTCAACCGCCAGGCATGGCTGAGCTTTGATGGCAGCAAGTTTATCCAGCGCGATCGCATTGAGGGCCAGCTGCAAAGCACCCGCATGGAAACACTGCCGCCCTATCAACTGAGCAACGCCACCATTGATGGCAAGGCACAGCTGATTACTCACCTCGAAAACAGCCCCAACACCGGCATAGAACTTCGCCAGCGCGATATTAATATCAACGGTGTAGGCCAGCTCCCGCGCAGCTTAACGCTGCCAGTATCAGGCTGGAACCAGGATTTCAATTCCGTCAGCACACAACTTTTCCTGCCCCCAGGGTGGTCGCTGTTGACAGCCACAGGCACCAGCAATGAATCAAACAGCTGGATATCCAAGTGGAGTTTGTGGGATATATTTTTGGTGCTGATTATTGTGGTCGCCACGGCGCGCACCATGAAACCCATTTACGGCGCACTTGCCGCTGTGACCTTGATAGTGATTTACCAGCGCGATGGTGCGCCGGTGTTTATCTGGCTCAATTTAGTGGCGGCGATTACTCTGGCTACATTTGTCAGTGGGCAGTTTAAACAATTTATTGTGCGCTACACCTACTTCAGTTTTCTGCTGTTGGCATTGATCACCCTGCCGTTCACCGTCCAGGAAGCGAGATCCTTTTTTAATCCAACCCTGGAGCAAGACAAGCTAGTTGATGGGAATGGATTTTTCCACGTTTCATCCGACAAGAAAAAAGCTGTTATTGCTGAGCCTGTAGCCTCACCAGCACCCGAGATGGAAACCATGGATGAAGCTATGCCCATAATGAAGAGCAAATCCAGTTATTCATCCACATTATCCAAAGCAGGGACATCGAAACCCGTTCCTATAGCCAATGATTACGATATCAACCAGCAGACCCAAACAGGATTGGCGACACCGGAATGGGATAACAATAGGGCGTGGCTATCATGGAGCGGGCCGGTAAAAGCAGAGGAAACCAGCAAGGTGTTTTTAATTTCCCCCGCCGCCAATCGCCTGGGATATATATTAAGTGTGTTCTTGCCTCTGCTATTGGCCTGGTTTTTTTTACGCCATTTTTTGCGCAAGCTCGGAAAAAATATAACCATACCTAAATTGAACCCAGGAGCCTACGCTGCAATTTTGCCAGGACTATTGTTACTGGGCCTGGGCACTTTCACTGTCGAGCCCGCAAAAGCCGAAGTGATTATCGATCAAACTATTTTGAATGAACTCGAAGCGCGCCTGACCAAGGCACCCGCCTGCCTGCCCAACTGTGCCGCGATTGAATCGGTTGCCCTCAGCCTGTCTGCAGACGAACTGAGCATTGATATGCTGGTACACAGCACAGATTTAATCGCCCTGCCACTGCCCGCCGACCGCGAGCAGTGGTGGCCGAATCAAGTGAACCTGGATAACAAAACCGCAAGCCTGGTGCAGGACGATGAAGGACAGCTTCTGGTAAGCCTTCCCAAGGGCCGCCACAACCTCAGCATCAAAGCCAACCTGCAGGGCAGAGACAGACTGCATTTGGAATTTCCACTGCAATTGCATAACCTGGTAAGCAAGATCAGCGGATGGGAACTCAGCGGCGCTCCCACAGCAATACAAAGCAGCCAATCACTGCAATTGCAGCGGGTCGAACGCAGCAAAACCGAAACTGTATCGGAGCGCTTGCGCCCCGATCCGATTGCGCCCTTTGTGATTGTTCGTCGCACGCTCAACTTGAATTTAACCTGGACCCTGACCACCAGCGTGACCCGCGTAGCACCCGCTGTAGGTGGCATCACCCTGGAAATCCCCCTACTGCAAGGCGAATCGCCACTGACCACTTCAAGCAACGGCAATGGCAAAGTCTCCGTGCATTTGGAAGCAAACCAGGACAGTTTTGAATGGAGTTCAAATTTAAAACAACAGTCGCCACTGCAATTGCAAGCTCCGCAAAATGTCCCTTGGGTGGAAATCTGGGTACTTGATGTTGCGTCTATCTGGCACACCCACAGCAAGGGTATAGCGCCCATCCAATTGGCCCAGCACGAGAAGCTGCCAGTGTGGCAACCCTGGCCCGGAGAAACCCTGGAGATCGAGATCACTCGCCCCGAAGCCAGCAAAGGCAACTATGTCACCGTGGATTCTGCACACCTTGACTACAAGCCTGGCAATCGCAGCAATACCAGCCATCTGCGCTTGGAAATTCGCTCAAACCAGGGCGGGCAATATAATTTTACACTGCCGCAACAAGCTCGCTTGTCCAGCGTGCAAATTGATAATGCCCCACTCACACTTACCGCCGTGGAGGGGCTGGTTAAAATTCCTTTACGGCCGGGCAAACAATATGTAGATATTGCCTGGGAGACAGTACAGGGACTGGGTATTTTTAGTCGCTCACCGCAATTTAACCTCGAGCATGGCAGCAGCAACCAAACCATCGTCATGGAATTGCCAGACAATCGCTGGCCGCTCTTCAGTGGCGGCCCCCTGGTGGGACCCAGTATTCTGTTTTGGGGGATGCTGGTGATCGCTGTGATTATTTCCCTGGCCCTGGGTCGCAGCCAATTGACACCGCTGAAATCCCACCAGTGGGTATTGCTGAGCCTGGGAATTTGCACCATCAGCTTCGCAGTGTTTATCCTGGTCGCGCTCTGGCTGATAGCACTGCAACAGCGCGGCAAATTGCAATCCATTTCCAGCGCACGAAAATTTAAATTGCTGCAGTTTGCATTATTCAGCTTCTCTCTGATTGCGCTCTTGTCATTGATAGGAAGTATTCCTACCGGATTGCTGGGCAGCCCAGAAATGCATGTTCTAGGCAATGATTCTTATTCAGGATGGTTTAGGTGGTATCAGGATTATAGCGATGCGGCCTTCCCCAGCGCCTGGGTAATCTCACTGCCGCTGTGGTGCTACAAAGTGGTTATCTTACTTTGGTCTCTGTGGCTGGCCTCTGCGCTCTTGCAATGGATTCGCTGGGGATGGCAACAATTGAGCCATCAGGCCCTGTGGCATGCGCCGGCCAGCATCATTGCGCAAGCTCCTGCAAATACCCCCCAATAAAGCAATTAATCGTTTTGTATTTACCCTCAACAGAAGAACCTCATCAAAGGTTCTTCTGTTTCTTCATAATCCCATGTCCTCGCCATTCGTCGGAAAATAATGCTGATCAGCCGACGCGGTTTCCTTTGCGTGAATTTATTCGCGAAGATACAGTCCACACCTCACCTTGATAATTGGGGTAAAAATAAAATCTAAAATAAATATCTACTGCGCGCAGAAACACAGGGCACCCCTCTCCCTGTGACGCACGCCCTCACCCAAAGGAAACTATGATGCTAAGCCTATCGACAGCTCCGCTAAAAATGCTATTCGCCACAGGTGCCCTGATAACAGCTGCCTCGGCGATGGCCCTGGATACCGCAAAACCCGAAAACGAGGGATTCTCTTCCGAGCGCCTGCAGCGCCTGGAGCAGACCCTGCAGGAGAAAATCGATCGCCAGGAATTGGCCGGCGCAGTGACCCTGCTCGCCCGCCACGGCAAAGTCGTCGGCTTCAATACCTATGGCCAGCAGGATATTGCCAGTGCGACGCCCATGACCAAGGATTCCATTTTCCATATTTACTCCATGACCAAACCCATTACCGCCGTGGCCATGATGATTCTCTATGAGGAGGGCAAGTGGCTGCCCAGCGATCCCATCGATAAATATATTCCCGAATTTAAAAACCTGAAGGTCTACAACGGCCAGAACAAAGACGGCAGTTTTATTCTGGCCGCAGCAACCCACGCCCCCACTATGGGGGAACTGATGAGCCACACCGCGGGCTTCAGCCTGGGCATTCCCGATCTCCCGCTGGGCAAGGCTTACAATGAAGCGAACTTGTATGAGTCCACGGCCAAGGTCTTTATTGAAAGACTGGCCAAACTGCCCTTGGCCTACCAACCTGGCGAGCACTGGGAATACAGTGTTTCGGGGGATATCATGGGCACTGTGATAGAGCGCCTGTCAGGTGTGCCCTACGCGCAATTTGTCGAGCAGCGCATCCTCCAGCCACTCGGCATGAAGGACACGGGTTTCTTTGTGCCTGAGCACAAGCTGCCGCGACTCGCCACCATCTACCTGCCGGGCACGGATACTCCCCTGACGCCCATGCCGCGCAGCCCCAATATTTCCACCATGCCAAGCTTTCCCTCTCCCGGTGGCGGCCTCTATTCAACTGCGGAGGATTATTTTAAATTTGCGCAAATGCTGCTCAACCAGGGCGTATTGGATAAACAGCGAATACTCGCACCCTCAACGGTAAAACTCATGACGGCCAACCATCTGCCCGACGCCTTGCGCACGGGCAAATTTGGCATAGGCCCTTTTCAAATGCAGGAGGGTTTTGGTTTCGGCTATAACATGGGCGTTTACGATGAACCTGTCAAAGCGGGCAGTGCTACGGGTGCGGGCACATTTCTCTGGATAGGCGCAGCGGGCACCTGGTTTTGGGTCGATCCTACTAACGATGTGATTTTTATCGGCCTGGCCCAGCGCTGGATGCTGGCACCCGGCATGCCCAATATCGAAGCTGTATCGCGCGCGCTGGTCTATCAGGCACTGGTAACGCCGGGCAAATAATGTTTTGATTTCTGCATTGCATTTTTATCTGCAATAAAAAAACCTTGCCGGTAACAGCAAGGTTCAAGCAAGGCTAAGCGGTAAGCTTTTCAAGACTTCAATAAATGCACTCTGTAGCCCGTTTGTCGTTAGGGCTTTTGTTTCGAAAACGCATGCATACATCCCTATAGCTCCCTCAAGTCGTCCCTGACTTGAGGGTTTCGAAATAAAAGCCCTAACGCCAAACTCGAATCGAGTGAGCAATAGCTTTATCAATACCTCGCCTTGTCATCCCTGGCAATCTGAGGTATTGAAAACAGCAGAAGTTAAATTAAAAATTCCAATCTGCCTGCACCCAGAACTTGGCGGTGTCGGATGCTATACTTTTGCCGGCAATGGTCTCTTTGAAATTGTCGTTTTTAAAGGCTGCATATTTAATGGTGTAAGCAACTGCGCCCCATTTCTTACTGGCGCTGACATTCCACTCAGTACCATAGTCAACATCTTTTACATCGGATTTATAGGTGTGGTAGCTCGCCAGCAGTTGTGTTCCCCACACAGTGCTGCCCAGGTTTACATACATATCTTCAATACCATTCTTAGGCGTTGTCAAAAATCTGTCCGCCCAACCCTGGAAGGCATGCAGGGTGGCAAAAGGAGTTGCAAAGCCTTTCATACCGCTATCCGAACCCAATAATTCGTAACCGACCGCAGGTACAAAGCGTCCCAGGGTTGTGCTCACCTCAGCCAGTACATATCGCGCGGAATAATCCAGCGGATTATCATAGGCGCTCTCCTGGGTGGCGCACTCCAGAGTATACATAAAGGCGGGATTTGCTGAACTCACCCAGCGCACACCATAGGTATTGCTGGAGAGAGCAGCCGCTTTATCAGCCGCTTTTACCAGTACCGCATCATTATCATTGTCGATCAAATAGGCATAGCCGGTTAGCTTGCCCGCAGAAAAACCTGTGTAGCTCACATTCACCAAATTGGAGTCCTGTTTGTAATCGCCCTGGATGGGAATGTCATCGCCAAATATACGGTTGACGTTGGTGATATGGGCGAGAAAAATATTCGTGTAGCGAATCGATTTGTTAGTGAAGGAGAGACCATCGTAAGTCTGCTCGTTCTGCCGCCATCCCACATTGCCGATAAAACGCGAATTGTCGAGCACTATGCGCTGACGACCGTATTTGACCTGGTTGTTAAAGGTGCTGTAGGAAACCAGCGACTGATTTAGATCAGTGCCCTCTGGATCAGAAATAATCGCAGTGCCAGGATTTTTTGTATCCCTCGCCCAGGTTCTGTAGCCCACATCATTATCCACTTCCGTCACATTATCCATTTCAATGGTAGCGGCGAAGCCATTCCAGGTTCCCGACTGATAGGACAGACGCGTTCGCAGAGTGAGTGCATCGGAATCTTTAAGACCATCCCAACTGACTTCTTCATAGCGCGTACGAAAATTTACCTTGATACTACTTCCCGATTGTAAACCTTCGGTTAGCGTTTGTGCCGCCTGGGTTGCAGGGCTTGTCAACAGCAGGGAGCTGGCAGCAGCGAAAAGAAGATGTGCAGTGTGTTTTTTCATTGGGCGTCTCCAAAAAATTAGCAATTGTGTGGGTCACACCTGCCTGTTTTTTTCACTCAGTAAAAAATTTACTGAGTGATATTCAATTTATTCTTTACGAAAAAAATAAATTTTTATTGGCATGGCTGATTTCTCCTAGAGCAAGCCCTATGCCAAACAAAGTTGGCACCAAAAAATACATGTTTTTATTTAGCGAAATCAACACTTTATAATTTTTTGAAATTTTCAAATAAAAAAAACAGATAAATCACAAACGCACTTGCTTGGTGATAAGCAAAATTTGCCCGCGCCACAATCATACATTTGTCATTTTTTAGCTGCTTCAAGCTAGCGCAAATATGCGCCCATTGAGATTTATTCTCGCACCATAAAAAAGCAAAATAAAAATTGTGAAGAAAATCCCTAGGCGCTTATCAGTGAAAAAGCTGTAGAACAAAGCCTGCACTTAATTGGAACACAGCCATTTGCCGTGGCCGTGCCCGAGTGAGTCAGACGCGCTTTTGCCGCGGGGAACTACGGTTTGGATAAGGTGATTGTCAGACGGGACCTGGACCTCCTTGCCCAGGGCTGGCCCCCACAAGGGCAGCCGTTGCGGCTCTTAACTTTATTGACGGCGCTGTGAATCCTGCATAGACTCCCGACCTTCTAAAAATATATGAAACCATATATGAAGTGGCGCTCACTATTCAGCCAATTTTGACAACCTTTGATTTGAGGACTAACGCATGAGCCTACTCTTGGTCGCCGACATAGGCGGCACAAACGCTCGTTTTGGCTTGGTTGAACCCGCAGCGGACTCCAGCAGCATCAATTACACCGCCCGCCGCCAGATTACCCTGCCCTGCGCCAACTACCCGGACATGGCCACCATGGTCAAAGCCTGCTGTGTCGAGTTCGGTATAGATATGCCCGAGCACGCCTGCTTTGCCATAGCCGGACCCATAGAAGACGGTTCAGTGCAGATGACTAACCTGAGCTGGAAATTCTCGATTGCCGGCCTGCGCGACCAACTGGGATTGAAAACCCTGCATGTCATCAATGATTTTGCGGCCCTGGCCTATGCCACTCCCTTCCTGCAGGAGCAGGAGCTGCAAACGCTTTACGCTGCTAAAAGCCATCCCGAGGCTCCCGTGGTAGTCATGGGGCCCGGCACAGGGTTCGGCATGGCACTGCTGACGCCCACACACGAAGGCTGGAAAATTATTCCCACCGAGGGCGGCCACGCGAGCTTTGCACCCACCACTGAAAAGGAACTGGCGATCAAGTCCTTTTTACTGAAGGAGCAGCCTCATGTCTCTGTTGAAGATATTTTGTCCGGCGGCGGCCTGGTCAACCTGTATCGCGCCCTGGCCCATATCGCCGGCATTCAGGCCCAGGCCTACACCCCTGCCGAGGTGAGCACCAAGGGGCTCAACAATGAAGATCCCATCTGCCGCGAAGCCGTAGTGACTTTCTGCAATACCCTCGGCGCAGTGGCCGGAGACAAAGCGGTCTCCACCGGTGCCCGCGGCGGTGTGGTGATAGGTGGCGGCATTACGCCAAAGCTGCTGAGCCTGTTGCCGCAAACCGATTTTATTGCACGCTATAAAAACAAGGGGCCCATGACCCATTACGTCAGCGATATCTCCATCAAACTGATCCTGAACGATAAGGCCGCCCTGGTGGGTTCGGCAGCCTGGCTGATCCACAATACGCCAGCGCTCAAGCCCCTCTAGACTCCATCGAGAAACCGAAGAACCTGAATGCGCTTTGCCAATGGCAAAAGCGCATTTTTTATACAACTGCAAAATCACAGCTCCCTCTAAAAGCAGCCCAGGGTCTGGCTATCGCCATAAAACCATGTGACAGCATCCTAAGCTTCAATTATAGTACCGCGCACGCGCAACCCCGCTGCCACTGGCCTGGCGGATTGCCATCACTGAATATAACAATAAGAAACATCCGTTAATTCCATTCTAACAACAACATGAGGTGCACTATGAACGGCATGGCAAAGGGCTCACTGCAGAGTCAGGATTCAACCTACTCGGGAAACAACACCACCCCTCTGATTATCGTTACCATACTGTTCTTTATGTGGGGACTGCTGACCTCGCTGAACGATGTATTGATTCCTCACTTGAAAAGCGTCTACACCCTGACCTATGTGCAGGCGATGCTGGTGCAATTCTGTTTTTTCAGCGCTTATTTTATTGTGTCTATTCCGGCTGGACTACTGATTAAAAAGATTGGCTACCAGAGCGGCGCCGTGACAGGTTTGATTATTGCAGCCAGCGGCTGTGCACTCTTTTACCCAGCCGCCACCAACGGCTACTGGGTATTCCTGATTGCCCTGTTTATCCTGGCTTCCGGCATTACCATCCTGCAGGTTGCCGCCAACCCCTATGTCACTGTACTGGGTGCAGAAAAAACCGCATCCAGCCGTTTAACCCTGACCCAGGCTTTCAACTCCCTGGGCACAGCAGTGGGCCCTTATTTTGGTGGACTATTGATTCTCGGCGGTGCAGTACTGACTGCAGAACAATTGAATCTGTTGCCCGCTGCCGAGCAATTGGCCTATCGCGCTCAGGAAGCCGCTTCCGTACAAATTCCCTATCTGGGCCTGGCGGCTGCGCTATTGGGCTTAGCGCTGTTCTTTGCTCTTGCCAAACTGCCAAAAATTGAGCACAGCGATATAGCGACCCAACTCGAGGGCAGAACCCTGCTCTCCCACAAGAGCCTGGTATTGGGTGCTGTAGGTATATTTTTATACGTGGGTGCCGAGGTGAGCATTGGCAGTTTTATGATCAGCTTTATCGGTGAAGCACATATTGGCAATTTGAAACCCGCCGATGCAGCACACTTTGTAGCCTATTACTGGACAGGGGCCATGATTGGTCGTTTTATAGGTTTTGCCGTGATGCGTGTTGTCAGCCCCGGCAAGGCTCTCGCCTTCAACTCCGCCGCAGCAATAGCGCTGATTTTGACTGCGGTATTTGGCAGTGGCTCTACCGCCATGTGGGCCATTATCGCCGTGGGACTGTTTAACTCCATCATGTTCCCCACCATTTTCAGTATGGCTCTGCACCACCTGGGCAAATTTACCGGTCAGGGATCGGGCGTATTGTGCATGGCGATTGTCGGAGGAGCCATTGTGCCCTTCGTGCAGGGGTTCCTGGCTGACAACATCAATGTGCAAATGTCATTTCTGTTGCCAGCAGCTTGCTATCTGTTTATTTTGTTCTTTGGTTTGAAATACAAAAACCTGAATACATCCGAAACAGCAAAATAATCTCCACGGCTCCACTGCGGGCAATATCAAGCAATAAAAACTGCACCCCAAGAGCTGGACATTTCGCCCAGATGAGCAAGGTGCAGTTTTTATATCCAAGCATCAAACAGCTTTACATTGACTGTCCGAGATAAAACCAAGTCTTTGAGGATTGCTGATTCGGCTGCCCACTCTTAGGAACTGGACAGGTTTTCAATATTTTCACGGCAGGATTTTATTTTTTCAAAGATATATTCATTACATGTAAACTGAGAATCAATTCTTTCGCTTAAAAGTGCATCAACAAGCTTCCTTTCAAAAGTAAAGCTTCCCAACTGCACCTCTTCAAAAAAATTTTTAATCAAACCTCTATTTCCTTAACATAGATCCACTCATCTTTTTCCAGTGTTTTTTAAAAATCAGAATCAGCGCGAATCTTAATGGAATGGTCATCGCCTTGAGCCAACCCCCAAAGCACCTCAATCAATTGCCCTTTTGTGATCATTGCCGCTCCAAAACCCAACGGTTTTCTCCAACTACATTTCCCTATGATTAATATATTCCAACGTGTTAATTTTCTGCTATTTCGAGCAAAAATCATTTTTTTACCGCTTCGACTCTCTCAATTTCGACAGTGTCATTTTTATGAACTTGCTTAAAGTCAAAGGATTCCGGATAAGCTTCCAAAAAACACGCATTGCATTTTGATGTGAGCTTTTGGTTAATATCCTTGTATATATCTTCATATTCTATATCTTCCTCATCAAATTCATCCAGATCCCATTTTCGAAATTGTGGACTAAAAAAAACTGTCACTTTGCGCTCAACCCCTAAAACTCTGGAGCATTCATCGCAAAGAAAATTGCCCATATATACATTATGAGATATAGATATTTCCTCTAAAACCAAATGTAAGTTCAGTCGACTTCCATTATCAATACTTTCTTTTAGATGGATGCACATTGCCGTAGTCATAGCTACGCCATGACGATCGCAAAACCACTTTCCTGACATTGCTAGTGCCCCTGCACGCCGAAAATGTGAATAGCCCCGAATTTTCTGAGGTGACTTTATTTGAATTACACTGCACGAGCCAATATAGCTATCTTATAATTCGGATTTATATTCGCTTCGCAACACGCTTTTACGGACACACACTTTTCATCAATGGACTTACAGACCGAGAGTTTTTTTGACAAAAGGAATGGTAAGTTTTCGCTGCTCGGCAAGAGAGGCGTGATCAAGGCGATGCAACTGCAAGAAAAGTTCATTCATATCGCGCGGCAAACGCTGGATAATAAAACTCGCCACATCCTCGCTCAACTCCAGGCCACGCGCGCGCGCGCGAAATTGCAGGGCCTGCTGCTTCTCTGCATCATCCAGACTCTGCACATGAAAGGTTGCCCCCCACTGTAAACGCGAAGCTAGATCGGGTAAGCCCACTGCCAATTCACGCGGGCCGACAGTCGCCGACACCAGCAGTAATTTGTCAGAGTCGCGCAGGCGATTATAGAGATTGAACAGGGCCAGCTCCCACTCGGGGCGATTGACTATAGCGTCCAGGCCATCCAGGCAGACCAGCTCCAGCTCTTCCAAACCGGCAAATAATTCACCTGGGGCATATCCCAGCAACTCGCGCAGGGGGAAATACTGGAATGCCTTGCCGAGAAATTCCGCCTGGTGACAGGCCGCCTGCAATAAATGTGTCAGGCCGCAACCACTGGCTCCCCAGAGATACAAAAAGGGCTCATTGGCGGTATCAATCTGCTGCCGCACCGCATTCAATACCTGGGCATTGGCTGTGCTGTCGGGTGCATAGAAATTGGAAAAGGTGGCGTCGTCATTCAAACTGACGCCCAGTGAAAGCTGCTGAGGAATTGTCATGGCCTACTCTTCCATTTTCCAGTGAAAGAGCAGAGGCTGCGGCTTTTCGGGATCAATCGCCGTCTCATCCAGCTGCAGTTTAGCGCCCAAGGCCAAGGTGCTTTTCAAGAGCGCGGTATCGCCTTCCAAAGTCAAACCAAACAGCAACTGGTTTTTTTCGACACTCAGCAATTCACTGCGACGAATCATGGGCAAACTTTTCAAGTAGAGCTGGGCCTCTTTGAAGGCGGTAAAGTCCGAAATATTATCGATGCGAATCTGCACCGGAGCGTCCTGCTGGCCGGATTTGATGGCATAGACCTGGGCAAAGTGATTGGCCACCTGATCCACACCATTGGCCAGCAGTGTACCAAGACGCGGCGATTTGCTATCCGCTGGAGAATCAAAATGCGTGGCAGTGTTGCCCTGCCATAAATCCCAGCTTACCTTCCAGTTGCCTCCGCTGCGACTGTAACGCCCCACCAGAATCGCATCGGGCTTATAGCGCTGCGAGGCAAGTTTTAATTTTCCAATATCGAGATTGGCCACTTCCTGCTCGGAGATCAACTGGGTATCCTCCGCATCCCATTTGGCGACCAGCAGCGGCAAACCGCGTACCTCGGCGCGCACCTGGGCCAGCTGCCACTCAGGTTCATCCACCGCCTTGCGAAAACTACCCGACTCACTGCTCACCAGCCATACCAGCACCAGTGGCCTATCGCCCGGCCAGATACTTAATTGTGCCTGACGCAGCAAAATCTCTATCGCTGGGGCAGAATAATTGAGTATCAGTTTCAATCCGCTTTTTGCGGCATCCTCTTTATTGCGGTCAGCGGCATAGCTGAATTGCAACAGGTAATTGGGGGCATTGCTGATGGCCTCCCGCACCAGAGGATGCTGCGCGGCCGCAGAGTCTCCACTGACACGCACAATCACATCGCCGAAGGTCGCCCGGGCGGCAGCAGTGCGTGCAGATTCAGATTGATCGGCAACTGCCGCTTCAATCCGGTAGGCATCAATATGCTGCTCTGCCAGCGCATTGAGACAGAGACAAGACAACAACAGCATCACTAATCGAACCACGATACACTCCCACGCTCACGAGTGTCTGAGCGCTTTTGCTAAAATAAATGGCGAGACAAAAAACACTCTAAAGTTACAGTGCTGTCAGCGCATGGCAGTCACTCCATGTCACGGCATTGCCTACCCCCGCAAATATCTTTGGCAGGGCCTCAGCCGCTTTGGGGTGAATATCGTGAAATAAAATAACACCATGACGCTTGAGTAACATTAAAGCCATAATTCTGCTTTCAACAGCACGGGCATCCATGCGCGCATTCCAATCTTGCGAATCAATATTCCAGAGAGCCACTTTCATACTTTGCGTTTTAAAAAAATCACCGCTGTCATCTCTGCGCTGCCCGTAAGGTGGGCGGAACAGCGGTAATAGATTATTTTTTTCCAGCGTCTTTGCCAGCAGAGCCTGCGAACGAATAATGGAGTCCTGCCACAGCTCCCATTTGGCATGGGATTGATGTTCCCAACCGTGCAGGGCAACGCATTGGTTGCCATAAAATGTTTTAACATTCGCTGCCGAAGTAGCATTTACGCGATTTTGAAAATTGCCACCCAGAACGAAAAAGCTGGCCGACTTCTTTTCTTTCTCCAGCATAGCGAGTGTTGCATCGCTATGGCCGCCCACTGCCGTGGGGCCATCGTCGAAACTCAGAAAAAACTGTTTGTCGGCGAGCCCGGAACCAGTCCACTCGCGATCAGAAAAAATATCAATTTCACTGCTCACCCGGGGAAAGAGCGCGGCCAGCCGCATTTGCTCGCCAATATAGGTGCGGGTAAACGCATCTATATTGTCCCGCCAGGGCACAGCATTTTTAGGCACGGCGGTATAGATCGCATCCGCAGCAGCCAGCAACAGCTGCAGCGACTCAGGCTCGGCGACACAAGTCCAATCAGCTTTGCTGCAATCTGCTGCCGCCAATTGATAATTGCCAAGGGCAGATGCCTGCTCGGCATTGAACCATTTCTCGACGCTACCGCGATTGACGCTTTTGATTTTAAAGGTCGCCATCATCTCAGCATCGGACATAACTCGCAGAGTTTGCAAATTGCGCAAATAGACCAACAGTGCTGCGCGCGAGGCTTTATCAAACCCAACACCAGTGTTGACCGTCTCCGGCCAGAGCTTGGCATCCACGGTCGCCACCGCCGCAGGGCCAACAGGATCGGCCACGACGGGGTAGCTAGCTGTCACCATCAGTGCAACAAGCATCGCCAGGCGCAGCACACTCAGCATCAATTCACACCCTTGTCTTGCATGCGTTTTATCGCATTATCGTAAACAGTGTTGGCTTTTTCCTGCTTGGCATTGCGGTATTCCCGCAAAGCATCACTCCATTGACCGGCAGCCTCATAAATGCGGCCATTGTTATAATGCGAGCTGGCGCGAACCGTTGCTGCCGTTGTGCCATTGGCCAGAGCTATGGCTTTACGGTTTGCCCAGAGGGCTTCTGCAACCCGTCCCATCTGCTGGAATGTCAGACCGAGATTGCTGTAAGCCTGGCCATAGTTATCATCCAGGGCAATTGCCTCCTGAAACAAGCGCACAGCTTCATCGTAATTCTTTGCGCGAAATGCGGTTTCGCCTTGGGTGTTGAGTGCTTTTGCCTGGGTTTTGCTATCGGCTCCTGCGTTAGTCACCTGGACATGGCTGTTGCTGATAACACCCTGGAATTGCGCAGTCTGCAACCGCTCCTCCGAGGCCACAGTTTCGATAGTGTTCAAATCCTGGAATTCACCGCTTTCAGTCACCGCAAAAGCGGTCCACAAATTACCTTTTTTATTTTTGGGGACATAATAAGTTCTTACCAATGTCTGGCCGACATACACGAATACTTTCGCCCCACTATTTGACAGTGCCGAGGAATTGGTCGCGCTACCGTTGCTGTAATCATGGACGGCGTAGACATAACGCTCGCCTTCATGCTTGCGATTGACCGTGATAGTTTCGGGGCCATAACTGCTGGTGTCATCAACATCCAGGGCCGCATCGGTGCCCTCCATGCTGGAAAAGTAGACATGGTTGTTGGGATAGAGGATATGCGAATCGAGATCGGCGGGGCTTGCCCCCCAGTTGAGCACTATGCGCATGCCGTCGAGGTTGGTCATTACAGGGCTGATCGCATAGGTCATTCCGGCACAGGGACATTTTACCACCAGGTTGGAATAGCCCGGTTTTTTAACAATCAGCAAACTTTCAGCGCTGTCTGCGAAGGGAGCATTCAGCGTCGCCCTGCCATCAGCGCCCGTGGTGCCAAGGACCGATTGCTCACCATTCTTTTGCAGGGTGATACTGGCTCCGGCAATAGCTTGATCTTTTAGGGTCGCACTGAGGATTTGCACCTCGGTGGCAGCGGCAAAAGCAGTCACAGAAGCAAATGTCGCAAGGCAGGTTAACGCCCATTTTGTTACAGAAAGCAAGTGTCTCATCCTCAATTCCTTAAATCTTTGTCAGGGTTAATGTCTCGACTATGCCAGCGCTCCTCAACTTACCGCTATGGAACAGACGCATACAGATCCGCCATTGTAGCAGGCTTGGCAAACAGATAAGCCCCTGGAGAGAATATCTTTTGCCGCCGCACAGGCTTAGTGTGGCCAGCCATCTATATTTTTTCAGGTGATGAGTGCGATAATCGCGTCCAACAATAGGATCTTCCCTATCGGCCAAGTACAAAGGATAGCCATGAATAGCCAGACCTTATTCCCCAGCGATACCACTGAAAAAATCTTCAACCTCACCGTGGTGGTCGCCGCCCTCGGTTATTTTGTCGATGTCTACGACCTCATACTGTTTCTGGTAATAGGCAAAAAGAGCCTGGCCGAACTCTATCCCGAATGGGCCGGGCAGCCGATCCTGATCGAAAAATTCCAATACCTGCTCGATATCCAGATGATCGGCATGCTGATAGGCGGTATCGCCTGGGGCATTATCGGCGATAAGAAAGGCCGGCTCGCAGTGCTGTTTGGCAGCATCATCCTCTACTCCCTGGCCAACCTGGCCAATGCCTTTGTCACAGATATGACCACCTACGCCATACTGCGCTTTATCGCCGGCTTCGGCCTGGCAGGTGAGCTGGGTGCAGGGGTTTGCCTGGTGGCCGAACTGATGGACAAGAACCGCCGCGGCCTGGGCGCCATGGTGGTGGCCTCGGTGGGAGTCATGGGCGCGGTGGCTGCCGCCCTGGTAGCGCAATTTATCAGCTGGCAGAACTCCTACATTATCGGCGGCGTACTGGGCCTGGCACTGCTGTTCCTGCGGATTGGCACCTTTGAAAGTGGCATGTTCCAAAAAGCCCATGCACACCACGTGCCTCAGGGCAATTTCCTGATGATGTTTGCCACCTATGAGCGCGCTGTGCGCTTCCTGAAAACCATACTGCTCGGCCTGCCCACCTGGTTTGTGATTGGCCTGCTGGTGGCAAGGGCGCCAGAGATAGCCAAAACCCTGAATGTGCAGGGCGCAATTGCCCAGAATATCTGCATTTTGCTGGCCTATTCCGGCCTGGTGCTGGGAGATATAGCCTCCTGCACCGCCAGCCAGCTGCTGCGCAGTCGCAAAAAGGCTTTCCTGCTGTTTTACACCATCTGCACCCTGGCGATTTTCGCCTACATCAACCTTTACAACGTCAGCAATACCGTTTTCTATGGCGCGATCTTCCTGCTCGGCTTCTCGGTTGGCTTTTGGGCGCTATTTGTCACCAACGCATCGGAGCAGTTTGGCACCAACCTGCGGGCCACCTCCAGCATCAGCGTACCCAATTTCGCGCGCGGCTCCCTGGTGCCTATTGCCTGGATCTACAAAGAAACTCTGGATGCCACCGGTGGCAATGTACTTACCAGCTTTGCCCTGGTAGGCGGTGGCATAATGCTGATCACCCTGGTCACCCTCTATTTTGTTCAGGAAACCTTTGGCAAAGACCTGGACTTTTACGAACGCTGATACTTATTCGTCAGTTTGCGCAGCAAAACCCGACAATATCCTGTTAGAATGGCGGCCTTTTTATACTAGGTCGCTATTCTGTGCGCTACTGATACCCGCACCGAACCCGCACCTGCAATTTCGACTGCCGCCGCCAGAGAACCCATTATGAGCGAACATCAAAACCCTACCCCATCCTTGAGCTACAAAGACGCCGGCGTCGATATTGAAGCGGGCGATGCACTGGTGGAACGCATCAAAAGCGTCGCCAAGCGCACCCGTCGTCCGGAAGTGATGGCAGGATTGGGCGGCTTTGCCGCGCTCTGTGAAATCCCCGAAGGCTACCGCCAACCAGTGCTGGTCTCCGGCACCGACGGCGTGGGCACCAAGCTGCGCCTGGCTATGAACCTGCAGAAGCACGACACCATAGGTATAGACCTGGTGGCCATGTGTGTGAATGACCTGGTGGTAACCGGAGCCGAGCCACTGTTTTTCCTCGATTACTACGCCACCGGCAAACTTAATGTCGATGTCGCTGCAGCGGTAGTGGCCGGCATAGGCGATGGCTGCGAGCTGGCTGGCTGCTCACTGGTGGGTGGCGAGACTGCAGAGATGCCCGGCATGTACGAAGGCGAGGATTACGACCTGGCCGGCTTCTGCACCGGTGTAGTGGAGAAGTCGGAAATTATCGATGGCAGCAAGGTGGAAGCGGGCAATATCCTGATAGCGCTGACCTCCAGCGGCCCCCACTCCAACGGCTATTCCCTGATCCGCAAAATCATCGAAGTCAGCAAGGCCGACCTGACCCAGGATTGCGGCGGTCGCCCGCTTGGCGATGCCCTGATGGAGCCAACCCGCATTTACGTCAAATCCGTGCTTAAGCTGATCAAGGAGTCACAAGTCAATGCCATGGCCCATATTACCGGCGGCGGCCTGACTGAAAATATTCCGCGCGTATTACCCGATAACTGCAAGGCGGTGATTGATACCAAGAGCTGGGCTTTCCCACCGGTATTCCAATTCTTGCAGCGCGGCGGCAATGTCGATATCCGTGAAATGTACCGCACCTTTAACTGCGGCGTGGGCATGGTGATTGCCGTTCCCGCCAGCGAAAAAGATAATGCCCTGGCCATACTGAAAGCCGCCGGCGAGACCCCCTTCGTGGTCGGCCATATCGCCAAGGCCAGCGAAGGCGAAGCACAAGTCGACCTGCAGGGCCTTTGATCAGCATGTCATCCGCCATGTCATCTGTAGCCAAAACCCGTGTTGTCGTGCTGATTTCCGGCAGCGGCAGCAACCTGCAAGCCCTGATTGATGGCTACCAGGCCGGCGAACTGCCCGTTGAGCTGGTGGCGGTGATCAGCAACCGACCCGGCGCGCTGGGGCTTGAGCGCGCCAGCAAGGCGAATATTGCCACAGAGGTACTCGATCACAAGAGCTTTGCCGACCGCGAAAATTTCGATCGTGCGCTCATGAACACTATCGACCAATACCGACCAGACCTGGTGGTGCTGGCCGGCTTTATGCGTATCCTCACCCCGGAATTTACCCAGCACTATCTCGGCAGGATGCTCAATATCCATCCTTCACTGCTGCCCAAGTTCCAGGGGCTGCACACCCACCAGCGCGCCCTTGATGCCGGCGAAAGCCGCCACGGAGTCACTGTGCACTTTGTCACCGCCGAACTGGATGGCGGCCCGGCCATTGTCCAGGCATCTGTGCCGGTATTGGCCAATGACGATGCCGCAACCCTGGCAAAACGCGTGCAAAGGCAGGAACATATTATCTATCCGCTCGCCGTAAAATGGTTTGCCGAGGGAAATTTGTACATGCAAGAGGGTAAAAGTGTGTTAAAAGGAGAACTTTTACCCGCTTCCGGTTACCAAATTATATCGGAACAACCTTAAGGGTCGCCTATGCCTTTTTCAAAGTGGATAATCAGTGCAACGCTCAGTATCGCCAGCCTGGCGCAAGCCAGTGAACCACTCACCGCCTTTGAAAATGTCTACACCGCAAAGCTCTATGGCTTTGCCATTGAAGCCACCAGCCGCTTCCAACCGACCAGTGCCGAGGCCGGAACCTATCAATATTATTTTAATGCCGACTCCATGATTGGCAGCATTACAGAAACCACCAATGTGACCTGGAGTGAAAAGGATCAGACCTTTACTCCCCATAAATACACCTATCTGCGCAAAGGGGTTGGCAAGAGCCGCGACGACGAGCTGGTATTTGACTGGCCAAACCGGAAAGTTACCAACACCAAAAACAATAGGGTTCTACCCCTGGAAGGCCACAGTAAAATTCAGGACAGCCTCAGCTATCAGCTGCAATTGCGCCAGGATCTGATGGCTGGCAAAACCGATCTGGAATACAGCCTTACCAATGGCCGCAAAATCAAAAAATATAAATTTGAGTTGGTCGGCGAAGAAAAATTGAAGACGCCATTAGGCGAAGTGCAAACCATCAAGGTAAAACGCAGTCACGTCGATGACAATGCCGAAGTCTATGCCTGGTTTGCCAAGGATTTCCATTATTTGCTGGTCCGCTTACAGCAGGAAGAAAATGGTTCTGCTTACACCATCTACCTCAGTAAAGCCTCTGTTAATGGCAAAGCAATCGAACACTTTTAAATTTTTTCAATTTACCCAATGCCAGGACCCTAATCTATGAATATCTCCGAACAATGCGTTGCCAGCTTTCACTATACCCTGACTGACGGCAGCGGCAAGGTACTCGACTCCTCCAATGGCCAGGAGCCACTCTCTTACCTGCACGGTTCAGGCAATATCATTCCAGGCCTGGAAAGAGCGCTGCTGGGCAAATCAATCGGCGATAAATTCAATATCAGCATACCCGCCGCCGAAGCCTATGGCCTGCGCGATGACAGTATGGTGCAGCAATTGCCATCCAATATGTTTGAAGGCATAGATAAAATCGAAGAGGGAATGGAGTTTCACGCTGAAACTGAGCACGGCCTGCAAGTGGTTACCGTGACTAAAGTGGAAGGCGATAATATTACTATTGATGGCAACCATCCTTTGGCTGGCGTAGACCTGACATTTGATGTAGAAATTACCGCAGTTCGCGCGGCCACAGAAGAAGAAGTGGAGCACGGCCATGCTCACGGCGTCGGCGGACATCACCACCACTAATCCCTCTGATTCACTGGCTACACTCCGCAGCCAGTGAATTGAACCCACCATCAATCTTTTATTGCTGCACCATCAATGGTGGTGATGCCCACCGACACCATGAGCGTGACCATGGGCCAACTCTTCACCAGTAGCATCGCGTATATCCATTACCTCCACCTCGAATATCAGTGATTTTCCGGCGAGCGGATGATTGCTATCTACATCCACGTTGAATTTGCCCACCTTCAATACCACAGCCTCCCAAGGACCATTGGCCGTGTTTACCAAGACAACCCCACCTGGCTTAAGCTTGTTTTTGATTTTGGCATATTCGTGCAAATGCTTGATAGGAATGCGCTGGACAGCGCCTTCGCGACGCACACCATAGGCCTGCTCTGGAGCCAGGGTAGCCTCGATCTTTTCACCGACAGACTTGCCTAACAGAGCATCTTCCAGGGCAGCCAGCAGATTGCCATGCCCATGCAGATAGAGTGTGGGATCAGCCTCGTAGGAAGATTCAAGCAGGGTTCCATCTATATTTTTAAGGCGGTAGTGAAAGCTGACTACTTTATTTGCCGCGATTTGCATTGCGATCTCCAATAGGGTTACAGGTTACAAAGGGCGGCAGTATGGAGATAAGACAGACGCTAAGCAACCACAAAATGCAGCGCTGAGATTTTTGGGAAATACACAGAGGGAGGTGGAGAATTCCACACAATTAAAGCTGAATTAAAAATTTTCGTTCAGATACTGTTTGGCAAGGCGAGCTGAATCACCCGAACCACCAGCCACTTCCAAAAGGAGAGATTTTGCACGCGCTTTATCGCCCTGCAAATGATAGACCTTACCCAATTTAAATTTGGCATCAGGAATTTTACTACTGGAAGGAAACCCTTCGATAAGCTTGGTAAACCACTCGCGAGATTGCGGCAACTGGTTTTTCAATAGAAAAATCTCACCTAACCAATAGCAGCTATTACCGGCAAATTCACCATTGGGGTATTTTTTGAGATAGGCTTTGAATGCAGTCATAGCCGGGTCAATCTGACGCTGACGCAGAAGATCATAGGCCGCTTTATATTCATCTGCCTCGCTCACACCACCAGCCCCCTCTTCCACAGTAGCAGAAGCATCTATAGCCGGAGCTGTTGCAGGCACTGCTGCATCAACAGGTGCATCGCTAACGCTGGGCTTGGCACCACCGGTTGTCAAAATAGACACACGGCGATCAAGATCCATGTAGTTATCTAACTGCTGCTGCTTTAAACGGGACAGTTGGTGACCCTGCTCTTCGAGCATGGCACGCAATTCGGAGACTTCTTGCTGGAGAGACTGGATCTTATCGTAAGATTCAGTTTTTTGTTCGATAGATTCCTGCTGACGATTCACCCCAGAGCGTACGCTCTGGGGTGTCGATTCAACCACCCGCACTTGTGCCTCGACGACTGGAACTGCTACAACCAAAGCAACAGCAATCAGATGTTTCAACATAGGGGGCTGACTCTTTTACTTAAGATTACTTAAGTTCTACGCGACGGTTTTGAGACCATGCTGAATCGTCGTGGCCAGTGGCAACTGGACGCTCTTCACCGTAGCTTACTGATTCCAGAGAAGCAGCTTTCACACCTTGCAGCACCAGGAAGTCACGAACAGCGTTAGCACGCTTCTCGCCCAAAGCAATGTTGTATTCACGTGAACCGCGCTCATCAGCGTGACCTTCCAGACGCAGAGAAGTAGAAGCGCCTTTCAGTTTTTCAGCGTGAGCCAACAACAAAGCACGTGACTCAGGAGTCAATTCGTATTTATCGAATTCGAAGTAAACAACATTTGACAATTGTTGTACTGTTGATTCAACAGCTGGCGCAGTAACTGGTGCTGAAACGGGTGCAGCAGCAGCTGGCTTCTTCTTGTCGCTGCTTGAACAGCCAACCAAGAAAGCCATAACAACAGCCAATGTCAAACCTTGCTTCATTGCTTTAGTGATCATGTGTGCGTAACTCCAATCAAGTTGTAGGTAGATCTATAGTTGTGAAAAAAACACTTTAAAAAAACGGCGACCACGCGGGCTCGCGAACATCGCCCTGTTTAGACGGTAAGCGAACTTTGGTTCGGGCATCCAGCGATACTGCCGCCAGTATACCTTTACCACCAAAACTCGTCGCATACATGAGCATTGCGCCGTTGGGCGCTATAGTAGGCGATTCATCTAAATTTGTCTCGGTCAAAATGCGCAAATTGCCCGATTTTATGTCCTGAGCGCCAATCATGCAGCATGATTCGCGCTGGTGAACCAAAACCAGGCTTTTACCATCCGGTGAGACGCGACCACGCGCATTATAAACACCGTCGAAGGTTACACGTTCTGTCTCGCCCGTGGCAAGTGTTACTTTATAAATTTGGGGTTTTGCGCCGCGATTAGAAGTAAAAAATATACCAGAACCATCAATTGTCCAGGAGGGTTCGGTATCTATGGCAAAATGATTGGTTACACGAGTAAAGGCTCTTGACGCAAGATTCAACGTATAAATCTCTGGGTTGCCGTCTTTGGATAATACTACGGCTAAATTTTGACCATCGGGAGACCAGGCCGGTGCGCCATTCAGACCCTGGAAGTTAGTGACCTGATCGCGACGACCTGTGCTCAAATTTTGTACATAAACAGCGGGGCGATCAGTTTCAAAAGAAACATAGGCAACCCTGCCGCCATCGGGAGACCAGACGGGTGACATCAGCGGCTGCTTGGACTCGAACAGGCTGCGGGCGCGAGCGCCATCGAAATCCGAGAGCATCAGGCGATATTTGGTGGGTTTTTGGAATGCCTCTACATAGATAATCTTGGTAGAAAAAATACCGCGAATGCCGGTGACCGTCTCATAGGTTTTATCGCTGATACGGTGAGCGATATCGCGCAGCTGGGTGTCAGTGCCATCGACGGTGATACGCGCCAGCGCACGCTTTTGCTGCACCACATCAAACAGCTCGTAACTGGCATAAAAACGGCCGCCCTGAAAATTGATGCTGCCAATCAGCAGATACTCGGCATTGATCGCCTTCCAGTCGCGGTAGTGGATTTCGCTTTCGTTCTTGGGATAGGAAATCATTTTATCGACGGGAATGGACTCGAACTGACCGCTGAAATTCAGGTCACTGCGCACTATCTCAGCCACATCTTCGGGCAATTTGTCGCCGACATAAGCCATAGGCACAACCGCTATACGGGTGGGATTATCCACGCCGCGGGTAATGTTGATATTGGTCAACTGGGCCTGGGCATAACCGGCAAAAAAAACAAGGGCTAACAGGATAAAACGTTTCACAGGCGCAAGTCCTCTGGATTAAATGTGAATGTAAATTGACGGAATCTCTTTTCAAAAATCTCGGGCGGTATATTTTTTACCTCTTCAAAACGATCAACACGCTTTACCGCCTGCTCGGCAGAGCGATCAAAGGCGGCATCGCCACTGCTTTTGATTACCCTGACCCCCACCACCTGGCCGGTGGGCAACATTTTAATTTCGAGCACCGCCTGCATTCCCCTTCGCGCTGAAGGTGGGCGACTCCAATTTTGCGATACACGCTCCGCAATCATTTCTTCATAGCTTTTGGAGCTGACATCATCGACCTGCGAGCTGATCATTTGCTCTTCTTTCTGCAGTGCGGCATCCAGGGCTTTTTGCGCTTCTTTAGCCTGCTGGTCGCGTTTTTTCTTTTTATCGGCTTCGGTTTTTAACTTGGCCTCTTCATCCAGCTTTTTTTGCTTTTCAGCTTTGGATTTTTCATCCGCTTCCTTCTTGGCCTTTTCCTGCTTCAGTTTTTCGTCGCGGACCTTGGCCTCAGCTTTTTCTTTCTGCTCCTGGATTTTCTGCTCCTGCATCTGCGCCTCAGCTTCCTGGCGCTCCTGCTCCTGCTGCTGTTTGACCTGTTTCAGTTCAGGATCTTTTTTGCCATCCAGAACCTGCTCTTTAGGCTGCTGCGGAGCCGCCTTGGCCTTGGGCTTCATATCAATCAGCGTAGCTGTGACAAAATGCGGTTTGTATGGTTCAGGCTCTTTTTTAAAAAAATCAAACTTCAAAATAATAAAAGCCAGCAACGCAGCATGCATAAACACGCTGAGAAACACCGGCAATGTGAATAATTTTTCGACCTTCATAGACAACCTAGCGCGCGGGTGACGGCGGATCGGTGATCAAGCCAACCGAGGGCGCACCCGCGCTTTTCAGTTCGCTCATAAGCGTGACAATCACACCGTATTGCACACTGCGATCGCCCTGCACAAATACCAGGGTGTTGGGTTTTTGGCTGAGGACTTTGCGAACTATATCCTTGATTTCACTCAGGGGGCGCGCCTTATCAGGATCGCCACCCAGGTCTATGTAATAGCTGCCGTCCTTTTTTACGGAGACATTGATAGGCTCTTCATCTTTGGTATCTATGGGCTCGGAGGCGGCCTTCGGCAGCTCCACCTTGACACCCTGCGACATCATGGGCGCCGCCACCATAAACACAATCAACAGCACCAGCATAACATCAATGTAGGGCACCACATTGATGTCGGCCATGGGTTTCTTTTTAACTTTCGGTTTGAATGCAGACATAGGATTTCAACAACTCAGTTGCATTTATACAGGCCAGGCCTTGATTATTTGCTGTGAACTTGGCGGTGCAAAATAGTGGAAAACTCTTCCGCAAAGGTTTGATAATTGCTGACCAGAGCCTCTGAGCGCGCAGAAAATTTATTGTAGGCCAGGACTGCGGGAATAGCTGCAAACAATCCCATAGCCGTTGCCACCAGCGCCTCGGAAATACCGGGGGCCACAGTGGCCAGGGTGGTCTGCTGCACATGGGCCAGACCGCGGAATGAGTTCATAATCCCCCAGACGGTTCCAAACAATCCGATATAGGGACTCACCGAGGCCACACTCGCTAGGAACGGCAGGTTTTCATCGAGCTTTTCCTCTTCGCGCGCAAGGGCTACACGCATGGCGCGCTGGCAGCCCTCCATGACTGCATCGGAATCGGCACCGGCCTGCTGGCGCAGACGAGTAAACTCTTTAAAGCCTGCGCGGAAAATATTTTCAATACCCTCGATATTCTCGCTGCCGGTGTTGCCCTGGCGATAGAGTTGGTTCAGGTCGATGCCGGACCAGAATTGCTTCTCAAAATAATCGAAGGCGGCCTTGGCTTTGCTTTGATAGATAGCGCGCTGGAAAATCATGACCCAGGAAATAATCGAGGCGCAGAATAGAATCAGCATCACAAACTTTACCAGCAGGCTCGCACCGGCAACCAATTCCCAAATAGAGAGTGAACTTTCAACATCAGCCATAAGATATTTAACCTTGATTTTGAGATTCGATAAAATGCGTTAGCTTGTGATGCATAGGTGCCGGTATGGCATGGGGCTTCATGCTGCTGCCATTGACACAGGCAACCCGTATATCCCCCACGCAGAGCAATTCCTGACCACGCATAACCTGCTGTTTGAATTCAACATAGGTGCGCGCTAGTTTGATAATGCCGGTACTCACCTGCAATTCATCATCCAGCCGCGCCGAGCGACGGTATTCCACCTGGGCCGCATGAACCACCAGCAAAAGACCATCCGTTAAAATAGCGGGCTTATCATACCCCAATGTGCGAAAAAATTCTGTACGACTACGCTCCATGAACTTTAAATAATTCACGTAATACACTATGCCGCCAGCATCCGTATCTTCAATATAAACCCTGATGGGCAGAGTGAAATCTGTCATTTATTTTCCATTCAGTACAATTTTTACCCAGCGCTGAATTAATTATCCAGCACTTGCAAGCGCTTGGGCATGGCCATGCCAAAATGCAGGTAGGCATTATTGGTCAATACACGACCGCGCGGTGTGCGCGCCATAAAGCCCTGCTGGATCAGATAGGGCTCGATCACATCTTCAATGGTGCCGCGATCCTCGCTGATGGCCGCCGCCAGGCTTTCCACCCCCACCGGGCCGCCATCAAAATTATTCATCATCGCCAACAGCAAACGGCGATCCATATGGTCGAAACCGCGCTCATCGACATTGAGCATATTCAAGGCGCTGTCGGCCATGGCGTGGGTCACGCGGCCATCGCCTTTGATCTCGGCATAATCGCGTACACGGCGCAGCAGACGGTTGGCGATACGCGGTGTACCGCGCGAGCGCTTGGCCACCTCCTCAGCGCCCTGGGCATCCATGTTCACACCTAACAGCGCTGCCGAGCGTGCAACTATGTGGGTCAGGTCGGCGACATTATAAAACTCCAGACGCTGAACAATACCAAAACGATCGCGCAGCGGCGAGGTCAGCAGGCCTGCGCGGGTAGTCGCACCCACCAGGGTAAAGGGCGGTAAATCCAGTTTGATGGAGCGCGCCGAAGGGCCTTCGCCAATCATGATATCCAACTGAAAATCTTCCATCGCCGGATAGAGGATCTCCTCGACTACTGGGCTTAGGCGATGAATCTCATCGATAAACAGCACATCGCCCGGCTCCAGATTGGTCATGAGCGCGGCCAGATCACCCGCTTTTTCCAGCACGGGGCCCGATGTGCTTTTCAATGAAACACCCATTTCATTGGCAATGATATTCGCCAGGGTAGTCTTGCCCAGCCCAGGTGGGCCGAAAACCAAGGTGTGATCAAGGGCCTCTTTGCGCTTTTTGGCCGCGCCGATAAAAATTTCCATCTGCTCGCGCACCACCGGCTGGCCAATATAATCGGCGAGGCTTTTCGGGCGCACAGTGCGATCGAGAAATTCTTCGCGCTCTTTGGCGGTAGGGGCAATCAGGCGATCTGTCTCTATCATAGCGATTCAGTCAATATTGATTAAAAATAACGGCAGGCTGTCAGGTTGCCATAGCGCGCAGCGCCAGGCGAATCAACTCTTCGCTTTTGGCATCCGGTTTTTGCTTGGCAGCCACAGCAATCATTTTCGCAGCCTCGACCGGCTTGTAGCCCAGACTGGTGAGCGCGCTCTCCGCCTCTGTGTAACTCTCATTGCCGGTAGCGATGGTCTGGATTTCGCCGTGGCCCAGCAGATCCTGCGCCGGCAAATCCCAATTTTTCAAGCGATCGCGCAATTCAATCACCAGGCGCTCTGCGGTTTTGCTGCCGATCCCCGGCACCCTGGTCAGGGCTTTGACATTGTTGTCGCGCACGCAGCGGGCTATATCATCCGCCTCCATCCCCGACAAAATCGCAATCGCCAGCTTGGGGCCGACACCGCTGACTTTGATCAGGGTGCGAAACAGCGAGCGATCGCGCTGGTCGGCAAAACCAAACAGTTGATGCAAGTTTTCAGTAATGGAGAGATGGGTGTGCAAAACAGCCTCTGCACCCAGCGCAGGCAGACGATAAAAAGTGGTCATGGGCGCTTGCAGTTCATAGCCCACCCCATTCACATCCAGCAGCAAATACGGCGGTTGCTTTTCAATTAAAATTCCGCGCAAACGTCCAATCATGGCTTTATCCGACTCACCTGTATGCCGCTGTGAACGGCAGAGAAACAATTCATTTATTTTTCATAGACACTTATGCCCCAATAGCGGGAAGCGGTTTTCCTGGGGCCCTGCATACCCTTTGCCAGTAGCGCCCGGGCAACAAATTGGTTAAACAACCCGTGCCCTACCAGCACTACCTGACGATTGTCTGCGGCATAAGACATCAAACTTGCCGCAGCAATATAGGCGCGCTGCTTCATTTCAGCAAAGGATTCGACATTATGCCGCAACCCCAAAAACCATAAAGTCCTGTTCAGCAACAGCCAGACTTGCGGCTTTAACCTTGGCCAGCGCCAGGCAACCACCGGCAGCTCAGCCTCGCGGAAACTCTGATCAACAACACTGGGCTGCAGATTTAACAGCGCGGCCGAATCCAGCGAGCGGCGCAGCGAGCTGCAGACAATCCAGTCCGCCTCCACCAGCAATTCGCTCAACGCGGTGGTATCGCCTGGGGTGTGCAATGAGGCCTGATTGTAAGCATCAATCCACCGAGAAAAATCTTTTCCCGAGAGCGCCTGCCAGGGTTCCATGTCCGGCTGTCCGTGCCGTAACAATATAATTTTCATCGACTCACACCACGCGGCCACGGCGAAAGCTGATGGAGCCCGCCATTTTAATCAGCAACTGTTGCGAATTGGCATGGCACAGTGCCACCGCCAGAGCATCGGCCGCATCCTCCTGGGGCGCAGCCGGCAGGCTCAGCAGGGTTTTAACCATATGCTGCACCTGTAATTTATCGGCGGCACCGTTGCCCACGACGGATTGCTTTACTTTGCGCGCCTCATATTCCGAGACCGGCAAATCCTGGGCAACAGCGGCCACAATGGCAGCCCCCCTCGCCTGCCCAAGCTTCAATGCCGATGCGGCATTCTTGGCCATAAACACCTGTTCAATGGCCATCTCCTGGGGGCAGTATTGATTGATAATCTGGGTCAGTGAATTAAAGATAATTTTAAGTCGCTCAGACAGCTCATCGTCGGGAATACGAATAACGCCACTGGTGACATATTCAACTTTGCTGCCCAGGACATTGATAATACCGAAACCGGTTTTGCGGGAGCCTGGATCTATGCCGAGTATAAGTGCCATATAAAGTCAGTAAACCAGCGGGGATAGGGGCGCGAACTACATGGATATAGATACAGTGTTACACAAGGTGTCGAGAGAGGCAAGTCGAGCGCAAAAAAACAATTGGGCCAGCCAGTCTCCATCGCAGGTGAAGATGGCCAGCAGAAAACTGGCCATCTAAAAAGGATTAACCAATCTGCTCCATAATTTCTTCCGAAATATCGGCATTGGTGTGCACCCTTTGCACATCATCCAGGTCTTCCAGCATATCGATCAATGCCAGGATTTTTTCCGCCGACTCCTTATCCAGGGAGACGGTCAGCGAGGGAATCATCACCAGCTCTGAATGCTCTGGCTTGAAACCGGCAGCAACCAGCGCATCCTTTACACCGAGATAATCTTCAAACGCAGTAAATACGTCAATGGAACCATCATCATTGCCAACCACATCCTCCGCGCCCAACTCCAGTACAGCCTCTGTCAAACTGTCTTCATCGGTGCCCGCCGCAAAACTGATTTGGCCTTTTTTGCTGAACAAGTAAGAGACTGAACCATTGGTGCCCAGATTGCCTCCGCGCTTATCGAAGGCGTGACGCACCTCGCCAGCGGTGCGATTGCGATTATCGGTCATGCACTCGACAATAAAGGCCACTCCATTTACACCATAGCCTTCATAGGTCAGCTCTTCGTAATTATCCGCATCATTTGTCCCGGCGCTGCGGGCAATCGCTTTTTCTATAGAGTCGCGCTTCATATTGTTATAGAGCGCGGCCTCCACTGCCGCGCGCAGGCGCGGATTATCTGCAGGATTGGGGCTGCTCTTGGCAGCGACACTGATCTCGCGGATTAATTTGGTAAAAATTTTAACGCGCTTGGCATCCTGGCGACCTTTGCGGTGCCTCATGTTGTGCCATTTGCTGTGGCCAGCCATTATTGTTCTCCACCAATAAAAAGGGCGGGCAGCGCCCACCCTCAATTGTTTTCACCGGCAGGCAAAACCTGCCGCAACACTTACATACCGTATTCAGCGACTTCCGCTGCCGGTGCTGCCTGTTCTTTTTTGCGCAGGCGAATATGCAGCTCACGCAATTGCACATCATCTACCGCTCCCGGTGCATCGGTCATCACGCAGGCCGCGCTCTGGGTTTTCGGGAAGGCGATAACGTCGCGGATGGAGCTTGCGCCTATCAGCAACATAATCAGACGATCCAGACCAAAGGCCAGGCCGCCGTGCGGCGGTGCACCGTACTTCAGCGCATCCAGCAGGAAGCCAAATTTCTCGCGCTGCTCTTCTTCGCTGATACCGAGAATACCAAATACTGTCTGCTGCATTTCCTTGGTGTGGATACGCACAGAGCCACCGCCCAATTCAGTACCGTTCAATACCAGATCATAAGCTTGCGAAAGAGCCGTCGCCGGATTTGCAGCCAACTCCTCTGGCGAGCATGAGGGCGCAGTGAAAGGATGGTGGATAGCGGTCAAGCCACCGTTATCGGTCTCCTCGAACATCGGGAAATCCACCACCCACAGCATGGCCCACTCTTTGGTGTAGAGATTCAGATCGGCACCCAGCTTGCAGCGCAGTGCGCCCAAAGCCTCGGTAACTATCTTGTGCTTGTCGGCGCCGAAGAAAATCAGATCGCCGTTTTCCGCACCCACGCGCTCAAGTATTGCCGCGCGCACAGGAACCGGAAGATTTTTTACGATCGGCGACTGCAAGCCCTCTTCGAGATCAGTCTTGTCATTGACCTTGATATAGGCCAAACCTTTTGCACCGTAGATGCTGACAAATTTGGTGTAGTCGTCAATTTGCTTGCGCGTTAACTTCTCATTGCCACCAGGCACTTTCAAGGCTGTCACGCGCGATTTGGGATCATTGGCCGGGCCGGAGAAGACTTTGAAATCCACTTCGGTAACCAGATCCTTCACATCCACAAGCTCCAGGGGAATACGCATATCCGGCTTGTCAGAACCGTATTTAGCAATCGCCTCGGAGAAAGGCATGCGCTGCAGCTCGCCGAACTCGACACCTTTCAGATCCTTGAACACTTCGCGGATCATACCTTCGGTCACAGACATGATCTGCTCCTGGGTCATAAACGAAGTTTCTATATCGATCTGGGTAAATTCCGGCTGGCGATCTGCGCGCAGGTCTTCGTCGCGGAAGCATTTTGCGATCTGATAGTAGCGATCGAAGCCAGCCACCATCAACAATTGCTTAAACAACTGTGGCGATTGCGGCAGCGCGAAAAATTTATTTTCATGGGTGCGCGAAGGCACCAGATAATCGCGTGCGCCCTCTGGGGTTGCGCGCGTGAGTATCGGTGTTTCGATATCGATAAAATTATTGCGATCCAGATAATTGCGTATCGCACTGGTCACTTTGGAGCGGAAGCGCAGGCTCTTTTGCATCTCCAGGCGGCGCAAATCCAGGAAGCGGTATTTCAAGCGCACGTCTTCGCCCACATTGGAGTAAGAATCCAATGGGAAGGGAATGGTCTCAGCTTCATTGAGGATTTTCAGCGCGGTGGCATAAACTTCAATAGCACCGGTGGACATATTGGGATTGACGGTGGCAGCAGCGCGGGCGCGCACTTTACCGGTCACTTGCAGCACATATTCGCCGCGCACCTTGTTGGCCAGCTCAAAGTTTTCCTTGGCATCAGGATCGAATACCACCTGCACAATACCGTCGCGATCGCGAAGGTCAATAAATATCACACCGCCGTGGTCACGGCGACGATCCACCCATCCGCAGAGGGTCACTTCTTGATCGATATGCTCGGCATTCAAAACGCCGCAGTATTGGCTGCGCATAGGGCTTTCCTAATGTAAATAAAAGATTGTGATGTTATAAAACGTTATTCGGCGGCTTTTGTTTTTGCCGCAGGGGTAGCAGGAGCGCTCGCTGGACTCGCCGCAGATGCCGCCGCCGATCCAGCGCCGGTATCGCCCGCTAGATTCTTCTTATTGCCCGATTTGAAATCGGTTTCATACCAACCGCCGCCTTTCAAACGGAAGCCTGCGGCAGATATCTGCTTCTTCAAAGCCGGCTTGGCACAGGCCGGGCAATCTACCAGCAGTGCATCGCTCAATTTCTGCAAAGCTTCCAGCGCGTGGCCACAGGCTTCACATTGGTATTCATAAATAGGCACAGCACCACCTCAATAGGGGTAAAACAGACTTTTTGACTAAAATATAGCGACAAGCGCCGAAAAAGGCTCGGAATTATAGCCTAAGCTTGCCTCTGCGAGAACCAGGCCTACAGGGCTTTCAACGCAAACACCGAACAAAAAACAACCAAAAAGCGATAAATGTTCTCAGGGTATTTGCGAGGAGCGCATGCGCACCAGTACCCGCTGCGCATGGGCAGCTACATAGGCGGGGTATTTCTTTTCATATTTTCTCGGGTTGGGCAGCATCACTGCCAGGCGCGCGGCCTGCTGCTCGCTGAGCCGTGCGGCGGGAATATCGTGGTAGTGCTGCGCCGCAGCCTCTGCCCCGAATACGCCATTGCCCCACTCCACCACATTCAAATAGACTTCGAGGATACGCCGCTTGTCCCACAGGAGTTCAATCATCGCGGTGATAATCGCCTCTTCCAACTTGCGAACATAAGAGCGTGAAGGTGTTAAAAACAGGTTCTTGGCGAGCTGCTGGCTAATGGTCGAGCCCCCCGCTACCGACTTGCCCTTGCGCTCATTTTTGGCCATGGCTTTTTGCATGGCAATCCAATCAAAACCGCCATGATCCAAAAACTTATCATCTTCTGCAGCGACCACTGCGCGTTTTAAGTGAGTGGATATCTGTGCATAGGGCACCCATTGATAACTGAGTGTTGCCTTGGGGTTCTGCTGTTGCAACTCTTCCAGCCGCAGCGTCATAAAACTGGTTTCGGAGGGATTGAACCATTTCCAGTAGAGCAGGTGAAAAAATACCCAGCACTGGTAGGCGATAAGCGCTAACAGCACAAGCAATAGCAGGCGTTTTATCAAAGAACCTTTGCGCTTCATAATGGAATAGGATTAAAGATATGGACTCCCACAAAACTTGGCCTTGATCTGACGTCCTCATGATCAAGAATGTCAGATCAATACGGGCACTTGCAGGTTCCAGTATAGGTTTATTCAATCCTGCGTATTGAATTAGTTCCATCATCCGCCACAAACAGGCTGGTGGCATCTGCAGAAATACGCCAGGGCGCAGCAAAGCGGGCCGTTGACCCCATACCATCGGCACGCCCCGGAACACCTGGCGTCCCCGCCAGAGTGGTGACCTCTCCCGAAGAAAGTTCCAGTTTGCGGATACTATGGTTTTGGGTGTCCGCAATATAGAGGTTTTTTCCATCACACGTAATACTACTAGGCTCGGCAAAACGTGCGGCAATCCCCAGCCCATCACTAGCCCCCAAAACCCCTGACTTACCGGCAAGAGTTGTTACCTGGCGCGAAGCTATATTGACCTTGCGAATGCTGTGATTGTAGGAGTCAGCCACATAGAGGTGGGTTCCATCCATAGCAATGCCATAGGGGCGATTAAAATTCGCCATCGGACCCACCCCATCGGCATCCCCCGTATGCCCCTCAGAACCCGCCAGCAGAGTTTCAACACCGCTCGCTATAACAACTTTATAGATAGCACTTCTGTTGTAGTCTACACCATAGATATTAACGCCATCCGTAGTCATAGCATCGAATGCATCACGCATAGATTGATTGGCAGAAGGTGACGGCAACGCACTTATGGCCTTGGTTGCAATATCTATTTTTAAGATAATGCGATCCGAAAATTCTCGAGTCATACTGACATACAGATATTTTGCATCAACAGCCAGACTTTGCGCATCGTGAAGAGTCAAATTACCATTGAGCTGGAAGGGTAGATCGACAAAGGTTGTCAGGTTTCCCGAAGCAATGTTTATCTTTTCAATTCTGCGTCCTGCGAGATTCAACAAATAAAGATGAGTGCCGTCACTGACTATATCGCGCAGAGACGCCAGGCGTTCAGAAGAATTCTCCTCGCCAGCCACTGTATTCATATCACCTGAGGCAATCTCCAGTTTGTTGATGGTGCTATCAAAGGATGTCAGATAAAAGCTGGAGTCCACTTTGGCAAGGCCCGTGAATAAACGAGTGCCTCCCCCCCAGCCACTCCCATTGGAAATTACTAGCTGTCGAGTCAATTCGCCTGTATTAACTACCACTCTATAGATGGAAAACAAATCGGTCAGATAGAGCTCCCCGCCATCGAGTATAATAGCTTGAGGTACCTGAAGCTCTGCTGTTGGATCTGAACTGCTGTGGAGTGCGATAGTGGTTACCGCTCCCGTTGCTATGGTTACCTTGCGGATAGCCTTATTGCCGGTATCGCAGACATACAGATAGATTCCATCGCTCGCCAGGCCCATCGGGTATTCAAAACTCGCCGCACTGCCCACGCCATCGGCGCTGCCACCGGTGCTACTGGGTGAGCCCGCCAGTGTGCTCACCTCGCCCGTGCCAATCACTATTTTGCGAATAGTATTATTGCCCGAATCACTCACGTACAGGTTATAGCCATCGCTGGTTATGCCACGTGGCTCAGAGAAGCGCGCCGCCGAACCCAGACCATTTGCACTGCCGGTAACGCCTACAGCACCGGCGAGGGTGGATACAGAGCCAGTGGCTATCTCGATTTTGCGAATGGTGCGATTGTCTGTGTCCGCAACATAAAGGTTGCTGCCATCGCTGGCTATGCCGGCGGGACCGGCAAAGCGCGCTGCAGTTCCTTTGCCATCGACATTGCCCCGGGCTCCCATCTTGCCTGCAAAGGTGGTCACTGCACCCGTGGCTATAACCATTTTGCGAATGGAATTGCTCTGGGAATCCGCGATATACAAATTGCCGTCGACCCTGACAATTGCCGAAGGCCTATTGAAGGTCGCAAGGATGCCAACACCGTCCTGGCCAACATAGGCACCGGCAAAGGTACTTACTTCACCTTTCAATTGCAGGGAGGTGTTCGCCTTGGCGGATTCCGATGAGCCTTTGCCGCAAGCGGCCAAGGCCAGAATAGTCAGCAATAGCAGCGCGCGATACGGGGTTGATTTACGAAAAAAATAATCAAGCATTATGGGTTTCCTTAACAGTTTGCGAAAGCTCGGCGCACCATCATGTGCAATTTATCAATAGAGCGGCCTGTACAGGGGTTGGAGGGAAATATAGCGCTTGCGGATAATCGATAGAATTATGATATCTGGGAGCGCAAATGCACGGTGCACGCAATATATATAAATAAACGGGAAAGTCAAACAAGCCTCCCCATTCAAACACTATCGCTCAGGAGCCTAGCAACTGAACAAGAAGATTCCTCAGCGCCTCCTCAACAATCCCGAAATGCCGACATTTAGATTCAGAAACAACTCTAGAAAACTCGAATTGCAGTAAGTTAAGGCATTCCTGAAAAATGTTGGCGAGGCACGAGCGCAAGACAAATGCAGCTAACTTTTTAAAGATTCCTTTGTGTTTTGACAAAAAGCAGCTGATGTAACCGCCATAAAAAAGCATCGCCCACTGAAATGGGCGATAGAATGATCAGATTAATAAAAAAGAAGGAATTACCACTCAAGGGGAAGAGTCGTGACCTCAGCTGTAGCTATAACTATTTTGCGAACAACGCCATTAGCTGCATCTGTCACATAGAGATTGCCGCCATCAATGGCAAGCGCCCTGGGTTCGCCAAAGAGTGCCTCCGAACCTCTGCCATCCCTATGGCCACTCACATTCGCAACGCCCGCAAGGGTTGTTACCTTGCCAGAGGCAAGCTCCAGTTTACGAATAGTCTTGTTGCCGGTATCCGCGATATAAAGGCAGGTGCCGTCAGTCGCCATTCCCCTGGGCCAAGAGAAGTTCGCAGCCTCACCTATACCATCCATACTGCCCAGGACCCCGGGCTTGCCAGCCAAAACACTCATTTCACCTGTGGCAATCTTTATCTTGCGAATAACATAGCTACCCGAATCCGCCACATAAAGATAATCGCCAGCGACCAGGATGCCCTGGGGGAAAACAAAGCCTGCCGGATTTGAAAAGTCGATAATAGGTGCTCCTGCAATCTCGCTAATCCAACCCGTCGCAAGCTCCTTTTTGACAATTCTGGATGCTTGAGTGAAGTACAGATTCTCGCCATCACTGGCAATATCAATCGACCAGGATAAATTGTACTCCCACATATATCCTGTTCCGAGAAGGGCCACATCGTTGGTGAGAATATCTATTTTGCGAATAGTATTGTTGCCATAATCGGCCACATACAGGTTTGTTCCCTGCAGGGTAATGGCCAAAGGCTCATTAAATAAAGCCGCCTGACCTCTATAATTGCTACTGCCTTTTAACCCTGGTGAGCCCGCCATAATGCTAGTTTCACCTGTGGCAATTATCTGCTTGAGGATAAGGTGATTCACTGGGTCTGCGACGTACAGGTAAGTACCATCACTAGCAATGCCAGAAGGGACGGCTTTAATACTGCTCGCTGAACTCGAACTCGCCGAACTACTGCTTATGCTTGTGCGATCTATAGGCTCACACAGATCATTGATGCAGATAGGATGTGCGCTGACTCTGGCCCTGCGTAAAGATTCTTGGTGATCGATAATGAAAAGCATACGCTCATAAGGTTTTTCGCTGCGGGTAATCGCCACTTGCAGATCTATCGTTTGACTGGCGAGTGCGGGCGCCCTGAGGATAAAATTAGCGCAGGAACCCTCACCGGTTTTGACAACGAAATAGGCACCGTAAATAGGATCATGCCTTAAAGGCCAACCCAAGTCGGTGCTAGATGTTGCAAGACCCGGCCACCATTCATAGGGCGCAGTAAAACTATGCACACCATCCGTTTGCGAGGCTGCCCAGCCGCCGATGCAGCCGGCATGTTCAGCATCGCCTTCCCACTCCCATAAAAACAGGGTATAGCCGGAAAAATTTTTAGAGGGTGAATTAACGTAAATAACAACCTCATCATGGGCGGGAAAGTAAATCGGCTTAGGGTATGCAGGATCCAGCAGGACACAAACACCACTCTCATTGCGATATTCTCCGACCTCGCAGGGCAACGGAGGGCCAGACTCAGAAGAACTGGCAACTGACAGAGAGCTGCTGCCTGCAGAACTGTTTTCCAACGCGCGGCTGGAAGATGATTTATTTATCTCTATGCTCGTTGACGAACTATTGATTGAAGAGAAACCATTGACCGGCAGGCTTGAAGCGGCAGAGCTATTGTCAGCCTCCCCCTTTGTCGTTGAAGGCTTAGTTAAAGTGCCGCCCCCTCCGCAGCCAGATAGCCCTAACAGCAGGGTAGTCAACAGCAGGCTGCGCAAGCATGCCATTGCAATGGTAGTAGGCATAAACGAATGTCCTTGGGCATTATCGGAGAAATCCACACTGAAATAACATCCAGATTGGCAATGGTTGAGTAGTTTACCAATGCAATTTTATGCGCCAAGCACCATTTATGGATTTCCTGTGGCAGATCACAAAAAACAGTCATTTATATCATCCGGCCAAAGGACAATACCCATTAACTACACAAGTAGATCCAACAGCAATACTCCCAGCAATCCCGCAATACCGACAATGGTTTCCATCGCGGTCCATGACTTAAAGGTATCGCGCAGGCTCAAATTGAAATACTCCTTGAACATCCAAAACCCAGAATCGTTGACATGGGAGCACATAAGGCTGCCCGCTCCTATCGCCAGCACCATCAGATTGGGATTGATGGCGGGGCTGGCCAATACCAGGGGAGCCATAATTCCCGCCGCCGTTAAACCTGCAACCGTTGCAGAACCCAGGCAGATACGAATAATAAAGGCGATAAACCAACCTAAGAACAGCGGATTCAAGGGAATATTTTGCAGCGCAGAAGCAATCTCAGTGCTCACACCACTATCGACAAACACCTGCTTGAGCGCCCCAGCCCCGGCAATAATCAACAGGATCACTGAAACATCCTTGATGCCCTGGGAGTAACTCACCATTAGAAACTTTATCGTTGACCCTCTCCTTAACCCCAGGCAGTAGGTGGCAATTGCCAGAGCGATCAACATAACGATCATGGGGTTTCCCAAAAGCGCAATCGCAGGCTGCAAGGGGCTGGCATCGTCCACCAATAATGGCAGGAGCGTGGCCAGGGTGAGCATGGCTACCGGCAACAGTGCTATCACAAAACTGCTGGCTGCCGAGGGCAAATTCTCTTCCGCCACAGCCTCGGGCGTAAAAGTGGCCAGGGGCTGGCAGTGAATATTTTTCAGCAGCCTCGCAAATATGGGTCCGGCCAGCATCATGGTCGGCAGACCTATGACTAAACCGTAGATCAGAGTGCGGCCCATATCGGCATTAAACTGCGGCACCAGCGCCGTGGGTGAAGGATGCGGCGGTAAAAATCCATGAGTGACCGACAGCGCCGCCAACAGCGGAATGCCAAGATACACCGCAGGCAGCCTGGTCTGGTAGGCCACCGAAAAAACCAAGGGCACCAGCAGCACAAAACCGACGTTGTAAAACAGCGGAATACCCACCACAAAACCGGTGAACATCAGCGCCCAGGTAATATATTTTTCCCCGCACAGACGAATCAGCACAGTGGTAATTTTTTGCGCGGCACCGCTGTCGGCAATCAATTTTCCGAACATGGCACCGAGGCAAATAATCGCCACCAGGCTGCCCAAGAGAGAGCCGATACCCTTCTCAATCGCCAGGGGAATCTTATCCAGCGGCATGCCCAGCATGACCCCGCCGGCCAGCGCACTGATGATAAAAGCAATGAACGGGTTAAAATGCCAGCGCGCGGTGAGCAGGATCAGTAGCACCAGGCAGGCGATAACAGCGATAATCGACATGATTTACCTTATTATTCTAATAAAAATATTTCAGCTAAAGATCAACACCCACCTGGTTACCTTCATAGACTAGGGGCATAAACCGCAGAGTCTCGACACAGGTGGCCGTATTCAATGGGCGCCCCGTGCGCAAATCAAACTCCATCCCGTGCTGCAGACAACGCAAGCGAAATGAATTTACACTGGCCTCTGCAAGCGATGCGCCCAAGTGAGGACACTGGTTGGCAATACAAAACAACTTGCCCTCCTCCTGTATCAACAGCCATTCGCCACCCGCCACACGTACTCGCCGACGATAGCCATCATAAAGTTGGTGCAGTTTTTCCAGTGCGATAAATGCCATGTCACTGCCCTCGCTATCAGCCGAAAAGAGAACCAGGAATGCGGAGCCTAGCCGAGACCCGGACAATTTAGCAATCCGGCAGTGACTTTTTTTATCTTTTACAGGGTGCATCAAGCAATTTGCGGGCGCGAACGTATAGAATGAGAGCCATGGCAGTCGAGCGCTAGACTAACAATGGCAACCCTGGTTATTAAACATCCACCTATGAACATTCGCCTATGAAGAATGAAGCCTATCTGGAACGTTTACGCGGGTTATCCACTCGCCTGGTCGCACTGCAAAAACCGATTCGCATTCTCGATGCAATCAAATGGCCGGCGGCCATGGAAGAAAAATTTATGGCTAAGGGTGGATTGGAACTGCCCCCTTTAGGTGCAGACTTCTACCAGCGTCAGCCGCTCGCCTTTAACCCCGACAGCATGTATCAATCGCTGAAAGAACTCAAAAGCGACGTGCGCAAACAGCTGGGGCGCGGCGACTCACTCGGTCAGATACTCCAGGCCACCATCGACCAGTACCAGATTGTTATTGAAATGCTGCGCAATCGCGGCACCGATCAGTTTGGGCATTTCAGCCGCATGCTCTATGGCTCGGCACAGGATAAAATTCGCGGCGACCGCAAAACCCTGCGGCAGATGGGCGAGCGACTCTGCCAGGTATTCTCACTGCCCGCCGTAGAGCACCTCAACCGCCCCTATAGCAACAACATCAGCTCCAGCAAAGCCGTGGCCATTCTGCGGCAGCGGATGGATAAATATTTTGGCGAGGGCGGTGTTCGCGTTGAGCTGAGCGATGACATAGTCTCGGATGCATCCGCCGGCGGCGACTGCATAAAAATCAATCGCCGCGCAAATTTTTCCGAACTGGATCTGCAGGTACTCGAAGTCCACGAGGGCTGGGTCCATATTGGCACCACCCTGAATGGCCGCGAGCAGCCCTGGGCAACCTGGCTGAGTGTGGGATCACCGCGCATCACCGCCATCCAGGAAGGCATGGCGGTATTGATGGAAACGCTGACCTTTAGCTCGTTTCCTCAGCGCGCAAGGCGCATCAGCGACAGAGTCGTCGCCGTTGACCTGGCTGAGCAAGGCGCGAACTTTTGCGAAGTCTATCGCCACTTCCTTGATCGCGGTGTCAACCAGCACGATAGCTACCGGGTGACCCAGCGGGTCTTCCGCGGTGGCACATTAAGTGGCGGTTCAGTGTTCAGCAAAGATATTTCTTATGTAAAAGGCTTTGTGGAAAATGTAAATTTTATTCGCAGCGCGATACAATCAGGGGTGCCGGAAATTATCCCTATGCTTTTTGTCGGCAAAGTGACGCTGGATGATCTACCCTTGCTCTACGAACGCTATCTGGAAGGTGTTATCGCCGCCCCCAAATACTTACCGCCCATGTTTCGCGATTTAAACGGGCTCTATGTGTGGTTTGGTTTTTCCAGCAGCATGTCGGTAATGAATATCGGCCGCGTGCAGCAGCATTTCAGCAAGCTGTTCAAAAATATGCCTGCATCCACACCGCTCTACCCCAGTATCAATGATAACGAGTGAACGCTTTTCGATGATGTACTACAAGGTTACCCTTTCCGGCGATAATATTTTTTTTGAAAACTATAATCGCAACGACCCCATTATTGGCTTTATTGCCAACCGCCTGGTCCAGGCGCAAACCGAAGAGCTTGCCATAGCCATGGCCAAGCGCGACATTTTGGTGCACTGGAATCACAGTTTCAATGCCGATCGCAAGCTCGGCATGCCCAGCCTGCATGTCGAACATGTCTCTCTCTTCAAAGGCTGGCGCAAGCCCAAAATCCAATACGACTACTATTGGTTTGTGGACGAGGAAACTCGCCAGGCACAATTGGATAAATTCACCCAGCCTCCCAAAAAATGGTTCTGGAGCAAATAACTCCTATCTTCTCGTCAGGCCGGGCCAAACCCAGCCTGCGGCTCTTTCACTCTTCCTATTGACGATAATGGCTTGCTAATTGCTCTGCAGTTTAAAAATAACCTTTGTTTTTTTAAACCTACCGGAGCTGCTATGAATCGCAATGACGTCACTGAAAAAATTATCGCCACCAAGGTGCAGAAAGACATTAAATGGTGCGAGGTCGCACAGCAACTGGGCCTGAGCAAGGAATGGGTCACAGCCGCCTGCCTCGGACAGATGAGTTTCAGCCGCGAGCAGGCCCATATCATTGGCGATATTTTTTCGCTCACCGCAGAAGAACAGAAATGGTTAGAGGTAGCGCCCTATAAAGGTTCACTGCCCACTGCCGTGCCCACAGATCCGCTGATTTATCGCTGGTATGAACTGGTGAATGTTTACGGCACCACCATCAAGGAATTGATCCACGAAGAGTTTGGCGATGGCATTATGAGTGCGATTGATTTCAGTATGGATATAGAACGCCAGACAGACCCAAAAGGCGATAGAGTGAATGTTGTACTATCAGGAAAATTCTTGCCTTATAAACAATACTGAACCAGACAGCGCAAAACTCACACTGCAACCTGGCTCTCACTGACTTGCAGTCAAGGTTAAAGCAGTTTATCCATAAACACGCTGTAGGGATCTTCTCGGTAATCTGCAAAAGGTGGGCAATAGCCAAAACCAAAACGCTCATAGAGTTTGCGCGCTGCGGCAAAATTTTCCGTTGGCCCTGTCTCCAGACTCAAGCGCTGATAATTGCGCTGCTTTGCCTCTGCAATCAGGTGAGATAGCAATTGTGCAGCGACGCCCTTGCGGCGAAAGGCAGAGGCTGTGCGCATGGATTTTATTTCTGCGTGCCCCTTATCCAGCTCCTTTAATGCCACACAGCCCGCCAGCTTGTCGCCCTGCCAGATTGACCAGAAGGTGATATCCGGTTGCCGCAGCTCATCCAGATCCAGCGCGTGTACGCTTTCCGCCGGCGAAGCTGCATACATCTCCTGCAAGTGCTCCTGCAATAGCGCGGCAATTTCCGACCCGGTCAAATCATCTATGACTATGTTCATGCGTTTTTCATCTCCATTGAGCAAAAAATAATTATCAAATCATTCTAACCCAGTGCCAATACCCGCTTTATTTCATCGGCAATAATGGCCGCGCCCTTTTCCACCACTTCAATATCCTGGCAATAAGTTACACGGATACATTCGCGACTATGCTGCCAATCATCTGCCAATCCCGGAAAAAAATGATGGCCGGAAATCACCAGAACACCGCGCGCTTTCAAGCGCTGGTAAAGCTCTTCGCTGCTGATCGGCAGGTCTTTGAACCACAGCCATAAAAAGATAGCACCTTCCGGTTTGTGCATCAGATAGGGCAAATTACCGAGGTGCCGTTTGAACATGGCCACCGCCTGCTCCATCCTCTGGCGATAAAAAGGCGCAACTATTTCACGGCTGAGGCGGAGGATTTTTCCATCCTGCAAGAGATTGCGCGCGAGCGCCGGGCCGAAATTGCCGCAGGCCAGATTTAAAATGGTATTGGCTTTGGCAAAAGCGCTGATCACTTCGGGGTTGGCAATCACAATGCCGGTGCGTGCACCTGGCAGCCCAAGCTTGGATAAACTCAACACCAGAATGGTATTGCTATTCCAGTGAGGTTTTATATCGGCAAATAAGATATTGGGAAAGGGGGTGCCGTAAGCACCATCGACAATCAAGGGGATGCCGTGCTGCTGGGCCAGCTCATCGAGGTGCTGCATTTCATCATCGCTGATGACATTGCCGGTGGGATTGGTGGGGCGCGATACGCAGAGTGCAGCGGTATTTTCGCTGATCTTCAGTTGGCTGAAATCCACATGATATTTAAAAAAACCATCTTCCAGTATTTCAATGCTGGGGCGGGTCGCCGTAAAAAAATCTTCGCACAATCCCAGATCGCTGTAGCCTAAGTACTCGGGCGCAAGCGGAAACTGAATTTGTCTGCGCACACCCGCCTCGCACTCGCCGGCAAACAGATTGAACAAAATAAAAAAGGCCGACTGGCTGCCGTTGGCAAGCGCTATATGTTCGCGGGTCAGCGGCCAGCCATACTCACTGCTGAGCATGGCCGCCAGAGCATCCAGTACATCGACATCGCCCTGCGGCGGCTGGTAGACACCGAGCAATTGCTGGGCCTGCTGCGAGTCCGCCAGGGTCTGTTGCAGCGCTTGGGCAAAGGCCTCCTCCATCGCCGGAATGCGCGCAGGGTTGCCGCCCCCCATAAAAACCATATCGGGATTGCTGCGCAGGGCATCGCCGAGATCATCCATCAGGGTGACTATGCCGGAGTCGCTGCTGAGTTTTTTGCCAAAGCGGGAAAATTGCATTGTATAGAGTCCACACCCACATCATGGGATAAAAAAGACAGCAATCTAACGCGAAAACAAGGCCAAGGGAACGATTGATAGCGAACTTGAGCGATGGGAGAAAAAGGCAGGGTGATAACAGCGGGCTAAATAAGGCCAAATTTGTGGAGAACTTGCAGCAACTTTTCCGGATTGACCGGCTTTTGAATGAAATCCAAGGCACCCAGCTTGGTCACCCGATCATAGGCATCCGGCTGTATATCGCCAGAAATAACAATAATCATAGCATCCAAACCTTCGAACTTGACCGCTTCCAGCACTTGATAGCCGTCCATTTCCGGCATGGTCAGGTCCAGGAAAACCATCTCGCCCTTGCCACCGCGTATAGCCTCTATCCCCTCCCTGCCATTGGTCGCAAAGGTCACATCGACATCCCAACCCTCGGGCAGAGCTCGCGCGACCTGTTTACGCGCCATGTTGGAATCATCACAAATCAGCAGAGGTATGGCCATAAGACACTGGGGTATCACCGTTGACAGAATATGTTGAGTATAGACAAGCATTTTCCGCTAGAGCGAAATTTTTTTATCCATCACCGTCAAGGCACTGCGTCCCTCGAAAAAACTTTCCACACTGATAGTTAACTTATCGGTTTCAATATCATCCAGATGCCCGAGAAGCTGGCGGGCATTGCCGAACCAGGGAAGATCGCGGAGGTGAGAGGTATCTGCGGGTAACCGCTTGTGGGAACCTAAAAACTGCCTGATATCATTTAAGGTAAGATGCGCCAGATCGCGGCTTAAGACAAAACCATTCTGCTGATTTGCACATATGACATTGTTATTGAGCAGGGCCTCAACCAGGCGCTGCCATTGATCTGTGGACAGCCCCAGGTGCAGCAATTGGGTATTGCTCACCTGGGCACCCTTGAACGAGGCCAGGTGGAACTGCCAGAGCACCAGCAGGCAACCAAAGAAATCGGGGTAGCCGCGATCCTTGAGATGGATTTGATAGAGGCTGATACTGCGTACGCAGACGGCACCGCCGAGGATCAGCATCCAGGTCAGGTTGATCCAGAGCAGAAACAGGGGCACTACCGCAAAAGCGCCATAAATCAGGTTGAGCGATGAATGCGTCACCACCCAGCCGAATAGCTGCTTGCTGATTTCAAACGCAACCATCGTCAACACACCGCCAATAGCCGCATGGCTGATCCGCACCTTGCAATTGGGCACGGCGACAAACAGCAGCGTAAAGGCCGCCGAGGTCAGCAGCAAAGGGGTCCAGCGGAACAGGGGCTCAAGAATATCGTAAGTATCATAGTGGCCGACAAACAGTCGCAGTGAGATCAGATAGGTCTTCATCACCAGCGCCAATCCCAGCAACAGAGGGCCCAGGCTCAAAATCGCCCAGTAGAGCAGAAAGTTGGATACCCCACGGCGCTCGCGCGGCACATTCCAGATAAAATTGAAGTTCTGCTCAATATTCTTGAGCATAAAATAGGCAGACACAATCAGAAATGCCACACCAAACGCCGTCAGGTTGCGCGCCTGAGTGGAAAAATCATGGATATATTGCACCACTGTCTGCTCGCTATTGGGCAGAATATAGGCAAACAGTATTGCCTGGAATTGATCGCCAAAGGCCTGGAAGGCCGGGATAATCGAAAACATCGAATAGATTACCGTGATCATCGGCACTATCGCAAACAGGGTCATATAGGTGAGGGAGGCGGCGCTCTTCTGACAGGATTTCTCCTCATAGAGGTTAATCACCAGGGCGATATAGCGCTTGGCCGAATGGAAAAACTCATAGATTCCAGGCAACAGCAATTTCACTTGATCAAATCCTCTTTAATAGCGCTAAGAAGGCGGATTAATGGCTATAATACCGCCAGCAAAATGCTCACCGCCAACGGAAATCCAGCATGATCACACTTTACCACAACCCGCGCTGCTCCAAATCCCGCGAAGCCCTGGCACTACTGCAGGAAAAAGGCATTGAGCCAGACGTTGTATTGTATTTAGAAACTCCACCCACCGCCAAGGCGCTGAAACAACTGCTGGCCAAGCTCAATATCAGCGCGCGGCAACTGCTGCGCAAAAGCGAAGATCTCTATAAAGAATTAAACCTGGCCGATGAACGTTTGACAGAAGCCGCACTCATTAAGCTTATGATAGCCAATCCCAAGCTGATCGAGCGCCCCATTGCCATCAACGGCGATAGGGCCGCTATTGGCCGTCCCCCGGAAAATATCCTTGGCATTCTCTAATCGTCGATTAAAAAATACTGGCAGCAACATTTTTATGACTCCCTATATATTAGTTTTATATTACAGCCGCAATGGCGCCACCCTGCAAATGGCCAAGCAAATTGCCCGCGGTGTAGAACAGTTCGGCCAGGGCCGCATTGAGGCGCGCCTGCGCACTGTACCCGCAGTATCGCCCGTGAACGAGGCCACGGAGCCCACCATTCCAATGGAGGGTGCGCTCTATTGCAGCGAGGAGGATTTGAAACACTGCGCCGGCCTGATTCTCGGCAGCCCTACGCGCTTTGGCAATATGGCCGCGCCCTTGAAATATTTTCTCGATGGCACCAGCAGTGCCTGGGTCAATGGCGATTTGATCAACAAACCCGCCGCCGTCTTTACCTCCACATCAACCCTGCACGGCGGCCAGGAGAGCACCCTGCTCAGCATGATGCTGCCGCTGCTGCACCAGGGCATGCTGATCGCCGGGATTCCCTATAGCGAAGGTGCCCTTTCAAAAACCACGACAGGCGGCACCCCCTATGGGGCATCGCACCTGGCGGCAGGCAGCCATGCCAGCGAGTTGAGCGAAGATGAAATTGGCCTCTGCCAGGCACTCGGCAAGCGCGTTGCCAAAATTGCCCTGCAAATGGAGCAACAGCCATGAGTGAGTTGCCCAGCCGCGAACACATGCAGGATGCTCTGGTGAGTGTTGAGAAAAAATTGTCTCTGGGGCTGATAGCTACCCACAGCAGCTATGCCCTGCTGCTGATATTGATTACCTGGCTAAATTTTCAATTGCCGGAAAACGGCATTGCCCTCTGGCTGTTTAAAATTCTTCCGCTGGCGATTTTTATTCCGGCCTTTATCAAAGGCTACTATCGCAGCTACAGCTGGCTGTGCTTTGCGATACTGCCGTATTTTATCTGGATCATCCCGCTGGCTCTCGGTCGCGGTTCATTTAGCGATTGGGCCATAGTGGCACTCACGGTAATTATCTTTAATGCGGCTATGATGAGCAGCCGCTGGATGCAGCAGCAGTCTTATCTGCGCTGGCAAATGGCCAATACTCCCGCAACCGAATAATGATTGATTAAGGAACCCATAGTGAATATTCCACACCATCCCCGTCGCGGTATCTTTCGCCGTTTCTTTGGCGGCATAGGCTCAGTGATTACCTGGTTGCGCAACACCCTGGCCAACCTGTTTTTCCTGCTGGTACTGATTATTATTCTTATCGTCATAGGCAGCAACGCGCCCAAACCCCTGCCGGAAAAATTTGCCCTGCAAATTGCTCCCGGAGGCATGCTGGTCGACCAGCGCAATTATATGGATGCGGCCAGCCTGCTGCTCAACGACCAACAGGAAGATTCCGAAACAGTCGTCCGCGATCTGGTAGAGGCCATCAATCGCGCGGCAGATGATACGCGCGTAAGCAGCATAGTCTTGCATCTGGACAATTTAAAAGGTGGTGGTATCACCAAAATGGAAGAGATCGGTCAGGCCCTGCTCGCCTTTAAAGGCAAGCAGAAAACGATTATCGCCGTGGGCGATAACTACAGCCAGGATCAATACTATCTTGCCAGTTTTGCCGACCAAATCTACCTGCACCCTATGGGCACAGTCCAGCTGACCGGCTTTGGTCGCTATATCACTTATTACAAGAGTGCGCTGGAAAAACTCGGCGTGAACGTGCATGTCTTCCGCTCTGGCAAGTATAAGGATTTTGTCGAGCCCTACCTGCGCGACAATATGTCCGACGAATCGCGCGAGCACAATGGCCAATGGCTCAACCAACTCTGGGATCAATACACCAATCGCGTGGAAGAGCAACGCAAATTGCCCGCGGGAAGCCTGGACACTTTTATCAATAATATGGATAGCAAAATCACCGCCGCCAAAGGCAATATTGCCCAACTCGCCCTCGACGAGCACCTGGTTGACACCCTGGCCGACCGCAAAACCATTGATGACATGCTGATAGAAAAATTCGGCAAAAATGAAGCTGGCGATTCCTATCAGGGCATCAGTGTTCACGATTATCTCGCCGAAGAAAAATCCATTGCCCAACACAAACCCAACAAAATTGGCCTGCTGGTGGCATCGGGCACCATTGTCGATGGCTACAAACCTGAGGGCATGATCGGCAGCGAAACCTTTGTCGAACTCCTGCGCAATGTCAAAGAAGATAAAGATATCAAAGCCCTGGTAATACGCATTGACAGCGGTGGCGGCAGCGCCTTTGCCTCGGAGATTATTCGCGCGGAAATTGCCGCCGTGCGCGCGCGCGGAATCCCTGTGCTGATTTCTATGGGCAGCGTGGCCGCATCCGGCGGCTATTGGATCGCGAGCGCTGGCGATGAGATATGGGCGATGCCCACCACCATTACCGGCTCCATAGGTGTCTTCGGGGCATTCCCGACACTGGAAAACAGCCTGCAGAAAATTGGTTTGAATACCGATGGCATAAGCACCACGGAACTGGGCGGTGCCCCCAGCATTGAGCGCGCGCTCACGCCCAAGATGCACACTATTATCCAAGCGGGTGTCGACAATATTTATCAGAGCTTCCTCACCCTGGTGGCGGATGCGCGGAAAAAAGACGTGGCGGAAATTCATGAAATTGCCCAGGGGCATGTCTGGACCGGACAAAAAGCGCTGGAGATAGGTCTGGTGGATAAACTCGGCAATTTGAATGAAGTCATAGCGGCCGCTGCAGAGCGCGCGCAAGTTAAAGACTATGCGGTAAAAGTGGTCACGCAAAAACTTTCACCGAAAGAGGAATTGATCCGTACGCTGATGGGCAAAGATGCACAGGGATTGATTCCGAAATCGTTGTTGAACCCCTATGCTGATCTCGCAGTATTGAAACAATTGTCGCCCATGCTGAAGCCGCTGCTCAGCCTGCAGACCATGACCGACCCGCAGGGTGTGTATGCTACTTGCCTGGAGTGCCTGACACCTTAACATCCGGCGTCGCGCCCGCATAAAAAAGGCCAGCAAATGCACTGCTGGCCTTTTTTATAGTTGCAAATCAGCACTGACTGCTCCGATCCCAATAGCACTATTGCCAGCGCCTGGCGGATTGCTGATCTTTTTCCTGCGCCTCCACCCAGACACTCCCCTGCCCGGTCAATTCTTTTTTCCAGAAGGGCGCGTGGGCTTTTAAATAATCCATTAAAAATTCAGCGGCCTGAAAAGCCTCTTCGCGGTGCGCACTGCTGACCCCGACAAAAACGATATTGTCGCCCAGCTGCAAATCGCCGATGCGATGAATGATTTTACAGTTCAGTATCTTCCAGCGCGCTCGCGCCGCAGCGACAATGTCCTGCAGGGCTTTCTCGGTCATGCCGGGATAATGTTCCAGATGCAACCCAACGACGTCGCGTCCGAGATTTAGGTCGCGCACCCGACCGACAAAGGTGACTACAGCACCCGAGCGGGTCTCATTCTCAACAAGCGCGCGATACTCCGCGCCCACATCGAAATCCTGAGTCTGGATACTAATCATATCAACCACCTGTCACAGGAGGGAAAAACGCCACTTCATCGCCATTCTGAATTTGTTGCGAAGCTTTCACCAGGGTTTGGTTGACGGCAAATAATAAATTTTCATTATTTAAAAAAATGCTCCACTGAGGATGCAGCGCGATCAACCGCTGACGCAGCTCAGCCAGGGTCAAGGGTGCGATTATTTCCAGGGAAATCTTTTCGCATTGCAATTGCTCGCGCAGTTGGGCAAAAAATAAAATCTGGATCACCGTTTACTCCGCACGCTGGTAGTGGCCACGACGGCCGCCGGATTTTTCCTGCAGGCAAATATCGCCTATCACCATGTCCGTATCCACCGCCTTGCACATATCGTAAATCGTGAGTGCGGCAACACTGGCAGCGGTCAGGGCCTCCATCTCCACACCAGTCTGCCCGGTGAGTTTGCACAGACTGTTGATCTCAACACAGCCCTGTTCGGTGTTGATCACAAAATCCACGCTCACCTTGCTGAGCGCCAATGGATGGCAGAGCGGGATTAAATCGGCACATTTTTTTGCTGCCTGGATACCGGCGATACGCGCAACGGCAAGCACATCGCCCTTCTTCAAGCTGTTGGCCTGGATTTGCGCAAGGGTTTCAGGTTTCATCAGTATACGGGCAGAGGCGCGCGCTTCGCGCACTGTGGCGGGTTTCTCCGACACATCCACCATGCTGGCTTTGCCCTGTTCATCAATATGTGTCAGCGCCATAGGCTTCCTGTTTAGTCAGTCGCAATAGAATCAGGTATCATAAGCGTCCATTGCGATTGCGTCAGCAATCATTTTTGTCCATTAGCTGAACTCTGCCTCCAATGACTTCTTCTGCTCCTCCTGTCAGTCGCACCTTGAACCGCCGCTTTACTGCCGCGCCCATGATGGATTGGTCGGACTCCCACTGCCGCAGCTTTTGGCGGCTGCTGAGCAAACAGAGCGTATTTTACAGCGAGATGGTCACCACTGGAGCCATTATCCACGGCGATCGCCAGCGGTTTCTGGATTTTAATGCCTGCGAACACCCGCTGGCATTGCAACTGGGTGGCAGCGACCCCCAAGCCCTGGCGGAATGCGCACGCATAGCAGAGGACTGGGGCTACGACGAAGTCAATTTGAACTGCGGCTGCCCCAGCGACCGGGTGCAGAACGGCATGATAGGTGCCTGCCTGATGGCCGAGCCCGCGCTGGTGGCCAAGTGCATCGACGCCATGCAGAAGGCGGTGAGCATTCCCGTGACCATCAAGCACCGCATCGGCATCGACGATATGGAGGACTATGCCGGGATGCTCAATTTTGTCCGCACAGTGGCGGATACCGGCTGCAAGACCTTTATCGTCCACGCCCGCAAGGCCTGGTTGAAGGGCCTCAGCCCCAAGGAAAACCGCGAAGTGCCCCCCCTGCAGTACGAAAAGGTGGCGCAGCTGAAAAAGGATCACCCTGAGCTTGAAATCATTATCAATGGCGGCATTACCACCCTGGAACAATCATTGGTTTTGCTTGACCAAGTAGATGGGGTAATGCTGGGCCGCGAGATCTACAGCAACCCCTATCTGCTGGCTGCGGTCGACCAGACTCTTTACGGCTGCGACAAACCGATTGTCAGCCGAGAGCAGGTGATGGAAGGCTTTATGGCCTATGTTGAAGAACAGTTGCACAAGGGCGTGCGCCTGAATTATATGACGCGCCATATTCTGGGCCTGTACCAGGGGCTGCCAGGCGCGCGCCGTTTCAGGCGGGTGATATCCGAACAGGCACACAAGCCAGGCGCCGGGATTGATGTATTAAAACGCGCTCTTGAAGCGCTAAATGATGTACCATTTGAGATTGAATAGAATCTCTGTTTTATAGGACTACTGCCATGACTAGCAAACTCGAACAACTGAAAAGTATGACCGATGTGGTTGCCGACACCGGCGACATAGAAGCCATTCGCCTGTACAAGCCCCTGGATGCCACCACCAATCCCTCGCTGATTTACAAGGCAGCGCAGATGCCCCAGTACCAGGATCTGGTTGCAGCGGCCATCAGCTCTACCAAAGGCATAGCCAATAGCGCCGAGCGCCTGAGCGCGACCGGCGATCAGCTGGCCGTAAGCCTGGGCAGTGAAATCCTGAAACTGATTCCCGGCCGCATCTCCACCGAAGTGGATGCACGCCTGTCATTTGATACCAAGGCCAGCATTGCCAAGGCCCACAGGCTTATCGAACTCTATGCCAAGGGCGGCGTGGATAAATCCCGCGTGCTGATCAAGCTGGCCTCCACCTGGGAGGGCATACGCGCGGCTGAAGTTCTCGAAAAAGAGGGCATCAACTGCAACCTCACCCTGCTATTCAACTTTAATCAGGCTGCCGCCTGCGCCGATGCCGGTGTGTTTTTGATTTCTCCTTTCGTGGGCCGTATCCTCGACTGGTTCAAAACCAATACCGACAAAAAAGACTACACCTCTGCGGAAGATCCAGGTGTGCTCTCGGTTCACCACATTTACAATTACTACAAGCAGCACAATTATAAAACTGTCGTGATGGGTGCGAGCTTCCGCAATATTGGCGAAATTGAAGCCCTGGCAGGCTGCGATCGCCTCACCATCAGCCCACAGCTGCTGCAGGAACTGGAGCAGGACAAGGGCGAGCTGAAGCGCGCACTCTCGCCCACCCAGACCGGCAGCGCCATTGCCAAGCCAAACGACAATGAAGCCTCCTTCCGCTTTGCCATGAACCAGGACACCATGGCCAACGATAAACTGGCTGAAGGTATCCGCGGTTTTGTCAAAGACCAGATCAGTCTGGAAGCGCTGTTGAAGTCTCGTATGTAAGCCTGCACCGCCGATTGGCCAACAGCCAATCGGCGCGCTCACCCGAAAAGAGAATCTTGTGCTAAATAAAATTTCCGCTTTTTTTGAACGCCACCTGCAACCCTCAGGCCCCGCGCAACAATTTTCACCCCAGCAAAAACAACTGGCCATTGCCGCACTGTTGATTGAAGTTGCCATGGCTGATCATATTCTCGACGAACGCGAACTCCTGTCACTGCAGCAACTGCTAAAGAAAAAATTCACGCTCAGCGACCTGCAAATCCAGGAACTGATTGAGCTGGCGAGGGAAGAGTCGGCGGATGCAACATCACTGCACCAATTTACCAATCTGGTTCATCAGCATTGTAGCGAACAGGAAAAATTTGCGCTGCTGGTAGCCATGTGGCAATTGGCATTTGCCGATCAGGCGCTGGATAAGTACGAGGAGTATATTATTCGCAAGATTGCAGATTTGATTTATGTTCCGCACACTGAGTTTATTCGCGCGAAACATATCGCCAGAAAGGCGATTTAGGAGTTTTCCAGCATATTGACGAGGTTCTTGAAGGTTTCGTGATTTTCTGCGTTCAGCCCCATCAGGATCTTGTGGGCCTCAATCACTTTTTCTTTTACCATATTTTCATCGCACTCAATCACTGTCAGCTTTTTGTCAGGCGACAGTTCCATATTCAGCTTATCGACAATAATAAAAATATCAGCGAAGCCCATGGTCTGTAAAATGCGCTGGATGCTGGCATTGGTGGCCAGGATCACCGGCTTGGTCGAGCGCCGTTCCTGCGCCAACAGGGAAATTTTTGCCATCAACCCCAGGGTGGTACTATCGACCGCCTCGGCCTCGGACAAATCAAACAGTACCGAACTGAAATTCTCGGCAGAGAGCATGGCATCAATGAACTGATCAAACGAAATACACAGCGTGAGACGTACATCACCAGTCATTTTAATGACGTAAACACCCGCGTGGTCGGCTACTAATATCTGACCGGGACGCATTCTACTTACCTCGACTAATTGTAAGGATGGCAATATCATCTGGAGACTCGCCATCATCCTTAACTTGTAAAGTATTGCAGACAGATTCAAGACTGCCACTGCTTTCCAATACTTTTTGTAATAATTGTGCCTCTTTTTCTTGTATGGTTTCTCCCGGCAATATTTCAAGTACCCCATCAGAGAAACAGTTCAGCGAAAATACGGGGGGCAACTGCATGCTGTACACCTGCCAACTGACATCCTTGAAAATCCCCACAGGCTTGCCCATTCCCTCCAAATAGCGAACCCCATCCTCAGTTTTTATAATCGGCATAGGCAAATGGCCAGCCACCGAGTAGTTCATCACTTGCGTATGGGTATCAATGACGCCGACAAAAAAGGTTAAATGATGATTTAAGCGAGTTTCGTGCAACTCCTGATTTACCGTCTGCAACAACAGGTCGGTACCTGTTGCAAACGACATTTCACCATTGAATAGCTCTTCTTCACGCACCATGCGGCTGACCAAATGTTTTAGCCAGATGGTGACAAATGCCGAAGATGAGCCATGCCCAGACACATCGGTGAGGTAAAACGCCAGATAGCGCTTTTTGATATGGGCGTAATCGATAAAATCGCCGCTGAGATACAGGGAGGGAGCTATATAGTGTTCAACCAGGTAGTGGTCGCGAGTCAGCAATCGGGTTGGCATAAGGCGCTTCTGCACCTGCTTGCCGGCCATCTGATCGCGCTCCAGCACCCGCAGGCTTTCGCGCAAATGACTATTGGCATTCTCCAACTGTTCGCGATAGCGCTGGTTTTCCACCAGCAAATCCCTGCGCTCCAGCGCCCTGTGAATGGCGTGAACCAGGATTTCTATATCGAGGATAGGTTTAATAAGATAGTCGCTGGCACCGTACCTCAGCGCCCTCACCACATCGCCGAGGCTGCCTGCTCCCGACATAAGAATAACCGGCAGCAATGGCTGGCTCTGTTTGAGCTGCTGCAGTACCTGCAGGCCATCGGCACCGGGCATGCGCAAATCGGTAATCACCAGTTCCGGCTGGGAATCCTGTATGGCGCTGGCCAACTGAGTCGCATCAGCCGCCTCCACCACATCAAAACCGCTGTCGTCTAAATATACTGCAACACTGCGACGCACCAGGGCATCATCGTCAATAATCAACAGTTTTCTGCGTTTATCAGTCATGTATCTGACTTCTCACGGTAAATTAAGTGCGCACTTGATGAGGCGCACAACACTACTCTTCTGCCTGACAAGTCGCAAGATTTTTGTATTCTAAATTTTCCGTTAAATCATGAAAAAGTACTTACCGCACAGATGGCGAATCTATCTGTCTGATATTTACAACTATTCGCTATAGATACACCTCAAGTTCGGCCATTCAGGGAGCATTCATAAAAATCGGCTTATATAGGGTAACCCCTTGAAGTGGAGTTGTTTTTCTTCACTGTGCTACACTCAGTGGAGATTTTCATCAGCATGCAAAGCAACCAGCCATAACCATCTACCAATAACAGGCTTGCGAGGATTTGATATGAGTTCAATTGATAAAGGTTTCAGTGAAAAGCGCGACTTTATCCGCATGAAGATTAATGCGCCGTTGAGCGCCAGGATTGCCCAAAACCAAACTGTTATCGAAGGTTTATGCCGCGATCTGAGCGGTGGCGGCATGCAAGTGGAAACCAAGACAGATCTTCCCGTGAACACAGAATTAGAAGTGGAAATCAGCTCTGAACACGGTCACAACCCCACCCTGCGCGCTCGGGCAAGAGTGGTGCGCAGCCAGGCAGACGCTGGCAGCGAGGGCATAATCCTGGGCTTGGAATTACTGGAAATATTGCGTTAGAGGGTGCAGGGGGAGATTAGGGCTAGTTGCCATAATCTCCATCGGATTCATCAGCACCAAAACTATCTTCAACCTCGCCATCATTGACCAGATAATTGCGGCGCTGCAGGTAAATATCGCGGATAAATAGATACTTATCGCCGCTGACGGTTTTCTCAAGCTGCAGATAACTGGCGCGAGTATTAATAATACTAACCCCTCTCACCGTATTGGCCGTTGGCACATAATCGATATAGGCTTTGGGGTCTGTATACCAATCTACCGGCAAGGCAACAGAATCGCGCAAGGTGCTTGGCCCTATAAACGGCAATACCACATAAGGGCCGGAACCCACCCCCCATACCGCCAGGGTCTGGCCAAAATCCTCACCATCGCCCGCTTTCAGCCCCATATGCTGAGCCACATCCAGCACCCCGGCCAACCCCAGGGTCGTATTCACCAGCACTCGTCCGGTATCGCGGGCAGCGCCCGAGAACTTGCCCTGCAATACCCCATTCAAGGCATTGGGCACATCCAGGATATTGGCAAATGCATTACTGACCCCCTGGCGAAAGAAAGCGGGAGTCAACCTGACATAGGTTTTTGCCAGAGGCTTCAGCAGGTGCCTGTCCACCCTATTGTTAAAGGTAAACATTGCGCGATTGTAGCCCTGCCAGGGGTCCACTGAATTGCTGTCGGGTGCTTCAAGATTCTCGCCAGACTCATTGGCGAAAGGCTCCTGCACGGGTTCAACCGCAGTCGCGGGAGCGGTCTGGGATATTTCGACAGGCGCGACATCCGCCGCTGTTTCAGCAGAAGTATTCAGCGCGCACGGCAATACTGCTGCGAGGAAAAATATCTTGGATAATTGAGAATTCATAAGCGTCTCTGATGCAGCGCTGCATCCGTGCGATAGAGTAAAAGACATCGGCCGATGCCATGAAAGAACGCCACTTTACCCAATCGCCGCAGCGGCATCAATCTATCAACCGACAATCACCCAGCATTTAGTGACAATGGTAATGCAGTTCCAGCCGCAAACGTTTTTCCGCTGCAGGCAGGTAGCGCTCAGTGTCGAGGGTAAAACCCGCCGCGCAGTCTTTCGCAGCCAGCTGCAACATTTCAAAACGCACACTGGTCAATTGTTGCGCAGAATCAAACTCGCGGCCCAGACTGCGCGACTGAACGCTTCTGCCCTTCTCAGTTGCTGCAGCCTTAGCCTCTTTAGTGGCGCTATCCTTATTGGCAAGAGCCTGGTGCAAAACCCCATTTAAACCTGTCTTGCTGTAATCACAGTGCTTGTCGGGTGGCGCACCTAAACGATCTGCCGCATCCACCGCCGCCTCACAATCCTCCGCCAGCTCATCCGCCCAGACACTTGCAGCCATGGGTAGCCATAGCAAAAGCCATAAATATTTTTTCAACATTCGTTTTCATCCAAAATAAAAAAGGGTGCTGATGCACCCTTAGTCAATCTACTTTTCTACTTTATTAGAAATTCAATTCAATGCCAACACCGATATAGTCCTCATCCACTTTCTTGCTGGCTGGAGTGACTACACCTACTACGGGGACTGGAGCAACTTCATCGTTGTCGATCATTGTATAGTAGGCAAACAACTTGGTAGCTTTAGATAGCTTGTAGTCACCGCCAATGCTAGCGCTGCTATAACCTTTATAGAAAGTGTCTGACTGTACAACTTGACCTTTCACAGCCCAGTCGGAATTGATATTCCACTGTACAGAGGCAAGAAAACCGTCTTCGTCAATAGTGCCATTATCGTAAGTTTGATACATAGCACCCAATACCACAGGACCCAGGGTCACGCGGCCAACTGCGCGCAGTATCTCGGTATCCTTGACTGCAGGTGTGGCTGAATTGGCATCTTTGGAGTTTTGATCTGCAGCCAGAGCCAGGTACAGCTCCTTGGTGGCATACACCAGAGAGGCTGAGTAGCCATCCTTCGCGTTGGCCACGTCTTTCTCGGCATTGACCACCGCCAGGTTGAAGGTGAAGTTGCTGATGGTTGGAGTTGAGTACTGCACTATGTTCTTAGCGCGAACCTCACCTTCTAAAATGGTTTTCAAGTCGCCGACCAGGTCATTGAACAGGTCCACTTTTTCCTGTGAAGTCTTCAGCGGGGTATCGAACATACCGATCATTCCAGTACCGCCTACTCCCTGCAATCCCACGTAAATATTGCGCTGGGCAAAGGTCTGGTTGTTGCTGTTGTTGCCATCGTCAACTTTGGTTTCATATTCAAACTGGTAGATAGCCTTAAGGTCGTCATTGATAGACTCACCGCCTTTTACACCAATACGCGAAGCATTGCTTACCACTTCGCTGTAAGAGATATCCTTGGCAGGTGCATCATAGCTTTTCTCCACATATTGCAAGGCAACATTCGCCTTGCCATAGACCACCACTTCAGCGAAAGCTGCAGAGGGCAGGATTGATGCGATGACCAGAGGTAATAAAGCTTTTTTCATTAGGTGTTCCCCGAGATTTTAGTAGTACAGTTTATTGTCAAAACGCGTGTGTGTTCTGAGGCTTATTATGCTGATGTAATATTGCAATTGTGTGACATCATAAAGAGGGGGAATTAGATTAAGCAATATGTAAAAAGTTTTATATGCCAATATTTCGCAATAAGAACGGATGCAACTATTCGGCTGGAAATAGATTGCATTAAAAATAACCGGTCTTCGCAAAGCTTCCCGCTAGGGGATTGTTGCAATTTTTATTTTATTTTTTGTAACAAACTTTAGGGTCGAGCGTCTAGTATGTGTAGCTGAGATGACAGGCCGTAAAATCTCAGTTTTTTTGAAATTTATCATTTTTTACTATTCAACAAATGGAGATTTACCGATATGAACAATAAGACTACCCAAGCATTAGTACTGAGTGCCGCAGCCCTGTTTGCCAGCGGTTCAGCCTTCGCCGATACCAAAGCAGCTTCTGCAGGCGCCACAGTAAAATGCAGTGGTGCCAACGCTTGCAAAGGCCACTCCGCCTGCAAGACAGCCGGCAATGCCTGCAAGGGCATGAACAGCTGTAAAGGCAAGGGCTTTATTGAAACAGATGCGAAAGAATGTGCAGCAAAAGGCGGCCAGGAGATGCACGAGGTAAACGATAGCAAGGAAACCCACGACCATTCCAAAGCGAAATAATCCGTTGCCACTCAGGCTGCGGGCAAGCCCGCAGCCACACTCTTAACCGGGAATCATTATGTCAAGCCTGCTACAACCACACCTCGGCTTTGGCCTCGGCTTGCGCCGCGAGCACTATAATGACTTGATCAAGGGTCACAGTGCTGTCGACTGGCTGGAAATCCTTAGCGAAAACTATATGGTCAAAGGCGGCAAGCCGCTTTATTACCTCGAAAAAATCCGCGAGCAGTATCCGCTGGTGATGCATGGAGTTTCGCTATCGATTGGCGGCACAGATCCGTTGAATGCTGACTATCTCCGCAACCTAAAGCAGCTCGCAGAGAGAATACAGCCGCGCTGGATTTCCGACCATCTCTGCTGGACAGGTATTCAGGGAGTGAACCTGCACGACCTATTGCCCCTGCCTTACACCGAAGAAGCGCTCGATCATCTAACAGACCGCATAACTCGGGTGCAGGATTTTTTGGGGCGACGCATTTTACTGGAAAATGTGTCCAGTTATTTAAGCTACAGCCACTCCACCCTCAGCGAGTGGGAATTTCTGGCTGAACTGGCCAATAGAGCCGACTGCCTGATTTTACTCGACATCAATAATATTCAGGTGAGTGCGCACAACCATCAGTTTGATCCGCTCACTTACCTCGATGCCATGCCGGCGGCGCGCATCCAGCAAATCCATCTTGCCGGTCATTTGAATCTGGGTGATTACAGCATAGATACCCACGATCATGAAATAGTCGCGGCTGTGTGGTCGCTCTACGCTGAAGCCATAGCGCGCTTTGGCAATGTCAGTACCATGATTGAACGCGATGACGATGTGCCTCCCCTGGCGCTGCTGCTGGATGAATTGCAGACCGCTCGCGAGATAGCAGCGAACGCGCTCGCCACGCAGACACAATTGCAAGCCTGTTATTAACGCTCACTACAAGGATCAAAGCGAAATGAAAAAAATATGGCAAACACCCACAACCCTATTAATCGACTGCCCCGCTAACCTGGCTCAGTATTTTACCTGGCTGGGTCCGCTTATCGCGCGCCTGGTCGTCGGCGAAGTGTTTATGGTCAGCGGCTGGGGGAAATTGCAAAACCTGGCATTGGTAACCGAAAATTTCGCCGGCTGGGGAATTCCCTTTCCTGAAATCCTGACCCCCTTTGTTTCGGGTGTGGAATTTGTCTGCGGCATACTGCTTATGCTGGGATTATTTACCCGCATATCGGCAGGCATGCTGGCGGTGGTGATGCTGGTGGCCATCCGCAGCGCATTATGGGAACAAGTGAATTCACTCGATACTCTACTCGGATTTTCCGAAACAGCTTATTTTGCTATTTTTACTTGGCTCGCCATTGCCGGTGCGGGAAAAATAGCACTGGATAACTGGCTATCGCCGAGGGCAACCTGATGAACCCACCCACTCTCGCCAAGCTGCAGCAGGCATTGCAGGGCTATCTCCTCGACCAGCCCAATACCCTTGCCGGCTTGACTGTGGCGACTGAAAAATTTTCGCAACAGCAACGTTTGGATATTTATCATAGCGCCTACAGATTGCGCCTGATGGATGTTTTGAAAAATGACTATCCTGCCTTGGCGCTATTGCTGGGCGAGAGTGATTCTGAAAAAATGCTGCTCGATTATATTGCCCAACATCCCTCTCAAGATCCCTCCCTGCGCTGGCTGGGAGCACATTTACCCGGTTTCTTGCGCAGACATGCCCCTTGGCGAGAACAAGAGCATTTGTGCGAGCTGGCCGCGTTTGAATGGGCGCAGATCACCGTGTTTGATGCTGAGGATACTGTAACAACAACGCTGGATGATTTACGCTTGCTGGATGCTGGCCACTGGCCACAACTGCAATTGCACTTTCATCCGGCGCTGCAACTGGAATTCTATTTCAGCAACGCACCCATACTCTGGCAGGCGCTGATCAATCAGCAGGGCTTACCGGCGATAACACTTGCCAGTGAAGCGCAAGCCTGGCTGGTATGGCGCAATGGTTTGGACGTGGTCTACCGCTCGCTCGAACCCGCCGAAGCCTGGAGTCTGCAGGCTTTTTCAGGCAAACAGAATTTTTCCTCTGTCTGCGCCGGACTCTGCAATTATTTTCCTGAAGACCAGGTTCCCCTCAAGGCTGTGCATTATTTGCAGCAGTGGCTGATAGATGGATTGGTAGTGGAGATAACCTGATTACTTTGCCAACACCAGCTCCCACTGCTTATCCAAGCGTTTTGCCGAAACAGGCACAAGGGTTTTAATGGTCTGCGCAAAAAGAGAGATTCTCAACTCTTCAATCCACCAGCGATATTCCTGCAAGGCCTGGCTCTGGGCCAAGGCAAACTCGCCCTCCTTCTGCAGGAACTCTGTAAGCTTCTGCCAATAGGGCTGTATCTCCGCAAGGGCCAGCTTGTCCTTTTGCGGATTGAGTGCAGCTTTTTCCAGGCGGTATTGAATCGCGCGCAAGTAGCGCGGATATTGACGCAACCATAAGTCGGGCGTTTTATAAATCAAGCCCACAAAAAATAATTGCTGCAATTGCTGTTGGATATCGCTCAAAGTAAAGGCCAGGGCCAGTGCATTCTTCTGCTGCTTTATGTGTTTTTTGACATCCACCAGTAACGTCAGGCTGCCGAGCAGGCTATTGGCTATATCCAGGGCCTGGGGAATCAGCTTCTCGCGCACCAGGATTAAACACTGCTCAAACTCCACCAGGCTGCGCGGCAGTGCGCTTTGATCCGGCAGTGCAATATTTTTGATGGTGGCCAAAATCAAATCGTCCACCACCTGTGCCCGCGTGCCAATGCCGGCCAGCGACAGGGCAATATCCTGCCCTTTCAATAATTCTTTCTGTAAATATTTTACCGCCTGCGCGAGCTGTAAATACAGCAGGCGCGCTATACCGCGCTGGGTGATATCCTGGGCCTGCAGTGGATTGTCAAGCACCTGCAGAGCCACAGAGCTGTTCTTATCAACCAGCGCGGGATAAGCGCGAATACTCATCCCATTGCGCTGCAATTGAATGCTGGCCGGCAGGCTGGCAAAGTCCCACTCACTGATATTGTCCCTTTCGATATCAACAGCCGCCGATTGGATATTCTGCTGCACCCGCTCGCGATATTTTTCCCGCAGTCGCGCCAGGTCGCGGTCGCTATCAATGACCTTGCCGCGCTCATCCATCACCTTGATATTGAAAAGATAGAATTTATCAACTGCAATATCTCCCCAGGTATCCTTGGGTATTTCTATCGCTGTCTGACGCTTGAGCTGCAGACCCAGGGCTTCGCTCAAGGGTTTGTTGTCGGGCGTGATTGCCGCCAGCACTTTATCGACGACATCAGGCACAGGAACAAAATGCTTGCGCAGATTTTTCGGCAGGCCTTTTACCAGACCTATGCATTTATCACGCAACATGCCAGGCACCAGCCACTCCAACCTGTGCTCGGGCACCTGGTGCAGGACGCTGACAGGAACACGAATACTGACCCCGTCATCCGGGTGGGTTGGCTCAAAGTGGTAGCTCAGGGGAAACACCATGCCACGCCACTCAAGCTCATTGGGAAACTGTGCCTGGGTAATGTCATCGGCACCGTGACGCATCAGCGCTGCGCGACTGATAAAGAGCAAGCGCGGATTGCTCTCTTCCTGTTTTTTTCGCCAGCTTTCAAAACCGGCAAGGTTGACAATATGCGCGGGGATACGCTCGTTGTAAAAATCAAAAATAACCTGCTCATCGGCCACTATATCGCGGCGGCGCGCTTTAGCCTCAAGCTCTTCCAACTCCTGCAACAATTGCTGCTGATGGCTGAAAAAATCTTCTGCAGCCACCTTATCCTGCCTGTGCCTGCGCTTGGGATGCTGGCCGTAGAGCCCTTCGACAAACGCGGCGCGGATAAAGACTTCGCGGCACACAGACGGGTCCACATGGCTGTAACTGACTGCCTTTTTCTCGATGATCACCAGACCGTACAGGCTGACCTTTTCGTAGGCCATCACCTGGCCGCTGTGGGCGTTGTAATGCGGCTCGATATACTGGCGCTTGACCAGATGAGCCGCAGCCGTCAACACCCACTCAGGTTCAATCTTCGCCACCGTATGGGCAAACAGCTTGGAGGTCTCCAACAGCTCGGCGGCCATAATCCACTTGGGCGTTTTCTTGCTCAATGAGGAACCGGGAAAAATGCTAAATTTACGATTGCGCGCACCTATGTACTCGCGCTCCTCATGATTAAAACCAAGGTTGCCGAGCAGCCCCGCCAGCAGGGCTTTGTGTACAGCATCAAACGCAGCTGGCTCAGCGTTAACCTTGAATTCCAGGTCTTTAACAGCGACGCACAACTGATGGTGCACATCGCGCCACTCGCGCAGGCGCAAGTAGGAAAGGAATTCTTTTTTACACAATTTTCGCAACTGGTTTTGCGTGAGTGCCTGGCGCTGGGTTTCAAAATAATCCCAGAGGTTTACAAAGCCGATAAAATCCGATTGCTCGGCCCAGAAGCGCCTGTGCTGCAAATCGGCCGCCTGCTGCTTTTCGATCGGCCGCTCGCGCGGGTCCTGCACCGACAGGGCGCTGACAATAATCAACAGCTCGCGCAAACAACCCTGCTCATTGGCTGCCAGTACCATGCGCGACAAGCGCGGGTCCAGCGGCAACTTGCTCAACTGACCGCCCACCGGAGTGAGTTGATTTTTACTGTTGACCGCCTGTAATTCTTCCAGCAATTTATAACCATCGCTGATCAGGCGATGATCGGGACTATCGATAAAGGGAAACTGATGGATATCCCCCATTTTCAACTGCAGCATATGCAAGATCACTGAAGCCAAATTGGTACGCAGAATTTCTGCATCGGTAAAGGCAGTGCGATTGTTAAAATCCTCTTCGCTGTAGAGGCGGATACAAATACCCTCGGCCACGCGACCGCAGCGGCCCTTGCGCTGGTTGGCGCTGGCCTGGGAAACCGGCTCGATCGGCAAACGCTGGACTTTGGTGCGATAAGAGTAGCGGCTGATACGGGCAAAACCAGGATCAATCACATAGCGTATACCGGGAACTGTAATGGAAGTTTCCGCCACATTGGTCGCCAGCACCACGCGCCTGCCGGTGTGGGGAGCAAACACTTTCTGCTGCTCGGCCAGGCTCAGACGCGCATAGAAGGGCACAACTTCCATATGCAAAAACTGCGCTTTGCGCAGGGCCTCAGCAGCTTCGCGAATCTCGCGCTCGCCACTGAGGAAAATTAAAATATCGCCGCCGCGTGCAGCGCCACTGCCTTTTTCATGCACTTCAATTTCATGCACCGCATCGACTATGGCTGAATACTGATCCTGGTCAACTTCATTGTCGTCATCGCTTTCGCGCTCGTACAAAGGCCGGTACCAGACCTCCACCGGATAGGTGCGGCCAGAAACTTCAATAATCGGTGCATTGTCAAAATGCTGCGAAAAACGCTCAAGGTCTATGGTGGCAGAGGTGATAATTAATTTTAAATCGGGGCGGCGCGGCAGCAGCTGTTTGAGATAGCCCAGCAAAAAATCGATATTCAGGCTGCGCTCGTGGGCCTCGTCGATAATCAGGGTGTCGTAGCGGTTGAGATAGGGATCATTCTGGATTTCTGCCAGCAGTATGCCATCGGTCATCACCTTGATCAGAGTATTTTGATTGGACTGATCGCTAAAGCGCACTTGATAACCCACCTTGTCACCAAGGCTGGTATGCAGCTCCTCGGCTATGCGACTGGCTACCGTATGGGCGGCTATACGCCGCGGCTGAGTGTGTCCAATCAATCCCTTGCTGCCGCGATTCAGAGTCAAGCATATTTTAGGGATTTGCGTGGTCTTGCCCGAGCCAGTCTCGCCAGCCAATACCACAACCTGATTCTCTGCAATAACCTTGGCAATTTCCTCGCGCCTATCGCAGACCGGCAGCCTGGGGAATTCAATCTGACTGGGGATCAATTGCTGGCGATGCTTGACTTTAGCCTGCGATGCAGACACTTGCTGCTGCCAACCTTGCAACGCCTGCTCGTAGGGCTTTTGCGCACGCGCCAGTTTTTCAATGTCGCTCAACCGTCGCTGCAACCTGTGATGGTCTTGCGCCATCACCTCGACAATAGATTGCCTATATTCTAACCACTCGCTCGCCATGCCAATCGCCCTTAAAAATCAGGGGCACATAATACCATGCAAGCCTGGCTACGGAAGCACAGCCGACCAACCTCCTGCAGCTGCGCCGCACGCGACAAAGCCGGAAGGAACGCAACTCTTGATATCTTCGGGCGCGTCAACCGACAAGCCGCTAGTTTTCTGCTTGAAATAATTCAATAAGGGGAGCAGAGTTAAATCAATGCGGGGATGGCATCAAATATTTTTTCTGCAGCAGCAGCTTTAAAATAACACAGACTCTGTATTTTAAAGGGAGCTTAAAATGACAGAAATATTTTTTTGCAACCAATCGCTCAAGGCCGAAGCGCTGCACAGCAGCTGCGCGATAGACATCGACAATCTCTGGGACTATCGCTGTTCGAAGCCCGATATTCTCACGCCTTACACGCCCTATTTTTTTAACCAGAATCCCACTGCCATCGACAGGAGTATTGCAGACCTGCTGTCCACCGCGCCCGTTGCAAAACCTCTGACCGATCTCTCCCTCTCCTTTGGTGGCGACAACACCCTGGCCCTGGCAGAAATTACCCAGAAATTGCAGGATTACAATCTCGGTTTACTCGATGCTTCGGCAGGTGTTTACGGCAGCCGCATGACGGGCTTTACCGGCGCGGTGAAAAAATACCAAGAGGCTTTGATAGCTTACGGCTCCAGCCTAAAATCCAATGCCGCAGCCAGATTGCTCGCCAGACAAAAAACCCAGGTCGCTTTTCAGAGCTTACAGTTGGAGTTTAAGCATGAATTGAATGCAGTGACCGCAGGCGTTAATGCCCGCAGGGGAACGCCCTTGACTAATCTCGAGCGCGCCACCAATATTGCGCGAAGCAGCCGCAACCTGACGGCCCTGGATATCACCAGCCAGGTGCAAGCCAATAACCTCGTTAAATTCAGCAAACACACAGCCCTGCTGGGCAATGGCTTGGCGGTTATAGATTTCACCAGCCGTATTGGCAATATTTATAATAGTCATCAAGCAGGGGGAAACTGGCAGCGCGAGTTGTTTATTGAATCCAGCAGTTTTGCATTAAGTGCATTGGCAGGTACCGCTATTGTCAATACCGGTGGTGCCATGCTTGGTTTTCTGGTGTTGGCTACCCCTATAGGTTGGGTAGGATTGCTCGCAGGTGGACTCACTGTTGCGGGTGTTGCGGCAGCCACCTCTATCGGCATAAATCAAATAACAAAAGAAGATGCCGGTGGCGTATATGATTTAATTATGAATAAGTTGGCCCACTATGACAACTAGAGAATATTTGATAGGCATGCTGATTTTTGCTGCATTTATAACAGCAATATTATATGTAGCATTCGGGCAAATTACCGTTAGAAAACTTCGAAAAAACCCCAAGACAAAAGATTTTCTTGGCCTTGAATACGCAAGCGGCTGGGACATCATCAACGTAGCACAGGCGCTTGCGCTACCGCGAGCCCTGAGTCGCAAACTGGAAAAAAGTCCGCTCGCATTTATGAACGCCAACGCGACTGTATTATTTGAACACACCAACACCCTGGATCGGATTCTGGGGTCAGTATTCTATTGGCTGCTTATGGTATCGGGGCTATCCGGCACACTGCTAGTCCTTCTCAACGCCCTGGGGTTTTTTACTTTGTGAGCCTCAGGCTCCTACTTATTTTTTCTCGACTTCAATCGCAGCACCGATTTATCTTGGTCAATCACAAAATCAAACCGTCCCAAAATATCCACCCCCAGCAAACCATCGAAACCCGAAGTGGTTTCCATATTGAATTGCGCCAGGGAATGTTGGGTAAATTCCAAGTTGCCAAGAGTGATGTTATAGACAGTGAACAAAATACTGTCCTGAGTACCATTGGCGGTATTGATACGTATGGGCTTGGTATTTTTTAACAGCGCAGGATTTCGCGCAATATAATTGCTGGAGAGCCCACTGAGAGAAGCACCTGTATCCAATAAAAAACGCACCGGCTTGCCCTCAACCACAGCAGAGACAATATATTTATTGTCTGCAATGGTGATGGGAATACTGATATCTTCCGGCAACTGCTGGCCATTCAATTGCGCCAGCATATCATCGGCCAGCTTTTGCGCTTTGGGATCATTGGCCGCGAGCAGCGCATGGTATTGCGCCTGGTAGCTATCATTGAGCTTGAGATAGAGGGTCGCCATGGCAACATGCAAGTCGCCATCATTGATGCGGTATTTTAACAGCGCATCAAATTGCGCTATCAGCCAGGAGTAGTCCTCGTTGAACAGGGCCGGTTTTTCTTTTAGCTGGAGCAGATAATTTTTGATTTCATCCAGCGCCTTATCGATTTTCTGGGCATTCAGTTCCAGATTCAAATAGCGGAACCAGGCATCCAGGGCCGCGCTGGACTGACCCTGCTTTTTGTAGACCTGGGCCAGCAGATACCACGCCTGCGCGGCACTCTCAGGCTTGCCCAATTGCGTCTCCAGCAGGCGAATGGCCTGATCGTACTTGGCACTGGCAATCAACTGCTGCACAGCCTGCCAGGAAAATTGCGCAGCAGCACTACTGGAAGCCGCCGTAACTGAACCGATAACACTCTGGTTATGCGCGGGAGATAAAGGCTGGTCGGCTTTTACTGCAATGGGTTTCTGCTGTTCGCTAGACTCCGCCTTTGCCAGCGATATATCGCTGGGCAGATAGACCCACTGCGCGGGAATATCGCGCACAGCATAATGTTCACTGACAAAAAATCCCAGTGCAAAGGCAAAAACCGCTATAAGAAAAACCTTGGTGTGAGACATAGTGGACAGGGTTGCTGATAATTTGCCCGATGATACTAGCCTGACAATAAAAAAGAGAGACTTACGCCTCTCTTTTATTATTTATTTCAGGAACCTCTGCCGAGGGGATTATTCCAGCAAACTGCGCAGCATCCAGGCCGTCTTCTCATGCAGTTGAATACGCTGTGTCAGCAGGTCCGCCGTGGCTTCATCGCTGGCCTTTTCTACAGCGGGATAGAGCGAGCGCGCGGTGCGCACTACCGCTTCCTGCCCCTCGACCAGTATGCTGATCATATCCTGGGCTTTGGGAATGCCCTGTTCTTCTTTGATACTGCTCAATTCCGCGTACTGCTTGTAAGTGCCAGGAGCAGGAAATCCTAAAGAGCGAATGCGCTCGGCAATCAAATCGACTGCCAGAGCCAACTCTGTGTACTGGGTTTCAAACATAAGGTGCAATGTCTGGAACATGGGGCCAGTGACATTCCAGTGGAAATTATGGGTCTTTAAATAAAGCGTATAGGTATCAGCCAACAACTTGGATAAACCTACAGCAATCTCTTCGCGGTGTTCCTGAGTGATACCGATATTAATATTCATGGTGAATCCTCCTGATGTTTAGCATGAGATTAATTAACCCACACAGAGATTGCAAGTTATGTTTATTGATGAAGCCTATTTAAAATGACAATGACTTCAGGGAATAAAATCAATGGCCGCCACCGTGGATATAGCCCATCAATATCCAGTCGCGGTTGCGCTGCTGGTGCCGTCGATAGACTTCACCAATATCCTGGGGAACCTGATCGGCAGAAAAAACCTGGAAACCCAGGCCAATGTAAAATAATTTGAGATGGAACAAGGCATAACAATAACAGTCATGGGGAGGCAGATCAGCCAGTACTTTTTTCAGGAAATAGCTGGCAACTCCGCGCCTGCGCCACTGCGAAGCAACACAGAGATTGCGCAGCAGATAGCTATTGTCAGCCTGCGGCAAGAGTCGCGCAGCGGCAATCATATTGCCATTGAGGGAAATGCTGTAAACCCTGTCATTGCGCCCGCATTTCACTTTGTATTTGCAATCGGCATAGAAGCGATTGACCAATGGCAGGCGAAATTCATCGACCAGAACAACAGAGCTGGTCTCTAATAATGTATTAATGTCTTCCAATTCTTGCCTTGCAAAAAATTAAGTATTGCGATTTGCGAATCAGCCATTGGGGTCATCCTTGGTATCATCCATATTATCCAAGGGAAAGGCCGATTCCGATAGCAAATCATCATTCATGGGTATATGTGCAGGATTATCATCAGACAGATCTATTGCCGTTGCCGCCGGCGCGACTCTTTCCGACGCAGCTCCCGCCTCTGGCCTGCTGGCTTTAGCCAGGGTTTTTTCCGCGTCGGCAAGGCTGCCCTTGCCTTTCAGTGCACGATAACCAAAATAGACTGCCACTACAATCAGTAAATTACCCAGCCCAATGCCGAGATACAACAGCCAGGGCTTTACCGCAGTTTCAGGCTTTGCCTCTTCCTGCTGTTCGTGTTTCTCGTCCGCCACAGGCGTTTCGGGCACAGCAACTTTCTCTGCAAGCCTTTCCTGGTAGTTAAAGGTTTCGGCAGTGACTGTCTCATCCAGTTTACTGCCATCCAGCATATCGCCCTGCGCGCGTATGCGGATAAAGTATTCTGCGGGCTTTGCCGGCAAAAACGAAAACTCCCAGTGATTGCCCGCAATAATATTCAGCTGCTTGTTGCTGCTGTTTTTCAGCGAATCCTTGATGCTGGTGGTCACCTTTAGCTTGCTGGGATCGACCAGCTTTTCATCCACCGTGATCTTGTAGTTGTGCGTAATGCTGCCATCGGCGCCGGCAATATTATTTTTTTCCACCTTGATCACGGATTCAATCACGCTAAAGCTATGCTTGAATTCGCGCTTGAAGGTCTTGCCATCAATATACAAATGCGCCGTGTAATTGCCCCCCTCTGTGTAGCTGCCGAGATTTTGCTGATAGAGCCCATTTTCCGGCGGCGAGGGAAGAGTTAAATTCAGGGTGCTGTTATCTTCGGTATTTTCCTTGGCAATAATGGCACTGGCTTCGAGCAACCCAAGGAAATCTTTATTAGTAATGGTTTTGCCATTTTCCAGGAAGGAGTAATCAATCGCCAGGCTGTCATTCAAGCGCAGGTTGGTTTTTAGAGGCTGCACCAGTAATTGCAAATTACTGACCACTGTCACGCGGCTCTGGGGTGTAATCTCCGTTTTGATTTGCCATTTTCCCACCTTCGGCGTATCGGCGGTAATAAGGTCGTATTTATCTGTCCTGTACAAGTTAATGCCATCCTGGGGGCTGGTTGCAGAATATTCCTTGCCCTCAGGAGAAACAATCACGGAGTTTTTCACTCCTTCTTTGCGGAAGATAAGTGCGGTAAATTCTTTGATGCTGGCATCCACCAGAAAACCATTATCTTCCAAGGGCACGCGCTCTGCAGGCACCGCCTGGTCAAAGATCTTGAGAAAGGTACTGGTCAGTTCATCCGCAGATAGCGCTGTGGTGAAAGCGCCATCGGTGGCCACGGATAATTTTTTCAGCAGGTCATGATCCGCATCGGCCGATAGCGCAATGGTGTGAATGGTATAGCCTGCTTTTTTTAATTCGGGCAGCAGATCGAGCAGGATACGCTCGCGCTCCCGGGCATTGTCTGCAGGCTCCTTGCTGATATCGACCACGCCATCGGTGAGCAGAATAATATGCGTTTTATAATCAGCGCTTAATTTTTCGCGATCAAAGCTGACCTCCTCCAGGGCTTTGCCTATATTGGTGAAGTAGGCTATGGAGCTTATCTGCTCGGCTTTAGGCGCGGCCTGCTTGCGCCATGCGGCATCGACCAGGTGGTGCGGCATCAGCATATTGACCGATTGGCCAAAGGTCCAGATTCCCGCGCGGCTTTTATCGGGCAATAGGCGCGCAATCAAATTGAGCGCGGGCTTGCGCAAATTTTGCGGATCAGTTTTTTTCATACTGCCGGAAATATCTATCAGCACACGCACATCCGAAGGCAGGATTCTATCGAGAGCCGGCTTGGGATTATCTTCAGGATGTTCTTCGCCCGCCTGTTCATGGTGCGATTCAGCGGCGGGCTGAGGTTGGGCCTGGTCGTGAGCTGCAGCCTGATGTTTGTCAGACGCCGCGTCCTCATGGGGCGCAGCCCAGCTGGCGGATGCTGCCGTCAAAGCCAAGACAATCAATGCTGGAATTATATTTATACGCATACTGGGCCTGCTGTTAGGCTGGGAATTGATTTGCCAGGGGTTCAAACAATAGCGAGGGAACCTCTGTACCATCGCCCGGACAAAAAAATGATCAGAATCTTCCAGTATTTATAGCACTTTTATAGCATTTAGCCATTTTCCCGGCGGCCAGAATGCAAAAAGCCAGCTTGCGCTGGCCCTGTGAAAATGGCGGTATGGATGGGCTCCAGCAGGACAGCGTCAGTCCCGCAATGCCCGCATAGGCATCTCACCGGCCAGCAGCTCGTCGCGCGCCTGGCGCTCCTCGTAGCTGAGGGAATCCCTGGAGAAGAGTTCCCGGCTTGAAGAGGCCCTGCTCTGGGATTTGTTTGGCTCTGCCAGCTTATGGGCATTGTAACTGCTGTTATTCTGCTTGCGCGCTGCAGCGGGCGCAGGCACAGGCTTATAGGTTTTGCCCGATTTGCGAGTCAGCAATACGAATACCAGCACCAGGATGATGCCGATAAACCAAATGCCCAGCATCAATTTGATCAGCGGTAGAATAGCATCCAGCCCCAGGCCTATGCCGTTAAACACCAGGGTGTAAATTGCAGGGGCCATCATCATGGTCTGCGGATCTATGGCATAGGGTGTAAACAGCAAGGTCACTACCGTAACTACCGCCGAGTAGCGCACAAAACGCCAGGCCCAGAGAAACATCCACCAGGTGGCAATACAACAGCCCAGGCCACCCACCACATAAATCAGCCATGCATACTGAATATTGTTCATAACATTTGTTCCTTATACCCAACGTACAACATAATCTTCAAGGTCATCGAGATTAACCTGGTTTTCATCTATCACTTTGCCAGCAACAGACATGCCTGCCTTGTGCACAGAATTGGGGTCGCCGGATACCAGCGGATGCCAGTCAAACAGTGGAACACCCTCGTCAAGCAGACGATAGGCACAGGTCTCCGGCAGCCAGTAGGTGCTACGCACCGTCTCCGGGGTCAGCACTACACAAGCCTCCACCTGCTGCTGGCGAGTGCTGTAGGTCTGGCATTGGCAGCTGTCCTGGTCGAGAAAGCGGCAGGCCACCTTGGTGTAGTAGACATCGCCATCATCCTCATCTTCCAGCTTATGCAGGCAGCATTTGCCGCAGCCATCGCACAGAGACTCAAACTCCGAAGGAGTCATTTGTTGCAGCGTTTTTGCTCGCCAGAAAACCTGTGCAGCCATTTTACCTTAACCCGACAGCTTGGAGTTGTGCGCACGCATCTGCACCATCTCCGCGTCTTTTTCGTCGCGCGGCGGCATCTGCAAATAAAAGCCCTGCTGGGACAGGCTTTCCATCACCTTTTCCACACTGACCCTGGCCAGCTTTTTTTCCGGGGTCAGCAGCAATACCATCGCCGGCTGGGGCTTGCCGAACAGCTTCAGCAACTCCTGCGGAACTCGACCAAGGCCCTCCTCTTTTAGGACATAGAGGTACATACCCTCTTCTTTGGGGCTGCGGTAGATCTGGCAAATCATGTTCATAGTGAAATTCTTGTGATGAATAGTGTTCGGCTTAAGGAGGGGTCGACGAGGACCACTGCTGAGCGACATCCTTTAGCCCTTCTCCAATCACAGTATAGCGCCAGCCCTGCAGACGCTCCGGCAATTCATAGTTACCCCCCTTCAACCCAGAGCGCACCAGGGTCTCGTATTCCTTTTTGCGGATAAGGGTTTCCGGTGGGAGATTCAGGGCTTCCGCCCTGGAGCGCACCCATTGCTTAAGCGCTTTCAGCAATGGCGCCTCGGCCAAAGCCAGGGGCGGATCAAGGCGCACCGGCCAGGATTCCGCACAGGTCGCAGCGCTATCGCGAATAATGGCCAACAGGGTCTGGCTATCCTCTTTCAGGGTGCGCGAGGGTATATCCTCGATACGCTGCAAATGCACTATATCCTGCGGTTGCTTGCGCGCCATTTCCCAGAGTGCAGGCTCTTTGATTAAACGATTGCGGGGAAGATCGCGCTCGCGCGCCTGCTGTTCGCGCCAGATACAGAGGTCGCGCAGTATGGCCAGCTCTTGCGGCCGCAATTTCCAGGCAAAACCCACCTTGTGGTAGGCCTCGCGGTAATCCTCGGCCATTTGCGCCTGGGCTACCAGGTTCTCGCAATCGTCTTTTACCCAATCCAGACGTTCGCTGGCTTTTAATACCTGCAACAGCTTGCCGTAAATAACCAGCATGTGCGCAACATCCAAGGTGGCATATTTTATTTGCGCGGCACTGAGCGGCCGCTGCAGCCAATCAGAGCGAGTCTCGTCTTTGGGAATCTCTGTATTCAGGATCATTTTTACCAGGGAAGCGTATCCCAGGGAAAAACCAAAGCCGGCAAAAGCCGCCGCTATCTGCGTATCAAAAATCGGGCTGGGCACCAACCCCAGCAAACGCTTAAACACATCCAGGTCTTCCGAGCAGGAGTGCAGTACCTTGGTGACAGACTCATCGCTGAACAATTCGCGCAGGGGGGCAAACTCGGTAATCGTCAATGGATCGATCAAATAACTTTGCGTACCATCGCCAATCTGAATCAAGCCGGCGATGGGATAAAAGGTATCGCTGCGCATAAACTCCGTATCTACGGCAATAGCGGCCTGCTGGCGCAGGCGCGGGCACAGTTCCGCAAGCTCATCATTGTGTTCAATCCAAATAGGATCCGTAAAAATCTGCATAAAATTTTCTAGCCCGCGGGCAAATCCTTAAATATTTCTTCTGCTGGCAAACGCGTGAGACAAGGTTCCACCATCAATAAATTCCAGCTCACCGCCGAGTGGAACACCGTGGGCAATGCGCGAGACAGTCACATTGAGATTTTTTGCGCGCTCGCTGATATAAAAAGCCGTAGCTTCCCCTTCCACTGTAGGGTTGGTGGCCAGGATAACTTCACTGATCGGCTCCTGCTGCAAGAGCTTCAGCAATTGATCTATACCTATATCTTCCGGGCCAATGCCATCAATCGGCGATAGATGGCCGAGCAGGACAAAATATTTGCCCTGATAAGTACCCGATTGCTCAATCGCCAAGACATCCGCCGGTGTCTCCACTACGCAGAGCAGGGAATCCAGGCGGCGATTATTGCTGCAGATACCACAGAGGGATTGCTCAGTGAGCGTGCGACAGCGCTGGCAGCGACCGACACGCTCAATGGCATTCACCAACCCTTGGGCCAGGCGGCCCGCGCCTTCGCGATCGCGCTCCAGCAAATGCAGGGCCATGCGCTGCGCGGATTTTGGGCCGACACCCGGCAGGCAGCGCAGTGATGACATAAGTTCGTCAATGAGAGGGCTAAACATTCAGGCTTATATCTCGACAGATAACAACGGAGAATTCAGATTTAAAATGGCAGTTTGAAGCCTGGAGGCAATCCCATACCCGAAGTCATCTTGGCCATTTGTTCGCGACTCTGGTTTTCCACTTTGCGCACAGCATCGTTGACGGCGGCGGCCAGTAAATCTTCCAGCATATCTTTATCTTCACTCATCAGGCTGGCATCAATGTGCACTCGCTTGACGTCGTGGCGGCCCGTCATGACCACTGCCACCAGACCTGCGCCGGCTTCACCTTTCACTTCGGCATTGGCCAGATCTTCCTGCATTTTTTGCATATTGGCCTGCATTTGCTGAGCCTGTTTCATTAAATCGCCGATACCAGTCATATTGTCCTCGCTGCCAACTCAGTGGCTGTAAAAAATATAAAAAGGCTACACAGGTTCTATAGTATCTTCTCGCAATGTAGCGTCAAATTGTTCAATCAATTGCAACACTACAGGATCGGTTTTTATCGCTGTCACTGCATTGGCCTGCCGCTCTTTTTTATGGCGGACAGCAATCATTGCCGGTGTCTCTACACTGACCTGCCCCAGCTGAATGCTGACCTGGATGCGCTCGACAAAATAGTCACTGAGCAGATCAGCCAGGCGCTGCTGATGGCCTGGATCGTAGAGGGTGCTGTTGCTTTCATCCATAACAAAATGGAAGTGGTTGCCCTGCCGCTCCAGCCACTGGCAGTTGGCAACTGTACTCTGCAGTATTCCACTGACTCCCAGGCCGACATAAATTGCCGGCCAGTCCCCCGGACCCGCCTGCAGATAGGGAATTTTTTGCTGCGGCTCTGCAATTACCGGGGCAATCACCTCAGCAACGCTATCGACACTGGCGGGGGGGTGCGGCTCAGCCGCTTCAAACTTTTTTAGTGCGTTACCCTCAGACTGAACCCCTGACGGGGCTTGTCCAGCGCTGAGTTCGGCTTCGAAATAAGCCGGTGCCGGCGCATACTCGTCGTAATCCTCTCCCAGGTTCGCGGGTACATTATCGTAGGGACCGTCGAAAGGGGCAGTTTCTTCAGCTGGCTTTGCGGCTGCGGGCTCCGCCACAGGCTGCGGCTGGGCTGCCGCAACGGGCGCCTTGGGCTGGGGCTCGGCAACAGTGGACACCGGGGCTTGAACTGTCGGCACTGCAGTTGCGGCGCGCGCGGGCAGCCCCTGGGTGGGAACATCTATCACTCCCTGAGGCTTAAAGGCCAGCATTCGCAGCAATACCATTTCGAAACCGGCGCGCGGATCCGGGGCCAGCGGCAGGTCGCGACGCCCCAATAGGGCTGTTTGATAGAACAGTTGTACATCTTCAGCGGGCAATTGCTGCGCCAGCTGCATAATTTGATCCTTATCGCCATGACTGTTGTCCACAGCCTCAGGCAGCGCCTGGGCAATGGCAATGCGATGCAGCATGGATAGCATTTCAGCCAGGGCATTGTTGAAATCGGGAGCCTGCTCAGACATTTTCTGCACAGCATCGAGAGTGGCTTTGCCATCCAGCGATGCCAGGGCGGAAACAATTTCGTAGACAGCCGCCTGGTCGAGGGTGCCCAGCATGGCCGCCACTTCCACTTCGGCAATTTTACCGGAACCATAGGCAATGGCCTGATCGGTCAGGCTCAAGGCATCGCGCATACTGCCATCGGCCGCGCGCCCCAATTGCCAGAGCGCCGACTCCTCATAGGGAATCACCTCCTGCTCCAGCACATACTTGAGATGATTGACGATCCGCTCAGGGTTCATATTCTTGAGGTTGAACTGCAGGCAGCGCGACAATATGGTCATCGGCAGTTTTTGCGGATCTGTGGTGGCCAGCAAAAACTTGACGTGCGGCGGCGGCTCTTCGAGGGTTTTCAGCAAGGCATTGAAGCTGCTGTTGGAGAGCATATGAACTTCGTCGATCAGATAGACCTTATAGCGACCACGGGTGGGCGAGTACTGGACGTTTTCCAGCAGATCGCGGGTATCCTCCACCTTGGTGCGCGAAGCCGCATCCACTTCAATCAGGTCGACAAAACGGCCCTCGGAAATTTCACGGCAAGCTGAGCACTGGCCGCAGGGTTCAGAACTGACACCGGTTTCGCAGTTCAGGCATTTGGCGAGGATACGCGCAATGGTGGTCTTGCCCACCCCACGGGTGCCGGTAAACAGGTAGGCATGATGCAGGCGATTGTGGTCCAGGGCATTGATCAGCGCCTGCAGCACATGTTCCTGCCCCACCATCTCACGGAAAATACGCGGGCGCCACTTGCGCGCGAGAACTTGATAACTCATGCCGTTGCTTACTCGATGAATTCACAAAAAATTGGGCGCAATTATACTAGGATGGCGCAAAATAGACAGGTGAATATGCTGCCAGGCGTACGGAATTTAAACGGTTATAAAAAACAGGAACAGCTAACGCTGTCGTAGATGGAGGTAATCTAACCAGCCGCACCCCGGCACATAACTTACTGCTACCGTTGCTCCCTTCCGGGCCTGGCGGGGTTTACAGGTCGCTATTGCGAGGGGACCGGCTAGATCACCATAAAAGCTTGCCTGGGCATGCGCCTCGACAAGAGGCGCGCATTATCAACACTTTCTGATGGCAATGCAAGACTGCGGCGGGAGATTTAGCCCAATAAGATGGTTTCTAAGCCGCCGCAAATCCGCACTACTCCACAGGGATCAGCTGCATCTCAACACGGCGATTGGCCTGGCGACCCGCTTCAGTATCATTGCTGGCTATAGGGCTGTGGGAACCATAGCCCACCGCATCTATACGACTGCTGTTGATTTGCTGGCCAATCAAATAGCTGCGAACGCTACTGGCGCGATCTTCACTCAGCTTCTGATTGATTTTGTCAGAGCCGGTCGAGTCTGTGTGGCCGCTGATATTGATATTGGTCTTGTTGTACTCTTTCAACACCAATACCACTGAGTTCAAGACATCATAGAAATCCGCGCGAATTTCCGAGCGATTGGTGGCGAAGGTAATATTGCCGGGCATAATCAAATTGAGGTTGTTGCCCTCGCGCTGCACCTGCACACCACTGCCCTGCAAGCGATCGCGCATCACCTGCTCCTGCTTGTCCATATAGTGACCTATACCACCACCCACAGCGGCTCCCACCAGGGCACCGGTCAGGGCGCCGCGATTGCGGTCTTTTTTGCTCGAAGCTGCGGCACCGGCAACAGCACCCACCACTGCACCTATGCCGCCACCTTTGCCGGCATTACTGGTCTTCTTCTCACCGGTGTAGGGATCGGTAGTCGCGCAACCGACAAAACATACTGCGCACAAAGCTATAATTAATTTTTTCATAGTATTCTCACTCCAGTTAACCGATAAAAATAACGCTTTCCAGCAATAGCCAATAAATAAAAAATAGAAGTCTCAATAAGACCTATAGCCACAAAAAGAGTTCGCGCAAAACATCTGTAAACAGATTGGCTTTTATTTGCCCAGCCTGCGAAAATACAGACTTCATTGAATTCCCTTTAAGCAAACCCAACCATTCATATATCAGCATTCAACTATAGGCAAATTTATTATGCACAGCAAATTCCTTGTGCACTGTTGCGGGCTGCTACTGCTCGCCAATCTCAGTGCTTGCAGAACCTACTCGGTCAGCCTCAATGACAAACTGGTCTATACCCCGCTTCCCCTGTTTAAGGATTACCAGATAGCCGACGAAAATTTGCGCAACTGTGTCGAGCAGACCATCAGCGATAAACAAATTGTCAAAGCTGAACAACTCAAACAATTGAATTGCAGCAACGCCGGCATCGCCAGCCTGGCTGGACTGGAAACCTTTACCGCGCTGGAGCAGTTAAACCTGGAGGAGAACGCTCTGACCAGGGTACAGCAACTCAGCCACTTACCGCGCTTGAAGGTTCTCAGCTTGCGCCACAACAACTTAATCCAGGCTGAATCCTTGCTGCAGCTACTGCACCTGACCACCCTGGACCTTTCGGAAAACAAAAATCTACCCTGCGGCGACCTGCAGCAACTGGTGGCAAATTTTCGCAAGGGAGAACTGACGGTAACACTACCTGAGCAATGCAAAAATAAAAGCTAGGCAGTCAATTGGAGCTGCACCGGTCAGCGACAAGGGCGCCGGTGCATGCGACTAGCGGACAAACATTAAACCTATGGTATTTTTAAGCTGGTGGACAACTTTCATTTTCACCGGCTCAATATTGATAGCGCCCACAGACTTTTTGAAAAGCACAGAGACTTCTGTACCCAAAGGAGGACAGGGCTGGTTTTCAATCTGCACCAAAGCACCACCATCAGAAACATCCTTGGCAAACCCGACAATAGTGCCAAAACTGGGATTGCTCATTTCCACGCGCACCGAGGTGGTGGTGCGGTCAAAACGACGTCTTTCTATCATGGTGCAACTCCGATAATTGTAGTTATTAATATGTCAGTGCACTCACAGGCAGGGAGACACCCGCCCTGCCTGTCGATGCCTATCCATAAAGAATAGACGAAACCCTGTTAAAATGTTAATCCGAGGCGATTGCCGACTATCTCATAAGATTCAACTACATTGCCGAGATTCTGGCGGAAGCGGTCTTTATCCAGTTTTTCGCGGGTATCCTTATCCCACAGGCGACAGCCATCGGGAGAGAATTCATCGCCGAGAATAATCTCACCCTTGTGCAGACCAAACTCCACTTTAAAATCCACCAGCAGCATATTGCCGCTGGCGAAGAGTTCTTTGAGCACCGCATTGATCTTGTAGGTCAACTCTTTCATGCGCGCCAGTTGCGCCGGGGTCGCCCAGCCAAAGGTCTCCACCAGGGATTCATTGACAATGGGGTCGCCCAGGGCATCGTTCTTTAAGAACAGCTCGAAGGTAGGAGGGTTCAAATCTATACCTTCCTGCACCCCCAGACGACGTACCAGTGAACCTGCTGCCAGGTTGCGGATCACGCACTCCACCGGAATCATATCCATTTTTTTCACCAGCACTTCATTGTCAGACAACAGCTTTTCAAAGTGGGTGGGAATACCGGCAGCCTGCAGCTTGCCCATGATAAACGCGTTGAACTTGTTGTTGACCATGCCCTTGCGGTCAAGCTGTTCAATTCTCTTGCCGTCAAAGGCAGAGGTATCATTGCGGAACAGCATAATCAGACGATCGGGATCATCTGTTTTATAAATTGATTTGGCTTTGCCCGCGTAGAGTTCTTCGCGCTTTTCCATCTTATTGCTCACTTTGTATTGAAATTGATTCTGTCGTTGATAAAGCTTTTACAGCACTGCCAGCCAGTCAAACCCCTGCTCCTGGCAGGCGTAGGTCACCTGCTTGACCTGTTGGGTGACGGGCGCCAGGGCAGCCATCGCCAAATCCAGGGAATTGTTTTTCTGGCTGATATGGGCCACCACCAGATGCTGCAAACGCCCCGTGTCCAGGCGCTGCAAAAAACCTGCAGCCTGCTGGTTACTCAGATGCCCCCAATGTCCGCCAACCCGCCGCTTCAGCGAGGGCGGATACTGGCCTGCCGCCAGCATAAAGGGATCGTGATTGGCCTCCAGCACCATGGCATCACAGGCCTGATAACTGGCCTCCACATGAGGTGTAATACTACCCAAATCAGTGAGGATTCCCAAGCGCAAACCGGCATACTCCAGGACAAATTGCGCAGGTTCGCGGGCATCATGGGGCACAGCCACAGGAATGACCCGCAATCCATTGAGAGTAAAGGGAGTATAGGCATGTATCAGGTTCAGGCCCGGCAGTTCACCCAGGTCGCGCCCCTGGTAAGTGCCCGGCGTCATATATACAGGTAGATTATAGCGACGAGACAGGGCCGCGACACCTTTTATATGGTCAGAATGCTCATGAGTTACCAATATTGCAGTCAACTGCCCAGCTGAACGACCCAAGCGCTGCAACCGCAGTTCAGCCTCCTTTACGCTAAAGCCGCAATCGATCAGCAGCATGCCCTGCCCCCACTCTACCAGGGTAGAGTTGCCGCGACTGCCACTGCCCAGAGAGGCAAAACGCAAGGGCACAGTCACTTAGATCAGGTTCTTGCGCAAAACAGTCAAAAGCTCACGAGCCTCGCGCGCCTTCAGGCGCTTGCCGTAAGGATCGCGCGCGCGAATCACATAATCGCCACCCTTGCCACTCACCACAATCAAATAACCCGGAGCTTTTTTCAGTAACTTTTCACGCTTTGGATCGGAGTAAGGAGCCGACTCAAACGCCTCACCCTGCAGCATATTGGCCTGGATCTGCGCCAGGGAATAGGGCGAAGTGGGAGGCTTCGGATTCAAACCTATATGGAAGAAACGCTTAAACCAGCCCGGCTTTGCCTCTTCAGGATCCTGATAGTGAACGTAAAACAGACCACTGTCGGCATCCGATTCAAACAGGTAGAAACCATCGCGCTTGGCCGCATAAGCCACAGTCGCCATGGCGCGAACCTTGTCCAGCTTCAAGGTCATGATAGGTTCGTTTTTCAACATACCCAAGGTTGCCTTGGCCGCAGTATTGCCGCCTATTCCCTGAGCCAGCATGGAAGTGCCAACACCGGCGACATCGCTGGCCAGGGTGGCCGCCAATTCATCCAGCAGCCATTTTTCACGCTCGGGATTGACGGACTGGCTGGGCCACTCGGGCTCCTGGGTCGGCAGCACACTGCCTGGGGCATTGAAGTGGGTGATATGAATCTCACTGGTTTCCGGCTGCACACCCTGATCTATCTGAATACGATATTTATCATGACTGCTCAGATCCGTTTTAAACTGCAGCCAATCGGTATCAATAATCCCCTGCTTTAAATCGGCGCGGGCGACACTGAGGTTGTTGGCCCCGAGGAAATTGCGCACGCGGGGCCAGAGCTCTCCCGGCGCAGCATTAACCAGAATCCACATGTTTTCGCCGACACGCTGGATCTTTACATTCTCCTGCAGCATGTTGGCCGACAGCGGCATGGGTCTTGGCACTTCGTAATCAGTGGCGTTGGGATCGTAGCCAAAGTCGCTCGCACTGATCGGCGGAATCGGATATAGCTCCCCCAGTGCACGGGTATCGACCCCTTCCGGCAGCACCAGTGGGGCAATATTATCCGACTTGAGGTAATCGTACTCGCGATTGCGGAACACACCATTATCGCCAAAAAAAATACCGCAGCCAGAGAGAGAGAGCCCCAGGCAGGCCAGGCAGCCATAGCGCGCCAACAAACCTAAGGAAAAGGGAGAACAGGCAAATGTTTTGGCTTTGATCATCGTTAAATTCATGAAAATTCTCTAAGGAGGGTGGAGCGCGATGCACGGAATTGCCTAGACCCAGGCGAACTGCGAAAGTTCGCGCCGAGGGTCAGGTAAGCCACTGATCAGCCTGTTATTTTCATAGGTTGGGCAAGGGCAATCGCCGCTTTCACTTGAGCCTGGTACTGGCTGGAAAGCCGCGTCAGCGGCAGGCGTATACCCGATTGGATCAAGCCCAAGTGCTCGACCGCCCATTTCACCGGGATGGGGTTTGACTCGACAAACATGGCATCGTGCAAAGGCAGCAGGCGCTGGTTGATCGCACGGGCCTCTTCCGCCCTGCCCGCCAGCGCCAGTTCGCACATGCGCGCAATCTGGTCTGGCACCACATTGGCAGTCACCGAAATATCGCCCTTGCCGCCCAGCAATATCAAATCCACCGCCGTGGCATCATCGCCGGAGAACACAGCAAAACTTTTCGGCGCCCTGTCAATCAGCGCCTTGGCGCGCACCAGGTCACCGGTAGCCTCCTTGATGCCGATAATATTAGCCACAGCAGAAAGGCGCAGTGCGGTCTCGGTCTGCATATCGACACCGGTGCGACCCGGTACATTGTAAAGAATCTGCGGAATAGCCACGGCTTTGGCTATGTGCTGGTGATGCAGAAACAAACCCTCCTGGGTGGGCTTATTGTAGTAAGGGGTCACCAACAGACAGGCATCAGCGCCTGCATCTTTGGCCGCCTGTGTCAGCTCTACCGCTTCAGAGGTTGAATTGGCTCCTGTGCCTGCGATCACGGGAATGCGACCGGCAACCTGATCCACCACTTTTTTCACCACCGCCAGATGCTCTGCCACATCCAGGGTGGCGGATTCGCCCGTAGTCCCCACGGCGACAATGGCGTGAGTCCCCTCTGCCAGGTGCCAGTCGACCAACTTGTGCAAACTGGCCCAATCGAGCGAGTTATCAGCGTTCATTGGTGTTACCAGGGCAACCATACTACCTTGAATCATCAGGGGGCTCCGTTAGCGATCAAAAAGGGCGAAATAGGATAAAAGCGCAATGGTACTGAGTGGGGCGCGCCGAGACAAGCAAAACCCCTGCAACAGGTTACTTTTTAAAGTCCAGCATGCGCTGCAGCGGAATCATGGCACGCCTTGCCAGGTCGGGATCGACATGGATTTCATTGTCACTGCGGTCAAACACATCCACCAGATTGTCCAGGGCATTCATCGCCATCCACGGGCAATTGGCGCAGGAGCGACAGGTGGCGCCGCTGCCGGCGGTGGGCGCTATATGGAACACCTTGTCGGGATTGAGCTGTTGCATCTTGTAAAAGATACCCTGGTCGGTCGCCACTATAAATTCGCGATTGGGCAGGGTTTGCGCCGCTTTGATCAGTTGCGAGGTAGAGCCCACCACATCGGCCAGATCCACCACCGACTTCGGAGACTCAGGATGCACCAGCACAGCCGCATCCGGGTAGAGGATTTTCAGGTCCTCCACCCCTTTGGCTTTAAATTCTTCATGAACGATACAGGCACCATCCCAGAGCAGGACATCGGCACCGGTTTTCTGTTGTACATAGCCGCCCAGATGCTTATCAGGCGCCCAGATAATTTTCTTCCCCTGGCGATCCAGGTAATCCACCACATCCAGAGCAATGCTGGAAGTGACCACCCAATCGGCGCGGGCCTTTACCGCCGCTGAAGTATTGGCATACACCACTACAGTGCGATCGGGATGCTGGTCGCAGAATGCGGAGAACTCATCTACCGGACAACCTATATCCAGTGAGCAGGTAGCCTCCAGGGTCGGCATAAGCACGCGCTTTTCCGGCGTGAGGATTTTGGCCGTCTCGCCCATAAATTTTACCCCCGCCACTATCAGCGTATCGGCGGGGTGATTCTTGCCGAAGCGCGCCATTTCCAGGGAATCCGAGACACAGCCACCCGTAGCTTCGGCCAGGGCCTGGATCAAGGGATCTGTGTAGTAATGGGCAACCAATACGGCATTATGCTGCTTCAGCAGTGCGACGATTCGCTCTTTGTAGTCAGCCTCCTGCTGCGGCGTATACTGGGGCGCACTCCAGGTGCGCGCCAGGTGCTGCTTAACCAGGTCCTGTGCCGCTGAATTTTCACGCACAGCAAGATTAACAAATTCTACAGACATGCTACCGGCCTCATGGGGTGGAGCTGAATTTTAACACAGCCACTGCACAGACATGCCCGTCTCGCGCAGCATCTCGCCAAGATAATAAACATCGACAACACAAACAAAAAGAGGACGCCATTGGGCATCCTCTTTTTTTAGCGCTAAGGCCTGATATGGTGGGTCGTGCGGGATTCGAACCTGCGACCAATTGGTTAAAAGCCAACTGCTCTACCGACTGAGCTAACGACCCAAATGCGAGGCGCGTATAATAATGTTTTAGTCTGAAAAGACAAGCATTTTTTTACAGCAAAACAATAAAAATACAATTTACTATCAGGGTTAACCCACTTTGACCCGGAGCAACAAGCTGAACAACCACAAGGTAGCGTCAATAACGGCGCGATTTTTTGCAGGATCAGCATGGTTGCCATTTTTTTAAAAATAAAATAGTGAGAAACAGAACTGATCAATAAAACAACAGCGAAAATTGCCGCAAAAAATAAATGACCTACACAAACCACAGGAGCCAATCAAAAACCTGGCCTCCACGGCACCCTAGACTTTACCGCGACAACATCTGAGCGAGCAGCCTCCTTTTCCGAAGGCAAGCAGCTCGCAAACAATTTTTCTGAAATATCCTAAGCGGAATAGTGGGTCGGATCGGCAATGCCCGCCTGCACAAAACCGGCGGCGCGCAAACGACAGCTGTCGCACTTGCCGCAGGCCTCACCCTTGTCGTTTGCCTGATAGCAGGAGACGGTCAAGCCGTAATCGACCCCCAGCGCCAACCCGCGCTGGATAATGTCCGCCTTGCTGAGATCGATCAAGGGCGTGCGTATGCGCAGCCTGCCGCCCTCGGCGCCGGCGCGAGTGGCCAGGTTCGCCATGACCTCATAGGCGGCAATATAGTCGGGGCGACAATCCGGGTAACCGGAGAAATCCACGGCATTCACACCGATGAAAATATCCTCGGCACCAAGCACTTCTGCCCACCCCAGAGCAATGGATAAAAATACCGTGTTGCGCGCGGGGACATAGGTCACCGGAATCCCCTCGCTCTCCTGCTCGGGCACGGCTATGGCCGTATCAGTCAATGCCGAGCCGCCAATACTGCGCAAATCCAGATGAATGACTTTGTGCTCGATACTGCCCATAGCCTTGGCGGTGCGCTCGGCCGCCACCAGTTCAACCCTATGGCGCTGACCATAATCAAAACTCATGGTGTAGCAGGCATAGCCTTCACTGCGCGCTATGGCCAGGGCTGTAGTTGAATCCAGACCACCCGATACCAGCACCACTGCTTTCTTTTGCGACATATACAACCTATCAAAAAATAATCAATAAAAATTCAGCAGCCGCTTAATGGCCGGGAACATCGCTCCACAGCAATTTATGCAATTGCAACTGGAAACGTACCGGAAGATTGTCTGCCAGTATCCACTCGGCCAGAGTCAAGGGCTCGATTTGCCCGAAGCTCGGCGAAAACAATACCTCGGCAACCCGACCTGCAAGCTGGTGTTCATCCAGTTTGAAGCGGGCCCACTCGTAATCTTCGCGGCTGCAAATCACAAATTTGATTTGATCCTGAGGCCCCAGCAGGGGAATATTTTCCCAGCGGTTGCGGCCAACTTCGCCCGAACCGGGGGTCTTCAGATCCATAACTTTCACTACCCGCGGGTCGACAGCATCCACAGGCAGCGCGCCACTGGTCTCCAGCGAAACCTGGTAACCGGCATCACACAGCAGCGTCAGCAGCGTCAGGCACTCGCGCTGCGCCAGTGGCTCCCCACCCGTGACACAGATATAGCGGGGTTTGTAGCCGGCAACCCGCGCAACAATCTCCTCCAGCGCAAGCCGCTCGCCGCCATAGAAGGCGTACTCCGAATCGCAATAACCGCAGCGCAGGGGGCAGCCGGTCAGGCGGACAAATACCGTCGGCAGGCCCACAGTATTGGACTCGCCCTGCAGGGAGTAAAAAATCTCGGTGATTTTCAAGCTGGCGCTCGCCGGGGTAACCGGGGTCGCCTGGGTGGTCTGGGTCATAGCCGTCTACAATGCAATAAGGGGGTACCGGGCCGAAACCTGGCAAAAGAGGCGCATTTTACCCAAAGGAGATCACAGATGCGAGAATCCCTGCACATTTGCCAATTGCCGATAAAGGTTGGCGACTGCTATGCTGCATGATGAGCCGAAAGTTTTTGTCGCTACTGCACACCGGATGCATATCCATGAAACCCACCAAAACCAGACGCGAATTACACAGCGAACTCGACCAACAGGTCAATGAGTTCCTCAGCCAGGGCGGCCTGGTCAATGAGGTGCCGCGCGGGGTCAGCGGGCGCCCCTATGCCCAGGGGCCTCTGGTCGCCATCTTTGAGGGCCAGAGCCATGAAGACCGCACGCCCCTACCCGAGGTGGTCGCCGCCATTGAAGCCAGGCGCAAGCCGCCGGCACCCTCCAAGCACTACAAGCCGCGCCCGAAAAAGAAAATTATCCTGGATGATTTTGGCCAACCCTTACGCTGGGAGTGGGTCGAGGAGTAGCCTTGCACGTCTTGATCAAAAGAACCTATCAAACCCGCTCTTCCAGAGGGTAGCAGTTGACTGATTCATACATGACACAGCGATTGCGCCCCATACGCTTGGCCTGATACAAAGCCGCATCCGCCGCCCTGACCCAGGAGGAAAAATCCCCCGCACTATCGCTAAAAGCGGCCACCCCTATGCTGATGGTGCAGCGCAGGTGGGTATTGCCGGGGTCTGCCGGGTCCTGAAACTCGGCCTGTTCAATAAATAGCCGCAGCCGCTCACCCAACTGCCAGGCCATGGTCAAGTCCTCATCCGGCAGTATAATGCCGAACTCCTCCCCCCCATAGCGCCCCAGCAGCTCCGACTCGCGCAGGTTCCACTGCAGGTATTGCGCAACCTGCTGCAATACCCTATCTCCCATGCCGTGCCCATAGGTATCATTCACTGCCTTGAAGTGATCTATATCAATCAGCAATAGGCACAGGGGACTGTGGCTGCGCCTGACCCTGACGATCTCTTCGCGCGCGCGCACTTCCCAATAGCCGCGATTGAAGATATCCGTCAGACTATCGGTGCGACTCAAGTGCTTCAGCAATTCTTTCTGACGATGCAGTTGCATGGATAGGTTGTAGGTGATCAGACCGATCAAAATGGGACAGGATATCAGCATGGGAATAGCGGCATAAATCACTGCATTGCTGACCTGCGGCTGCCAGTGAAACTCCAGCAGCAATAGACCCACCAGCAAGCCGGCAGCTGTACTCAATACCCCGCTGGCAAAAAACTTCACGCCGCCAGCGGCGATCATATTCATCCACAGCATCATAATCAGAACGCTGCTGGCGAGGGGGTTCAAACCCATGGCCACCAGCCAAAAGCCGCCCAGCACAGCATCAGCCAGTAAACTGAAACGCTCTATGCGATAGGGATTGGCGGCAATGGAGGCCAAATAATAAGCGAAATGAGGCCAGACAAAGCCATTGAAGCCCAGTAGCAGCCACAGGAATAAGGGCGGCTGCTGCGGCAGCAGCGCCACAGCAATCACAATAGCCCCCAACCCCAGGCCGATAATACGCGCAGGATATACACGCTTTACAAAACGCAATCCGCGCGGCTTCACTTCCGCCATACGACTACCCTATTAAAAAGCAACGCGCTCTGTTCCTGGCCAATATTTAGGCAACATATAGACCAAAGCGCAACATCATCTAACCCTAGAATAGTTTAACTTCAGGCATCGGACAGTTTTGCGCGTCAAAATAATAGAGAAATAGTGTCAACGGATCGACAAAATGAACAAAATTACAGCAGATCCTTGCTTTTGAAATACCAGAAAGGCACCAGTCCCGAGAGCACCATAAACACCAGGGCTACCACCCAACTGTAGGGCATATGGGTGGAGGGGATATTCATATTCATCCCATAGAAACTGGCCACCACCGTGGGAGGCAGGAAAATGACAGCAGCGACCGAGAAGGTTTTGATAATCTGGTTTTGCTCGATATTGATAAAGCCCTGGGTGGAGTCCATCAGGAAGTTGATCTTGTCGAACAGGAATGCGGTGTGCGACATCAGCGTATCCACATCGCGCTTGATTTCGCGGGCAGTCTCCTGCAATTCATTGTTATCGCGGATATAGCGTTGCAAAAACGAAATGGAGCGCTGGGTATCCATCAGGCAGAGGCGGATTTTACCATTGCTGTCCTCCAGCTTGGCCAGCTTGTCAATCGCATCTTCCAGCTCTGAATTCTCATCTTCCAGCACCAGATGACTAACCTCTTCCAGGGTGCGGTGTATATCTTCCAGGGCGTCGGCGAGATTCTCCACTTTTTGCTCAAACATGGTGATCAACAGAGCCTGAGGCGAGGCGACATGCACCTGGCCGCGACGCGCGCGCATGCGCAGCAGGCGGAAATCCGCCAGATCGCCTTCGCGCACGGTGATCAGGCGCTTATCCTGCAACAGAAAGGCAACAGTGACTGTATTGTGACGGCCCGATTCGGCAGGAGATAGAAACAAGGAGTGAACATGGATGCCCTCGTTATCCTGGAAATAGCGTGCCGAGAACTCAATCTCCTCCACATCATCCGATTCAGGCAGTTCCGCGCGGAGAAACTTGTTTAACTCATCGCGCTCCTCATCGCTGGGTTCATGGGCATCAATCCAGAGAGCATTCGCCATGGACTGCTTGACCAATTCGCTGTGAATGGTTGCATCTGCCCCCTCCTGCCTGGCTTCTTCGCGCAGCGCCGAGTCTTCGCGCAGCACAGAGTCTTCGCGCAACATGGTACCTTGAACTTTGAACATTCTTAACATAGGCATCTCCTCAAGGTTGCGCAGGCAAATAAGGCGCGCCTTATACCATATTTTAGTAATGCTTTTTGCATTTTGTGAATTTTAGCCACCAGACGAGACAGAAAACCGTGCTCAGCGCCTGCGGGTCTTGTTCGGATAGGGGCTGGATTCACCAGGCGGCCGGGTCTTAAAACGGCGATGCACCCACCAGTACTGATCGGGATGTTTCATTACCGCAGCCTCGACAATCTGGTTAATGCGCGTCGCATCGGCCACATCATCGCCAGTGGGATAATTTTCGAGCGCCGGCTCGAATACCAGATGGTAGCAATTGTTTTCATCACGATAGTGCGAAAAGGGCACCACAGCGGCCTCACCCAAACGGGCGATACGCGCGGTGCCCACAATACTGGCCGCCTGCACACCGAAAAAGGGGGCGAAGACGCTGTGCTTCGCACCGTAATCCTGGTCGGGTGCGTACCAGACCACCCGCCCCTCGCGCAGGTTCCTGATCAGTTGCCGCGTATCACCGCGCGGAATCGCGCTCTGGGCAAACTTTTCGCGCGCATGGGCCAGGATATATTCCATCAGCGGACTCTCATCCTGGCGATAAAGCACATCGAACTTTGCATAGGGTGACAATATCCGCCCCACTATATCAATGGTAGTAAAGTGCGCCCCCAAGAGTAAGACTCCCTGCCCCTGGCGCTGCTGCACCTGCAAGTGTTCAAGGCCGTGAATCTCAAAGCGGTTATCCAGTTGCCCGGCAGGCCCCCACAGGCCAATGGCCATCTCCACCAGACTCTTGCCAGTATTGTGCAATGTACTGCGCACCAGATTCGCCTGCTGCTGCGCGGACAGCTGCGGGAAACAAAGGGCAATATTAGTCTCGCAAATACGGCGGCGCGAGCGCGCAAAATAATAGAACAGATCGCCCAACAAGCGGCCAAACACCAGGGCAAGGGGCACTGGGAAGCGCGCCAGCAGGTAGAAGAATCCCAACCCCAGCCAGGTAAACCAATAGCGCGGACCATAAAAGGAGGCATGAAACTCAGGGGGGCTATTTTTATCCACTACAACTCCTCATTAACGCCAACTCAACCGAGGCGGTGATTATAGCAACCTAAACAGCGCTGCAAGCCAGTACACAGCCAAGGAAACAAAAAAGAAATGACAAAAGGCATATTGGAAAATTTGCAGGGCAAAAACAGCCGGCACCAGCATGGCCCGCCCCTACATGGAAAATGACAGTCCCTATGTACACAAGGCTTCGCACAAAAATAAAAAAAGCCAGCAAAACTGGCTTTTCAAGAAGACTCTCACCGATGAATTTAGGCAGCAGCAGAGTCGATCAAGGGCTTAAGCTCACCCTTTTCGTGCATTTCGGTCACTATGTCGCAACCGCCAATCAGCTCACCTTTTACCCACAACTGGGGAAAAGTTGGCCAGTTTGCATATTTCGGCAGCTCTGCGCGAATTTCTGGATTGCTCAGCACATCCACATAGGCAAAGCGCTGGCCGCAGGCCATAACCGCTTGCGCGGTGCGCGCTGAAAAGCCGCACTGGGGCGCATTGGGTGAGCCTTTCATAAATAAAATAATCGGATTTTCAGCAATCTGCTGCTTAATGTTCTCAATAACGTCCATAAACTGGCCCCCAGATGATTAGACAAAGAAAATGCTACAGGAAACCGGCAGCAATAATGACTGCACCTGGCTCAGACAATCTCACCCCAGGCACGTTTACTTAACTCCCGCTATTCTACCTCAATTCCTCCCCAATCTGCACGGCTGCAGCACCCGGTTTCCGACCGCCCCTCTAGCCGGAAACCTGAGATACAGGCAAGATTGCACAAACGCCCAGCGAAATAGGGGCACAGTCAAAGGTCCAGCACAGTATGTTTAGGTTACGCCTGCAATTTTTTCTCGTTCTCCTGCTGATGAGCATCCTGCTCACCACCGGGCTATATATTTTTATTAAGGTCAGTTTTCAGCACGATTTTTGGAATTATATTAACGCGAAGGAAATACGCTATACACAACCGCTGGCCGCCGATCTTATTAAAAATTATACGCAGCAAAAAAACTGGAACTGGATCGAGGACTGGGATCAATATGCGGCACAGCATCTGGATACCAGCAACTTTCCGCGGCGCTCGCGCCAGGATAACGGGCCGCCGCCCCCGTCAGAGCAAAATCCTGGCGAGCTGCCACCTGCCAATTCTCCTGGCGACAATAATTCCACCGAGCGCAATTCACACCAGGATGACAAAGAGTCGCGCGAGCGACAGGAGTTTCGCGATAAGCGCGATTTCAATCGCAGGCCCCCCATGGGAGGGGCAAGTATTTTTTTGCTCGACGAAAATAAAAAACTGGTCGCAGGTAAAAATGAACGCAGGAATAATGTATTTCTGATGGAGCTGGAAAGCGAGGGCAAAGTCATTGGCTATATCGGCATTCCTATCAACCCGGCTCTGCGCGATTTGCAGGACGCAGACTTTGTCCAACTGCAAGAGACAAAGTTAGCCCTGGTCATTACTATCGCGTTAGCACTTGCCGGACTCATAGCCTTTCCGCTCGCGCACTTTCTCACCAAGCGCATCAATCGATTGGTCGCACAGGTAGGGTTGCTCAGCCAGGGTAAGTATGGCGAGCGCATAGTGGTTACCGGTCGCGATGAGTTGAGCATACTGGCAGAGCATATCAATAACTTAAGTGAAACCCTGTCGCAAAATGAACAGACACGCAGGCAATGGGTTGCCGATATTTCCCATGAGCTGCGCACACCGCTCGCCGTACTGCAGGCAGAGCTGGAGGCAATGGAGGATGGTGTGCGGCCTCTCGATCTGACTTCTGTCACACGCCTGCAAAAACATTGTCAGCGACTGAAACATCTGGTCAACGATTTATATGAGTTATCTTTAACCGATGTGGGCGGCATGACCTATCGCAAAAACACCTTGAATTTAAGTGCTTTGCTGCAAGATGCAGTGAGCAGCATGCAGGCGCAATTCAGCCAGCAGCATATTCAATTGCTTGTCACCAAGATTGAATCACCAACCATAAATATTTTTGGCGATCAAAACCGGCTGCAACAATTATTTGCCAACCTGCTTAAAAACAGTTTGCAATACACCAACAGCCCCGGCGTTACCCAGGTCTCCCTGACTATCGACAATAATTTTGCCGTTGTCACCATAGAGGACAGCGCCCCTGGGGTTGACCCACAACATCATGAAAAACTGTTTGATCGACTCTACCGCGCGGATTCATCGCGCACCCGGGCAACAGGTGGTGCAGGCTTAGGCTTGTCAATTTGCAATAATATCGTCGCTGCCCACGATGGCCAGATCCTGGTGAACAACAGTGATCTGGGCGGTTTGAAAATGATTGTTCGCTTACCCTATTAAGAGAGCGCTATGCATATTTTAATTATTGAAGACGAAACCGATTTGGCGGCCGTGGTTCGCGACTACCTAAACTCCGATGACTTGACCTGCGAGCTGGCAGGCGATGCCGATAGTGCACTGCAAAAAATTCAGCAGCAACATTGGGATTTAATACTCCTGGATATTATGCTGCCAAGCCAATCGGGAAACCTGAACGGCTTCAGCCTCTGCGAAAAAATCCGCAGCGAAAGCAATACACCCGTTATCATTATGACAGCGCGAATCGAAGAGTCTGACCGATTGCTAGGGTTTGAACTGGGCGCAGATGACTATATCTGCAAACCTTTCAGCCCGCGCGAATTGGTTGCGCGCGTCAAAGCCGTGTTAAAACGCGTGCCCGCCAATACTTTACAGCGCGAATTCCAGCTCAATGAGGAATCGCTGACAGTCACTTACGAGAATAAAAAAATCGAATTGACGATCATAGAATATCGCATTATCAACACATTATTTGAGCGCAAGAATACCATTGTCTCGCGCGAAGAACTGATGAAAAACGCCTACAGCGATCATCGCATTGTCAGCGATAGAACCATGGATTCGCACATTACAAAACTGCGAAAAAAGCTTTTACCCTTAACGCCGCACGAGATCATTCACTCGGTATATGGCGTGGGCTATAAATTTTCCCTGAGCGATAAAAGCGGCATTTAAGGCGGAATTTTTCACCTGAAAACCCGCCTTTCACAAGGTTCCACATTGTTTCCATAATTGCTTGAAATTTGTTGAACAATCAGCACTCATACTGTTGCCAGAGCCATCCCAACTGCAACTCTATTGAGGTATCAACAATGACTGTATCGAAAAGCAATAACGAGAAAGCTGTCGACATCAATCGCCGCAAGGCACTCGGCACCCTGGGTGCCTTTAGCGCCCTGGGCGCCGCCGGACTAGTGGGCTGCGGTGGAGGCAGCAGCGCGACAAGCTCCAGTGCAAGCTCCTCCACTGCCGCAAGCCTGGCATCGTCCAGCTCGCTGGCCAATAGCGCGGCCAGCAGCCTTGCAACCAGCAGTGCAGCCAGTAGCAGCGCCGCAACCAGCAGTTGCGTACTCATACCCACAGAGACCATTGGCCCTTTTCCATTGTCGACCCTACTCAATAGTTCTACGGTATTTCGCGAAGCGATCAACGAAGACAAAACCGGTGTGCCGCTCACCATCAAACTAAAACTGGTCGATGTCGACAATAGCTGCAATATGGTGACGGGTTATGTCTATATCTGGCACTGCGATAAGGATGGCCTCTACTCTGGCTATTCGCAAAACAACAACCAGGGCCAGGCGGGCAAAACCTACTGTCGCGGAGTGCAAAATACCGACTCCAATGGTGTGGCGACTTTTACCACTATTTATCCAGGCTGGTATGCCGGCCGCATTACCCATATTCACTTCCAGGTTTTCCTCACCGGTTATTCAAGCAGCGCGAAATCCACGGCTATATCGCAGATGGCCTTTCCTGCGGAGGTGACTACCGCCGTGTACAACTCAGAACTTTACAAGAGTAAAGGGCAAAACACCTCGGTACCCAATTTTTCCGCCGACAATGTGTTTAGCGATGGCGTCACCTATCAATTGGCCACCGTCAGCGGCAGCCTGGAAGAGGGTTATACAGCGGAGTTGACGGTGGGAATAAGAATGTAAGCTCGCCCTCCTCAAGAATCTATACTGAGAAAAGCATCTAGGGGCCAGGTGCTGCCTGGCTCATCTTTCCCATGATTTTTGCGGGCAAGCTGAGCCAGCAATGAGCAGTAAAAACGAAACACATCCTACGGGCTCTCTGCCATATCCAGCAAGGGAGCCTACAAAGGCTAACAGCAAAAGAATTAATGCTGCATCACTCCGCTTTCTCTTCTTTTGCAAAAGCGACAATATTCATCTGTTTACGCTCCAGGGTAAACTCCCACCAGGGTCGGGCTGGGCCGCCGCGTATAAATGTCACTACCGAGATAAAGACATCCAGCACGCAGGGATCTTGATGTGCACCGCTGAGCACGCAGAGATCCCGATAGAGTTGCAGGGGATCCTTATCGCGAAGATCTTCAGGCTGGTGAATGCCCAGCAGGTTTAAATCTGCCGCCATTGCTTTGCCAATATTGGGCAAATCTGTTAGTTTTTTTAAATGACTGCGATCGACTTTTGCTGGATTCATAACAGCTCCCATGTCTCACATCAATAACTTTAAATTCAATTTTGCTGCATCAATTTTCGCTTGGTCAAGGCGGTGGCAATATGCTCCAGGGGATTCTCCGGCCAGGGATGGCGAGGATAGCGTCCGCGCATATCTTTGCGCACATCGGGATAGCCCTGCTGCCAAAAAGTTTTCAGATTCTGGGTAATGGCCAGCGGGCTGCCATTGGGAGAAAGCAAGAGTATTTTTAAAGGTATATTGCCATTCGCTAACTGCAAATCTTCGCAGCCGAAAAATTCCTGCAGCTTGGCCGACACTTGCGGCACACCCTCTGCAGAAAATTCCACGATAATATCGCGACCACTGGGCAGCGCAATTTTTTCTGGCAACAGAGTTTTTAACTGCTGGCAATGATCGTAGCCCAGATAGAATTCCAGTGCACTCTCCCAGGGCAGGGAATCCAGTTGCGTTTTGTCTGTCAGGAAAGGTTGCAGCCAACGCTCAAGAGAATTGACCAGCCCGACCTCGCTGATATCGGGCAGGTCGAGCAGTTTCTGCGAAGCCAGCAAGCGCGCACGCTGTAACAGGCGCTGTGCGCTGTCGCTCCAAGGCAGACTGTGAAAACCTTTTTCCGCGATTATACCGCGCAGATGTGCCAATAACTCTGGAGCAACAGTATCTGCTGTCAGAGGGATATTCTGCTCATCAATATCCACTCCTCCCATGCGCCAGAGCGTCTGCTTTTGCCAGCCACTATTTTTGTAAATAAGTTGCGTGTGTTGCACACTCAGCGCGCGCTGCTGCTCGCGGCTCAGCTGCAAGCCCACACCTATACCTGTGTGGCCTTTGGGTTTTGCATTGATCACCGGGAACACAGCCCAGGGCGATGCGGAATCACTCTCTTGTTGCGCAACACTGATGCCCGAATTCAAGCGATAGCGCCCCGACTCCTGCAGACGACCTATGCGATCGCTGAACGCCCGCGCCAGCGCCTGGGTATCCAGAGTAGCAGCAGTATCCAGTTGCAAGGATAAGCTTGCCAGCCAGCGTCGCTGTTGCTGCTGCCACTGGCGATTGCGTTTTAATTCCTGCGCGGCGGTTTCCAGAAAAGCATCGAGGCAACCCTCCTGGCTCAACTCAAAATGCAAACCCAGTGCTAACAAGAGCGTGGACTCGGCAATGCTCTGCTGCTGCGACAATAACAGTGCCGCTATGCGTGGGTGAGTCCCCAGGGCGCTGACCCGCTCTCCCCTGGCCGTTATTTTTTGCCGGTCATCCAACAATTGCATTTGCTGCAACTGTTGCTGTGCAAATTGCAGGGCGAGCAGGTTGGGCGCTTCCAGCCAGGGAAGGTCCTGGGCGGGGCTGCCCCAGTGCGCCAGGCGCAGGGCCAGTGGCAGATAATCGGTTGCGCGTATTTCCGGCAGATCGGCGGCAGCCAGAGGCTGGTCCTGAGACCACAGACGGATGCAGTGACCCGCCTGTACCCGGCCAGCGCGGCCGCGGCGCTGATCGGCGCTGGCCTGGCTGATGCGGGCATTGCGCAGGCGAGTGATGCCCGTGCGCTGCTCATAGTCGGGGCGGCGCACCAGGCCCGAATCGATTACCAGGGTGACATCGGCTATGGTGAGCGAAGTCTCGGCAATATTGGTGGCCAGTATTATGCGCGCGCCCTGTCGCGGGTCCAGGGCGCGCTTTTGCTCGACGGCGGGCACGCGGCTGTGCAAGCGGTAGACGGGGTGACCGGGATAACGTTGCTGGATTGCCTGGGCGGCTTTTTCAATCTCGCTCCAACCAGGCAAAAACACAAGGGTGGTCGTACCCTGCCAACCTGGATGAGCCTGAAGTGCGCGCAACAGATGTTCTTCCAGTTTTTCGCCATAGGCGCTCTGGTTTTTTGCCGGAAGGAAGGTGGTGCTGACCGGAAAGCAGCGTCCCGGCGCAAACAGCCGATTGGTTATCTGCTGTTGCAGGGCGGGATCAGGGGTAGCACTCATCAATACCAATTGCAGGTCATCGCGCAGTATCTGCACCTCCTGCAGCCAGGCCCAGGCGGTATCCTGATTGACGGAGCGCTCGTGGATCTCATCGAGTATGACGCAGGCAACTTTATCCAGTGTCGGGTTTTGCAGCAGGTGCTGCAATAAGATGCCGGGGGTCATCAATAACAGCCGGGTATTTTCACCCGCGCATTTATCGTAGGGCACCTGATAGCCCACTGTCTGACCCGGCTGCTCACTCAGCAATTCTGCCAGACGCTGGGCCAGCGCCTGGGCCGCCAACACTCTGGGCTGGATCAGCCACACCTGCTGGACTGCGGGGCTGGCAGCCAGAATCCAGAGGGGAGCCAGGGTGGATTTGCCCGCGCCAGGCTCCGCTTCCAGCAGCAGCCTGCCCTGCTGCAGGGCGCTGAGCAATGGCTCGCGCAGGGGGCTGAGCGGATACTCCGGTAGCCGTTGAAGATAATCTGCCAAATTACTCACGCGAGTCTCTCATAGGATCCATGCCAGGCTGGAGCTGGGTTGCCGCAGCGCAAAATGACTCCCATCATACCCTATCCCCAATAAGGAGGCGCCAGCGCCCTGCAATTGGGCAAACCGATTGGGCGACAGCACTGACTCACAGCAAGGCTCGGCTAAATTTGCCAATAAGGGCATTTACTTATACTATTGGAGCCAGAAATCCCACTCGGGCGGCTTTTAGGCAGCCGGTTTCGTTTCTAGCATTGTGGTTAATCCCCTGCGTATCGACTGACCAAACCAATCTTTTATTGGTTTGGATAATATTATTTTTTGGCTAATTTGCTTCACGGAGAGCACGATGACAACCCTGATGAACACCTACGGCACCAGAACCCTCACCCTTGCCAAGGGCGAAGGCAGCCGAGTGTGGGATACCCAGGGCAAGTCTTATCTGGATGCGATTAGCGGCATTGCCGTCTGCGGCCTGGGCTACTCACACCCAAAGGTCACCCAGGCTATCAGTCAACAGGCAGCCACCCTGTTGCACACCTCCAATTTATACAATATTCCCCTGCAACAGCGTCTGGCGGATTTGCTGATTGAGCAATCAGGCTTGAGCAAAGTATTTTTCTCCAACTCGGGTGCAGAAGCCAATGAAGCCGCCATCAAGATTGCGCGCAAGTATGGCAATGACAAGGGCGTGAAGAACCCGGCCATTATCGTTATGGCCAACAGCTTTCACGGCCGCACCCTGGCCACCCTGAGCGCCACTGGCAATCCCAAGGTGCAAATCGGTTTCGAGCCGCTGGTGGAAGGTTTTATCCGCGTACCCTATGACGATATAGCGGCCGTAAAAGCAGCTGCCAGCGAACACAGCAATATAGTCGCCATACTGGTCGAACCCGTTCAAGGCGAAGGTGGCGTGCGTGTTCCCGCCGCCGATTACCTGAACCAGTTGCGCAGCATTTGCGACGCCCACGACTGGTTGTTGATGCTCGATGAAATCCAGACCGGCAATGGCCGCACCGGGACTTTCTTTGCCTACCAGCACAATAATATCCTGCCCGATGTGCTGACCACCGCGAAAGGCCTGGGCAATGGCGTGCCCATAGGTGCCTGCCTGGCGGGCAGCAAAGCGGCCGAGGTCTTGCAGCCGGGCAACCACGGCACCACCTTTGGCGGCAACCCATTGGCCTGCAGCGCCGGTGTGGCGGTGATTGAAACCCTGCTCGGCGAGAAACTTATCGCGCGGGTAAAAGTGCTGGGCGATAAACTATTGGCTGCCTTCCAGGCCGCCTTTGCCGGCAACCCGAAAGTGGTGAATGTGCGCGGCAAAGGTCTGATGATAGGCATAGAACTGAATGCCCCCTGCCCGGAACTGGTAGAGAAGGGCCGCGCCAAAGGAATTTTGATTAACGTAACTTCAGTCAATACGATTCGCTTGCTGCCGACGTTTATATTAACCGACGCCGAGGCCGAGGAGCTGGTCAGCAAAGTGGTGGAATTGGTGGCTGAGTTTTAAATAAGCCCGGGCATCCCGGACTGCAATGAAAGGGCAGTACAGATGAACATGGTAGCACTGCCCGAAAAAGAGAAGAGCATTATGGTTCCCCCAAAGGCACCGAGACATTTTTTAACCCTGGATGATGTTACGCCGGATGAGCTGCAACATATCATCAAACGCGCTATAGAACTCAAGGCACTGCAACGCAAGGGCGAATCGCCCGAGCTGTTCAGAAACAAAGTGCTGGCGATGATTTTTGAAAAATCCTCCACCCGCACCCGTGTCTCCTTCGAATCCGGCATGGCGCAAATGGGTGGCCACGCCATTTTCCTTTCCACCAAAGATTCACAACTCGGACGCGGCGAACCCATTGAAGATTCTGCGCGCTGCATCGCCAGCATGGTCGATATGGTGATGATCCGCACCTTTGCCCATGCAACCGTTGAACGCTTTGCCGAGTATTCGCGCGTGCCGGTGATCAACGGCCTGAGCGATGACCACCACCCTTGCCAACTGCTGGCCGATATCCAGACCTTTGTCGAGCAGCGCGGCTCTCTGGCCGGCAAAACCGTGGCCTGGGTTGGCGATGGCAACAACATGTGTCAAAGCTATATGCAGGCAGCCATACTCTGCGACTTTGAATTGCGTATTGCCACCCCCAAGGGTTTCGAACCCTGGGACCATATGCTGGAAAAATGTAAAGACCGCGTGCTTGTTGCCAGCAGCCCGCAGGATGCCGTCAAAAATGCCGACCTGATTGTCACCGACACCTGGGCCTCCATGGGCCAGGAAGATGAAAAGAAACAGCGCGAGAAAATTTTTGCCGGCTACCAGGTCAATAGCGAACTTTTGAGTCACGCCAACAGCGATGCACTTTTTATGCACTGCCTGCCTGCCTACAGGGGCAAGGAAGTCAGCGCCGAACTTATAGATGCACCCGATGCCGTCATCTGGGAAGAAGCGGAAAATCGATTGCACGCGCAAAAGGCGCTGATTGAATTTTTGTTTAACCAATAAAAAAAACCCGCCACGTGCGGGTTTTTTTTATTCTCCGCAAATTGAGAACAAGGCGCTTGCACCGCAAACTTACCCTCAACCTGCGTTAGGATTTTTTCGCACGCAGAGATTCAATATAGCTGCCCAGCGTGTCAAACAGATCCACCAACTGCTCGCCCTCCATGCACTTTACCGCCCCCATAATACCGTGATAACTGCTCAGCACAAAGGTTGCTATCTTTTCCGGATTGAGATCCTCGCGCACCAGACCATCGGCCTGCCCCTGTCGCAGCGCCGTCGCCACTGTGGTGATAATGGTATTGGCCACATTCTGAAAACGCTGGCGAAAGCCTTCATCCAGAGTCGACATTTCCTGCACTAGATTATTCAGCGGGCAGCCATTGAAGCACTCGCCTGTCTGCACATCGGCGCATTTCTTTTGGAAAAAATTATTCAGCGCAAGCAAGGGATCTCTGGACTCATTTAAAAACTCGCCCCAGGTTTGCAGGAAATAGCCCATGATGCATTCATCCACCACCGCATAGCCCAGGGCCAATTTATTGGGAAAGTAATGATAGAGGGCTCCCTTTGCCAGCTGCGTCTTGCGCAGCACGGCATCTATGCGAAAACTCTGGAAACCATATTCATAAATTTCTTCATGGGCCGCTTGCAGAATTCGCTCGCGGGTGGCTTCGGCATTGCGTGTTGTAATCATAGGCAACCTAGATTCAAAGTAAAAAATCGCTAGCGTTTAACATTAAACCAGGCCGCATAGAGCGCAGGTAAAAACAGTAGTGTCAATCCGGTGGCGACAATCAAGCCACCCATAATAGCCACTGCCATAGGTCCCCAGAATACTGAACCCGATAGTGGAATCATGGCCAGCACCGCCGCTGCCGCTGTCAGCATAATCGGGCGGAAACGCCGCACCGCCGCTTCCACCACCGCATCCCAGGGCGCAGTGCCGCCAGCAATATCCTGTTCGATTTGATCGATCAGGATCACCGAGTTGCGGATAATCATACCGAACAGGGCAATCACTCCCAGCTGGGCCACAAAACCAAAAGGCCTATGCAACAGCAGCAGCGCCATAGCTGCACCCGCGATCCCCAGGGGGCCGGTTAAAAAAACCAGCAGCGAGCGCGAGAAACTGTGCAGCTGCAACATCAACAAAGTAAATACAATAAACAGCACCAGAGGCACATTGGCAGAGATCGAAGCCTCAGCCTTGCCACTGTCCGCCGCTGCACCTGCCAGGGTAATAGCATAGCCTATTGGCAGATTGGCCTTGAGCTGTTTCAGCTCGGGCTCAATTTGGCCGGATACTGTGGCTCCCTGGATATGGTCCAACACATCCGCCTGCACTGTCACTGCCCACTCACGGTTCTCTCGCCAGACTATGCCCGGCTCCCACACAAACTGTACACGGGCAATCTGCGAGAGAGTGACCGACTTGCCACTGGAAGTCGGCAGGTTGGTATCATTCAGCTTTTCAATAGTCGATCTTTCATCCAGCGGCTGACGCACCTGAATATCAATCAGGCGGTTCTTTTCGCGGTATTGTCCCACCAGGGTGCCACTGAGGATCGTGTTGGCCGCATGCATTACCGTTTCCGAACTCACGCCCAGCGCACGCAATTTTTCCTGATCAAGATCAAGGCGCAATACTTTTATTGATTCATTCCAGTTGTCATTGACACCCAGAGTATTTTTATTACTGCGCATAATATCTTTAACCTGATCGGCAATCGCGCGCACTGTGGCAAAGTCGGGACCGCTCACACGAAATTGCACGGGGTAAGGCACCGGTGGCCCGGTCGGTAAAAACTTGACTCGGCCGCGCACCTCGGGAAAATCCACTTTAAACAGATCGATAATTTTTTTACGCAATGCCGTGCGCGCGTCGTTATCCTTGGGCAACACAACAATTTGCGCTACGTTGCTCTGCGGGAAAATCTGATCGAGTGGCAAATAGAAGCGCGGACTGCCGGTACCGACATAGCTGGTCACACTTTCCACACCCTCCTGCCCGGCGAGAAAGGCTTCAAATTTTTTCACCTGGGTTTCAGTGGCCGCATAAGAAGAGCCTTCGCTCAGCCACATTTCCACCATCAACTCCGGGCGTGTGGAGTCGGGAAAAAATTGCTGCTCAATAAATTTGAACCCAAACAAACCCAAGGCAAAAATACCCAAGGTGGCAGCAATGGTGGTTTTGCGATAGGTGACGCAGGCGTTCACCCAGGAGCGGAAGCGCACATAAAACGGTGAATCGAATAATTCGTGCGGGGCCTCTTTATCTGAATGAGGCTTAACTTTTAACAACAGATAACCTATATAAGGCGTAAACAGGACTGCCACCAGCCAGGAGATGATCAAAGCCAGGGCATTGACCGAAAACATTGAAAAGGTGTATTCGCCGGCCGCTGACTTGGCCAAGCCTATAGGCAGAAATCCGGCGGCGGTAATCAGGGTGCCGGTGAGCATGGGCATGGCGGTTGAGCGATAGGCGAAGGTGGCGGCATCAAAGCGCGAATAACCTTCTTCCATTTTGCGGACCATCATTTCCACCGCAATAATCGCATCATCCACTAGCAAGCCCAGAGCAATAATCAGGGCGCCCAACGAAATCTTATGCAGATCGATACTGAAAATCCGCATAAACAAAAAGGTGATGGCCAACACCAGGGGAATCGTCAGCCCCACCACCAGGCCGGGACGAAAATCAATTCGCAGACCCTTTTCATCGCTGTGGAAACCCAGTGCAATAAAACTGACCGCCAGCACAATCACCAGTGCCTCAGCCAAGGTGCCGAGGAATTCATTCACCGAGTGCGCCACCGCCTGGGGTTGATTGGCAACACGCTCCAGCTCAACGCCCACCGGTAACTTGCTTTTGATTTTCTGGGTGGTGTGCAGCAGGTTTTCACCCAGGTCAATGATATTGCCACCCTTCTGCATAGAAATGGCAAGACCTATTACCTCCTTGCCGTTGTAACGCATTTTGCTTTTCGGTGGATCTTCAAACTCGCGCTTTATCTCGGCAAAATCGCCCAGACGAAACAGCTTTCCCTGGGCGCGCAGGCTGAGGTTTTCAAGATCTTTGATGGAAGTGAATCCGCCGCTGACACGCACCTGGATATTGTCGCTGTCGGTCGCCAGCACGCCGGTAGATTCAACGGTATTTTGCAGGCTGATTTGCTCGGCAATTTCCTCCAGGGTTATACCCATCTGGGAAAATTTTTTGTGGGAAAAAACAATATTGACTTTCTCATCCTGCAGACCCAGCATCTCGACTTTGGCCACCAGAGGCACACGCAGCAATTGCTGGCGCACCAGGTCGGCATAATCCTTTAACTCTGCGTAAGTAAAACCATCGCCGGACAGCGCGAAAATAGAACCATAGGTATCGCCGAACTCGTCATTGAAGAAAGGACCTATCACACCTTGCGGCAAGGTCATTTTCATATCGTTGATTTTTTTGCGCACCTGGTACCAGGAAGCACTGGTCTCCTTTGGTGGTGTGGCTTCATTGAGTTGCAGAATGATAGTCGTCTCACCCGGTTTGGAGAAGCTGCGTATCACATCGATATAGGGCGTTTCCTGCAGGGTTTTCTCTAATTTGTCAGTCACCTGCTCCGCCATTTGCAGCGCCGTGGCACCCGGCCACTTGGCACTGACCACCATAGCGCGAAAGGTAAAAGGGGGATCTTCATCTTGTCCCAGCTTGGAAAAGCTCATGATGCCGCCAATCAGCAGCGCCGCAATCAAATAGCGGATCAGTGGAATATGCTGCAGCGCCCAGCGCGATAAATTAAACGAGTCATTCATTTCGCCACCTCTGCGTTGGCAGAGATAGTCGAATCGAGTGGAGCAGTCCGCTTTAATAAAACCTGAGGGGAGATAAAAGGCTGGCTATGGTTTTCCTGGACAATATTTTCCTGCAGGATGCTGACACGCTGCCCCGGTTTCAGGAGATGCACACCTGCCGTGACCACTGTTTGCCCTGGCGTCAATCCAGCGGTGACAATCAAATCATTGCCATTGGCACCACCAATTTGGATCGGCAGCAAATGCACCTCTTCCTTCTCTACCACCCACACCGACGTGACACCCTTGTCCTGGAACAAAGCACTGAGGGGTAACTGGATATAATCGCTGGGCGTGTTGATAGCAAATTGCACATTGGCGGTCATTCCCATTTTTATACTGGCGGCAACCTTGGCGGAGGGATTGACCAGGCTGACCTTGGCGCGAAAGGTGCGGGTTGCCGGGTCGGCAATCGGTGACAGTTCGCGCAGCTTGCCCGTTATGGCCTCTTGCGGATTTGCCCAGAGGTAGATACGGATTTCATTTGCGCGGCTAACCACATTCACGCTGTTTTCAGGGACATTCACCGCAACCTCCATCTCCCCCAGCTGAGCTATCTGCACCACCGGCACGCCAGCGCTGACCACCTGCCCCACTTCGGCATTGATCGCGGTCACCACACCGCTGCTGGTGGCCACCAGGTCGGCATAGTCAGCCTGGTTGGCCTGCACTTTTAACTGGGCCTTGGCCTGTTCAAAGCTGCCCTCCGCCGCTGAGGCAGCACTGACTTTGGCATCCAGCATGGATTGGCTGACGGCATTGGTTTTGCGCAGCTCCTGGTAGCGCTTGAGCTCATTGTTAGCCAGTTCGAGATTGGCCTGGGCCGCACGGAAATTTCCCTCGGCCTGCAATTGCGCCAGGTGCAAATCCTCGGGATTGAGCTGCATTAATACCTGGCCCGCTTTTACCTGAGTGCCCACGTCTACTTTGCGCTGACTGATTTTGCCGCCCACACGGAAGCCGATCTGCGCCTCGATACGCGGCTGCACGCTGCCCGAATAATCGGCCAGCACCTGCTGGGGGGCAGCGCTGACCTGAATGGCCCGTACCGGGCGAATATCGGCGCCTGTCTCAGTTTTTTTTGCGCAACCGGAAATGCCGACCGTCACCAGCAGGGCCACAGCCAGAGCGAAGGGTAAAGGATACGACTTGGATAAATGGTCCATGGGGATTCCCTTGAAAGTGAAAGCCTGAACGAGGAGAGTGAAATCGGCACCAGAATAAACCGACTGGTTGGTCTGCAAAAAACAATAGCAACCGACCGACTAGTCTGTCAACCATCCAAAGTGCGAAATCCATCAAAAACCGAATGAATTTTAGCCGCAGCTTGGTTTTTCCCTGAATCAAAACAGGATGCAGTCCACATAAAAAACCACATTTGGTTGATAATATACCAAATGTGGAATAAATTAATTCCCATCAAAACCACACACACTAATAACGAGGCGTAAATAGTATGAAATACCATCAATACTTGGCAGTGATACTGGCTGGATCATTGGCCGCTTGCGGCGGTGGCAGCGGTTCATCGGACCAACCTGCAGCCAGCACAGCTCTGACCCCCACAGCCGCAGCCACTGCATCATCTGCATCTTCAACCGTCGTCCTGGCCAAAGCCAACCTCGCCCAAGGCATGGTGACGGGCTTTGGCAGTGTGATAGTGAACGGTGTGCACTACGATGTGAAAAATGCCGATATCAATGTCGATGGCGATTCACTGGTGGAATCCGAGTTGGGCGTTGGCCAAATGCTGCGCATTACCGGCACCCTGGATAGCGATGGCATCCACGGCAAGGCGACCAAGGTAGAGGGCGAATCACAGCTGCGCGGCCCCATTGCAAGTATTGATTTAGCCACTGGGGTACTGGTTGCCCTGGGACAAAATATCCTGCTGACCGCCGACACCTTTTATCAAGAGGGCGTGACCGCTGAAAGCCTGAAAGTGGGCGACTTTATTAAAGTCAGCAGCTACACCAAAGACGATGGCACCCTGGTTGCTACCCGCCTCGAAGTCAAAACTGGCGAGGCTGCTTATGTATCGCAATTGGTAGGCAAAGTGGCCGACCTCGATACCAGTACCCAGACCTTTAGCATCAACGGCACCACCATCAATTACAGCAAGGCCACCTTCGCGGAAAGCGTTACCCTCGCCAACGATCTGCTGGTGCGTGTGCGCGGCAATCTGGTGGAAGATATTTTTGTAGCTGAAGGCAATATCAAGGTGAGTTCACTCAATATCAAACATAACGACCAACTGCCAGGCAATGCCAGTGTGGCCCTGGGTGGACTGGTCACAGATCTGGTGGCCAATACCAGCTTTAAACTCAACGACGTAACCATACTGCTCAACGCCAACACCCAATTCAATGGCGGCGCTGTGGGCGATCTGGTCGATGGCTTGCAGGTCAAGGTCCAGGGTGCTCTCGATGCAGACAAAAATCTGGTGGCGAGCAATATCAAACTGATCCTGCAACCACAAGTGAATGAGAATGGCCAGATACAAACCGTCAATCTCGACACAAACACTTTCAGCCTGAATGGAGTTACCTTTGCTGCGACTGTCGACACCAGCTTCCATGACAGCGGCAAAGACAAAGTGCGCCTGTTCAGCCTGGCAGATTTGGCGGTGGGCAATACCGTGAATGTCCGCGGCTATAAAGTTGCCGCGACAGACACCACCCCTGAATATCTCGTTGCCACCCGCGTTGAGCGTCGCAACGCTCCCAATGGCAATGGCCAGTACAAGGTAGAAGTCCACGGCCTGGTAGAAGCGGTAGAGAATTCCACCCTCAAGGTGGCCGGCCATACAGTCACCCTGAATGCCGAGACCAAAATTATTGGTTTCGACAACCTGGAAGCCTTGTTGGCGGGTGCATTGGGCTTGAACGTTCATATCAATGGCGCCATTGAAAATGATCTGTTTGTAGCAAAAAATATTATTGTATTGCCAGAGGGAGAGAGTGAATGGGGCCACTCACACTCAAGCCGCTCAGCCAATGCGTCATCCAGACCTGCACAAGATTCTCGCTCATCGCGCTCTGCGACAAGCAATCGCAGTGAAGCGGCTCACTCCAAACCCGCATTGGATAGCAGTGTCTCTTCGCGTTCGCGCTCAGACTCTTCCCGCCCGGCACCTGGCGGTGATGAATCTCACTCTGCCTCATCCAGACCTGCCTTTGACAGCAGTGCCTCTTCGCGCTCGCGCTCTGACTCCTCGCGCCCAGCGCCTGGCGGTGATGAATCTCACTCTGCTTCATCCAGACCTGCCTTTGACAGCAGTGCCTCTTCGCGTCCGGCACCTGGCGGTGATGGATCTCACTCCGCCTCATCCAGGCCTGCCTTTGACAGCAGTGCCTCTTCGCGCTCGCGCTCTGACTCCTCTCGTGTAGCCCAGAGCAGCAAGTCATTCCGCGGACAGCCTGCGGTTGAATCCTCCAGCTCCAGCGCTGCAGAATAAGAAGTTGTCGCAGTAAGATTTTTCAGTTTACCTGCTTTCTCCCCTGAGTATTCCCTAAATACTCAGGGGGGCTTTTTAACCCGAAAGCGATAATTTCTGATAGATTTCGCAGTCACGATTAAACAAAAGCGGCACAATAAACTAGGCTTGGCCTGTTTAGATTATTTAGGGTTTTAGAGGATGTCGACACCAAAAGAAACTGTCTTATCCGCCTGTCGGCAACTGATGGAGCCGATTATTGGGATACTGCTGCGCAACGGCATTACCCACAAGGATCTCGCAGCGCTATGCAAACAGATTTATGTCCAGGTCGCCTCGCAAGAGTTTGGCATTCGCGGCCGGCAGACCAATTTATCGCGGGTGGCCATGCTCACAGGCATAGACCGCAAAGAAGCCGCACGCATCAAAGAATCACTTGAACACAACCACCAGAGCCAGGCCACACAGCACCAGCAGGACCGCCTGACCCGTGTGCTCTCCGGCTGGCACCAGGACCCGGATTTTATCGACCAGGCCGCCCTGCCGTTGGCCATAGCGGCCGAGGGCGATACCCCCAGCTTTGCGCAGCTCGCGCGGCGCTATGGCGGCGACATGCCCGCCAGCGCCCTGCTGAAAGAATTAAAATTGAACGGCATTGTTGCGGAAGATGATAGCGGGCAACTGCGCCCCTTGAAACGCTACTTTGTACCCGCACAGTCAGATCCCGGCGCACTCTTGCGCGCGGGAAGCGTGTTCAACGATCTGGGCAGCACCCTGCAGCACAACCTTTACCAAGCCAACAGCGGCAAACAGCAGCCATTGCGTTTCGAGCGCCGCGCCAGCAACAGCCATATGTCGGCAGAAACGAGCGCTGCTTTTCGCGCATTTGTAGAACAGGAGGGCCAGGCATTCCTGGAAAAAGTGGATGCCTGGTTGAGTGTACATGAACAGCCCGACGATAGCGACACTGATGCCCCCAGAGTGAGGCTAGGTGTAGGGACCTATTTGATTGAAAGCCCAGTACAACCCCCAATAATAAACAACCCAGCTGCAGCTGATGAGGGAACCCCACATGAATAAGTTTCAGAGCAGCGCCTGTTCGCTGCTAATTTCACTGAGTATGTTGCTGCTCAGCTGCGGCGGTGGCGGCAGCAGTGTTGCCGGCATTGATGGCAGCGGCGCGCCGGTCACATCGGCCTCGGGCACAGTCAATGGTTTCGGCAGCGTGATTGTCAACGGTGTGCGCTACCACTCCGACAAGGCCACCATTACCGTCGACGGCCAGGTTGCCAGCGAAAATAGTTTGCACACCGGCTACCAGGTGCGCGTTACCGGCACCCTGAACAGCGATGGCACAGGCACAGCCAGCAGCATTGAATTCACCCCCAACCTGGTGGGTGCCATTACCGCGATTGATCTGCAGAATGAGCAATTGGTACTGCTGCAACAGACAGTGCAAATTACCAATACCACCCTGTTTGATAGCGCTATTGAACCCAATGATTTGAGCGGGCTGGCCGTGGGCGCAGAGATTCTGGTCAGCGGCCAAAGCAATAGCGAGGGCATGATTGCCGCTACCCGGATTGAATTGGCCCCGCAAAAAAGCCATCAGCTGACAGGCGTTATCAGCAATCTGACCAGCAGCAGTTTCACGCTGAATAATTTAACCGTTAACTTCAGCGCGGCCAGCCTGAACAACCTGCCCAATAACCAGCTTAAAGACGGCTTGAGTGTGAGCATAAAAGGTTCACTCGACAGCAATGGCATATTCCAGGCGAGTGCTATCAGCTACCAGCGCACGCAATTTTCCAGCGAGGTAAAAAACGCAGAGGTTGAAGGCTTTATCACACGCTTTGTCTCGGCCAGCGATTTCTCTGTGGCCGGCATTACCTGCAGCGCTAAAAATGACACAATCTATACCAATGGCACCAGCAGTTCGCTGGCCCTGGGCAGCTCGGTCAAAGTCGAGGGTACACTTAATGCCGCCGGGACTCTTATCGCACAAAAGCTTGATATTCGCCAAAAAACCATCAATGAAATCAACGGCCAGGTCACCGCTATCACCAGCACTTCCCTGACCGGCCCCATAGCCACGGGCACGCTGCAAATTGCCGGAACCAGTATCCAGACCAATAACACGACTGTCTATGAAGATGTCAGCAATGAGCGGGTCAGGCGCTTTAATTTTGCCAGCATCGATGTTGGCAACTATTTGAAAGTGACCGGCTACACCAGCCAGGCCGTATTTATCGCCACTAAGATTGAACGAAAAATATTGTCAAGCACCAATGAATTCCGCTACGACGGTGCAGTGACTCAGGCAGATGCCAGTAGTCACAGCTTTACTGTTTATGGACAGACACTCTATATCGACAGTCAAACGCAGATTCGCGGCAATATGGGAGCCAGCCTCAGCGAGCAGCAATTCTTCGCGCAAGCCCTGAACCAACAGGTGAGAGTGAAGGGAAGCCTGAAAAACGGCCAGCTGACCGCGAGCCAGATAGAAATCAGACAGCAGGACAATGACTTTTTCCATCGCCCGCAGTTCGACGATAACCATGAGCGCGGGCCGCAAGGGGATGAGGATCACCCGGAAAATGGCGGGCCTGAATCCGATAGAATGGGCCGTTAAAATGCCCGATAAAAAATAACAACAGCCTTACACTAATCGCTCACTGCCTATTCCCCAGTGTTGACAGGCAGCGAGCGATTCAGCATCACAAGGCTTATTTTATTGTCCGGGCTTGAGCATTTCCGCCAGAGCCGTCCCCATAATGCCCGCTCCTCCCTGCGCCCAGCCGCCGTCCACCGGAATCACTGCGCCGCTGATATAGCTGGCAAAATCCGAAGCCAGGAACAGGCAGGCATTGGCGATATCATCCGTCGTTCCCATGCGCTGCAAAGGCACAGATTTTTTTACCGCTGAACGCATGGCGTCTGTCGGCGCAAGGCGCTTCATGCCCTCGGTGTTATCAATGGGGCCGGGGATAATGGAATTGATGCGAATGCCCTCGCCGCCCCACTCCAGGCAGAGCGAGCGAGTAATCATATCCACACCCGCCTTTGCCGCGCAGACATGGGATTGCCCCACCATGGGTATCAATGCCTGGGGTGCAGAGATATTGATAATGGCTGCACCGGGTTTGCGCAAACAGGGATAGACAGCCTGCATCACATGGAAGGTTCCCAGCAGATCAATATCGATCACCGAGCGAAAGCCATTGGCCGACATGCCTGTCGCCAGCGCCGGAAAATTTCCCGCCGCCCCGGAGACCACCACATCAAAATGGCCCCAGGCTTGATCAATATCGGCAATACCCTTCTTGAGGGCTTCGGCTTCGCGCACATCGGCCGAAAAACCTGTTGCATCAGCAGCGCCATAGCTTTTCAGTGCGGCGATGGTGTCGTCCACCTTCTGTTGCGAGCGGCTCACCACAGCCACTTTGGCCCCGGCCCTGGCAAAGGTTTCCGCGATGCCGCGATTGATACCACTGGTGCCGCCGACCACCAGCACGTTTTTATTGTTGAATGCAAAGGGAATAGTCATTGTTATTTTTCCAAAAAAATTAAAACCGTGAAAAATCTGCAGGGCGCTTTTCAAAAAATGCCGTTACCGACTCGCGGCACTCCTCCGATTTCAGCCCCTCGGCGAAACCCTGGAATTCGGCTTGCAGAGCCGCCTCGACAGCCTCCCGGTTGGCGAGCTTCAACAGCGCTTTACTGCGCTTTACCGCCGCCGGTGGCTGGCTCGCCAGGCGCTGTATCTTGGCCTCGACATAAGCAGCCAGTTCAGTGGCTGGCACAGCAGCGGTGACAATACCCATCTGCGCGGCATCAGCACCGGAAAAAGGCTCGCCCAACAAAAATAATTCAGCCGCTCTCTGCTGGCCCAGCAGCCGCGGAAGCAAATAGCTGCTGGCGTATTCAGGACAGAGGCCCAGATTGACAAACGGCAATTGCAGGCGCGCATCACTAGCGGCATAAACCAGATCGCAGTGCAGCAACAAGGTGGTGCCTATACCTATGGCATGGCCGCTGACAATCGCCACCACAGGTTTCTCAGCCGCTTGCAGGGCGCGCATAAAACGCACAACAGGATGCTGCGGGTGTATCTCAGGTTCATTCATAAAATCCAGCAGGTCATTACCGCTGGTAAAGACTTCGGCACTGCCGGCGAGCACCAATACCCTGATGCTGGCATCTTGCCCGGCAGCTTCAATCACCTCTGCCAGGGCCGCATACATGGCCAGCGACAGGGCATTTTTGCGCTCGGGGCGATTGAAATGGATATAGAGTACGCGCTCCTCCTGGCGCAGGAGAATCTGGGGTGTGGGGCTGGCTATCATTCTTTTATCCTTATTGAGGGTTTACCTGAGTATAACGCCTTGCGCGTAAAAGATGGCATAGCCAGCAGGCGACAGGTACAATCCCGCCTCAATTTAGAGCTATGCTTAAAATCCTACCTCCCTCGGAGGCAGCTCCCAAATTCGGTGTGGCAAACCGGCAAAACTTCCTTTAAGTAACGTAAAAAAACTTACGACAGGAGCTTTACAATGAACAGCCTATACAGATTGACTCTCGTTCTGGCCCTGAGCATAGCTTCCCAGGTTGTCAATGCAGCAACCCTTATTTCCAATCAGGATTTTGAAAGTGCCAGCCTTCCCACTGGCGAGGGATGGGGATTCGGTGCACAAGGCGGAGGCGCAGTCTCCATAGCGACAGAGGCAAGCCTGAATCATAACGGCAGTAAAGGCAGTATCAAAGGTAGCTATCCACTAGCCACTGGCGGAGTCTATGTCTGGGGCGGTTACAATATTGCAGCGCTCAAGTTGAGCGATGTCTATATCGAATTCTGGGCCAAAATGCCCAAGGCCACACAGGGCATAAAGTTTTTAAAAATATTTGGCGTGCGCGGTGCCTCGGACTATGCCAACACTACCTTTGCTTTAGTGTCCGATGCCGGTATCCAGGGCAGTATCACCCAGGTTTCATTTGGCGATGGCACCCACACCACCAATGATACCCAGAATGTGATTAATCTCGATGGTGCCTATCCCAGTTGGATCGGCAGATCTTACGGTAAGGCAAGCGTTCTGACACCGCAGAAAAGCCGCTGGCCAGGCAGCAATTGGGGAACATCCTGGCATCGCTTCAAAGTGCATGTTAAATTCAACAGCGGCACTACAGCCGCGAACGAAGTCGCCGACGGTGAATATTATCTGGAAATTGACAATGTGGTGTATGTCGATGCCAAGGGATTGTTCAATCGCCACTACAGCAATGGTCCCATAGAAAAGATTTCATTTTTTGACTGGGCGCAAAACGGCACTTCGCCTTTTGAATTATGGTTTGATGATATACGCATCAGCACCGGGGGCTTCCTTTCCGACAACCCTATGCCGCCTGTAGACCCAAGGTTAACCAATGAATAACTAGCACAAGACAATTCACCAGCCAGGCGCTCATTGCCATTGAGCGCCTGATATTTTTTCAAGGGCACTGGATCTGACATGACTCAAAATCCTTTGCCAAACCCAGCTTGTTTAAACCTTTTCACTTACTACAGTCTTTGAATTTTTTATGAATATCCGCGAATTACTCAATAGCAAAGTCCTCGATGCCATGCAGGCTGTCGGCGTTCCCGCAGACCTGCCCGCCCTTATAGCACCCGGGAAAAAAGCCGGCTTCGGCGATTACCAGGCCAACTGCGCAATGGGCGCCGCCAAGGCAATGGGCACCAATCCGCGCGAACTCGCCGCAAAAATTATCGCTGCTTTGCAGCTGGATGATATAGCCGATAAGGTTGAAGTCGCCGGGCCGGGATTTATCAATATAGATTTGAACCCGGTATGGCTGGGCCGCCAGATCGCCCAGGCGCAGAGCCACGCGCGCCTGAACATTGCCTCAGCGGCACAGCCGCAGATTGTAGTCATAGATTATTCCGGCCCCAACCTCGCCAAGGAAATGCATGTGGGCCATTTGCGTTCAACCATCATCGGCGATGCCCTCGCCCGCCTGCTGGAGTTCCAGGGGCACAATGTGATCAGGCAAAACCATGTGGGCGATTGGGGCACGCAATTCGGTATGCTGATCGCTGAACTGGAAGAGCAACTGGGAACCAACCGCGAAGCGGGAATGGCACTCAAGGATCTGGAAGTGTTTTACCAGCAAGCCAAAAAACATTTTGACGATGATGTCGCCTTTGCCGACAAGGCGCGCAGCTATGTGGTGCGTCTGCAATCCGGCGATGAGGAGATGCTGAAACTCTGGCAGCAATTCAAGGATGTCTCACTGCATCACAGCAGCGATATCTACCAGCAGCTGAACGTCACCCTCAACGATCAGCATGTGCGCGGCGAAAGTTTTTACAACAGCGATCTGGCACCCTTGGTCAGCGAGTTGCAAGCCAAAGGGCTGGCCGTGGAAAGTGAAGGCGCACAGGTGGTATTCCTGCAGGAACTCGCCGATAAAGAGGGCAACCCCTCACCGATGATTATCCAAAAACAGGGCGGCGGTTTTCTCTACGCCACCACCGACCTGGCGGCATTGCGCTATCGCGTGAACAAATTGCGCGCAAACCGCATAATGTATTTTATCGATGCGCGGCAATCGCTGCATTTGCAACAGGTATTTACCCTGGCCCGCAAAGCCGGTTTTGTTGCTGACAATGTCAGCCTCGAACACCTGGCCTTCGGCACCATGATGGGCAGCGATGGCAAACCCTTCAAGACCCGCAGTGGTGGCACGGTGAAACTCGCGGAGCTATTAGTAGAAGCCGTCGAACGCGCAGGTGCAGTGGTCAGCGAAAAAAATACCGAACTGGATGCAGCAGCCATCACTGATATCTCGCGCAAGGTAGGCATAGGCGCAGTCAAATACGCAGACCTGTGTAAAACCCGCACCAACGATTATATTTTCAGCTGGGAGAGTATGCTCAGCTTTGAAGGCAACACTGCACCTTATCTGCAATACGCCTTCACCCGCGTGCAAAGTATTTTCCGCAAGGCCGGTGTTATTCCCGAAGCCCTGACCGGCGAAATTATTATCGCCAGCGAACAGGAAAAAAACCTCGCCATCAAACTGCTGCAATTCAGCGAGACCCTCGACCAGGTAGCCCGTGAAGCCATGCCCCACCTGCTCTGCTCTTATCTCTATGATATCGCCAGCCTCT
>DATMSP010000029.1:0-23509 GCA_035565295.1 Cellvibrio sp. | reverse complement strand
GAACAGCTCCTCATTATTGCCATCTGCCAAAATAAAACCATAACCCTTAGCGTTATCAAACCACTTAACAATACCTGTAGACATATTGAAACTCCTGGCCTCGACCCCATATATGGTTATAGAGGGTCATCGTTATTATTTTCCCAGCATAATCATGCGGGTGTTTTAGGCTTGCGGTATATTTATTGCTGCAGCGTTGGCTAGAGCGTGAGTGCTTAGCTTATAGTTAGTATATAGAGCGGTGAAACATTTGAACAGGTTGCTGAATATCCAGTCAGCAGAGGTGTTTTTTAACCAACAATTGATTTAAAGTCAAGTTTTCATCGTATATAGGGCTGTTATGCCGATGGGTTACAATGTCCTACTTTTTCCAATCATTTTATATTTCTATCGAAACTCTATGGGCAATCTAAGAAACCTTGAACTAACCTTAAATCATGATGGTGATTTCGAGTCAGATAATTCTGACGGCAATCTCGCAGTGCTGGAATCCAAGCCGAAACTTAAACCGCCGTCGATGTATAAGGTCATGCTGTTAAATGATGACTACACACCAATGGATTTTGTGGTGGAGATTCTGGAAAAGTTTTTTTCGATGAATCGTGAAAAAGCAACGCACGTAATGTTAACTGTGCATGTTCATGGCAAAGCAACTTGTGGCATATATACACGTGATATAGCAGAAACTAAATCTGCGCAGGTGAATCAATATGCTAAAGAACATCAACATCCATTGCTGAGTGAAATTGAAGCTGTCGATGAGGGTGAATAATAGTCCGCAAGTTTTTTAGGCTAGAGAAGAGGGTTAAGTGATGTTAAGCAAAGATCTGGAAGTGACTTTGAATATCGCCTTCAAGGGTGCCCGTTCCAAGCGGCACGAATTTATGACGGTAGAGCATTTGTTGCTCTCACTTATCGATAACGATTCTGCAGCAACTGTATTGCGTTCCTGCGGTGCCGATCTTGTGGGGCTGCGCAAAGAGCTGATCGAGTTTGTTGATTCCACTACACCTCTTATTCCCGAAAGCGATCCTGAACGTGAGACCCAGCCTACACTGGGTTTCCAGCGTGTACTGCAGCGTGCAGTTTTTCATGTGCAATCTTCCGGCAAGCAGGAGGTGACCGGTGCTAATGTGCTGGTGGCTATTTTCAGTGAGCAGGAAAGTCAGGCTGTCTATTATCTGAAGCAGCAAAATATTGCGCGCATAGATATAGTTAACTATATCACTCATGGCATTCACAAAGTCTCTGGCAACTCCGGTCATACCCACGAGCAACAACAGCAGCAGGAACATCATGATGAAGAGGCTGTGTCAGGCGAGTCTTCATCCTCCAACCCTCTGGAAAACTATGCCAGCAACCTGAATGAACTGGCCATGCAAGGGCGTATCGATCCCCTGGTGGGGCGCGCTGAAGAAGTGGAGCGCGTGTGCCAGATTTTATCTCGTCGCCGCAAAAACAACCCGCTGCTGGTCGGCGAGTCGGGTGTGGGTAAAACAGCAATAGCCGAAGGCTTGGCAAAGCGCATTGTCGATGGCGATGTGCCGGAAATCCTGATCGACAGCGTTGTCTATTCGCTGGATCTGGGTGCGCTTTTGGCGGGCACAAAGTATCGCGGCGATTTTGAAAAACGCTTTAAAAGTTTGCTCAATGAACTTAAGAAGCAAAAGAAATCCATTCTGTTTGTCGATGAGATCCATACCATTATTGGCGCGGGTGCGGCCTCTGGCGGGGTGATGGATGCTTCAAACCTATTGAAGCCCTTGTTGTCATCCGGCGAAATCCGCTGCATGGGTTCCACCACTTATCAAGAGTTCCGCGGCATTTTTGATAAGGATCGCGCGCTCTCCCGTCGCTTCCAGAAAGTGGATGTCGATGAGCCGAGTGTGGATGAGACCTATCACATACTCAAAGGCTTGAAGAGCCGCTTCGAGAAACATCACAATCTGCGCTATACCGATGCAGCGCTGCGTGCGGCTGCGGAATTGTCATCGCGCTATATCAATGATCGCTTCCTGCCAGACAAGGCGATTGATGTGATCGATGAGGCGGGTGCTTACCAACAGCTGCAGTCGGCTAACAAGCGCAAGAAAACCATAGGGGTTACTGACGTTGAAAATGTGGTGGCAAAAATTGCCCGCATTCCGCCAAAAAGTGTTTCCTCTTCAGATAAAGAGCAATTGCGCAAGTTGGATCAAAACCTGAAAATGACGGTGTTTGGTCAGGATGAGGCGATTGATACCCTGGCTACCGCCATTAAATTATCCCGTGCTGGTTTGAGCACTGGCGAGAAACCTATAGGTTCATTCCTGTTTGCTGGTCCCACAGGGGTGGGTAAGACAGAGGTTTCGCGGCAGCTGGCGAAAGCAATGGGAATGGAGTTGATTCGCTTTGATATGTCCGAGTATATGGAACGCCATACGGTTTCGCGCCTGATTGGTGCGCCTCCAGGCTATGTCGGTTTCGATCAGGGCGGCCTGTTGACAGATGCCATCACCAAGCAGCCGCACTGCGTGTTATTGCTGGATGAAATCGAGAAAGCCCATCCCGAGGTATTTAACCTGCTGTTGCAGGTGATGGATCACGGGACCCTGACCGATAATAATGGTCGCAAGGCGGATTTCCGCAATGTGATTTTGATTATGACCACCAATGCCGGTGCCGATGTTATGAGTCGTGCCTCCATTGGCTTTACCCAGCAGGATCACACCAGCGATGGCATGGAGTCCATCAAGAAGATGTTTACACCAGAGTTCCGCAACCGTCTCGACTCGATTGTGCAATTCGGTGCGTTGACTCTGGATGTTATCAAAACAGTGGTGGATAAATTCCTGATGGAGTTGCAAACCCAGCTGGATGGCAAGCATGTCACCCTTGAGATTACTGAGGATGCGCGCGAGTGGCTGGCGATCCATGGCTATGATGTGAAGATGGGTGCACGGCCAATGGCACGTTTGATCCAGGAAAAACTCAAGAAGCCTTTGGCTGAAGAGATTTTGTTTGGAGCCTTGTCCCACGGTGGTGGTACGGTTGCAGTGGATCTTGACCCTATCAACGACACTCTGGAGATAGAGGTCAAAGCCAGGCAGCCGGTTCAGCACCAGCCCGCCTGATCGGCGAGTAAAACATGCAGTAAAACAAAAAGCCGCTGTAGAGCGGCTTTTTTTATGGGATTTGCACGGCGGGCAATAACGTTGATCTGGCTCTGGGGCCGGAAGGAAGAGCCTAGCGTGCGCGGTAGGTGATACGGCCTTTGGTGAGGTCGTAAGGCGTCATCTCAACTTTAACCTTATCACCCGTCAGAATACGGATATAATTTTTGCGCATTTTGCCTGAAATGTGAGCAATAACCACATGGCCATTCTCCAATTTTACGCGAAACGTAGTATTTGGCAGTGTATCAACGACTTCGCCGTCAAATTCGATATTGTCTTCTTTTGCCATGCGGCACGATCCTCGGTGTTACTAAAGGGTTAAAAATAGGGGGTAATTTCATAGACTTAAAAATAGGCGCGAATTGTGCCTGAAATAGCGACTGCCGCCAAGAGGAAAGCTGAAAACAGCGGATATTTTCTTTAATTGAGCCGCATCCAGCGGTGATTCATCAGCAATTCGAGGGGGCGATATTGGATTTTATAGTTCATTTTTTCGCATTGCTTGATCCAGTAACCCAGGTAAACGTAACGCAGCCCCAGTTGTTTGGCCCTTTTGATCTGTGACAACACGGCAAACTTGCCCAAAGCGCGTTCCTGCAAGTCTGGGTCGTAAAAGGTGTATACCGCCGAGAGTCCATCGTCTACCTGGTCGCATACAGCTACGCCCACCAGGCGGCCAGCCAGGCGGAATTCCCAGAATTGGGTGGCTCCCCACTCGCTGGTGAGAAAGGCCCGGTATTGCTCTTCTGACGGCGGGTACATATCGCCATCCTGGTGGCGGCTTTCGATATAGCGAGCATAGAGATGATAGTGTTCGCTGGACTCGATGGCGGCGGCCAACCCAATTTCTATATCGCGATTCCTTTGCAGGCAGCGGCGCTGATTGCGGTTCATCTTAAATATATCCACCGGGATGCGGCAGGATATACAAGCCTGGCAGTTGGCGCACTGAGGGCGATAAAGATGGCCGCCGCTGCGACGGAATCCCAGTAGAGACAATTGGCTGTAGAGTTCTACATCTATCGCGGCTTCTGGATCGACAAAGACGGTGGTGGCTATCTGTCCATCGATATAGCTGCAGGGATGGGGCTTGGTGGCGAATAACCTGAGTGTGGAGAGATCAGTCATGATGGCCTCAAACGCGCTCGGTCCAGGGAGTGAGGGATAGGCTTGACCAATGCGGCGGATAGCTTAAGGGTAGATGAGCAAATTCTAACAGGTATTGCTGGAAAGCATCACGCCCAATTTCGACCGCACCCAGGCTGAAGAGGTGGGGGTTGGCCACCTGGCAGTCAATCAGGCGAAAATCCCACAGTCGCAATTGCCGCACCAGATAGGCCAGGGCGACTTTGGAGGCATTGTCAGCGCGGCTGAACATGGACTCGCCAAAGAAAATTTTGCCCAGGGCCATGCCGTAAAGACCTCCGACCAGTTCACGATCGCGCCATACCTCTACCGAGTGGCCTATGCCGCGCTTGTGTAGCTCCGTGTAGCCAGCAATGATTTCTTCACTGATCCAGGTGCTGTCGGCATAGTTGCGCGGAGCGGCGCAGGCGCGCATCACTTCGGCAAAGCAATGGTCGAAGGTTACGCGGTAAGTTCCTTGGCGCAAGGTTTTGTTCAGGCTTTTGGATATGTGCAAATCTGCAGGGAATATCACAGTGCGCGGGCTTGGGCTCCACCAGAGTATAGGCTCGCCGGGGTTAAACCAGGGAAATATTCCCTGGCGATAGGCAGTCAGTATGCGCTCTGGGGACAGGTCGCCACCAAACGCCAATAGGCCATTGGGCTCGCTCAGGGCGCTGGCCGGTGGCGGGAAATGGGTGTCGCCTGGTGTGAGTCTCGGGATTTGTATCATGATCGCTTGCTATTCGCGGTTCTCTGGAGAAATATAAACAGGCTGACTGCAATGGCAGTCAGCCAGGGAATAGATAATCACATAATCGCAATTGCTTTGACAGCTTAATAACCCTGTCTAACGATAGAAGTTTTTTGTCAAAAGTGGATGGAATTAGCGAAATGAAAATCCCTTCAATTAATTGGCGCACTTCTTGAGTGTAAATAGTCTATAGAGAATGTGACAATAATTTGTGGTTAGTGCTGATGAAAAGTTATTTTACAGCTATGCTTAACGCAAGGTGAAATAAAAGGTGTGAAAATTATAAGGTTATCTATTTGTGGCTCTGCTAATGTAGGGCAAATGGATTACAGGTTTAATCGCGCAGTAGGGGGTAAAATATGAGTATATTTAGTCATTACCGTGAACGTTATGAATCCACCCAGCAGGAAGAGCTTTCCATCAAGGAGTATTTAGAGCTATGCAAAAAGGATCCGAGTGTCTATGCCAGTGCTGCTGAGCGCATGCTGATGGCCATAGGCGAGCCGGAAATGGTAAACACTGCCCACGACCCGCGCCTTAGCCGCATTTTCTCCAACAAAATAATCAAGCGCTATAAAGTCTTTGCCGATTTCTACGGCATGGAAGAGTGTATCCAGCAGATAGTGTCTTTTTTCAAACATGCGGCCCAGGGGCTGGAGGAAAAGAAACAGATCCTCTATTTGCTCGGCCCTGTAGGGGGCGGCAAGTCGTCCCTGGCAGAAATGTTGAAAACCCTGATGGAAAAAATGCCCATCTATTGCATCAAGGACTCTCCGGTATTTGAGTCGCCCCTGGGGCTGTTTAATATCGATGAGGACGGCAAGATCCTGGAAGAGGACTATGGTATTCCCCAGCGCTATCTGAAAAGAATCATGTCGCCCTGGGCGGCCAAGCGTTTGCAGGAGTATCGCGGCGATATTACCCAATTCAAAGTGGTCAAACTCTATCCCTCCATACTCAATCAGATCGCCATTACCAAGACAGAGCCGGGCGATGAGAACAACCAGGACATCTCCTCGCTGGTGGGCAAGGTGGATATTCGCAAACTGGAAGAATTTCCGCAGAATGACCCCGATGCTTACAGTTTTAGCGGTGGCTTGTGCCGTGCCAATCAGGGCTTGATGGAGTTTGTGGAAATGTTCAAGGCACCTATCAAAGTGCTGCATCCACTGCTGACGGCAACCCAGGAGGGCAACTTCAACAGCACTGAAGGTTTGAGTGCTATTCCCTTTGACGGCGTTGTCTTGGCGCACTCCAATGAATCCGAGTGGCAGAATTTCCGCAACAACAAAAACAATGAAGCCTTTATCGATCGGGTTTATATCGTCAAGGTTCCCTATTGCCTGCGTGTGCAGGAGGAAATGCAGATCTATGAAAAACTCTTGCAAAGCAGTTCGCTGGTAAGGGCGCCCTGTGCACCTGACACCCTGCGTATGCTGGCGCAATTCTCGGTGCTGTCGCGGATCAAGGCTCCTGAGAACTCCAATATTTTTTCCAAAATGCGGGTCTACGATGGGGAAAACCTCAAGGATACAGATCCAAAGGCAAAATCTCTGCAGGAGTATAAGGATGCAGCTGGTGTCGATGAGGGCATGACCGGCCTGTCGACCCGTTTTGCATTCAAGATTCTCTCCAGAGTATTTAATTTTGATCCCAGCGAGATTGCCGCAAACCCCGTGCACTTGATGTACGTGTTGGAGCAGCAGATTGAACAGGAGCAATTTCCGAAAGAAGTGCAGGAAAAATATTTGAATGCACTAAAAGAATATATATCGCCCAAGTATGTCGATTTTATTGGCAAGGAAATCCAGACGGCCTACCTGGAATCCTATGCTGAGTACGGGCAAAATATTTTTGATCGCTATGTCACCTACGCCGATTTCTGGATTCAGGATCAGGAATATCGCGATCAGGAAACCGGAGAGATTCTCGACAGGTCTTCACTCAACGAAGAGCTGGAGAAAATCGAAAAGCCGGCGGGTATCAGTAATCCCAAAGATTTCCGCAACGAAATCGTGAATTTTGTGCTGCGCGCCAGGGCCAATAATGCAGGCAAAAATACCGATTGGCGCAGCTATGAAAAATTGCGCACAGTGATTGAAAAGAAAATGTTTTCCAATACTGAGGACCTGTTGCCGGTAATTTCCTTCAACGCCAAGGCCTCTGCGCAGGATATTAAAAAGCACCAGGATTTTGTCCAGAGAATGATAGAGCGCGGCTACACCGAGAAACAGGTGCGCCTGCTCTCTGAGTGGTATTTGCGGGTGAGAAAGTCACAGTAAGTTAGTTGGCTATGGTTGTCACCTTTTCCATGTGTTGATTTCCTGTATTAAGGGCCAGACATGAGCTATATCATTGATAGACGTCTCAACGCTAAAAATAAAAGCGCCGTCAATCGTCAGCGGTTTTTGCGGCGCTATCGCGAGCAGATTCAAAAGGCCGTATCCGATGCGGTCAGTGAGCGATCTATCAAGGATATTGATAAGGGGGGCAAGGTCAGTATTCCCAGCAGGGATTTGGGTGAGCCAGTTATCCATCATGGTGAGGGTGGGCACAATACCCGTGTGCTACCTGGCAATAAAAAATTCTCCGAGGGCGATAGGGTGTCGCGTCCAGAGGGTGGTGCTGGAGGAGGTGGCAAAAAAGCCAGCGATTCAGGCGAGGGCGAAGATGATTTCTCCTTTGTGCTGTCCGAGGAAGAATTTCTCGACTTTATGTTTGATGGCCTTGAATTGCCCAATCTGGTCAAGCGTCAATTGTCGGGCATAGAAGAGTTCAAAAAAGTTCGCGCCGGTATCGCCAATGAGGGCAATCCCGGAAAAATCAATATAGTGCGCTCACTGCGCTCTGCCAATATGCGGCGTATTGCCCTGACGGCAGGCAAGCGCCGCCGCCTGTTGGAGCTGCAGGAACAGTTGCAGCAGGTGGAGCAGTTGCCGGCTGCTGAGCGTGATGCTGTCATCTACAGCGCATTGCAGGATGAAATCGCCAAGCTGAGCAAGGCTATCAATCGTATTCCCTGGCTGGATACCTTTGACTTGAAATACAATTTACATATCAACCAGCCTGTACCCCACTCCAAAGCCGTGATGTTCTGCATTATGGATGTCTCTGGCTCCATGGATCAGGACACCAAGGATATCGCCAAGCGGTTTTTTATTTTGTTGTATCTTTTTTTGCAGCGGAATTACGAAAAAACCGAAATTGTTTTTATTCGCCACCACACTACCGCCAAAGAAGTAGATGAAGACGAGTTCTTTCACTCGCGCGAAACTGGCGGGACTGTAGTGTCCAGCTCGCTGCGATTGATGCAGGAGATTATTGAAGAGCGCTATTCTCCGAACGAGTGGAATATCTACGGCGCCCAGGCTTCAGATGGCGACAACTGGGAAGATGACTCTGCCACCTGCCTGGATTTGATGAGCAACAGTCTTTTGCCTCTATGCCAATATTATTCCTATATCGAAATCACGCCGCACGACCATCAATCCCTGTGGCAGACTTACGAAACGGTCAGGGCTGAGCATCCCGAGCAATTTTCGCTGCAGCATATAGTGGGTATTGAAGATATATATCCCGTGTTCCGCGAGCTTTTTCAGAAGAAGGTTGCATGAATAAACCACTGTTTACTACCTCTGAATGGAATTTTGATCTGATTCGTGAATGCGACAGGGCGTTGGCCGAGATTGCCAGTGAGTTTGGCCTGGATACCTATCCGAACCAGATTGAAGTGATCAGCTCCGAGCAGATGATGGACGCCTATGCAGCTGTGGGCATGCCGATTGGTTACAACCATTGGTCCTACGGCAAGCAGTTTCTCAGTACCGAGAACTCCTACAAGCGCGGCCAGATGGGGCTGGCCTATGAGATAGTGATCAATTCCAATCCCTGCGTTGCCTATCTGATGGAAGAGAACACCATGGCCATGCAGGCTCTGGTGATCGCCCACGCCTGCTATGGCCACAACTCTTTCTTCAAAGGCAATTATTTATTCAAAACCTGGACCGATGCGGATTCGATTATCGATTACCTGGTGTTTGCCAAGAATTACATCCGCAAATGCGAAGAGCGCTACGGTATTTCCGAGGTTGAAGAAATATTGGATTCCTGTCATGCGCTGATGAATTACGGTGTCGATCGCTATAAGCGCCCTTATCCCATTTCCGCCGAGCAGGAAGAGAGCCGGCAATTGGAGCGCGAGATTTATTTGCAGAAGCAGGTCAATGATCTGTGGCGTACTATCCCGAAATCTGCAAGCGCAGAGAGCGAGAAGAACCAACCGCGATTTCCCTCGGAACCGCAGGAAAACATTCTCTACTTCCTTGAGAAAAATGCTCCCCTGCTGGAGCCCTGGCAGCGCGAAGTCATTCGCATTGTGCGCAAGATTGCCCAGTATTTTTATCCGCAGCGGCAGACTCAGGTGATGAATGAAGGCTGGGCCTGTTTCTGGCACTATACCCTGTTAAACGAACTCTATAATCGCGGCCTGGTGACCGATGGTTTTATGTTGGAATTTTTGCAGTCGCACACCAGCGTTATTGCCCAGCCCGCCTATGACAGTCCTTATTTCAGTGGGATCAATCCCTATACCCTGGGCTTTAATATGATGATGGATATCCGCCGTATCTGTGAGAATCCCACGGCGGAGGATCGCGAGTGGTTTCCCGATATTGCCGGCAGCAACTGGAATGAAACCTTGCATTTTGCCATGCGCAATTTTAAGGATGAGAGTTTTATCCTGCAGTTTTTATCGCCCAAGGTGATGCGCGATTTGAAGCTGTTCAGTATTGTCGACGATGATAAAAACAGTGAAATTGAAATTGCGTCCATTCACAATGAGCGCGGCTTTAAAAAATTGCGTGAGACTCTGGCAGGACAGTACAACCTTGGCAATCGTGAGCCCAATATCCAGATCTATAATGTGAATGTGCGCGGTGATCGCACCTTGACCCTGCATCATCGCATGCACAACCGCAAGCCGCTTGGCAGCTCGACCAATGAAGTGCTGCGTCATCTGCATCGCCTGTGGGGATTTGATGTGCACCTGCATTCGCTCGACGATCACGACGAGCTGATACAGAGCTATCACTGCCCCTGAGGGGCAATATAGGTATTGTAAGGCTAGTGTACCCAGGTGGCCGCTATAGCATTGCTGATAGCTACCAGTGCCGCGGTTTCTTCCTCGCTGAAATCATAGGGAACAGGCTTGGCAATACCGAGTGTGCCGAGCAGTTCACCCTTATTCAAAATGGGCACGGTGATAGCCCCTTCCATTTTGGTCTCTTTGGCTCCCGGGCGAACAACGCCGCTGGTATCCGTCTGCAGATTGCAGGTCTGTACCACATCGCGCCGCTCGGCGCAGATGCCGGCCATGCCTTTGCCCACGGGGATGGTGCCAACCATTGGCAGTAAAAAATCCGGCAGACCGCGCTGGGCCACCAGTTGCAGCAGCTGGCTTGCAGATTCCAGGCGATGCAATGTTCCCGTGGGGCAGGCGAAGGTGCTGAGGGTTTCGCTGAGCACCTTATCCCAATCGGGAGTCGTGTTTGCCTGGATGGTTTGCAGAATAGACGTGATGTTTGGCATAGAGTTTTCTCATCCTGTTGCATAACTAAGGAACCTCTGAAAAATTATCTGCGTTGTCATCGCTGCGTTAAAAACAGCTTAAAAATGCTCATTTAGTCCCTCTAAACTCCGCTTTTTAAGCTGTTTTTGCCTTGCGCTGACTGCCTCGCCAACATTTTTCAGGGGTTCCCTAAAGGTGTATCGGAAAACTGGCTGGGCAGTTGGCTGGTCACCGGGAGCGACCAGCCAGCTATACGCCCGAGGGCGGGAACTTACAAATCGTCCAGGTATTTCTCTGCATCCAATGCTGCCATACAGCCAGCGCCGGAGGAAGTAATCGCCTGGCGATAGATATGGTCCGCAACATCGCCTGCAGCAAAGACACCGGGAATATTGGTGGCAGTGGCATTGCCTTCCAGGCCGCTGCGAACCTTGATGTAGCCGTCTTTCATATCCAGTTGGCCGGTAAAGATATCGGTATTGGGCTTATGGCCAATGGCGATAAACACACCGGATACATCGATTGACTGCTCGGCGCCACCCTGGGTGCTTTTCAAGCGCAGGCCAGTCACCCCCGAGTCATTGCCCAGCACTTCTTCGAGCTGGTGATTCCAGAGCACCTTGATATTGCCATTGGCAACTTTCGCCATCAGCTTGTCCTGCAGGATTTTCTCTGATTTTAATTTATCGCGGCGGTGGATCAAGGTCACTTCGCTGGCGATATTGGACAGGTAGAGCGCCTCTTCCACAGCGGTATTGCCGCCGCCCACCACGGCGACTTTTTGATCGCGGTAGAAGAAACCATCGCAGGTGGCACAGGCGCTCACGCCGCGACCGGAGAAGGCCTCTTCCGAGGGCAGGCCCAGGTATTGTGCCGAGGCGCCGGTGCAGATAATCAGGGCATCACAGGTATAGGTATCGGAACCGACCAGCTTAAAGGGGCGCTCGGTCAAGACAGTTTCGTGGATATGGTCAAAGATGATCTTGGTATCAAAGCGCTCGGCGTGCTCCTGCATTTGCACCATCAAATCCGGACCCTGCAAATCGTGCACACCACCTGGCCAGTTTTCCACCTCAGTGGTGGTGGTTAATTGGCCGCCCTGTTGCATACCAGTGATAATCACCGGTTTGAGGTTGGCACGCGCGGCATAGATGGCGGCTGTGTAGCCTGCGGGGCCTGAGCCGAGGATAATTAAACGGTGGTGTTGTACTTCGCTCATGGGGTGTCCTTAGACTGAAGTTAGACAAAAAAGGGTACAGCAGAAGCGCTGCAGCTTAACCTTGGGGGCCATAATAGGCGAATCGCGCTGGCGGCGCAAAATTGTATGGCTTAATGCCCAGGATTGCGAATAGCTATGAAGAGAATTGTGAACTCTCTATACCCGGGCCAAAAGGGCTGTTCCTGCTGGTATGACGGGTGAATGCCCTGGAGGGGGCAGGTAGCTTATTTATCGCGCTGTTGTTGCCGTTTTTATAGCCAATTTCAATAAGGCTGCAGTATAAGTTTTTACTGTGTTTATTCATAAAGGGTATTGCGGCGAGAGAGATTTGCACAGACTCAGGGCAGTGAAATGGTAAACTCAAGCTATAGTTAAATAGGAGTCGCAGGCACCAGGGCGTGCGTCTCCCTCTAAACACAACACATAAAAGAAATCTCGCCATCCTGGATTAACCGCGCAGATATGTTGATTCTCATCGCGAAGCATGAACAATGACTGTAGCTGCCTCTTCATCGGATAACGAATCCCAGCGAATGACGCGTTTGCGCGCCCTCGGTATCCTGGATACGGATCCGGAATTGCTCTTTGATGTTATTGTTAAGTTAGCGGCAAATATCTGCGGGGTGCCTATCTGTCTGATCAGCCTTGCCGATAGCGATCGCCATTGGTTTAAGGCCAATTATGGTTTGCCCGGTGTGCAAGAAATACCTCAGGATGTAGCATTTTGTCTCTATGCCCTGCAGGAAGATGTTTTGCTCGAAGTGCAGGATACCCATAAAGACCCGCGCTTTTTCGCTAATCCGCTCGTGACCGGCGGCCTGCAGATCCGTTTCTATGCCGGTGTTCCCCTCAAGCTGAACGATGGTCTAAAAGTGGGTACCCTGTGTATTGCCGGACAGGAGCCTAAGAAATTGACGCAGCAGCAGAGCGATATGCTGCAACAACTCGCGGAGCTGGTCGCACAATGTCTGGAAGCTCGCCACCAGTCAATCCAGGCTGCCGCCACCAACCAGCATATGAGTGCCTATGTTGAGCATCTCTATGTGGCTACGCCGGCGATGCTCTACACCATGACCCTCGATCAGAAAATATTGTCAGTCAGCGATGCCTGGCTGAATGAAATGGGGTGTGTGCGCGAGGAAATTATCGGCAGGGTTTTTACTGATTTTCTGACACCTGGGTCAAAGCGGTTTGTCGAATTTTTTGCTCTGCCAAAGCTCAAGGTGGAGGGCAAATGTGTCGATGTTGAGTTCCAAATGCAGCGTCGGGATGGCAGTGTCATTGATGTACTCTGGTCGGCGGCGGTGGATTGCGACGAGCAGGGTGATCCCATCCAAGTGCTGTGTATTATCAATAATATCACTATCAATAAACTCACTGAATCGGCCCTGGCTGATCAATTGGCCTACAACAAGGCGCTGATCAACAATATGGTGGACGGCATATTGATTGTCAGTGCGAAGGGACTGGTTGAGTCAATCAATCCGGCCGCGAGTCAGTTGTTTGGCTACAGCGCGGAAGAGGCCGTGGGGGTGAATATCAGCCGTATCATTCCCGGTGAGGATGCGGAAAAATATAATCATTACCTGAGTATGGACTCTGCTACCGGCGTTGCCTTTGCCTTCAGTAAGGGCCGCGAACTCTATGGCCAGCACAAGCTCGGCAATCGCTTCCCGCTGGAACTGTCGGTATCGCGCTACTTTCACGATGATGATCCGATTTTTATTTGCACAGTGCGCGATATCAGTGAGCGCAAGCAGCATGAGCAATCGCTGTTGGATAGCCGTAAGCAGTATGAAGAGATTACCCGTCGCTTTCACGTGACTACCCAGGCTGCCGAGGTGGGGGTTTGGGAGTGGGATATAGTCAACAATCAACTGGTGTGGGACGAAGTCATGTTCTCGCTCTACGGTGTAGTTGATCGCAGTCAGTTTATCGGGGCTTATGAGTCCTGGCGAAATGGTTTGCATCCCGACGATGTGGATGAGTGCCACAGAACGACCGCCATGGTGTTATTGGGGCAGGCGGAATATAACTGCGAATTTCGCGTTATCTGGCAGGATAAGTCCATTCATCATATTCGCGCGCGCGCGACAGTGGAGCGCGACCAGGATGCCAGGCCGATCCGGATGCTGGGCATCAACTGGGATGTGACCGAGCAGCGCCTCGCCGAAAAGCAATTGAGCGATAGTAAAGTCTTGTTGGAGCGCACGGGTTATGTCGCGGGTGTAGGCGGTTGGGATGTCAATTTGCATACCGGGGTCCTGACCTGGTCAGATGAAACCTGCCGCTTGCACGACCTTGAGGTGGGATATTGCCCGACCATGCAGGAAGCATTTGATTTTTATCCTCCAGAGTCGCGCACAATTATTATGCAGGCCTTTGAGGATGCCATAGCTTTCGGTAAAACCTGGGATCTGGAGTTGGAGCTGGTCTCGGCAAAGGGGCGGCATTTTTGGGCGCGCACTGTAGGCTCCATAGAATTCGACAATGGCAAGCCCATACGCTTGTACGGTGCTTTTCAGGATGTGAGTGCACGCAAGGATATAGAGCGGCAGTTGGAAGAAAACCTGCAACTGATGCAGATCACCCTCGATTCGATTGCCGATGCGGTTATCACTACGGATATTTATGGCAAGGTGCAATGGCTCAATCCCAGCGCTGAAAAGCTGACGGGGTGGAGCAAAAGCAAAGCCACAGGCAAGCCTCTACAGGATGTGTTTGTGGTGGTGGATGAAGAGACGCGCAAGCCTGTGCAAAATTCTGTGGCGAGGTGTCTGGCCGAGGGCAAGGTCAGCAGTATGGAAAAACATACGCTGCTGATGGCCGCTGACAATATGGAATATGGGATTGAAGATTCAGCTTCACCCATACGCAATTCAAAAAAGGAAATTGTCGGGGCTGTACTGGTATTTCACGATGTGTCCATGCAGCGCCGTCACAGCAATGAAATGAATTACCGCGCAACTCACGATGCACTCACCGGCTTGATCAATCGCGCCGAGTTTGAGGCCCAGTTGCAGGCAATGCTGGAGAACGCACAGCGCGAGCACAGTGAAAATGCCCTGATGTATATAGACCTCGACCAGTTTAAAGTTGTGAACGATGCCTGTGGTCACTCCCTTGGTGATCAGTTGTTGATTCAGGTCACCGCGCTCATCCAGCGCTGTGTGCGCAGTCAGGATCTGGTGGCGCGCATCGGCGGTGATGAATTTGCGGTGTTGCTGCATCAGTGCGATGTCAATCACGCCCTGCGTGTCGGCCAGAATATCTGCGATGCTATGGATGAGTTCAGGTTTCAGCACGATGGCCGACGCTTTCGTGTGGGCACCAGTATCGGCCTGGTGCCAGTGGACGATCGCTGGCCGAGTATTTCCGAGGTGCTGCAGGCGGCGGATACCTGTTGCTATGCCGCCAAAGATGCAGGTCGCAACCGTGTTCATATCTGGTTTGATGCCGATCACCAGATTCAAGCGCGCCAGGGTGAAATGCAATGGGTCAGCAGGATCGAGCATGCACTGGATGAAAACCGCTTTGAATTATATGGCCAGCGCATCAGCGCCATCCGCGACTCAGGTTCCGGTTTGCACTGCGAAATTTTGCTGCGCATGAAAGATGCTGACGGCAGCATTATTCCACCAGGTGCATTCCTGCCGGCGGCTGAGCGCTTTCATATGGCTCCGCGGATTGATCGCTGGGTGCTGCGCAATGTTTTCGAGTGGATGAAGTCAGTCAAAAATACCGCTGATGAAATAGAAATGATTGCCATCAATCTATCGGGCCAATCCATTGGCGATAAAACCTTCCATCGCTACCTGGTAGAAATTATTGCCCGTGCAGAATTTGATGTGAGCAAGCTGTGTTTTGAGATTACCGAGACTGCGGCCATCACCAATCTCGGCGATGCGAAATTATTGATCGACGATATCAGGCGGCTGGGTGTAAAAGTTGCCCTGGATGACTTTGGTGCGGGCGCATCCTCATTTGGTTATTTGAAAACACTGCCGGTGGATTTTCTCAAGATTGATGGTCAGTTTGTCACAGACCTGCTAGAGGATGCCCTGGATTTTGCCGCCGTGCGCTGTTTCCAGGATGTGGCCCTGGTGGTGGGAGTCAAAACCATCGCCGAGTTTGTCGAGCGTGAAGATGTGTTGGCAACCCTGAAAACATTGGGGGTTGATTACGCGCAAGGCTATCTTATCCATCGGCCTGAACCCCTGCTGGAAATGGCCTATCGAGGTTAGTGGTGCAGTGCGAATCTATTCTGCTTTTACTTTGATCTCCTTGCCCTCTGCCTGTTTCTCCATAAAACCGCGCACTTTTTCCAACCAGAAGCCCTGGGTATCTCGCGTCATGCGTATATTTTCGGCGGGCAGCACTATCTGGCGATAGTGCTTCACATTTTTGCGCATGGCTTCGGCGCGATGCAGGCGGCGCATATCCATCTGCTGCTGGTTTTCGCTGCTAAAAAATACATCCATGATCGGCAGGGCTTCCACGGCAAAAATATTACCCAGTTGCTCTTTGCTGAGCGGCTCCTGGTCTTGCATATTGACCAGGATCAGGGCTTGCAATGGGCCATCGATAGTCTCTTTATCGCCATTGTTGGTGTTGATTTTCTTATAGAGGCCGGCGAGGCTGTCGACAGCGCTGCTGTTGTCTACCAGCACTACCGTATTGAACTGCCCATTTTTGTTGAGCTCTTTTATCGCAGCTTCAACGCGCTCATTGATCAACTGCTCGCGTGGCAACAGCGGCTTGGCCGGCTCGCTCGAGCTAGCCTCGGCCGATGAGGCTGCGGCGGCAGATGAGGATTGGGCTCCTGCGTCTATGGCCCCTGTCTCCTGGCTGGGTGCTGCACTGGAGGCGGATTCGCCCTCGGTTGAGCTGGCACTGCTGTTAGCGCTGGGGGCGCTGCTGGGTGGATCGCGCTCGGGATGTGGGCTGGGGTATTTTTGCGGCAGGGGAACCGCCAGGGTCTCCCAACCGTACAGCGGCAGGTTGCGGCGCAGAGTCTCCAAGGTGGCCGGCCACAGCTGTGGCTGCTCGGGAGCGTGCAACATCAGCAGTGAGCCCTTGGCTTTGCGGGTTTCGCCGAGCTTATGGAGGGCGACAATCTTTTCATTGGGTGTTTCCAGCCAGAGGGCTTCGTCGGGCCGGGCGTTGGCCAGCAGGCTATTGTCGCGCTCCGCGGGAGAGGCATAGAGCGGTTTTTCTACAGGCTTTTCCGGCAGGGGTTGTGCAGCGGGCGGCGCATTGGGGTCAGCAGGAGGCGCGTTGGGATCGACGGGCGCGGCAGGGGCGGGGACCTCCGGTGTCGCAGGCGGGGCTGTCTGCGCCAGGGCAAGAGCGCTGCCCCAACCTAACAGGATTAGCAGAACTATTTGACAAATAAGCTGGTCACTAGAGAATAGTTTGGGCATATTGCTCGTTTTGGTTTAGGGGTCAGCTAGCAGGCTGCTAGACTGATCCAGATAATATTGTTATTGGCCGTATTCTAGTAATCGGAAACCTTATGCAAAACTTTAAACGAGATTTCAAAATAGCGCCTTCTATTTTATCGGCAGACTTCGCCCGTCTGGGGGCGGAAGTGGATGCAGTCTTGGCTGCAGGTGGCGATTTTATTCATTTTGATGTGATGGACAATCACTATGTGCCCAATCTTACCCTCGGGCCCATGGTCTGCAAAGCCCTGCGCAAATACGGCGTAACGGCGCCCATAGATGTGCATCTGATGGTAGAGCCGGTAGATGACCTTATAGTGCAGTTTGCCGATGCCGGGGCTACCTATATCACCTTCCACCCCGAGGCCTCGCGCCATGTGGATCGCTCGCTGCAGTTGATCAGGGACAAGGGCTGCAAGGCGGGCCTGGTATTGAACCCCGCCAGTTCCCTGGAGAATATCCGTCATGTGATGGACAAGCTGGATATGCTGTTGCTTATGTCGGTCAACCCCGGCTTCGGCGGGCAAGCGTTTATCCCCCATACCCTGCAGAAAATCCGCGAGGCGCGCCGTCTGATCGATGCCAGCGGCCTGAATATACGTCTTGAGGTCGATGGTGGAGTGGGCTTGAGCAATATTCGCGAAATAGCCGAGGCAGGGGCCGATACCTTTGTCTCCGGCTCGGCAATTTTCACTGCTCCCAACTATGCTCAGGTGATCAGCGCCATGCGCGCCCAGTTAGCTGAAGTGTAAGTTTGCCGAGGAATAAATGTGACCTCTGGCTTAAAATCAGGGTAGGCATGGGGGAAATATTTAAGTACACTTGAGCCAAGTCAAAGAAGGCGCCCCGAGCAATAGTGAGGGCCAAGCCTTTAGGTATAAAGCCAATACCGATAGCCAATAACAGGAACTACCTTCGTGTGTCATCCACTGCTTCACCCCACAGAGTACGCTGCCCCTGGCGCCCGATGGCGTCGCTAGTCTTTAATGCCTGCTGATCCCGATCTGCACGGCTGCCTTTGCTGATCTGTCATGGTTATTTTTTAGCCCGAAATCTGGCAGGTGCTGTCCAACAGTGAATTTACGAAATGCCGCCCCTGTCTGGCGATACAAAAGGTAAAGACATGACTCCCGAACATTTTTCCGAGTTGGCTCGGCAGGGCTATAACCGTATTCCGGTGATGCGCGAAGTGCTGGCAGATTTGGACACTCCTCTCTCCAGCTATTTAAAACTGGCCTGCGGCCCTTACTCTTATTTGTTTGAATCGGTTCAGGGCGGCGAAAAATGGGGGCGTTACTCCATGATCGGCCTGCCGGCGCGCACTCTGCTGAAAGCCTTTGGCGATCAGATCCTTATCGAGCGCGATGGCACAGTGGTCGAGCGTCACACCCGCGCCGATGCCTTGAGCTTTGTCGAAGAATTCAAGCAGCGCTATCGCGCCCCAGAGCTGCCAGGGCTGCCGCGTTTTAGTGGCGGCCTGGTGGGTTACTTTACCTATGATTGTGCGCGCTATGTCGAGCCCCATCTCCAGGTTACGACACCGGAAGATATTATTGGTACACCGGATATTTTATTGACCGTCTCCGATGAAGTCCTGGTGTTTGATAATCTCGCCGGCAAATTGATTCTGGTGATCCACGCCAATCCTGAGATTGATGACGCCTATGCAAGAGCCAATGCGCGCCTTGACGAACTGGAAAATAAATTGCGCGGTGAAACTCCCTCGCTGCCGCATTTGGGGTTGAACTCGACCTCGCACAGGGAGCCGTTTTTCAAATCGCATGTTGGCGAAGAGAAATTCTATCGCGCGGTGGAAAAGATCAAGGAGTATGTGCTGGCGGGCGATACCATGCAGGTGGTAGTGTCGCAGCGTCTGTCCATAGATTTTACCGAGGAGCCAATCAATCTGTATCGCGCACTGCGCAATTTGAATCCATCACCTTATATGTATTTTTTAAATCTGGGTGATCATCATGTGGTGGGCTCCAGCCCGGAAATTCTTGCGCGTCTTGAGGATGGTGAAGTGACCGTGCGGCCGATTGCCGGCACCCGCCGTCGCGGCTACACCGCTGAGGAAGATAAAGCACTCGAACTCGATCTGGTCAATGACCCCAAAGAAATTGCCGAGCATTTGATGCTGATTGATCTGGGGCGTAATGATGTAGGTCGTGTTGCCGAAGTGGGCAGTGTAAAGTTGACCGATAAAATGGTCGTGGAGCGCTACTCCCATGTTATGCATATCACCTCCAATGTCACCGGCAAATTAAAAGAGGGACTGCGGGCGATGGATGTGTTGCGGGCGGCCCTGCCGGCCGGCACCTTGTCTGGTGCACCCAAGATTCGCGCGATGGAAATTATCGATGAACTGGAAAGCGAAAAGCGCGGTATCTACGGTGGTGCCATAGGTTATATTTCCTGGAACGGCAATATGGATACCGCGATTGCGATACGCACGGCGGTGATCAAAGATGGCAAGCTCTATGTGCAGGCGGGTGCAGGCGTGGTTGCTGATTCTGTGCCAGCACTGGAATGGAAAGAGACCATGAACAAGGCGCGGGCTATTTTCAAAGCGGTTGATATGGTGGGAGATAGCCAGTGATTTTAATGATTGATAACTACGATTCTTTCACCTACAACCTGGTGCAGTATTTTGGCGAGTTGGGTGCAGCGGTCAAAGTGGTGCGCAACGATGAAATTAGCCTTGAGCAAATTGCCGCACTTGCACCGGAAAAAATTGTGATATCGCCCGGTCCCTGCACCCCCAATGAAGCGGGTGTCTCTGTGGCCGCGATTGAAACCTTTGCCGGGAAAATTCCCCTGCTGGGTGTGTGCCTCGGCCATCAGAGTATCGGCCAGGCATTTGGCGGCAAGGTGATTCGCGCACCCTATGTCATGCACGGCAAAACCTCGCCGATTTATCACAAGAACACGGGTGTATTCAGCGGTTTGAATAACCCTTTCCAGGCGACGCGCTATCACTCGCTGGTGATTGAAAAAGAAAGCATTCCCGATTGCCTGGAGATTACTGCCTGGACAGAGAATGAAGACGGCAGCATGGCCGAGATTATGGGTGTAAGGCATACTACTTTCGTGGTTGAAGGTGTGCAGTTTCATCCGGAATCTATCCTGACCGAGCACGGCCACGATATGCTGCGCAATTTTTTGCAAGGTCGCTAACAAGGGGATTTGCCAATGGATATAAAACAAGCTCTGAACAAGCTGGTCAATCGCATCGACCTGTCTACTGAGGAAATGATCTCTGTGATGCGCGAAGTCATGACCGGTGCAGCCACGCCCGCGCAGATCGGCGGGTTCCTCGTGGCCCTGCGCATGAAAGGTGAAACCATCGATGAAATCACCGGTGCCGCCATGGTAATGCGCGAACTGGCAACGCCAGTCGATATTGCGGTGGACTATCTGGTGGATACCTGCGGCACAGGTGGCGACGGTGCCAATTTATTCAATGTTTCCACCGCGAGTGCCTTTGTCGTGGCCGCCGCAGGCGGGCGAGTGGCCAAGCACGGCAACCGCTCTGTCTCCAGCTCTACCGGCAGTGCCGATGTGCTGGAGGCCGCGGGTATTAAGTTGGATATCAATCCCGAGCAGGTTGCGCGCTGCGTGCGTGAAATCGGGGTGGGTTTTATGTTTGCCCCTTCGCATCACAGCGCCATGAAGCATGCGATTGGCCCGCGCAAGGAGCTGGCCCTGCGCACCCTTTTCAATATGCTCGGTCCCATTACCAATCCCGCCCAGGTAAAGCGCCAGGTGCTCGGTGTTTTTAATGAAGCGCTGTGCAGGCCTCTGGCAGAAGTGCTGGGCCGTCTGGGCAGCGAACATGTGCTGGTGGTACACGCTAAAGATGGCCTGGATGAAATCAGCATTGCCAGCGAGACCACTGTGGCTGAATTAAAAAATGGTCTGGTCAGTGAATACAAAATCAAGCCGGAAGATTTCGGTTTAAAGAGCCAGAGCCTGATTGGCCTGACCGTCAACAATGCGGAAGAGTCCCTGGCCCTGATCAATGATGCCCTCGGCAAGCGTCGCGGTGAATACGCGCAAAAAGCGGCTGATGTCATTGCGCTCAACGCCGGTGCCGCCATCTATGTCAGTGGTGTCAGTAGCAGCTTGCGCGATGGCATAGAGATGGCTCGCGATGCCATAGGCAGCGGTCTGGCAGCGGAAAAAATTCGCGAGCTGGCGGCCTTCACCCAAATTTATCAGTGAGAACAAAGCATGTCTGATACACCTACAGTGCTGCGCAAAATTATCGCCCGCAAATGGGAGGAGATTGCCTCGCGCAAACAACATACATCCTTGGCAGATCTAAAACTGCGTGCGGCACAGCAACCTGCTGTGCGCGGTTTTGTGCAGGCGATTGAGCAGAAAATAGCCCAGGGTGAAGCCGCGGTGATTGCCGAAATCAAGAAGGCCTCGCCCAGCAAGGGTGTTATCCGCGAACACTTTGTTCCCGCCGAATTGGCCTGTTCTTACGAGAAGGGCGGAGCAGCCTGCCTGTCGGTATTGACGGATGTGGATTTTTTCCAGGGTGCCGATGCCTATTTGCAGCAGGCCAGGGCGGCGGTGAGCCTGCCGGTTATCCGCAAGGATTTTCTGGTGGATGAATACCATATTTATGAAGCGCGCGCTCTCGGCGCAGACTGCGTGCTGCTGATTGTGTCCGCGCTGGAGACCGGTAAATTAAAGGAACTCAACGCACTGGCCCTGGACTTGGGCCTGGATGTATTGGTTGAAGTCCACGATGAAAGAGAGCTGGATATTGCGCTTGAGTTGCCCAACAAGTTGATTGGTATCAACAATCGCAATTTGCATAGCTTCGAGGTGACCCTGGATACCACCTACAAACTACTCGATAAGATGGATGGCGATCGCATTGTAGTCACTGAAAGCGGTATACTCGCACCGGCCGATGTAAAGGCCATGCGCGAGCGCAATGTAAATGCCTTTTTGGTGGGCGAGGCTTTTATGCGCGCTGAAGATCCGGGTGCAGCCCTCAGCGAGTTTTTTCGCTAATTTTTGCAGCGGGTGAATGCCCCGTTTTTGGCTTTCAAACTGGTTGTCATCATTCTCTAAGGTCATCCAGGTTAGAGTAGCGGCTGCTTCCGTATAGAAATGCGTGCCCTGTGGTACTGTAGGCAGTGTTACTAAAAATGATGATCAAAGTGGAAGAGTCTTGACGTTTGATCAACGCTTGCGTTGTGTGTGAAATTTTTTGAGTATCTGGTAATGAACGCTGGCAGATTTTTAGATTTGGTAATTGCCCATAGCTTGAAAAACGTCGTGTACAAGGCGTTTTGTTATATTACTGTGCTTGATTTGACAATGAATTCTATCCGAGACACAGCGCTTAATAAGTAATAAAAGAGCTTTCGTTCGTTCAGGAGGAGGGCGTGCTCTGTATGAAATTTACCTCCAAATGCAACCCCCCTCCAAAAAACTTCAGTTTCGAGGCCTTACGGCGAGTGGAGCAGTAATCTGTGTGCGCTAATGTTTGTTGTCTCGGTACGGGCTGACAGTTACTGCGATAGCGCTGATTGTTACGAGCACCTTTCACCCTTCATATCTTTCACCCACCTCTCGCTTTACCCCTGATTTAAAGGCGAATATTAACACGTCTAATCACGGCTTCTATCAGCATCAATGCGTGTAGGCGTTATTCCTGCTTGTCGCGAAAATAATTTAAATACTGGTCATAGTGCGTGTTAGCGAAATGGTTTTTTAAAAACTGTCCATGTGTAAAACAAAATGCTCGCTGCGCGCATAATTTAATTGGCAATGATTTTCAGTCAATACTCAAGACTTGCTATGCGGTGTCTTTGATAATTGATTCATTTCAGGTGTTTCGCGAATATATATTTTTTGCTGTGGCACTGGTGCTTTTTCAATGGGGCGCATTCTAAATGATTTCTAACAAAAAAATAGCACTAAATTCATTATTTCTATCAAATTATTTTTTTTACATAAATTTTCAGAAAAACGTTCAGTAGAAAATTAGCAATATCATGATCATTTTGCTTTTTTAAAAAATGTATAAAAATAATTTCGTTAAAAGTCGCATTTCACCTGCTGCAAAATGAACGATGCGCCATGAGGTGTGACTCATTATTGATTTTTTTTGTTACAGTTTTTTTAATTGAATAATCTGTCATCTCCTTTTGCAAATTATTTGACAGTGAAAAAAAGTATATGTAATTTGGCGTCGATTTTTTAGGACACCACAAGCAATAT
>DATMSP010000028.1:0-161546 GCA_035565295.1 Cellvibrio sp. | reverse complement strand
GCAGCATAAAAAAAGCCCAGTCATCACTGGGCTTTTTTTATGCTGCTGAGTTGTAATTTTGGTTTGGTGCTGTTGCTGAGGCCTCACAGCCGTGGGCAATGGCTGTGAAGTGAGCTGCCTTCCTATGTGACAGCGCCATTGGGCTGAAGCATTTGTATACCCTGTGGCAAGATGTCTGTTGTAACTAATGGATCTTTACATTATTTCTGCAAAATATCCTGTTTTAGGGGGCAATATCGATGAGCTGGGTTGTTATGATATCGCCGATTACCGTTTTGGTTGTAATTACAACATTGATTGATCCCGAGGGTGTGGGAGTCGTGGGTGTAACAACGACTTTGACCCACTTAGGATCATCGCTTGCTGCTAGCGGCCCCTTGGTGAGGATTGCTGCGGAGGCTCCGCTCAGGTTGGATGAGTCCACGCTCAGGGTTGTTCCAGCGCCAGCGCCATGGCCATTGCTGTCGGCCAGCCAGAAACCTGTTTCATAGCCAGTTGTAGCATCGGGTAGTTTTGTTGCGATAAACGGAAGAACATCGTTGCGCTTGAGGAGATTTTTGCTGGTCATCACGAGAGTCATGCTTTGGCGAATGGTGACCTGGCTTCTGGTGCACTTTGGACCTTCAGTCAGGCAGAGAACGCCGTTGTATTTGCCATTGCCAGCGGTATAGACTGAGTCCAGAACGCTCTCTGCTCCCACAGATGTGACGTCAATAAATGGTTCGTTAGTTTCATAGGTCTTGCTTTCATCCTTATCCAGATAAGCTTCTGAAAGGTCATCGCAAGGCTTTTCTGACGAATTGACTGGTGTATTAGCCGTCAAGATAGGAACATTCGGTCTGCAGTCGCCGCCATCTGCAGCGGTTTTAAAGATATCGCCCTCATCAAATACACCATTGGAATTGGTGTCACCAAAGCTTTCATTGCCGATTGCTGTAGCCAGAATGGTAACCCTGCCAGCGCGCTCCAGGCGACAAGCGTCATAAACACTATCGGGGGTCAAGGGAAAGCCGCTGGAATCGACGCAGAGTTTGCGCTCGGCCAACTGTGCATCTGTGGCAAAATTGTCGGGAGCGTTCCGTGTTGGGCGCGGAAGGCCGCTGGTCCAGGTCACGGGGCAACTGCCATCGGCGCGCGTCAGGCAGCCATCACCAATGGTGCCACCTTCAGTGATAAATGCCACATTGGTATTCAGGGGCGGGGGATTGTTAAAAGCGTCGGCCAGGCGAATCATAAGGGTTGATTGCACGCCATCAATATCCCAGCCTATGGGATGGGTGTCAGTGGCGGAGATAGACATACTATCCTGATCGGGAATGCCGGTGGAGACAATAAGCTGGCTAGAAGTCGTAAAAATGGCACTCAGTGTAGCTGTTGCCGTGACGCGGACGGATGTATGCATATTGCCGGCTTGGACAGTCGTAGTTGCATAGCCTTGTGAATCAGTCTTAAGCGAGCTGCTGGTTAGTTTCAAGCCGCCCACCACGGTGCTCAATGTAAAATTTACTGCTACGTCTTTCATGGGGGCGCCTGTGTTGCCAAGCACCTGAAAGCGTACAAGCGATGTTTCGCTGCCGCCAGAGCCGGCAAGGCTAATTTGGGTGGGAGCCGTGTCAACAAACTTGATAGACTGCACTTGGTCTGAAGCGACAGGCATGGTGAGTCTTGCATTCACGACAGAACCATTGATTGAGGCGCCGGCTGTGATCTCATCATTTCCTACACAGCCATTGGCTGTGTAGGAAATGCTGGCAGAACCATTTTCTGCAGTAACTTTATTGGTGGCAGTGTTTCCCACTTTGAGAATGGCTTCTCTGTTGGCAAAGCAGGGGGAATTAAATGTAATCTCGACTGGGGTGGTAACCAGGGTTTTGGTCACGCTCACTACATTCACAGTGAGGATAACTGTACCTCCTGCGGAGAGATCGCCAGCAGGCTTATTGCTGCCGATAACATTCTGTACAAAGGTGGCGCCTTCACCATTGCCTATTTGGGCTGGTGATGTTGTATCTACTACTCCGGAGCTGGAATAGGCCGTAGCAGCGCTGGAGCTATTCTTATTGATGGCAGCTGCCTCTTGTTCCAGCGCTGATCCGTTGCCACCACCGCAGGCCGCAAGCACCAGGCTCATTGATGCAGCGCAAAGGAGTTTGAGTGTTTTTATTTTCATGGTTGCTTCCTGATTTACCTGAATTACCCCAAAGGGCTGCTTGCTGCCAATAGGCGGTCGCCGATGAATGCTGCGCATTACTACCCATAGATTAGCATTTAACTTAGCCTATATCTTGGCAATGATAAAGGCGCATCCTCGGAAAAAACGTGCCATAGGTCGGATTGCTGCTCTAAATGTGCATTCTTTAGCATTTTTAGGAGCTTAGGCAATCTTTTTCGCATCATTTCTAGGTGTCGGGGTGAATTGTCACGTTATTCATCTTTTGTTTTGTGCGGCAGTATGAAAAGTACTTCTCTGGGAGAGGCCGCCTCAGCTTGCCAATAATGGTACAAGCGGGTAATATCCTGCGCCCATTTGTACATAGCCCCTCCACCTTAGGGGCTTTTTTGTCTGGGATGCAAAGTGGCGCGTCTTTTGTATTAAAAATGCACTTGTAGCTGCATAAAAAGGACACGCGCAGTAAAACTGGGTATCCCTCGATTGATTAATTGTTAAGAAGCAGACTATTGAGAAGCAGCTTATGACCACCGGCCTCTACCAGATAGACGAGTTTAAAGATAACTGCGGCTTTGGTTTAATTGCCCATTTGAAGGGCAAGACCAGCCATCGTCTTCTAACCACAGCAATTGAAGCCCTTACCTGCATGACCCACCGCGGTGGTATCAATGCCGATGGCAAAACCGGTGATGGCTGTGGCTTGCTGCTGCAAAAGCCTGACAGTTTCCTGCGCGCCGTTGCCAAAGAGGCCTGTGGTGCCGAGTTGACCTCTATTTACGGTGTCGGTTCAGTCATGCTGAGCCGCGATAGCAGCCTGGCTGAGCGCGCGCGCGCTATTCTGGCGGAAGAGCTTGGCGCCCAGGGCCTGGTGGTTGCAGGCTGGCGCGAGGTGCCAGTAGACCCGAGTTGCCTCGGTCCCATAGCGCTCAAGTCGCTGCCACTGTTTAATCACCTGTTTGTCAACAGCCATGATTTGCCGCTTGAGCAGGTCAATGCCAAGCTGTTTATGGCGCGCCGCAAGGCTGAATTGCGCCTGAAAGAAGACAAGGCGTTTTATATCGCCAGCCTGAGCACCGGCGTGCTGTCTTATAAGGGCCTGATGATGCCGGTGGATCTGCCACAGTTTTTTGCCGATCTGGCCGATCCTCGCCTGGAAACCGCAATCTGCGTGTTCCACCAGCGCTTCTCTACCAACACTATGCCACAGTGGCCGCTGGCCCAGCCTTTCCGCATGCTGGCGCACAACGGTGAGATCAACACCATTGTCGGTAACCGCAACTGGTCGGTGGCGCGCACACCTAAGTTTATTACCCCGCTGTTGCCTGATCTGAAAAGCGTGACGCCTTTGGTGAACCGCGTAGGCTCGGACTCCTCCAGTCTCGACAATATGCTGGAAATCCTGCTGACCGGTGGTATGGAGCTGCACCGCGCTATTCGTATGCTGGTGCCGCCGGCCTGGCAGAATGTGGAAAACATGGATCCGGACCTGCGCGCCTTCTATGAATACAACTCCATGCATATCGAGCCCTGGGATGGTCCTGCGGGATTGGTAATCACTGATGGCCGCTACGCCGTCTGTACCCTCGACCGCAATGGTTTGCGCCCGTCGCGCTGGGTTATCACCAGCGATGACATAATCACTGTTGCCTCGGAAGTGGGTGTCTACGCCTATGATCCTGCCGATGTGGTAGCCAAAGGCCGCCTTGGTCCAGGCCAGATTATGTCTATAGATACCCTGACCGGCGAATTGCATAACACCCAGGATATAGATAACCAGCTCAAATTGAGTCAGCCCTATAAGCAGTGGCTGAAAGGCCGTGCCCTGCGTGTCGAGTCAACCCTGACGACCGATGCCAAAGAGAATGGCCTGACCGGTATTGAGCTGAAAGCTTGTATGAAAATGTACCAGGTTACCAACGAAGAGCGCGATCAGCTGCTGCGTCCTCTCGCTGAAGGCGGCCAGGAAGCGGTGGGTTCCATGGGTGACGATACGCCTATGGCGGTATTGTCGCGCCAGCAGCGCTCACTCTATGATTACTTCCGCCAGCAGTTTGCCCAGGTGACCAACCCGCCTATAGATCCGCTGCGCGAAGCTATAGTGATGTCTCTGGAAACCTGCCTGGGTCGCGAGCTGCCGGTGTACGATGAGACCCCCGAGCACGCTGACAGGGTAATTCTGAGTTCACCGGTATTATCTCCGGCGAAATTTCGCGGCCTGATCAGCCTGAACCGTCCAGGCTACGACCTGGCGCAGTTCTCCTTGCACTATGATCCAACATCGCTCAACCTGAAAGACGCTCTGACTCGTTTGTGTGCAGAAGTGGCTTCGGCAGTGCGTGCGAAGAAAGTGCTGATTGTGTTGAGCGATAATAATTTCCAGAAAGGCCTGTTGCCTATCCACGCCTTGCTGGCCGTGGGCGCTGTGCATCAGCATCTCACCAATGAGGGGCTGCGCTGCGATTCCAATATTATCGTCGAGACAGGCACAGCCCGCGATCCGCACCAGGTGGCTGCGCTGATTGCCTATGGTGCTACGGCGGTCTATCCGTTCCTCAGCTATTACGTGCTCAACGATTTGATTGAGTCGGGCGAGCTGCTGACAGATGTCGACTCGGCCTACAAGAACTATCGCAAAGGCATAGACAAGGGTCTCCTGAAAATCCTTTCGAAGATGGGTATTTCAACCGTGACATCCTATCGCGGTGCGCAGTTGTACGAGGCTATTGGTCTGTCGGTAGAAGTGACTAGCATGTGCTTTGACAGCACGCCCTCACGCATTGGCGGTGCCCGTTTCGAGGAGCTTGAGGCCGACCAGAAAATTATTCAGCAAACTGCCTGGGTTGAGCGCAAGCCGATAGTCCAGGGTGGGTTGCTGAAGTATGTCCACAACTCCGAATACCACGCCTACAATCCAGATGTGGTACAGACTCTGCAGCGCGCAGTACAAAGCGGCAACTATGCGCTCTGGCGCAACTATGCCGATGTGGTCAACAAGCGCCCTGTATCTATGCTGCGCGATCTGTTGGCGATTCGCGAGGATGTGTGCAAGCCAGTACCACTCTCTGAAGTAGAGCCTATAGAAGCCATCCTCAAGCGTTTTGACTCGGCAGGTATGTCCCTTGGCGCACTTTCGCCGGAGGCTCATGAATCCCTGGCCGAGGCGATGAACCGCCTCGGCGGTCGCTCCAACTCGGGCGAGGGCGGTGAAGACCCGGCGCGCTACGGCACCGTCAGAAACTCCAAGATCAAGCAGGTTGCCTCCGGCCGCTTTGGTGTGACACCAGCCTATCTTGTGAACGCGGAAGTATTGCAGATTAAAGTTGCCCAAGGTGCCAAGCCAGGTGAGGGTGGACAATTGCCAGGTGGTAAAGTCAATGACTTAATCGCCCGTCTGCGTTATTCGGTTCCCGGCGTTACCTTGATTTCGCCACCGCCACACCACGATATCTATTCTATCGAGGATCTGGCGCAGCTGATTTATGACTTGAAGCAGGTCAACCCTGATGCTTTGGTATCGGTCAAACTGGTATCCCGTCCCGGTGTGGGAACTATTGCTGCAGGGGTAGCGAAAGCCTATGCCGATTTGATTACCATCTCTGGTTATGACGGCGGTACTGCGGCAAGTCCATTGACCTCGATCAAATATGCCGGCTCTCCCTGGGAGCTGGGCCTGTCGGAAACCCATCAGACCCTGCGTGCAAACGACCTGCGCGATAAGGTTCGCGTGCAGACAGATGGCGGCCTGAAAACTGGTCTGGATGTTGTCAAGGCGGCCATGCTGGGTGCGGAAAGCTTTGGTTTCGGAACCGGCCCCATGGTGGCATTGGGTTGTAAGTACCTGCGTATCTGTCATTTGAACAACTGTGCAACCGGTGTTGCTACCCAGCAGGATAAACTGCGTAAAGATCACTATATAGGTACCGTTGAAATGGCGATGAACTTCTTCAAGTTCGTTGCCGAAGAGACGCGCGAGTGGCTGGCGCGCCTGGGTGTGCGTACTCTGGGCGACCTGGTTGGCCGTGTGGATCTCTTGAAAGTGCTCGAAGGTGAAACCAGCAAGCAACAGCAACTGGACCTGAGTCCGATTATCCACACCGATGATTTCCTGGCAACCAAGCCACAAGTCTGCTGCGTGGATAAGAACCACCCCTTCGATAAGGGTTACACTGCCGAAGTCATGGTAAAAGAATTATTGCCCGCGATTGAAGCGAAAAACGGTGGCGAGTTTAGCTTTAGCATCACCAACTGCGACCGCTCCATAGGTGCGCGCATCAGCGGTGAAATTGCCAAGCGCTATGGCAACCAGGGCATGGCCGACAAGCCTATTACCCTGAAGCTGACCGGTATCGGTGGCCAGAGCTTTGGTGTGTGGAACGCCGGTGGTCTGGATATGTACCTGGAAGGCGATGCCAACGATTACGTGGGCAAGGGTATGGCCGGTGGTAAGCTGGTGTTGAGGCCGCCGCGCAATTCCGGCTTCAAATCCAACGAATCCAGTATTATGGGCAATACCTGTCTCTATGGTGCAACCGGCGGTAAATTGTTTGCTGCAGGTATCGCCGGCGAGCGCTGCGGTGTGCGCAACTCCGGTGCCCATGTTGTTGTCGAGGGTGCGGGCGATCACTGCTGTGAATATATGACCGGTGGTGTGGTGACTGTGCTGGGTCAGGTGGGCTTGAATTTTGGTGCGGGCATGACCGGCGGTTTTGCCTATGTGCTCGATGAGGCCAATGACTTTGTCGACCGCTATAACCATGAGCTGGTCGATATCCACCGCATCAACACTGAAGCGCTGGAAGCTCACCGCAATCATTTGCGCGGTGTGATCCAGGAGTTCACCCGTGAAACGGAAAGTGCGTGGGGCCAGCACTTGTTGGACAACTTCGATGATTACATCGGAAAATTCTGGTTGGTCAAACCCAAGGCGGCAAGCTTAGGCGGACTGTTGGTTAGCTTTAAACAACGTGGTGAATAACCCACCCCTTGGTGTAGTGAGAGAGAGGCATAAAATATGGCCGCACGTTTAAATAATGTATTTCAGTTTTTGGATGTAGGTCGTCAGGACCCATCCAAAAAAGATATAGAAACCCGCAAGCACAAGTTTGTGGAAATCTACCAGCCTTTCACCAAAGAAGAAGTGGAAGGCCAGTCGCATCGCTGCTTGGAATGCGGAAACCCCTATTGCGAGTGGAAGTGCCCAGTGCACAACTTCATTCCCAATTGGTTGAAGCTGATTTCCGAAGGCAATATTTTTGAAGCGGCAGAGTTGAGCCATCAAACCAACTCACTGCCCGAAGTTTGTGGCCGTGTCTGCCCACAGGATCGTCTGTGTGAGGGCGCTTGTACTCTGAATGACGGCTTCGGTGCTGTGACTATCGGCAACGCTGAAAAATATATTACCGACACTGCTTTTGCCATGGGCTGGAAACCAGACATGTCCAAAGTGGTTTGGACTGATAAGAAAGTTGCCATCATAGGTGCCGGCCCTGCAGGTATAGGTTGTGCCGATATACTGGTGCGCAATGGTGTCAAGCCTGTGGTATTCGACAAGTATCCCGAGATTGGCGGTCTGCTGACTTTCGGTATCCCCGAATTCAAATTGGAAAAGTCCGTACTCTCTCGTCGTCGTGAAATCTTCACCGAGATGGGTGTTGAATTCCGTTTGAATACCGAAATCGGTAAAGATGTTTCCATGGAAGAACTGCTGCGCGATTACGATGCAGTGTTTATGGGAATGGGTACTTACAACTATATGAAAGGCGGATTCGCTGGTGAAGATTTGCCCGGTGTTTACGATGCACTGCCTTTCCTGATTTCCAACGTTAACCGCAATCTTGGTTTTGAAAAAGATGCGGCGGATTTTATCAGTGTAAAAGGTAAAAAAGTGGTGGTTCTCGGCGGCGGCGATACTGCCATGGATTGTAACCGCACTTCAATTCGCCAAGGCGCCACCAGTGTGGCTTGTGCCTATCGTCGCGATGAAGAAAACATGCCGGGTTCAAAGCGCGAAGTGGCCAACGCTCGCGAAGAGGGCGTGAAGTTTCTGTTCAATCGCCAGCCGGTAGAGATTGTCGGCAACGGCAAGGTTGAAGGCGTAAAAGTGGTTACCACCAAAATGGGAGAGCCGGATGAAAAAGGTCGCAGTCGTCCAGAAGTGATCCCAGGCAGCGAAGAAATATTGCCGGCAGATGTGGTGCTGATTGCCTTTGGTTTCCGCCCTAATCCGCAGCCCTGGTTCGCGGACAATGGTGTGAAGATCAACGACTGGGGTGGTGTTATAGCACCAGAGGCCCAGCAGTTTAAATTCCAGACTTCAAACCCTAAAGTATTTGCAGGTGGTGATATGGTGCGCGGTTCTGATCTGGTGGTTACTGCCATCTGGGAAGGGCGCGAGGCTGCAGAGGGCATACTGGATTATCTGCAAGTCTAATCAGCTGGTTGTAAAACAATTTGATTTAGTCTTAACTAACCCCGTTTTTTGCGGGGTTAGTGCTATTTGGCCAATGCCCAAGGGTATTTAGGAAAAGAGAATGAGTGAATTAAAGAACGACCGTTTTTTGCGAGCTTTATTAAAGCAACCCGTGGACGTCACTCCTGTGTGGATGATGCGCCAGGCTGGTCGCTACCTGCCTGAGTATCGTGCCAGCCGCGAGCGCGCTGGCGATTTTATGGGGCTCTGCACCAACCCTGAGCTGGCTTGCGAGGTGACTCTGCAGCCACTGGATCGCTATCCGCTGGATGCCGCCATTCTGTTCTCCGACATTCTGACTATTCCCGATGCCATGGGCCTGGGCCTGTATTTTGAAACGGGCGAAGGTCCCAAATTCCGCAAGCCGGTGCGCACGGAAAGCGATGTGGATGCGCTGGCAGTGGTCAAGCCTGAACAGGATTTGCCCTATGTGATCAACGCGGTTAAAACCATTCGCCGCGAGCTGAATGGCCGTGTACCCCTGATTGGTTTTTCTGGCAGTCCCTGGACCCTGGCCACCTATATGATCGAAGGTGGCTCCAGTCGCGATTTTCGACGTGCCAAGGAAATGCTCTATAACCAGCCGCAAGTCATGCACAAACTCCTGGATACCCTCGCCGATTCGGTAACCGTTTATTTAAATGCGCAAATCACTGCCGGCGCTCAGGCCGTGCAGATTTTTGATACCTGGGGGGGAGCGCTGTCGCACGCAGCCTACCAGGAGTTTTCACTGCGCTATATGCAAAAAATTGTTGCCGGCCTGATCAGGGAGCACGAGGGCAGGCAAGTGCCGGTTATCCTTTTCACCAAGGGTGGTGGGCAATGGCTTGAGCTGCTGGCTAATAGTGGCGCTACCGCGCTGGGGCTGGATTGGACTACCGATATAGGTCAGGCGCGCGCACGCGTAGGTGCGCAGGTCGCCCTGCAGGGCAATATGGACCCCACAATTCTCTATGCCAAGCCTGAGCGTATACGCACGGAAGTGGCCTCTATACTCGCCGCCTATGGCAAGGGCTCCGGGCATGTATTCAACCTGGGGCACGGAATTACTCCGGAAGTGGATCCTGCCAATGCGGGCGTCTTTATTGAGGCTGTACATGAGTTGTCGGCGGTTTATCATTCAGAATAAAATGTGAGCGCATGAACAAGTACAGGAGAGATAATGCCAACTGGGCGTTATTTGTCCGCTTTGCCTCTAGTTTGTTAGGGTGATTTTCTCTACACTGCAAATTGGTTTTTGGATAAAGACTTAAAGGTTGAGGCAGTAAAGTGCGGGTCAAGCAATTGAAAATCGCTATGAACGAGTTGAGTTTGGGTATGTATATATCCGGCCTTGACCGCCCATGGTCGCAGACGCCCTTTCCCCTGCAAGGTTTCTATCTGCGCGACCTCGACGACCTCAACAAGCTGAAAAGCCTGTGTAACTTCGTTTATATTGATACCGAAAAAGGTCGTGGCCCCATATCCTCCCGTCTTATTCGTCGCGACCACCCCAGCCTTATCGCCAAAGCTGCCGTCAGAGAGCCTATGGGCGCTAGCCTCTCTGAGCCTGTGGCACCGCTGAAGATCCAGCGCAATCTCTACCACGAAATCATACCGCTACAGAAAGAAATCAAAAAAGCCAGGTTGCTGTACTTGCAAATTAACGCGGCGGTGGCCGATATCAGCAAGCAGTTCGAATACCTGCCGCCAGAGGATATTGCCCTTCACGATGCCCAGAAGCTGGTAGGGGAAATGGTCGACAGTATTGTCCGCAATCCCGATGCATTTACCTGGCTCTCCCGCCTGCAGGCAAAGGATGTCTATCTTTACAGCCATGTGATTCGCTCAGCTGTATGGGCCACTTTATTTGGTCGCCACATAGGCCTGCCCAAGCGCGATCTCGATGTGTTGGCGATGGGCCTGTTATTGAAAGATGTGGGCCGCATGAAAATTGATGCTGCTATTTTGGCGAAGAGAAATCGCACGGTTGCAGAAGAGCAGACCTACGAACATTTCATCGAATTGGGTGCAGATATACTGCGCAAGATGCCTGGCGTAGAGCCGCGTGTGATCAGTGTGGTCAAAACCCATTGTGAGCGCCTGAATGGCAGCGGTTTTCCACTGCATTTGGCGGGAGACAAGATTCCGCTGTTGGGCAAGATTGCAGGCATAGTGACTTTTTACGATCAGATCACCAACCCGCGCGGCTCGCGCAATCCCATAGCGCCATCCAAAGCGGTTGCCAAACTCTATGAGTTGCGCAATATTCAATTCCAGGAAGAGTTGGTGGTGGAGTTTATCCGCGCAATAGGGCTCTATCCAACCGGCACCCTGGTGGAATTGAATTCCGGTGAGGTAGGGGTGGTGGTTGAGCAAAACTTCGAGCGCCGTTTAAAGCCCAAAGTGGTTGTGGTTTACGATGCGTTCAAAAGAAAATTGAACGATTTTGTGCTGTTGGATTTATCGATTGACGATAAGCACAAGCAGGCCTTGATAGATGCCGGTAAGAAAACGCGCTACGAAATTGAAAAAATCGAGATCGCGCGCGATTTGGAGCCGGGCAGTATAGATATAGACATAGATAGCATCCGCGATAAATACCTGACCCATCCAGAAAAAACCGGCTTGCGGGCTCTGCTGAGCAAATTTACCAGCTAACTCGTTTAAGACTGGTTATGGCTGCAATGAATAGCATATCCGCGTGCAGATTCCTGAACATTCCCTCGTTGATAATGTCGGTAAGATGGTGAGAGTGAGCCAGCTTATTGCCTGGCGGCTAGCAAGTGCGGCAATTTGTCTGTAAAGTTCACCGGCGGGTGAGAGCGCTCGCCTAAGTCCGGTGTAAGTCGCCGATGGACATCATAAGCAAGCTGTAGCTTCACCTTCCAGGTGATGCCAATGGCTTGCTTGAAAATTATTGATTGAGAGATAAGAAATGTTTGAGTGGATAGCAAGCCCTGAAGCCTGGGTAGCTCTGGCGACCTTGACAGCGCTGGAGATTGTTTTAGGTATTGATAATATTATTTTCATTTCCATTCTGGTGGGGCGCCTGCCAGAGCACCAGCGCCGCTTTGCTCGCTCTACAGGCTTGGGGCTGGCCATGCTTACCCGCCTTGCCCTGCTGTTTTCCCTGGCCTGGGTTATGGGATTGACGGAACCCCTATTCAATGTGCTCGGCCATCCTATTTCCGGTCGCGATATCATTCTGATCGGCGGTGGCTTGTTCCTTATCGCCAAGGCGACCCACGAAATACATGGCAGCCTGGAGGGAGCCGTTGAAGGTGCAGCCAATGTTGCCACCCATGGTTTGGCGATGGTGCTATTCCAGATTGCCGTGCTCGATATAGTGTTTTCCCTGGACTCTGTGATTACCGCTGTGGGCCTGGTCAGCCAGGTGCCAATTATGGCGCTGGCCATCATTATTGCGGTGGGTGTTATGCTGTTTGCCGCAAAACCTATAGGCGACTTCGTTGATGATCACCCGACGATTAAAATATTGGCCCTGTCCTTCCTGGTGGTGGTGGGTTTTACGCTGTTGATTGAAGGTTTTGGTGTGCACGTTCCCAAAGGCTATATCTACTTCGCCATGGCCTTCTCTCTGGGTGTGGAAATGATTAATATTAAAATGCGCAAAACCGTGGATAAACCGGTCGAGCTGCGCAAAGATATGAATGACGACTAGTAATCACTGATGTATAGGTGTAAAAAAAGGGCTCTCTATGAGCCCTTTTTATTAATGCAGCTTTTCCGCCACCTTTACCCCTACGCGAGTAGTTGCGCCCGCAATATATTGCGGCTCCCATTTGATTTTGTTTTTGGCAAATAAAATAATGGCGGTAGAGCCCAGTTTAAAGCGGCCCATTTCATCCCCTTTGTTCAGTTCGATATTTTGAAATGGGTAGTGGGATGTTTGTATTTCGCGAGGATTAACCGGGGCTACAGTGCCGCTCCAGACGGTTTCAATCCCCGCAACAATCATAGCGCCCACCAATACCACAGCCATGGGGCCTATATCCGTATCGAAGATGGCGACAGTGCGCTCATTGCGGGAAAACAGGCGAGGAACGTTATTGGCGGTGACTGTGTTCACCGAAAACAAATCCCCTGGCACAGTCACCATGCTGCGCAACTTTCCGCCATAGGGCATATGGACGCGGTGATAGTCTTTGGGGGAGAGATAGACAGTGGCAAAATCGCCATCGCTAAACTCGGCCGCTAAGGTTTGATCGCCGCCGAGCAATTCCAATGTGCTGTAATCCTGTCCCTTGGCCTGGAATATGCGGCCATCAATAATTTTTCCCAGCTGGCTGATTGCGCCATCTGCAGGGCAGACAATAGCCTGGGGATCGCGCGAAATGGGTCGAACCCCCGGTTTTAGTGCGCGGGTAAAAAAATCATTGAAGCAGGCATAGGCGCGCGGGTTTTCTTCTGCGGCTATTGTCATATCCACTTGGTAACGTTTGACAAACCAACTGATAAAGGTGTTTTTTATCCAGCTGATGTGGCTGCTGGCGATATGTCCGATTGCGCGGGATAGCGTGTGTTGCGGCACCAGGTGCTGCAATCTAATAAAAAGTTTTTCGTTCATGGGTGAGGGCGCCGCTGCTGGCCAATGTTAAAGTGCAGCATGGTATCAAAAAGAGATATATTGCGCTGCTTAAAATATTATCTATTGCAACCCCTGGCTTTCTATTTGGTGAAATTGTGCTGAATTACCTGATTATCCCTGTTACTCACTATCAACAGAACTCTACCCTGCTGTGGTGCGATGAGACCGGCCAGGCGGCGGTGGTCGATCCTGGTGGCGATATCGAGCGCATCCTGCGGGCCATCGCCGAGCGAAAGTTGACTCTTGTAAAAATATTGCTGACTCACGGACATCTGGATCATGTCGGTGGTGCCAGGGCATTGGCGAATGCGACCTCTGTGCCTGTAGAGGGACCGCACAGGGATGATCTTTACTGGTTGAATATCTTGCCGCAGCAGGCGCAGATGATGGGCTTTGCTGCCGCCGAGCCTTTTGTTCCCGACAGCTTTTTTGTCGAGGGCGACAGTGTCAGCTTTGGCAATATTTCCCTGCAGATATACCATTGCCCTGGCCATACTCCGGGGCATATTATTTTTTACCATCCGCAGAGCCGGCTGGCACTGGTGGGCGATGTGCTATTCAAGGGGAGCATTGGTCGCAGTGATTTTCCGCGCGGTAATTACAATCACTTGGTAGCTGCCATTCGCGAAAAATTGTGGCCGCTGGGGGATGATGTCTCTTTTATTCCCGGTCATGGCCCCATGTCTACTTTTGGTGAGGAGCGAAAAACCAATACCTTTGTGGCGGATCGGAATTTTGGTTGAGCGGGTAGTGCTTTAAATCGGAGAAGAAAATTTGGGAGCACTTCTTCCGTGGATTAAGTGGATTTCCTTGGTTTCATTAGGGAAACGTTTCTCTCACTGCTATAGATAAATATTTCTTTTGTTATGTATTGCGATAAGGCTTTCCGGCAAACAGATTCTGCATCTCTGCCAAACCAAATACCTTTAAATGTTACAGGCGTATCAATTAAAAAGCTCAGTCCTGTATGGTATTTATCATTCCAATAAATATCACATTTCCCGCTCCAATCAATACACACCATCTGGTGCTCATTTAAATATAGTTTTCCCTCGCTGGCATATACCGGCTCATGCTGGCATAAATACATGAGTGCGTGCGGATCTTCATCCTTATTGAGTGGCTCCTCCCAGGAAAATTGGATTCCCACAATATCCTGCCAATAGCCGAGTTGATTAATTCCTGTGGAGAAAAGTGATTCAGAGTTTACTTTAACTTTCCACTGAAGGTTGTCGCCAGCAGCAGTAGCGGCTGATATGTCCACTCCCCATTCCATAGCATTGTCATGGATATAAGCTTCCAGAACGGCTGATTTTATTTCCAATACAATCGTATCAATGTTGAACATATATTTTTAGGGGGTGGTGATAATGTGCTGCATTATGGAGTGAAGGTCGCAGCCTTGCCATCAATAGGTAATAAATTGCCTGTTAGCGCAGCGCACGCGACAGTGGCAAGCGTGTAAACCCTTGCTGACCATTCGCAAGACTGTCAAAGAGGCAGGAAAGCAATGAGTTTCAGCAGCAAAACTGGTGTTGATCTCGCAGCTCTTGTTGCACAACATTTGCAACAAGAGGGGATTGAAGTTGTTTTGGGTGGTGGTTAAGCTAAGCCGTTGGAGTCGAAACGCTACCAAAGCTATTGTTTATGGCAGGGCCGCTTTGTGCTGATGCGGGATTTCTAGAAACTATTTTGGATCAGAAAATATGTCTAATCAACTGCATATGAACGATGTGGTTACCGCAATTCTATTTGTACTTGGCGTTGTCGCCGGATGGCATTTTGGCTTGGCTTATTTCAATGGCCTATAGCCGAGCGTCAAAAAATACAATAAATTAAGCCGTCAGGATTAACGGCTTAATTTAGCTTTTGCAGTTTTAAAAAAGAGGAATGGAGTGGGTGATGCCGTTAGACATTAAATAAAAAGTGCAGCACATCGCCATCCTTCACAACATAATCCTTACCTTCTTTGCGCGCTTTCCCCGCATTTTTTGCACCCTGTTCGCCCTTGTACTGCACAAAATCTTCGTAGGCTATGGTCTCTGCGCGGATAAAACCCTTTTCAAAATCTGTGTGGATAACGCCCGCTGCCTGCGGTGCTGTAGCACCTATAGGAATGGTCCAGGCGCGCACTTCTTTTACGCCGGCGGTGAAGTAAGTCTGGAGGCCCAGCAAGTTATAGCCAGCGCGTATCACGCGGTTGAGGCCGGGTTCTTCCATGCCCATTTCGGCAAGGAATTCGGCTTTGTCTTCGCCTTCAAGTTCAGCGATATCCGCCTCAAGCTTGTTGCAGATGGGCACCACCACGGATTTTTCTTCGGCGGCAATTTTGCGCACGACTTCCAGGTGGGGATTATTTTCAAAACCATCTTCGGCCACGTTGGCGATATACATGGTGGGTTTCAGCGTGAGTAGGTTGATTTCTTTCAGCAGTGCAATTTCTTCTTTGCTCAGGCTGAATGAGCGCAGTGGCTTGGCCTCGTTCAAGTGTGGCTGGATTTTTTCCAGCAGGGCCTTCATGGCCATGGCGTGTTTGTCTTGGCCCTTCGCTGCCTTTGCATAGCGATTGATGGCTTTGTCCACGGCTTCGAGATCGGCCAGTGCCAGCTCGGTATTGATCACATCTATATCGGCGGCGGGATTGACCGCGTTGGCCACGTGGATCACGTTGTCGTCATCAAAGCAGCGCACTACGTGGGCGATGGCATCGGTCTCGCGGATATTGGCGAGGAATTTATTGCCCAGGCCTTCGCCTTTGGATGCACCGGCAACAATACCGGCGATATCGATAAATTCCATGGTGGTGGCTACCACGCGCTCGGGCTTGACGATTTCCGCCAGCATATCCTGGCGCGGGTCGGGCACGGTCACTATGCCGGCATTGGGTTCAATGGTGCAGAAGGGAAAGTTTTCTGCGCTGATACCGGCGTTGGTCAGTGCATTGAACAGTGTTGATTTGCCGACGTTGGGAAGGCCGACTATGCCGCAATTGAAACCCATGATGTTGTACCGTTTTGATAAAGAGAGGTGCTGATATAGTGAGGGGCGGCATTATACCGTTATGGGCGGCAAGACGCGACTGGCAGATTACAGGGGTTTGTGGCGTTTGATGGCCTGTTGCAACTGGCTTAGGGTGACGCTGCGGGCCAGCTCCTGGCTTTTGCGTATATGCTTGGTCATGGCCCGGCGCGCCTGGGTTTTGTTGTGCTCGCGGATCAGTTGGCAGATGGCATAGTGTTCTTCGCAGGTTTCTATCACTGCCTGGCGGTCAGGGAAGCCCAGGCGGCGCAGTATGCGGATATGGTTGTTGATATCGCGCAGATAATTGGCCAGTACAAGATTGCCGCTGCCCAGGGCGATACCTATGTGAAAGGCCTCTTCCCTCGCCTTGATCTCTTCCATATCCTCCAGATCCAGGTTTTCGTCCACTCGCTCCGGGTTCCAGACTTCCTGCTGCGCATCCAGGTCTTCGTCGCTCATATGGTCGCAGGCCAGCTCTACAGCGGTGGCCTCCAGGCTGATGCGCACATCGTAATACTGGCTGATGGTCTCGATATCCACCGAGCGCACGAAGCAGCCCTGCTTGGGCATAATGGTGATCTGCCCCTCGGTTTCCAGGCGCTGCAGAGCGGCGCGCACCGGGGTGCGGCTGACCTGGAAATCCTCCGCAATCTCCGACTCGGTGATGCGCGTACCTGGGTAAATCTCGAAGTCGATGATTTTTTGTTTAAGCTGATCGTAGACCAGTTGCGCGGCGGATTTTGCCAAGAGTAATGCTCCGTGAGTTGGACCGGTCACAGCAAATTGCATCATTCGGATAGCGATAAATGACCTTATTGGCTGCATGGTAGGCGACCCCATCCCACTTGTAAACAGCCTTGCCATTCCTCCACTATCAACGACTGGGTGAGGTAAATACGGCAGTGCTGACTGCGCCTCGAAAAGCCTCAAAATGACTGCGCTGCCATCGCCGAACGTTGCCATTGTCCCCACGCGGGAGTATCAAGCTTTTTCCCATCTAATTTTTGATTTTGCTGAGCTGCGTATTAATTGAATCTAAAAATGATTTGTCATTTAATTTGATCGCCGCTAGCAGGTTCAGCTGTAACATTGATTCAGACTTGAACTCTTTAAATTTAGGCGAGAGTGTGCGATACATCCAGCGAATTTCTGTAAACTCGTCGAATTCGGCGAGTAAGCCTGTTTCGAACTCCAGGTCGTAATCATTGAACTCAATTTCATCCGCTATATGTGCAACGATTTCTTCTACCCGAACCAACAATTGGGCAATGCTGTGTTCTGACAGTGAGCGATCATTATTGAACGCTTTTCTCAGCAGTATTGCTATTTCATGAGTGTATTGATCAGTGCTTGAAATATGGCAGGATTGCAACAGAAAATGCCGGTAGATTTCCAGCTCTGCAAATGAGCTCGGTGAATTGTGCAGCGCCATAAACACGTATCGGATAATGGCAAAAATATCCTGCTGACTTCTTTTTTTCTGAGTCAACAGATCCTGTAAAAAGGCGATGCTTTTAGCGGGGGAGCGGTTGTGCCATTGCTGGGCCAGCAGATCGCCGATGTTGCGATCTGTATCCTCCTGATTGCCCAGAAAATGAAGAGTGTCGACTACCCATTCATCCGGCAATACAGTTTTGTTCATGATTTGAAGGATTCCGGAGCCAAATTCTTGCCACTGTTCACTGGATATTTCTGCTCCCAGCATGCCAATGATGCGAGGCAGGTCTGCTTCTGTACAATTCCTTAACAGGCTAGTGGTGCTGTTCTCTTGCTGGCTCACTTGGTATTGGGATGCGAGCAGTGCGCGGACGCGTCCCGAAGTGTGTGCCAGCAAGTCAGTGATAAGTTCTGCAAAGGACTCTTCTCCAACCGCATTGTCAGACTTGGCTTTATAATCAAATAAAATCTCTATCAGCTTTTTATAAACGGCGTCGTCCTCTGTGTTTTGGAGGGCTGGCAGAAACAGTGTATCCAATTGCAGGCATCCGCTGCTAATTAACTCGAAGATATCAGCCTTTTCTAATAGGTAAATCAGCGAATGTGATGAAAACTGCGGAAAATAATGGCCTTTTACTTGGGTGTATAGGGTGTTCTGGCTATAGATATACTCTTCAAATTCTTTTTCCATTGCGCAAAGGAACGCATCAAAGATTCGTTTTTGAAGGGCTATATCTCTTCGCGCTACAACCTCATCCAGTACCAGCAAGGTCGCTTTAAAATGATCGCAATCTATGGATCGAAATGTCATGCTAAATATATTTTCCAGTGTTTCATTGCGGAGACTTTTTATATGCCTGGTAATAAATTCATCCAGTGCTGGCAAACTGGTAATCTCTTCTAATTCTCCTGCTTCAACCTGAAAAAAGTCTGGCAGTGGATTTCGACCGCCATTGAATGCCATATCTACATGCTTTTCCAGAAAAAAGATGGACTCTTCAAACGTATCTATATCGTCGCTCTGCAGTTTCTGAACCAGGGTTTGCACTGCAGGTAGATTTGCAAATTTCGCCCTTTTTTCCCATTGTTCAAGAAGTTTATCTTCCGCCTCCAAATACCTTAGCCTTGGGTGGAGGTAAACAGGTGAAGGGTCAATCAGCTTGCGGCAGCCAGAGATATTCAATGTTTCCAGCGTTGGAAGGGTGTTGAGCACTGCGAGCGATGGGCTGTTGCAGAAGCTTATGTCGAGATCATGAAGTGGCAATCCCTCCAGGCCACTCAAATCCTGCAGGTCATAGCTGTTTTCCATATGCAGGATTTCCAGCGCAGAAAATGCCGAAAAACCCTCGCAATGTTTAAGCGCGCTATACCGTATGCTTAATTTTTTGAGTTTATGCAGTGAGGCAATAGGGTGGATATCAAAAACACCGCACATATCCAAGGTCAAATCTTCCAGATTGTGTAATCTTCCAATGACATCGGGAATAGGCTTTAAACACATTTTCTCCATTGCCATATCTTCTTCTGTCACACTCATAGTGCCTTCATTCAACGAGCTTGTCAGGTCGAGCAGTGTAAGCTTTTGCAGATTGCACAGGCTTTCAGGCAGTTCCGCGAAACGTTGTTGTATCCTCAGGCGCTCAAGGTTTTTCAATCGTGTCACCACTTCAGGGAACTGGTTCATTGGCAGACCTCGCAAATCGAGTTCGCGCAGGTTGTCGAGGTTTGCCATAGACTCCGGCAGTTCTTTCACATTGCAGGAGACCAGGTGCAAATACTCCAGCGCTGCAAGTTTGCCTACAGCCTCACTCAAGCCTCTATCTTTTAATGTTTCACGCTCTCCCCATAGTTCCAGCTTCTTGAGCTGAGGAAAAAGCCTGGCAATTTGCCTCACCTCTTCCTGGGGGTCTTTCACCACTACATAGAGTTCTTCCAGGTGGTTCAGGGATTTTACTGTGGAGAAGTCACAAAAACTCCATAGGGTTAGCACCTTGATATAAAGGAATTGATCGAGATTTTCCGGGAGTTTATACAGAGCTTCGTTATTCCCGCCGGAGAAATGGAGTGCAGTGATATTGGGGTACTGATTGAGTTCCTGTGGAATGGCTACTGTGCCGGCACAATTGTCAAAGCGTATGGATGTTGTTGTTTCTATATTTGCAATTTCAGCAAGCTGACAGGGGGTTGTGTTGAGGTCGATGGTGACTTCTACAGCGTGCATAAAATATGTCCTTTATGTTGTATCTATAAATTGAAAGCTGAGATTTCTTCTACCGCAGGGCGAGTTGTCTTGCGTGGGGAAATTATTTCCTTTGCTTCAGCCAGTATTTAACGCAGCGCCTTATCATCGGCTGGCGTTATGGACAGGTTGAGTGAGGATTTTGGATTCGCGGAAGCTTGGCTCCATTGTTCGCGCAGGCAGAGCCTTATCTCTCAGCTAATTTCGCCCTTAAGCAGTGCAGGGTAGCACCTTCAAGTTGTCTCTTGGTGCCATCTTGGCTGGCTTTTAGTCCGCCTATTTTTGCCATGGCTTCTCACTTTATCTAAAAGACCACATAAATCAATTGCTTGAATAACAGCTTGGAGCTTTTCCTCAGCTCTGGCACAGCTTGTGCAAAATTCAACGATGTATACAACGTTGAATTAAATAGTGTGAGTGCCTGCTTGGCCTCACTCGCAGCTGACCAGCGAGGAGATATCCATGATATTTGATCACAACACCGCTACCGGCAACTTGAGACAGCGGCAATGGTTGGCGGCTGCTTGCAGCGCAGCTCTTCTGTCGACCCTTAGCGCTGCCTGCCTGGCAGATTCCAGCCTGACTTTTGTTGGTGAACTGGATACTTACCTGGGTTACAACAAGCCTGCAGGTGATGAGGATAGCGAAGAGACTGTCGGTGTGCAGTCCAATGGCTTGACCACGTCTTATCTGGGGGTTCACGGCAGCCATGAGCTGGATGGTGGCTTGACGGCAATAGCCGCTGTAGAAATGTTTATGCGGCCAGATTCCGGTGAAATGGGGCGTTTTGAAGACGATATTATGTTTGCCCGCGCCGCCAACTTTGGGCTCAAGGGCGATTTTGGCCAGTTCACTGTGGGGCGCAATGCCAGCCTCTATTTTCTATCTTCCATTCTCTTCAATCCCTTTGGCGATTCATTTTCCTTCTCGCCCATGGTGCTGATGAGCTTCGGGGGCGGTGGCCTCTATGGCGACACCGGCTGGAGCGATTCGCTGGTGTATTCCACGCCCGAGCTGGCCGGTTTTACCAGCAGCCTTGCCTATGCCTTTGGTGAAGAAGAGGGGGATACCAGTACCCATAAAGTGGCCGCCAATACTTTTTATAAGGCGGGCGATTTTGGTTTTACTGCCGCACTGCAAAAAATCTCCGGCCCCCAGCCGGGCGCACTTGGCCTACCTGCGGATGACAGTCAGACAGATGCCATAGTCGGGGTCAGCTATGCCCTGGGAGGTCACAGCTTTTATGCCCAGTACCAGGTGATGGAGGATGATCTGGCTGCGGGCGATATAGATCGGGATACGCTGGTGCTGAGTGCGTCGCTTGCGGTCGGCAAGGGCGCTATTTACCTGGGCTATGGCCTTACCAAAACTGACACCCAGGCAGGTGATTACGATCGCAGTATCTACACCCTTATGTACAACCTGCCGCTCAGCAAAAAGCTCGACTTCTACGCGGGTTATACCAGCGATGATCCCGAATTGGCAGAGGAGTCGGGCGATACCCTGGGTCTGGGTGGGCGTTTCCGCTTTTAGTTGAGTCGCAGAGGAGATGTCTATGAGCAGGCAATTGCTGGCGGCCAAGCCGGAGGCTATAGCCCTGGATATGAGCTGCGCCGCGCTGGTTATTATCGATATGCAGCGCGATTTTCTTGAGCCCGGCGGCTTTGGGGCAAGCCTCGGCAACGATGTGAGTCTGTTGCGCACTTGCATAGAGCCCTGCAAAAAGCTGCTGGCCGCAGCGCGGCTCGCGAAGATGACAATTATCCATACTCGCGAGGGGCATCTGCCGGATTTATCCGATGCCCCGGCGGCCAAGGTGGAGCGCGGCAAACCCTCGCTGCGTATCGGCAGTCCTGGCCCCATGGGGCGCATCCTGGTCCGTGGCGAACCGGGCCATGGAATTATTCCTGAGTTGGCGCCCAGGGAGGGTGAGCTGGTGATTGATAAACCTGGGAAGGGTGCTTTTTATCATACGGATTTACAGGAGCAGTTGCAGGCCAGGGCGATAGAAAACCTGCTGGTCTGCGGCGTGACCACGGAAGTCTGTGTCCATACCACTGTGCGCGAGGCCAATGATCGCGGCTATCGCTGTGTGGCTGTCAGCGATGCCTGCAGCTCCTATTTTCCCGAGTTCCACGAAATAGGATTGCGCATGATCACCGCCCAGGGAGGTATTTTTGGCTGGGTCGCCACCTCCGATGCGGTGATTGCGGCGATTAAGAATGCGTTAGAAACAAGCTAGAAATTTTTCGAGAAATGGTTTGTGTTATTGCACAAATTTTTTCAGAAAGTCTTAGGTTTACTCGAACAGTGCGATGCAACTTAACCCCACTTGCCCCTGAAGTATTTGGAGAGACCGCTATGCAAACAATGAAACCCTCCGTCTGGGTGCCAGGAGATTGGAATGCTTTCTTTGGCTTCGGCACCAACATCCTGGTCAACTTACTCGTACTCACAGGTCTACTGCGTTTTGTGCTGAAAATGCCGGATGAGATTGTGTTTGGCCGCATACTGCCTGCGGTGGGTTTGATGCTGTGCATCAGCACAATTTATTACGCGTGGCTCGCCTACAAGCTGGCAAAGGAGACCGGGCGAACCGATGTCTGCGCACTGCCGTCGGGCATCAGTGTGCCGCATATGTTTGTGGTTATTTTTGTCATTATGCTACCGATTAGCATTACCTCGGGCGATCCGGTAAAAGGTTGGGAGGCGGGGCTGACGTGGGTGTTTGTGCAAAGTTTTGTATTGATGCTGGGCGGTTATCTCGCTCCCTATATCCGTAAGATTACTCCGCGCGCAGCATTGCTCGGCACCCTTGCGGGTGTATCCATTGCGTTTATCTCTCTGCGCCCAGCGCTGGAAATGTTTATGACACCGGTGATAGGTGTAGTGTGTTTTGCCATCATTCTGTTGAGCTGGTTTGGCGGTGTGCGTTATTTCAAAGGTATTCCTGCGGGGCTTGTGGCTATTGCTGTGGGTACTTTGATTGCGTGGGGTTCAACGGCCATGGGGTTGAATTATGGTGGCCTGACCCTCGATAAACTCACCCAGTCTGTAACCAGTTTTGGTTGTTCAATTCCTCTACCTGCTATCGGCCATGTTTTTTCTGGCTTTGAATTTATCGGCATTATTTTGGTTACGGCGATTCCCTTTGGGATTTACGATCTCGTTGAAGCTATGGATAACGTTGAGAGTGCATCGGTAGCGGGCGATAGTTTTCCCACCACGCGTGTGCTCACCGCAGATGGTGTCATCAGCTTGATTGGCTGCTGTATGGGCAATCCTTTTATCAATGCGGTTTACATTGGCCATCCCGGCTGGAAATCCATGGGTGGGCGCATTGGCTATTCCGCAGCGACGGGCGTCACTGTGTTAGTGCTCTGTTGGCTGGGTATTATCGCGGTGTTTTCATCGCTGATTCCTGTAGTCGCTATCTCTCCCATCCTGCTCTATATCGGCATGCTGATCGGCTCCCAGGCATTCCAGGAATCACCCAAGGTGCATGCCCCGGCAATTGTGGTGGCACTTATGCCGCATCTTGCCGCCTGGGGAAAACTGCAAATCGACAGCGCCCTGGGGGCGGCGGGCACCAATGCGGTTGCCGTGGGCCTGGATAAGCTGGGGCAGACTGGCATTCTCTATCACGGGCTGTCGGTGCTGGGTGGCGGAGCCATTTTGGGCGGGCTGATGCTGGGTGCTATCACTGCATTTATCATTGATCGCAGCTTTGTCAAAGCGGCGGCATTTTCGCTGACCAGCGCGGTGCTGACTTTCTTTGGCTTTATGCACGGCGAGGCCATAGGTATAGGCGAGACTCCTGCAGTTGCTTTCGCCTATGTAGTGGTGGCCTGCCTATTGTTTGCCTGTGCCAAAGTGAGTGTGGTTGACCAGCGGGCACCGCATACAGAAGAGATTGAACCGAGTTCGGCAGCTTAACCTTTTAAGGAGATTTTATAGTGGCGACTTACCTCCCAAGCACTCCCTATGCCTGGCCTTTTGATGGCGATTTGCGCCCTGAGAATACGGCTCTGGTGATTATTGATATGCAGACGGATTTTTGTGGGGTGGGGGGCTATGTCGATACTATGGGGTACGATATTGGACTCACCCGCAAACCTATAGAACCTATAGCCACGCTGTTGAAAAGATTGCGCGAACTTGGGTTTCATATTATCCACACCCGCGAAGGCCACCGCCCCGATCTCTCGGATCTGCCCGCCAACAAGCGCTGGCGCTCGCGGCAAATCGGCGCGGGTATTGGTGATCCCGGCCCCTGCGGCAGAATTCTGGTGCGCGGTGAGCCGGGCTGGGAGATTATCCCTGAACTCGCACCCATCGCCGGTGAAACCATTATCGACAAACCCGGGAAGGGTTCTTTCTATGCGACTGACCTGGAGCTGGTGCTGCACACCAAAGGTGTCCGCAATATTATCCTCAGCGGCATCACTACCGATGTCTGTGTTCATACCACCATGCGCGATGCCAATGATCGCGGCTTTGAATGTGTGCTGCTGGCAGATTGCTGCGCGGCGACAGATCCCGCGAATCACGCGGCGGCCCTGGCGATGATAGGCATGCAGGGGGGCGTATTCGGCGCGGTCGCCCATTCGCAGGATCTGCTGGCGGCACTGGCGAAATAGGAGTCGGCATGGAGCATCTTGTCTGGCAGGATCTGCTAAACCGGAATTTTGATGATGCCAGTTTTGCCTGGCAGCCTTTTCGCGAGGGGGTGGATATTATCCCGCTCTATGGCGATGCGACACAGGGCTGCTCCAGCGCCTTGCTGCGCTATCACCCAGGTGCGGAAATACCACGGCATATGCATACAGGCATAGAGTTTTTGCTGATCCTGCGCGGTTCTCAGAGAGATGAGCGCGGGCACTACACAGTAGGTAGTTTTCTGGTGAATCCTGTCGGTAGCAGCCATCAGATTGTCAGTGAGGAGGGTTGTATAGTGCTGGCCATTTGGGAAAAGCCAGTGAGGTTTATCTGCGATAGTTAAGTTGCTAGCCTTTGCATAGGAATGTTTGTTGCCGCTGGATCGCCGCTGTGCCAAGATCCTATTGTCCTGTCCTTGGTACAAGTAGAGGTAATCTATGATTCGCAAGAACCCGCGCGGCGATTTACCCCAGGTGCATGAAAGTGCGTTCGTTGACCCCACAGCCATTATCTGTGGCAAGGTGGTGGTTCACGAAAATGTCTTTATTGGCCCCTATGCAGTGATCCGGGCCGACGAAGTGGATGATGATGGCGATATGGAACCGATTGTCATAGGGGCAAACTCCAATATCCAGGATGGTGTAGTGATTCACTCCAAATCCGGTGGCGCTGTCACCATCGGCGAGCGCACGTCCATTGCGCACCGGGCTATAGTCCACGGCCCCTGCAAGGTGGGCAATGATGTGTTTATCGGTTTCAATAGCGTGCTGTTCAATTGCCACCTGCACGATCGTGTGGTGGTGCGTTATAACGCGGTGGTGGATGGCGTTGACCTGCCTGAGGGGTTCTATGTTCCCTCCACTGAGCGCATTGGCCCCAAGACCGATTTAAGCAGCTTTCCGCCAATCTACCCCCAGGCCTCAGCCTTTTCTGAAAGCGTGGCGCGCACCAATGTTAGCCTGGTGCTGGGCTATAAAAAAATCCAGAATGAATTGTAATTCCCAGATCACTGGCGAAGTTGATCTTCGCACAATATGAGTTTGTCATTGGGGGCTTTTTCGAAACCCTCAAGTCAGGGATGACTTGAGGGAGCTACAGGGAAGTATTTATGCGTTTTCGAAAAAGCCCCCAATGACAAACGGGCTACAACGTGCATTCACTGATAGCCTGTCTTATATTATTTTTTCGGCTCTGTGTGCAGACTTTTCATCGCATTATTCCAATCACCTTTAACTGCGTCGGGCAAACTCTTGCTAGCGCGGTAAATGGCATCATCAATCAATTCTTGCTCGCTGGTGGGGGCGCGCTTGAGTACATAGTTGGCTACCAGGGGCGCTGCACCCGGATGGCCAATGCCGAGGCGCAGGCGGGGAAAGTTCTGGTTATTGCCGAGAGCGCTGATAATATCGCGCAGGCCGTTGTGACCGCCATGACCGCCGCCCTGCTTGAAGCGGGCCGTGCCCGGAGCAAGATCCAGTTCATCGTGCGCAACCAGAATGGCAGCGGGTTCAATCTTAAAAAAATTGGCCATGGCCCCCACAGCCTGGCCACTGCGATTCATATAGGTGGTGGGAATCAGCAGGCGCAGGTCCTGGCCCTGGTAAAGGATGCGCGCAGTGAGGCCGAAATATTTGGGATCGGCACTGAGGCTGGCGCCTGCCTGGCGAGCCAGCTCAGCGACAAAATCGGCACCGGCATTGTGGCGGGTGCGATCGTAGTCGCTGCCGGGATTGCCGAGGCCGACAATCAGTTGAAGGTTCTGGGTCATATCAATGGCTCATCTGCATATTTTTTGCAATTATTTTTTGCTGGCGAAGGCAACGCCGGAAATAATCAGCGCTGCACCGAAAAGTTGAATAAGTGTAATCTGTTCATGCAAAAATAGCGCGCCCAAAAACAGTGTGACCACTGGCCCAAACACACCCAGGACAGCGGCGCGACCGCTGCCAATCAAACTGATACCCTTGTTCATCAAGAAGCTGGGAATCACCGTGCAAAAAATTGCCAATATCAGCGCGAGGCTGTACACCGGCAGGGGCTGTACCAGACCATCGCTGCCGCTGAGCAACAGGCTGTGCAGCATCACTCCACCACAGGCAGACAGCATGGCGTAGGCGGTGAAGCGGGTCGAGCCTACGCGGGGAATCGTATTACCCGCCAGGACTACAAATACCGCAAAGGAAATCGTGCTGAGCACCACCAGTGCGCTGCCCAATAATGTCAGACTCCAGTCGTGAGTGAGGTGCAGATCCTGCAGGAAAACCATCAGTATTCCGACATAGGCCATACCCAGGGCTATTTTGGTTCGCAATCCTATGGGAGTGTGTTTGTAGAATGCGAGTATCAGCAACACCAGTGTCGGATACAAATATAAAATCAGGCGCTCGAGACCGGCGGAAATATATTGCAGCCCCATAAAATCCAATAAGCTGGATAAGTAATAACTCAGCAATCCCAAGCCAATAATTTTCCAGAGTTCGCCACTGCGCAGAGGCGTGGGGTTTTGTGTTTGTATCCAGAGCGCTATGGCTGCATAAAACGGCAGTGCAAACAGCATGCGCAAGGTCAGCAGGGGAGTGGCGGTGATGCCGTGCTGATAGGCGAGTTTGATCACTATGCCCTTAGCCGCGAAAAATACTGTGCCGAAAAATATGCAGGCAAATCCATAAAACTGTGTTGAGCGATTGCTGAGTAATTGCTTCATTGCGGATGTTGAATGGCTAATCCAATAAATAAATATAAAAAAGGGGCAGAAGACGAATCTTCTGCCCCTTTATTGGCAAGCGAAGAATTAAGCTGCTGGAGTAGCTTCTTCTTCCGCACCGCCTTTAGGCTTAACAACAGTGGCCACAGCCAGATCGTGATCTGCGCCTTGAGCCAGAGCTACAGAAGTAACACCGCTTGGCAGTTTCAGGTCAGAGATATGGATGATGGTGCCGACTTCAGCGTTGGCCAGGTCAACTTCGATAAATTCAGGCAGGTTGTGTGGCAAGCAGGAGATATCGATTTGCGTCAGGTTGTGAATTACTTTGCCGCCCTGGATCTTCACGCCTTTTGAAGTCGCTTCATTGATGAAGTGCAGAGGTACGTGAGTGGTCAGGCGAGTGGATTTGTCGATACGCAAGAAGTCAGCGTGCAACACAATTGGCTTGGCTGGGTGACGTTGCAGGTCTTTCAGGATTACGTCCTGGGCCTTGCCGTCAACATTCAAGCTGATGATGTGTGAGTAGAACGCTTCGTGCTCAAGGTGCTTGATCAATTCGTTGTGTGAAACACTAACGCTGGCTGGCGCAACACCGCCGCCGTAAATAACACCTGGAACTTGGTTTGCCAAACGACGCAGGCGGCGGCTCGCACCTTTCCCCAAGTCGTTACGGGCTGTTGCATCTAATTTGAAGTCTTCTTCAGACATGGTTACTTCCTCAGTTAATGCTGCCAGATCCGCGACCAGAACCTGGCAGGTTTTTAAAACCCCGAATATTCGAGGTGGTTTATCCGAGGCGATTTAGCGAAACATCGCACTCAGGGATTCTTCATTGCTCAGGCGGCGCATGGCCTCCGCGAGCATTTTCGACAGTGTCAGCTGGCGCACGCGGGTGCAGGCTTTGACAGAGTCGCTGAGCGGGATAGAGTCGGTGACTACCAGCTCATCCAGCTCGGAATTATTTAAATTTTCTACCGCCTTGCCCGACAGAACCGGGTGGGTACAGTAGGCCACCACGCGTTTTGCGCCCTGGAGTTTCAAGGCTTTTGCCGCGTTGCAGAGGGTGCCGGCAGTATCCACCATATCGTCTACCAACAGGCAGGTGCGGCCGGAGACATCGCCGATAATATTCATCACTTCGGCAATGCCGGCTTTCGGGCGACGCTTATCGATAATCGCCAGGTCAACGCCCAATTCTTTTGCCACCGCGCGGGCGCGAACCACGCCGCCAATATCCGGTGATACCACAATCAGGTCTTCAAACTGTTGCGCTTCTATATCTTCAAGCAGCACTGGTGAGCCGTAAACGTTGTCCACCGGCACATCGAAAAAGCCCTGGATCTGCTCAGCGTGCAGGTCTACCGTCAGCACGCGGTCGACACCCACACCCACCATCATATCGGCAACTACTTTAGCCGTGATGGGGACGCGCGCCGAGCGCACGCGGCGATCCTGGCGGGCGTAGCCGAAGTAGGGCACCACGGCGGTGATGCGACCGGCAGAGGCGCGGCGCAGGGCATCCACCATCACAATCAGTTCCATCAGGTTGTCATTGGTGGGCGCACAGGTGGATTGCACTACAAAGACATCGCGACCGCGGACATTGGTGTGCAGTTCAACTGCAATTTCACCATCGGAAAACTGTGATACTGAAACTTCGCCGAGGGACATGCCCAACTGCGCCACAATTTTTTTGGCAAGATCAGGATTAGCGTTGCCGGTAAAGACCATTAGATCAGTCACGTCGTATACCTTTTATGATTACCAGGGATAAATGCCGGAGTCGATGTTGCCGATGTTCGCGAAACAAAGTGTTTTACCCTAGGATATTCCCGGGCGCTTTGCTCGCTGCTCTGTTGCTGATGGATTTGCTTGGGAGAATTGATAGTCATTGTAAACTGCTGGTGTTGATTGGTGAACAATGACTCAAAAAAAATGGCAGGGGCGGAAGGACTCGAACCTACGGATGGCGGGATCAAAACCCGCTGCCTTACCACTTGGCGACGCCCCTAGATATCTTGAACAATCTGAAGTGTAAAACTTCGCAATGCTAAATGCCGGGAAGCAAGTTGTAGAGTGATGAGTGTGCAACACCTTTAGCTACAAAACTTGGCAGATGTCTGGGCAATTCAGCTTGCGCTTTCAGTGCTTCATCTGCGGTATTGAATACTGCGAATACGCAGGCTCCAGTCCCCGTCATTCTTGCGGTTGGCGATAACTTTTCAAGCAGTGCAAGGGCTTCATCGACTGGCGAATACAGCTTTCTCACTAAGGCCTGGCAGTCATTTTTGCCACCCCGTTCAAGGAAGGCCGCTACTTTAATGGCCGGCGTGTCCCTTGTCAAATCTTTATGTGAAAAAATTTCAGCGGTGGACACATGGCAGTCAGGTTGTGCAACTAAAAACCATTGTTGAGGCAATTCAATGGCTTGCAGCTGCTCGCCGACACCTTCGGCCCAGGCTGTCTGGGCATTGATAAACACGGGCACATCGGCGCCCAGCTGCAATCCCAGGTGCTGCAACTGCTGGCGATTGAGGCCGCACTGCCATAAATGATTGAGTGCTACCAAAGTGGTGGCGGCGTTGCTGCTGCCACCGCCTATGCCGCCGCCCATGGGCAGGCGCTTCTCCAGCTGGATGTCAATGCCCAGCTTGCGCTGGTTGTAAGGCTGCAATTGACGCGCGGCCTTGATAATCAGGTTGCTTTCAAAATCCACACCGGGCAGATCCGGCGTTAGGCGAATCTGTGAGTCCTCGCGCAGGCTAAAGCTGAGGGTATCGCCATAGTCCAGCAATTGAAACAGGGTTTGCAGATTGTGATAGCCATCGGCGCGGCGTCCGGTGATGTGCAAAAATAAATTGAGTTTTGCCGGGGATAGCAGTGTCAGCTCGGGGATGTGTTTGCTCATGGTATCTGCCACTCGCGAATCACCAGGGTCAGGCGCACCTCATTGAACTCGGCGGTAATGCGCCCCGGCAGGGGAATATTGGCAGAGGTCTGCAGATAGTCGCCATAGCTGATTTTCCAGCCGGCCTGTTGCAGTTCACTGAGTCCACCCTGTTCATTGAAGGCATAGTCGGTCACTTTGGCCTTGGGGGCGGGCAGGCCGCGTACCCAGTAGGCGAGCTGGGCCACGGGAATTCTCCAGCCGGTATTTTTCAATAGCAGTTCTTCCGCTGTTCTCGCACTTTGCGGCGGCTTGCCGCCCTGGATCAGGCTGACTTCATCCGGCTTGCCATTGATAGTCATTTTACCGAGCCCGAGGGGACCATTCAGGTCAATCTGATAATCGCTGTTGTGCTGTTGCCAGTTGATACTGGCGCTGCCGCCATCGTTGGGCACTTTGACCCCCAGCTTGCCAGTGGCCTGCCAGTGCCTGATATTGAGTATTTGCTCCTGGCGCTTTGCCCAGTCTTCTTTATTGAGGGGCGGCTGCACTTTCTGCGGTTGTTGGGCGCAGCCGCTCAAGAGTGCGAGCAATAGCAATGAGAAAGATAAAAGGCGCATGCGAGGCTCGAGTTAGTTAGCTTTCAGGCGTTTCATGGTGGTGAGTATGGTGTTGTCGTCCGGCGCCTGTTGAATGCCCAGTTGCCAGATTTTCCGAGCTTCTAAAAATGAACCTGTAACCCAGAGCACTTCACCGAGATGGGCGGCTATCGCCGGGTCGGGCGATAGGGCGTAGGCGCGCCGCAATTCTTGCAGTGCCTGCGGATAATTGCCAGTGAGGAAGTGCAGCCAGCCGATGCTGTCGATAATCGCCGGATCATCGGGTTTCAGTGCGAGTGCTTTGTTGAGTAACTGCTTTGCCTCGCGGTAGCGCTGTTTGTTTTCGGTGAGCATATAGCCGAGCGCATTGAGGGCTATGGCATTATCCGGCTCCACTTGCAAAATGCGATTCAAATCGCGCTCTGTTTCCATCAATTGCCGGCGTTTGTTGTAGAGCATAGCGCGCGCAAACAATAGCTGGGTGTTGTTGGGATTCGCCTGCAGGGATTCATTGAGTACGGCTTCCGCCTCACTGAGATAGTTGTGTTTGATCAATGCCTGGGAGTGCAGCAGATAAAGGCTCTGTGCCTGCTCGGGGAAACGGTTGCGAACGCGGACCATATGTTGCTGCGCGCTGAGGAAATCACCTTTGCGGATAAAAATATCCAGCAGGCTGATGGTGGCCGGGAGAAAGTCATTGCCGGATTCCACCTGCAGATAATTGTAGATAGCGTCTGGCCAGTTCTGCTGGGTCTCGGCCATCTGTCCCAGATAATAGTGCGCGCTGGAGGCGTGCTGATCGAAATCCAGCAGGCGTTCAAAGGCTTTATTGGCCGCTTTGTAATCCTTGCGCTGCATAGCCACTATCCCCAGGGATAGGAGCGTAGAGGCATCATTGGGCAGTTGTTCGGCCAGTATGGCAAATTGCTGCTGCGCCAGCGCCATATCGTAATGGGTGAGTATATGTGCGTATTGGTTGCGAAGACTGGTGTTGTCGGGATACATAATCAGTATCGCACCCATTTTCGCAATGGCCTCGTCATCGCGTTTTAGCTCGTGCAGCAGATTGGCCTCCAGGGCGGCGGCGGGAATGCTGCGCGGATAGAGTTTCAGCGCTCTATGAGCGTAATCCATGGCTTCGTTAAAGTTTTTTTTCTGCTGCAGCAGTAGTCCCAGGCCAACCAGCAATTGTTCGTCATCGCTGTAGCGCTGCAGCAGGTTTTTATAGCCCTGCAGCAACTGCTCGCGCTGGGCCGGAAGCAGGCTGCCGCCATTGGCGGCGATATTCTGGAACAGGGGTTCGCCGCCCTGGGCTTTTATGCGCTTGGATACCTCGAAGGCTTCCTGCAGGCGCCCGGCCTGCATCAGCACCAGGCTGGCATTGGCGAGGGCATCTTTGTTCCTGGGGGCAGTGTCCAGCCAGAGCAGGGACATTTCCAGGGCTACATCCCTCGCATTGAGATAGCGCGCAATCATGGTTGCGCGCTCTGCTACCTGGGGGTCCCTTGTCAGGCGGGCCTGCTGGGAGTAGTTGGCCAGGGCTACATCGTATTGCTGGCGACTGCCGGCGACTTCTGCAACCAGCAGGGAATAAAGTGTATCTGCCGGGAATTTGCGCTCGGGCAATTTGATTTGCAGCGGAGTGAGGCTACTGTCTGGCGGGGGTGCCTCCTGCACAATGTCCTGCGCCAGCAATCGGGTGCTGTACATGCTGGCTATTAGACAGCTGATAAGCCATAGCCACTTACCCGGTTGGCACGTTGGCAGCAGTGGTGATTTCAAAAGGCATGAACTCATAAAAACAAATCAGCTATCGTCAGCTATATCGGGACCTGCTTGAGCAATCGCTGCGCAGGTGTCAGCGGCTGCACATGATAAACACCCCGGTTCGGCAGCGCGAGTGATATCTATTTTTAGTGCTATCTTTATCAGGGAGCGGGTCGCTTCCTTCAACTATGAAGGTTAAAATAGAGCTTGTCCTGCCTTTTTAGCACTGAATTCTTGTGCGGGTGTTCCTTGATGTTGACCCTGAATGTGTGAAAATTGCACCAATCGCTCGCAAAGGGTGGATTTCCCTGTTGCTGCCCCTTGTCACAGGACGCCGCTGGTCGGACAATACCGCCCTTTGCCGTCCTGGCCATAAACCAACGCCCCAAACCTATGACGTTACTTGCTTTCGGAATCAACCATACAACAGCCTCGCTAGCGGTGCGCGAACGTATGGCTTTTGCTCCTGAAGCGGTAGAGGCATCGTTGCATGCAGCCATAGAGCAGGCGGGGCTGGCGGAGGTGGCCATACTCTCCACCTGTAACCGCACCGAAATTTATGCCCAGGGCGAACAGCAACTGGAGCCCTTGATGGCCTGGTTGGTAACGCATACCAATATCAGCGCGGAAGAGCTGGCCCAGTGCTACTACAGCTATTCGGGCGATGAAGCCGTGCGCCATATGATGAAGGTTGCCGGCGGCCTGGATTCACTGGTGCTGGGCGAGCCGCAGATCCTCGGGCAGATGAAATCCGCCTATGCAGTGGCCTGTGACGCTGGCACCGTCGGTGGAGAACTACACAACACCTTCCAGCAGATCTTCAGTGTTGCCAAGCGTGTGCGCAGTGAGACAGCCATAGGGGAAAACCCTGTCTCTGTGGCTTATGCCGCGGTCAGTCTTGCGCAGCAGATTTTTTCCAATTTAAAGCAGGATACGGCCCTGCTGATAGGTGCCGGGGAAACCATCGAGCTGGTTGCCCGCCATCTCGCCGACAAGGGTATCAAGCGCATCATCGTCGCCAACCGCACCCTCGATCGCGCCCAGCGCCTGGCTCGCGAATTTAATGGCGAGGCCATTTTGCTGGCGGATATTCCCGAGCACTTGCACCTCGCCGATATAGTGATTTCCTCCACGGCCAGCCAGCTGCCACTGCTGGGCAAGGGCGCGGTGGAAACCGCGCTGAAAAAGCGCAAGCACAAACCCATGTTTATGCTCGATATAGCCGTGCCGCGCGATATTGAGGCGCAGGTGGCTGAACTTGCCGATGTCTATCTCTATACGGTCGACGATTTGCACGTTGTTATCGACGAGAACAAAAAATCGCGCGTGGCCGCTGCCGATCAGGCAGAGGAAATCATCAATGAAGGTGTAGAGCAGTACCGCCGTCAGCAGCGCACGCTCAACGCCCTGTCCACAGTCAAGGCCTATCGCCGCAAAGCGGAAAACCTTCGCGATATTGAATTGCAAAAAGCACGGCAGCTGCTCGAGTCGGGCGCGAGCCCCGAGCAGGCATTGCAGCAGTTCGCACGCAATCTGACCAACAAGTTAATCCACGCCCCTACGACCTATCTTAAAGATGCCAGTGCTAATGGCCGCACACAGGTTATCCAGGTCGCGCAGGAATTATTTGATTTATCTCCCGACGATATAGAAGAAAGTGAATCTTAATGAAAGCATCCATTCTGGAAAAGTTAGACCGCCTCAGAGAGCGCTATGAAGAGGTGAGCGCGCTCCTCTCGGAAGTCGAGGTTATCAACAACCAAAATAAATTTCGCGAGCTCTCGAAAGAATACGCCGAGTTGGAAGAGGTGGTGCAGGCCTATAATGCCTATCAGCAATTGTTGGACAATATCGCCGAGGCCAAGCAGCTGTTAATTGATGGCGATACCGATATGAAGGAAATGGCCGAAGAGGAACTGCGCGAGTGCACGGCCCAGCTCGAGCCCATGTCCCTGGAAATACAGCGACTGCTGTTGCCGAAAGATCCTAACGATGAAAAGAATTGCTACCTGGAAATTCGCGCAGGCACCGGCGGTGATGAAGCGGCGATTTTTTCCGGCGACTTGTACCGAATGTACCTGCGCTATGCCGAGAGTCAGGGCTGGCGTGTTGAAGTGCTGAGCCAGAGCGATGGCGAGCACGGCGGCTATAAAGAAATCATTACCCTGGTCAGCGGTCAGGGTGTCTATTCGAAATTAAAATTTGAATCGGGTGCGCATCGTGTGCAGCGTGTCCCTGCGACTGAAACCCAGGGTCGTATTCACACTTCTGCCTGTACGGTTGCGGTAATGCCGGAGGCCGATGAACTGGAGGAGATCAATATTCGCAAAGAGGATTTGCGCATTGACACATTCCGTTCGTCTGGAGCCGGTGGTCAGCACGTCAACAAAACCGACTCGGCTATCCGCATAGTGCATATTCCCACCGGCCTGGTGATAGAGTGTCAGGACGAGCGCTCGCAACATAAAAACCGCGCTCGCGCCATGAGCCTGCTGGCCACCAAACTCAAAACCCTGCAGGAAGATGCCGCGCACAAGTCCATGTCGGAAGAGCGCCGCAACCTCGTCGGCAGCGGCGATCGCTCCGAGCGTATCCGCACCTACAATTATCCCCAGGGGAGAGTGACCGATCACCGCATCAATCTGACACTCTATTCGCTCGATGCGATTATGCAGGGCGACTTGACCGCAGTGATTCAACCGCTGGCCAATGAATACCAGGCCGACCAGCTGGCCGCCATTTCTGATTGATGGTTGCCGCCATGACCTCGCGCACCATTGCCAGCTGTCTCCAGTGTGTTTCACAGCTTGCAGCGGTGAGCGATTCACCGCGGCTCGATGTTGAAATCATTCTTGCCCACCTACTGCAAAAAAGCCGCACCTATCTTTTTGCCTGGCCAGAGCAGCCGCTCACTGAGGCTCAGGCCACATTGTTCGATGCGTTATTTGCGCGGCGATTGCGCGGTGAACCGGTTGCCCATATTGTCGGTGTGCGCGAGTTTTGGTCGCTGCAGTTTAAGGTTGATAGCTCCACCCTTATTCCCCGTCCTGACACTGAGTTGCTGGTGGAAACAGCCTTGGGATTGTTCGCCGAGGACCGCAAAAATACTTTGCGCAGGCTGCTGGATCTGGGGACAGGTACAGGTGCAATTGCCTTGGCGCTGGCCTCTGAGAGGCCGAGCTGGCAATGTTTAGCTGTGGATAAAGAATTGGCCGCTGTTGCCCTGGCAGAAAAGAATCGCGCTGAATTCAAGTTAAACAATGTCATCGTTCGCCAGAGCGATTGGTTTTCTGCCGTGGCTGCGGCGCCCGCCTTCGATATTATTGTCAGCAACCCTCCCTATATTGATCCGCAAGATCCTCATTTGACCCAGGGCGATGTGCGCTTTGAGCCATTGTCAGCGCTGATTGCCGACAACAAGGGGCTGGCGGATCTGGAGTTGATTATTGCTACTGCGGTTAATTATTTATTGCCGGGAGCTTGGCTTTTGCTTGAGCATGGTTATGATCAGGGCGCGGCGGTGCGGGATTTATTCCGTGCACAGCAATACCGTGAAATCAAAACGCTACGAGATTTTGGTGGTAACGAGCGTGTAACCCTTGGCCAAAAAAATTAGGAGTGTGGCAGTGGCAACTGATACCTCTATTTTACCGGAAGGCTACAGCGATTGGTTAAAGCAGCTTAAAACCGATATCGCCCGTTCCCAGCAGCGGGCGGCCCTGGCTGTCAATGCCGAACTGATACAGCTTTATGCGCGCATAGGACGCGATATTTTGCAGCGACAGGAGTCTCAGGGTTGGGGGGCCAAGGTCATCGGCCGTTTGGCTTCCGATCTTAAGGAGGCCTTTCCCGAAATGCGTGGCTGGTCGACAAGCAATCTTAAATATATGCGTTTTTTTGCTCAGAATTGCCCCTCTGGCCAATTTGGTCAGCAGCCTGCTGACCAATTGCCTTGGTTCCATATAGTGACCTTGCTGACAAAGTTGGATAACCCCAGCGAGCGCGAATGGTATGCCGTGCAAGCCCTGGCGCACGGATGGTCGCGCACCACTCTGCAATTGCATATTAAAAATTGCCTATTGCAGCGCCAGGGCGCCGCCGTCAGTAATTTTGCAGCCCGTTTGCCCAGCCCCGCATCTGAGCTGGCAATCGAAACTTTGAAAGATCCTTATATATTTGATTTTCTCGGCTTGGGCGATGATGCTCATGAGCGGGATATTGAATCGGGCTTGATTCGTCACATCACCCGTTTTTTATTGGAGCTGGGAGCAGGGTTTGCGTTTGTCGGCCGGCAATTCCGCCTTGAGGTCGCAGGTGATGAGTTTTTTATTGATCTGTTGTTTTACCATACTCGCCTCAAATGCTATGTAGTAGTTGAACTCAAGACCACTGCGTTTAAACCTGAGCATGCGGGGCAGTTGAATTTTTATCTTGCTGCGGTAGATGCGCAAATCAAGGCTGAAGATGATCACCCAACAATTGGCCTGTTGTTATGCAAACAACAAAATCGCCTGGTGGCCGAATATGCTCTCTCGGGAATTGATAAGCCTATAGGTGTTGCCGAATATCAAATGTTGCGCGATTTACCAGAAGCTTTGGGGCGCAATCTGCCGAGTATTGCTGAAATTGAAGCGGTGTTGTCGGGTGAATTGGATATTAGGAATGAATGCGATGAATGATCAGCAGCTACTGCGCTACTCCCGGCAAATCATGCTGTCCGATGTCGATGTCGAGGGCCAGGAAAAACTGCTCGCCGCCCGCGTTTTGATTGTCGGCCTCGGCGGTTTGGGTTCGCCGGTCGCCATGTATCTGGCGGCGGCGGGAGTAGGGCATTTGCTGCTCGCGGATTTTGATTGTGTGGATCTCAGCAATTTACAGCGGCAGATTGTCCACAATACTGCCAGCATTGGCCAGAGCAAAGTGGAATCTGCAGCTAAGACTTTGCGCGAGCTGAACCCCGAGCTAAAAATTACCTGTCTCACCCAGCCACTCGATGCCGCTGCTTTATCGGAGCAACTTGCCGGAGTCACCCTGGTGGTCGATTGCTGCGATAATTTCACCACGCGCTTTGCCATCAATGCCGCCTGTGTAAAGCAGAAGATCCCGCTGGTCTCAGGTGCAGCCATTCGCCTGGAAGGGCAGGTTGCTGTATTTGACTCGCGCGATCCCCACAGCCCCTGTTACAGCTGTCTCTATGAGCCCCAAACTGAAGAGGATACCAGTTGTGTTGCCAATGGCGTGCTCGCACCTCTAGTGGGTGTTATAGGCTCAGTGCAGGCAGTGGAGGCATTAAAAATAATTATTGGCTTTGGCACTGGTTTGGTGGGGAGAGTGCAGCTGTATGATGCCCGCCACAGTCAGTGGCGGGAATTGAAGCTGCAAAAAGATCCTTGTTGCGCGGTGTGCTCAGGGGTGAATTGAAAAGAAAAATCCCTGCGTTAATATTCAAAGCCGTTAACAGGGGAGCCCTGGGTGGACTCCGTCATCAATTGTTCAGTTAAAAAACGCTTTTTTCAGCTCGCCATGTTGTTCGGGCTTGAGGCGCGGGCCAAATTGCGCAACCACCCTGCTGGCCGCCAGGCTGGCAAACTCGCCCGCCTGCTGGTGGCCTTTGCCCTGGTTCAGCGCATAGAGAAAAGCACCGGCGAACATATCGCCCGCACCATTGGTATCCACTGCTGTCACCTTGTGGGCGGCAACCTGGATGGTTTTTTCCCCGTCAAATATCAGTGCCCCTTCACTGCCGCAGGTAATGGCGAACTCGCTGGCGAATTTTTTCAGAGCCTCTGCAGCCTCTGTCAAATTACGGGTCTGGGTAAAGCCTATGGCTTCATCCTTATTGCAGAACAGCAGATCGACCTTTTCACCGATCATCTCCAGCAGGCCCTCGCGGAAGAACTGCACCATAGCCGGGTCGGACAGGCTGAGCGCGGTGCGGGTATTGCTGGCTTCAGCCTGCCTGCGCAACTCAATCGCCGCCGCGCGACCGCTGGGCGATGTGACCAGGTAGCCTTCAATGTAAACGTATTCCGAGCGGGCAATGGCCTCCAGATCCAACTCGGCCACCGACAGGGTTTCACTGATGCCCAAAAAGGTATTCATGGTACGTTCAGCGTCGGGTGTAATCATAACCAGGCATTTTCCGGTTATACCTGGCGGGGGAGATATGTGCGCTGGGTAGTGGACGCCGGCAGCCTTTATGTCATTAATATAAAACTGCCCGTTGCTATCATTGGCAACTTTGCAGGAATAGACATTATTGCAGCCAAAATAGCTGGCCGCGATTATGGTGTTGGCCGCTGAACCGCCGCTGGCCTTGTGGGAGGCCACCAGATGCTCGGAAAGATAATCAATCAATTCGCCCTGGCGTGCTTCATCGACTAGAGTCATTACGCCCTTGGTCACTTTCATGGTGTCAAGGTCGCTGTCAGTCAGGGTGATTTCAGTATCGACGAGGGCGGCACCAATGCCATAGATGTGATATTGCTTGCTCATGCTTTAGCCTTGTTGTGTGTTAGATGTGGCATTTTGCTGCGCATTATGCAAAAAAGCCCAGGATTCATAAAGTGCTATCTGCTGGCCTGACTCCCCGCCCCGCTAAATTTGTGGGCCAAGGCTGGCTGTAGGGCTTAAATTTTCAACTTAAGGGTTTTTGTTGTCGTTAAAGCCATGACTTACGTGCGAAAATGGCCGTTTGTGGGATACCGGGCTGGGGCGCTGCTCTGGCTGCATAAGGCTTGTATGTTACCCCCGTTTTTTACATTATTTTTATAAAGAGTTTTCTGGATGACCAAACGTCGCTCTCTCAGCCGCAAAAAATCTTCGAATAGCAAACTATTCCGCATCAATTGGCGGCTGTTGGCCTGGTTGCTGTTCATAGCATTGCTGTTGGGGAGCCTGGTGCTCGGCCTCTGGGCCGTGTACCTGGATAAGATTGTGCGGGAAAAATTCGAGGGTAAAAAATGGTCGCTGCCCTCGCGCGTCTATTCGCGACCGCTGGAATTGTATGAAGGGCTGCCTTTGACCCCAAGCCTGTTTGAGCAGGAGCTTGAAGCCCTCGGTTATCGCCAGGTGCCCACAGTGACCACCGCAGGGCAGATACACAGGCGTGCAGCCAGCAGTGTTGAAGTCAGCTATGAAGTCTTTTCGCGCGGGTTTAAGTTTTGGGATAAGCAGGAGCAGCCGCAAAAATTTACCTTGCGCATAGATGAGGGCAAAGTGGCGTCGCTGGTCGATGAGAAGGGCGCGGCGCTACCGCTGGTGCGTATGGAGCCGGAGGAAATTGGCGGTATCTATCCCAATAATGTTGAGGATCGCCTGCTGGTCAAGCTGGATGGTCTGCCCCCTTTGCTGGGAGAAACGTTGATTGCGGTTGAGGACAAGCATTTCCTTGAGCATCACGGTGTGTCTCCCATGGCTATTTTTCGCGCGTCCTGGGTCAACCTGCGCAAGGGTGATGTGGTTCAGGGGGGCAGTACCTTGACCCAACAGTTGGTGAAAAACTTTTATCTTACCGACAAGCAGAGCCTCAGCCGAAAAATTCCTGAAGCCATAATGTCTCTGCTGCTGGAGCTGCATTACAGCAAATCGCAGATCCTCGAAACCTATATCAACGAAGTCTACATGGGGCAGAGCGGTTCGCGAGAGATTCACGGCTTCGCCCTGGCCTCGCAACACTACTTCCGCAAACCCCTGGCGGAGACTAACGCCCAGGAAATCGCGCTCTTGGTGGGGCTGGTAAAGGGCGCATCCTATTACAACCCCTGGCGGCAGCCGGAGCGCGCCAAAGCCCGGCGCAATCTGATTTTGTCGGTGATGAATGAAGAGGGTTTGATTGATAAGAAACAACTGACCCTGGCCCAGGCCAGCCCCTTGGGCATGGCGGCGGAAAATGATGAGAGCCTGGTGAACTATCCCGCATTTGTCGATCTGGTAAAGCGCCAGCTAAAGCAGGATTATCAGGAGAGCGATCTGCGCAGCGAAGGTTTGCGTATCTTCACTACACTGGCTCCTATGGTGCAGCGCCAGGCGGAAAAATCGGTGCAGGCGCGTCTCGCGCAATTCGAAAAGCAGTACAAGGTAAAAAATCTACAGGCCAGTATGGTGGTGACTTCAGTGGGCAGCGGTGAGATCCTGGCATTGCTCGGCGATAAAAACCCGCGTTATACCGGCTTCAACCGCGCCTTGGATGCCAAGCGGCCAATAGGCTCACTGATGAAGCCCTTCGTCTATCTGACTGCGCTGGAGCAACCGCAGTTGTACCACCTGGGTACCCCCATCAGCGATGACCCTGTGAGCATCAAGGGCGGCGATGGCAAAATGTGGGAACCCAAAAATGCCGACAATAAAAGTCACGGTATAATGCCGCTCTATCGCGCGCTCGCCCACTCCGAAAACCAGGCCACTGCGCGCCTGGGTATGTCGCTGGGTCTGAAAAGCGTGGCAAAAACAGTGAAGGCTGCGGGCTATCCTGGTGATGTGCCACTGGTTCCTGCGATGCTGATCGGCGCCCTGGATATGTCACCAGTCGAAGTGACGGGCATGTACCACACACTGGCGGCAGAGGGTGTCTATACTCCCCTGCATGTTATCCGTGAAGTGTTGAATGCAGACGACCAGCCGCTAAAGCGCTATCCATTGGAATTGGATCAGCGTTTCAGTGTGCAGGGCACCTTTGAGCTGCAATATGCGCTGCAGGCCGTATTGCGTGAAGGCACGGGGCGCAGCGTCTATAATTCATTTCCAGAATCGCTGCCGCTCGCCGGCAAGACCGGCACCACCAACGACCAGCGCGATAGTTGGTTCGCAGGTTTTAGCGGTGAACATCTGGCAGTGGTCTGGGTTGGGCGCGACGATAATAGCAAGACTCCACTGAGTGGTGCCTCTGGGGCCTTGCAGGTATGGGCCGATCTCATGCGGCAATTACCAACTCAGGGCGTGAACCAGCAGCCGCCTGAAGGGGTGAGCTTTGATTGGATCGATGCCTATAGCGGAATGCTGAGTAGCGAGCAGTGCGAGGGCGCGCTCTGGCTGCCGCTGAACAATGAGCAAAAACCCAAGGAAGCTGTGGAGTGTAAATTAAAAGCTGGCGAGGGAGAGATGAGTGGCAGCTGGTGGCAAAAAGTTTTACAGTAGGGGGTAAAGTAAACTCCTGTAGCAATAAATATAATATCTATATTAAAGGTTAGGCGGACTTGATAGTGAAAAGACATTTGTGGGTGATGATATTGCTGGGGGTGCTTTTCCAGCTGACGGGCTGTGCTACCCATACACAGCAGCAATCAGAGCCACCGGTGATTGAAAAATCGGAGCCCGTTGCCAAGCCCGAAATACAAACACCGGTAAAGCCTCCTGTGCCGGTTGCTCCATCGCCAGTCACTCCCCAGACAAAAGCTGTAGCGCCGGTTGGCAATGCGGTGGCAAGCCTGATCACTCAGGCGCGCGGACAATACGCTGCAAAAAATTACTCCGCGGCAGTGGCAACCGCTGAGCGGGGACTGCGAATTGATCGCCGCGCTGCTGAACTCTATCTGGTGCTCGCGCAGAGTTATGTCCAGCTCGCCAATACCCAACTGGCAAAACAGTTTGTCCAGCAGGGTATCCGCTATTCGCAGGCGGGTTCAGATGTTGCACAGAGCTTGCTGTCACTGCGCGATTCACTATCGCATTAGGGGGATTCCCCCCCCTATTATTTTTCCGGCGTTTTAGCGGTGTAGAAAATCAGCAGGAAGGTGCCTGCCATGATCGCCATATCCGCCACATTGAAAACGCCTGTGTGCACATTGCCGATTCCCATAATCATAAAATCCACAACTCCACCATTATTGGTAATGCGATCATAGAGATTGCTGAAACCGCCACTCAGAATCAGGCCGCAGGCAATATTATGCCAGCGGGTAAAAGCCTGGTTGCGCAGGGCATAGATAGTGAATCCCACTAAAAAAATTCCCACCAGCACGCTAAAGATCAACGTGCGGAGATGCTCGGGCAGGGTGCTGCCCAGGCTCAGGAATGCGCCGTGGTTAATGTGATAGCTCAGCACAAAAAAATCATTGAAATAAGAAATAGCCTCGCGACCTATCAAATACTGGTTGGCGAGATATTTGGTAAATTGATCGGCGGCTATGGAAATCAGTGCGGTGGTGCTGATCAGTAACGCTTTTTGCATAATTAATGTTTTCCTGTAATGGCAACAAGCAGCCCGGCAATCACTAATGCCAGCCCGGAAGTAATATTAAACAATTTCTGGTGTTTGGGCGTTTTCAACCAGGCCATAATCTGTTTGCCCAGTGCAGCGTAGGCCAGCATCCATATCATATCGGTGAGCAGAAATGTAATGGTGAGCAAACCAAATTGCAGCGTTAGCGGCTGGTCATAGGCAATAAATTGCGGAAACAAAGCACCAAAGTAAATAAATCCTTTAGGGTTGCTGACCGCAATCAAAAAAGAACTCAACCATATCGCTCGCGAAGGATTGACAGTGGCATTGCCAAGTTCAACGCTGAGGACAGGCTGGCGAATGAGTTGTATGCCCAGGTAGACCAAATAAAATGCCCCGAGCCATTTGATACTGTTAAACAGCAGATCATTGCTGCTGACGATCAGCCCGAGGCCAATGGCAGAGAGAGCTACCAGACACAGGTTTCCCAGGCTTGCACCCACCATTCCTTCTATTGCTTTGGCCATGCCGTAGCGTCCACCATTGCTCATGCAGGACAGCATCACAGGGCCGGGGCTGGCAGAGACCACAAAGGTGATTGACAGGAATAGTGTGAAATCGGCTATGGACATGGCAGGCTCATCAAAACAGCTGGCCATATTATCCGAGACTATCCTGCCTGGGCTAGGGTATTTTGTGCGTTTGTTATTATTTCTCGGATATTCCCGCAGCTTGCTGTGTGCGAAATATTTTTCCTGCTCAGGACGGTCTCTGTTGGCCAGGTTTTGTATTGGGACTATAAATGTGGGAGCGAAGAAAGCCTTCGCGAACAGCTTTGCAATTGCTGTGCGAGCAACAGGTTGAATCCAGAATATCTCCTATACTTGGTGAAATTATTGAAAACCAAGAGGTGAGTTATGGCTGTTACCAGTATTGCCAGGGTTGTTAATCTGCTTGAAGAGCTATTGGGAGGGTTGGACCAAGCCTATTGGGAGTCGTCTAAAATTGATCGCAAGGATTTTTTCTATGACCTGATCAGCGCGGTAAACCTGGAGTTGTCGGAGTTGAGTAAGCTGAGCGTTCAGGATCATGATTTGGACTGGGAGCCCATTACCCATGAATTTCGCCTGGCGCGCCCCAAGCTGAACAAGTTGCGCAAGCTGCTGGATGAACATGTGCTGCGTTCCACTACCGCAGCGCGGCTGGAGATATTGATCAATGATGTAGTGGCTTTGCCGTTGCGTTGATAAAGGCGACTATTATAATTTTTTTTAATGTTCTGGCTTGCTTTAGCACTAAATAATTTAAAAAGTGGAATAACGGTACTGGCAAATATCCCGTTAGCGATAATACTTAAGTTACTGAACAAGATCCTTTGTGTGTAGGATTTTAGTCAGGTGGGAGTGAATGCAGAATTCGCCCAGTTGGAAATCCGTTTGTTTTTTCTCTAGTATGGTCTTTGGCCGGTGTTAACAGCACCGGCTTTTTTGTGCGTGTTAAATAAAGATATTGTCATCGCCGGGAAAGGTGCCGGTCTTTACATCGGCCACGTATTTTTGCATGGCTCCCGCTATATCCTGGCTCTCCAGCAAAAAGTTTTTTGAAAATTTGGGGGGCTGCTCAGTCAGGCCGAGGATATCGTTGATAACCAGTACCTGTGCATCCGTATCCCTGCCTGCGCCTATGCCTATGGTGGGGATGGGCAGGGCTTCAGTAATACGTGCGGCAAGGCTTGCCGGCACACATTCCAGCACCAGTAAATCAGCACCAGCCTCAGCTAATAATTTAGCATCGGCCAACATTTTATCGGCCTCTGCCTGTTCGCGGCCCTGCACGCGATAGCCGCCGAATTTATTGACCGACTGCGGGGTGAGGCCGAGGTGTGTGCACACGGGAATACCGCGCTCAGACAGCATGCGCACAGTTTCTGCCAGCCACTCCCCGCCTTCGATTTTTACCATTTGGGCTCCCGCCTGCATAATACGCATGGAATTGCGCAGTGCATCTGCGGGTGTGGCATAAGTCATAAACGGCAGGTCGCCGATCAACAGCGATTTTTTATTGCCGCGCGCGACGGCCTCTACGTGATAAATCATATGTTCCATCGTAACCGGAATGGTGCTGTCATAGCCCAATACGGTCATGCCCAGCGAATCGCCGACCAGCACGACTTCCACTCCGCAGCGCTGTGCCATATGGGCCATATGGGCATCATAAAGCGAGATCACCACAAATTTTTCACGATTTTTTTTGAGCTTGTAAAGCGTGTTAATAGTAATGGCTTTGTTCAGCTCGCTGTTGCTGGTCGAGGTGCTGCTAATGGTTGGGTAGGTCATAGTCTACTCGCTGGGCGGCTAGGGATTGGCAGTAGCTGGAATCCTATAGCATGGGTGTAGGGTTGTAATAGTGACGGCCACTTTTGATGGTCAGGATATATTCTACCAGCTGCTTGAAGTGCTCGCGATTGTTGGCCAGGTTTAAATCCTTGGCGTTGACTATCAGCAGGGGCGCGCTGTCGTAATAGTGGAAGAATTCGGTATAGGTATCGTTCAGGACTTTCAAATAGTCGAGGCTGATATTTTGCTCGCTGGCAATACCGCGCTGGCGAATCCGGTCGGCGAGCACATCGAGTGGGGCTTGCAGATAGATGACCAGGTCGGGGCGCGGGGCATCAATCAGGAGTTTATCGTATACCTGGCGATAAATGTTCAGTTCATCATCGTCGAGGGTCACGCGGGCGAACAATTGATCTTTTTCCATCAGAAAGTCGGCCACCCGCACAGGCTCAAAGATATCGCCCTGACGGAGGCTCTGAAGTTGCTTGGCGCGTTGGAATAAAAAGAACAGTTGTGTGGGAAGTGCGGTTGATTTTGGGTCTTGGTAGAAGCGTGCGAGAAAAGGGTTTTCTTCCGGTTGCTCCAGCAGCATATCGTAGTTGAACAGGTGGGCAATATTGCGGGCAAGGGTGGTTTTACCTACACCAATACATCCTTCTACAGCGATATAGCGAGGAAGTTGGACATTCTGCAAGTCGAGGGATAAATCTTCAACTATGGGATTCACGCGGGGCTCCTTTATGATTCCAGGCGCTCAAGTTCAGCCGGCGGGCAAAGCTCCAGCAGGCTGCCCAAGGATCTGCCGTCCGGCAATATGAGATCGGGTGCAATATCCGCCAGCGGATAGAGCACAAAATTGCGTTGGCTGAGATAGGGGTGGGGGACTTGCAGGCGCGTGTCAGCGATGGTCTGCTCTCCGTACAGCAAGAGATCCAAATCCAGGGTACGCGGTCCCCAGTGCTCTATGCGAACGCGCTGGTGTGCCTGCTCTATAGCCTGAAGGGCATCGAGCAGCGCGAGCGGATTCAGTTGAGTGGAGACAAGTGCGACCGCATTGATATAGTCAGGCTGTTGCCCTGGGCCTACAGCCTTGCTGCTGTAGAGCGCAGAGCGGGCGATCAGTCGACTGTCGGCAATAGCATCCAGCTCGACAAATGCACGTTCAATCTGTTGCCGCGGATTGTCGAGGTTGCTGCCGAGGCCAATATAGGCGAGGATCATACTATTCTGCTTGATTGTGGCCGACAGGGGCTGCGCCCTCTGCCTTAGGCTTGCGCGGTCCGCGACGGCGAGGTCTGCTGCTCGCGTTTTGTTTGCCCAGGTTTTTTACCATTTGCTCGCGTACTTCATCATTTGCGCTCTGGAAACTGGTCCACCAGCCACCCAGGCCCTGCAAATCCTCTCCTGCGTCTTCGCGCATCAATAAAAAATCATAGGCCGCGCGAAAGCGTGGGTGATCCATCAGGCGCAGGGCGCGCAACCCCTGGCGGCCGGGAAGGCGATATTGCAAATCCCAGATTTCGCGCATGGGAATAAGGAAACGTTTGGGGATAGAGGTGCGTGTCAGCTGTTGACTGATAACATTTTGCGCTGCCTGTAAATAGGCTGCCTGTGGTGGCATAGATGTGCTCAGTGCTTTTTGCTCGCGCTGCAATGCCGGCCATAGCAGTGCGGCAAAAATAAAGGCAGGGGTTACGGTTTTGTCTGCGCGCAGGCGTTTATCCGTATTGATCATCGACTGTTCAATCAGGTTTGCGCCCAGTGTATCGCCAGCCTTCAATGCTGCATCGGCGCCGGGAAATAGCTGCTTGAGCAAATCATAGTCGCGCATCAGCGTAAATGTCGCTGTGGCTGAGCCGCTTAAAAACAACTTTAGCACTTCTTCAAACAGGCGCGCTTCCGAGATATTGGCCAGTAATCCAGCCAATTCGGTGATGGGTTTTGCGGTATTCGGCTCTATCTTGAAGCCGAGCTTGGCAGCAAAGCGCACTGCGCGGAGCATGCGGACAGGGTCTTCTTTGTAGCGCGTTGCCGGGTCGCCAATAATACGCAGAGTGCGGTTTTTGATATCTTCCAGGCCATTGCAGTAATCCAGTACGGCAAAGTCCTTGAGTGTGTAATAGAGCGCGTTAACGGTAAAATCCCTGCGCACAGCATCTGTTTCGAGAGTGCCATAGACATTGTCACGCAGCAGCATACCTTCATCCGAGCGCGCATGGCTGGAGCCCTCTTCGTGATGACCGCGAAAGGTCGTCACCTCTATCACTTCGCGGCCAATGCGCACATGCACAATCTGAAACCGCCGCCCGATAATGCGCGCGCCGCGAAACAGGCGCCTGACCTCTTCCGGTTTGGCATTGGTGGCTACATCAAAATCCTTAGGGTGACCGCCCAGCAATAAATCGCGTACCCCGCCTCCTACCAGATAGGCCTCATAGCCGGAATCATTCAACTGCTTAATAATTTTAATGGCCGCCGAGCTGATGTTTTTGCGCGAAATATTATGTTGGTCGCGAGGGATCAGCAGCGGTAATGTCGGTTTTGCACTGGGCTGGCGGGAAGAGATAAAGTTAAGTAAACGTTTCAGCATAGTGTCATAGCGCAGGTGAATAAAAAGAAACGGCAGATGTTTAAATGCCGAGTGTAGCAGATGCATTCTTGGAAACCTATCACTCTACCATTTTGCCCACCCCGTAGGGCGGGTTAGCCAAAGGTGTAACCCGCGCGCCAGATTCCAGATCGCAAAGCCGCAACATAGAACCACAAACACCTATAGCGCGCCCGTGAAGATCCCGCGCGCGTCAAATGACCCGCCCTACGATTGCCCGCAAGATTGACCATGGATGGCAAGTTTGCGAATGACAAAATGGCACGACTGCATGGATGCAGAAGGTAGAGCGAAGCAGGAGCCTGAGCCGAGGAAAGCCATTTTGCACAGCCTTTAGGGGTGAGCGCCATGGATGGTGTTTCTTGCGAATGACAAAATGGCAGGAAAGCCATTTTGCACAGCCCTTCAGGGCTGCCCCGCAGGGGTGAGCGCCATGGATGGCGCGAATGAAAACGGGAAAGCTTTTGGCTTTCCCGTCCGGAGGGCAGCACAACAAAGGTGCCATATAGCATTAATGGGTATTATTGTGCTCTCCCATCCTCTGCCTAATCAGTCTTCCGCTTTATTTTTGTGTTTTTATTGCTCTTATTTTGGACGCTGGTCTTGCAAACTCGTTTCTCCAGCCTTTCGTGCTTTATGCAGTCTTATCTTGCTGCTTTAAAGCGGCTCTTATAGTTATGGTTAGCTAGTCTTACCATTTCTTATTCTTGTTGTTTTTATAGCTCTCTTTTTATTATTTATTGTTTTTATTATTCGGTCGTTCTGGTTCTTATTATTTATTGTTGTTATGTCGTTATTTTGTTTCTTATTGTTTATTGTTGTTATGGGTATTAATCAAATTGTTTTTATTGTTTGTTGTTTTATAAGCGATATAAAGCACTTCGCGTGCCATAAAAAATAATATCTTTTAAATCAATTGCTTAGCTTTTTTGTGTGTGTTTTTATAACTTTTTGTTATTTCTAAGGGTTACAAATTACTGAAGGTTTGTTACGTATCTGTGATTCAGGTAACACTTTTTTGTGCGGTAACAGTTTATCGGGGGTGCGGGGGTAACGAGACTGGCGGTAAATTCTTGGGGTTGGCCTATGACTTTAAAAAACGTCACTTTGCGACACCTTCAGCTCGTTTTTTAGGCGGGCGAAGGTGTTCGGCAATGGCTATTGGCGAAACAGATTGGTTATTTTGCCGGGGCTATGGCACTGTTTTTGGTGCGGGGTATACCCAGGCGCTGGCGTCTTTCCCACAGGCATTTGCGGCTGACCCCCAGTTTGCGGGCAAGCTCGGTTTCGCTCATGGAGTTTTGGTGTTCAAGCACAAAGCGTTGGAAGTAGTCTTCCAGTGAGAGGTCCTGACTGCCATCGGCAGGAGCCATCAGCGGCGAGTTGCCTGCGAGGGTGCGGGCCTGGCCGAACAGGCTGCTGGTGCCTTCGCCGAGATCAATACTGCTGCTATCAGAGTCAATGGAAAGTAGCTGGGAACTGATTTCGTTGCTGTCCTCGCAGAGGATAACGGCGCGCTGCATGGCATTTTCGAGTTCGCGGACATTGCCCGGCCACTCATAGGCCATGATGGAATCTACTGCATCGGGTGACAGGCGCAGAGGCGCCTTGCCAAACTGGGTGCAGTAGCGCTGTAACAGGGATTCGGCGATATTGATGATATCCCGGCCGCGCTCGCGCAGGGGCGGCAGAGTGAGCTGGACTACGTTGATACGGAAATAAAGGTCTTCGCGGAATTTGCCCTCTTTGGCAAGTTTGCGCAGGTCGCGGTGGGTTGCCACCACCAGTCTGACATCGACTTTGCGCGATTCAACCGAGCCGAGCGGACGAACCTCGCCCTCCTGCAGTACGCGCAGCAGGCGAGCCTGTGCTTCCAGGGGTAACTCACCGATTTCATCGAGAAAAAGTGTGCCGCCATCCGCAGCGGCCACCAGGCCTTCGCGATTGGACGCTGCTCCGGTGAAAGCCCCTTTTTCGTGGCCGAAGAGTTCCGATTCGATCAAGGTTTCGGGAATGGCAGCGCAGTTGACGGAGATCATCAGGTGGTTGTTGCGCTGGCTCTCTTCGTGGAGCGCGCGCGCCACCAATTCCTTACCTGTGCCAGTTTCACCGTGAATAAGCACTGTGGCCGCTGTGGGAGCCACTTTATGGATGCGGTTGTAAAGATCCTGCATGACATCGCTGTTGCCGATCATACCGGCGATGGCTTTACTGGCGGTCAGGTCCTGGGGTTCGATTTTGCTGGCGGCCTTGGCCTTGCCTATTACGCGCTTGACGGCGTTGACCATTTCATCGTGATCAAAGGGCTTGGATACATAGTCGACGGCACCCATGCGCATGGAGTCTACTGCTGAGCGCAAGCTGGCGTAACTGGTCATAATCAGCACGGGAGTATCGCCGGCGAGCTTGATGAGGTCGGTTCCCGGTGCGCCGGGCAGGCGCAAGTCGCTGACAATCAGGTCAAAATCCTTCAGGTTAAATTTGGATGTGGCCTCCTTGACCGAGGGGGCTTCACAGACTTCGTACTGATTGCGCTCAAGCAGCTTGCGCAATGCGGTGCGAATAATGGTTTCATCTTCAACAATTAGAATCTTGCTCATAAAAGTTTATCGACTTGTTAGCACTAGTACAGTTGGTAACACTCAGTGTGTAAGTGTAGATCAACTTCCCAAAAGGTTCTGCCGCTATCCTACCTTAAATATCCACCAAAGAATCAACATGACGTGGCAATTTAACGATGAACTGTGCGCCACGCTTGCGCAGTGTGTCCACTGGGCTGACGATATCCAGCAGCCCGCCATGATCTTCCACAATGCTGTAAACCATGGCCAATCCCAGCCCTGTCCCCTCTCCCGGTTCTTTGGTGGTAAAGAATGGTTCGAGAATCCGCTCAATGATCTCCGGCGCTATACCGCTGCCCTCGTCGGTGACAGTAAATTCTATTGAGTATTCGTCTTCACTGCTGGCGAGCACCACTTGCCCCTCTTCCGGGCTGGCGTCGCGGGCGTTGGAGAGCAGGTTGATAAAGACCTGGATCATACGCTGACTATCGCCGCCCACTATGGCATTTTTGGCGATATTGTTAATAAAGTGCACCTGCTGCTTGTCCTTCTGCAGCGAGAGCAAGTGTATGGCCTCGTTGGCGCAATCCCGCAATATAACCGCCTGGAATTCACTTTTTTCTGTGTGTCCCGAGTGCGAAAAGCCTACCAGGGATTGAACTATGCGGGTAACACGGTCGGTTTGGCTGAGAATCTGGTTGGCCGTCTCCATCACTTCCGGGTTGCTGGATTCATAGCGCAGGTTCTGCGCAAGGCAGGCGATGCCGGTGATGGGATTGCCGATTTCGTGGGCGACCCCAGCCGCCAGCCGCCCCACAGAGGCGAGCCGCTCGCTGTGTACCAGCTCCTGCTCCAGCAGGTGGGTTTCGGTTACATCTTCCAGCATCATTACCTGGTCGAAAACGCCATCGCTAATGGGCCCCTCAATGGTGGCCTTGTGCAGGCTGATCCAGTGTGGGCGCTCATTGAGTGATATCTCGTGGCGGGAGAAGTGGACATCGCTGCTGTTGCTGAAGTCGGTGAGCAGGCAGCGCCAGGGCTCGGCAATATCTTCGAGATAGGAGCCGGTCACTTCCTCGCTGGGGATTGATGTGAGCTTTGCCATGGCGCGGTTCCACATAAGGATCTCTGTGTCCGGTCCCAGGGAGCAGACGGCCATGGGCAGTTCCTGCAGGGTTTTGCGGTGATAGAGGCGGAGGTTGTTGAGTTCGGCCGCCATACCTGTGAGGTTGTCCTGATATTGCGACAGGCGATTTTCGATCAGGTTGATATCCAGGGTATCGCGCACTTCCGCCACTTTAAAGGGCAGGTAGGTATTCATGATTTCGCTGGCAACGTGAATCCCCATAAGGCTCGATAAATTGCCTTCGAGTTGATCGCGCAGGCGACGCAGGGCGTAGGGGCGACGTTCATCATTATTGAGGCCGAGTTGCTTGAGCGCGCTCTCCACTTCGCGGCTGGCGGTCACTTTGCCGAGGGGTTTGGCCAGGCGGCTTTTGAATTCTGCCGCCGAGTGGACATCCAATGCCTGGCGCACCGGATGGCTGAGTTCGTCAGCCGCGCAGAGGTCGGCGCTGTATTGCTCTGCTTCTGTCTGCTGGGTCAGCAGGGATACACCGATAAAAATGGCTGTGTTCAAGCCGAGTGAGAGCAGGGTAATGCTATTCCAATAATCTATGCCTACGGGGATATAGAGTTCCAGGTAGGGAATAAATAATGAGTGAATGCCAGTGACTATGGGCATCAGCAGGCCTATAAACCAAATTGCAGTACCTACCGACAGGCCTGCAATCACGCCGCGACGATTGCCCGGGCTCCAGAAAATAATGGCAAAGGTGCAGGGCAGGAATTGCAGGGTTTCAATAAAGGTTACAAAAGCCAGGTCGCGCAGGCTGTAGCGATTGTTGAGCACCCAGTAGAACAGATAGCCGCCGAAAAAGATGGCTGCGATCAGGCAGCGTCTGATCCACAGCAGTTGGCGATACAGGTCCTTGCGAGCGGTAAGGCGAAAGCTTGGCAGCAGCCAGTGGTTCATCACCATGGTGGTCATGGCCAGGGTAATAATAATCATTGCCCCGGTGGCGGCGGATAATCCGCCGATAAAGGCAAATACGGTCAGCGAGGGAGAGTTGAAGGCGAGTGGCACACCCAGGGTAAAGTACTGTGCAGGCAGGGGCACCTGCAGCTCGGCACCGGCCCATAAGATTGGGAATATGGGCAGCGACATCAACAGCAGGAATAGCGGGAATGCCCAGGTCACTGTGCGCGAGTTGCGCATCAGCGGATTTTCGGCCAGGCCGAGGTGGAAAATATGCGGCATGGTCACCGCCGTTGCCACAAAAACCAGCAACAGTGTATGGGCTGAGCCATCCTGGATGGGAGCATGCAACAGGGTGAGATTTTCCGGGTGGTCGGCAAGCCACTCGTTGAGGCCATCGAAGCCGTGAAAAACACCGAACACCGCCGTCAGGCCCACAGCGCAGAGTGCAAATACCTTGAGCAGTGATTCAAAAGCCATGGCAGTAATCAGGCCGCGATGCTGGTCGCGGCTGGAGCCAAACAAAATAGTAAATAGGGCGAGTATTGCGCAGTAACAGAGCGCCATCATGTCTTTGAAGGTCAGACCGGTATCATCAAAGGAGAGCAGGTTGCCGTTGCTGTGGCCGCTGACGGTCAGTATGTGCATGGTATCGGCAATCGCCTGTATCTGCAGTGCAATCAGCGGCAATATACCGAGCAGCATGCAGAAGGTGGTGAGCGCACCCACGATATGGCTGTGATAGCGAAACACCAGCAGGTCGGCCAGGGAGTGTACCTGATGGCGCCGCGCCAGCTCCGCCAGGGGGGCCAGGGCTATAGGAGCAAAGAGAAACAGTGCGCCTGTTCCCAGGTAATAGGCCAGTGCGCCGTAGCCGAATTGGAAGGCCAGATCCACTACACCGTAAAAAGCCCAGGCGCTGGCGAAAATGCCCAGGGAAAAAATATAGGTGACGGGGTGAGTGGTAATGCTCTCCGGTATCCAGCCCTTTTCGGTGATGTAGGCGATACCGAAAAGCAGCAGCAGGTAGCTAATTCCGATCAGGGCAACTTGGCTTAAATCAAAGGTCATGAATGAGGTTCTATTTGTTATGAATGGGGCTGTGTGTAGCCGCGGTTAATCCAGTTTGTGGGGTTTTTTACGGCTCATCTGAAATGCAAAAGTCACTATGACTACACCTATCCAGAAAATATAGGGGCGATACCAGACTCCATTGGGGCTGATAATCCAGGTAAACAGGGATGGAGAAAACAAATAGGCTATAAGCAACAACAAAATGACAAGGCGTTGATGGTGCATAGGATGTGTGGTCGCAGTGAGTGTGATAAAAGCGATTTCCCCGCTGTTCAGGCTGAACGTTGGAGTGGGCGCACAGGATAAATCGACAATGCTAAATACTAGCACCTAAGCCGTGGATATTGGTTAATTTCCAGTGATTTTTACCCCATTGCAGTAATTCCTGGGGTTGGGCTCCAAGCAGATCCTGTGGCGGTTCCTGCCGCAAAAAAGCCAGGGCGTGCCAAAGATTTTGTGCCGCTATGCTGGAGTCGAGCGGCGGGGCGAAATTTTGCTTGCTCAGTTTCTGTCCGCTGCTGTGAGTGACCAGGGTGACATGGCCAAATTGCGGCGGCGTCGCATTGAGGAGCTGGTATAAAAAAATCTGGCGGGCAGTCACATCCAACAAATCGCTGCCGCGGATAATATGGCTGATCTGCTGCTCTATATCGTCAACCACCACCGCCAGCTGGTAGGCGAACAAACCATCCTTGCGTTTCAGGATCTGATCGCCCGCCTCTGTGCGCAGGTTTTGCTGCTGTGGGCCTTGAATCAAATCGCAGAATGCCAAAGTGTCAGTTTGAGTGGGGCTCGCAGGTAAATCGTAAAGCTTCAGTCGCAGCGCGTGGGGTTGGCGAAGGTCAATGTTGCGCGTGCGGCAGCGGCCATTGTAGATTCCACCCATGCCCGCCAGATCCTGCCGGGTGCAGTTGCAGGCGTAGATAAGTCCCGCCGCCTGCAGTTGCAGCAGATACGCCTGGTAGATATTCAGGCGCTGGCTTTGATAGGCAACATCACCATCCCAATGCAGGCCGTGATCGTCCAGGCTTTGTAATATTGCACTGGCCGCTCCCGGCTGCTCCCGTGGCGGGTCGAGATCTTCCATCCGCACCAGCCATTTCCCCTGCTGGTGATGCGCATCGAGATAGCTGGCCAGGGCGCTTACCAGGGAGCCGAAATGCAATGGGCCTGTAGGTGAGGGCGCAAAGCGGCCAATATAGGGTGTGTATGGTGAGTGGGTGCTGGAATGGTTATTAAACATGGGGAGTGGCGGGATCGCTCCCGCCGCTGACCGGCACTAACCGCCGATTTGTTTTTCTTTGATTTCGGCCAGGGTCTTGCAGTCTACGCACAGGGTGGCGGTAGGGCGCGCTTCGAGGCGGCGGATGCCAATCTCGACACCGCAGGCATTGCAATAGCCATAGTCATCATTTTCGATCAGCTCAAGGGTGCTGTCGATCTTTTTGATAAGCTTGCGCTCGCGGTCGCGGGTGCGCAATTCCAGGCTGAACTCTTCTTCCTGGCTGGCGCGGTCGGCGGGGTCGGGAAAGTTGGCCGCTTCATCTTTCATATGGCTAACCGTGCGATCCACTTCTTCCATCAGCTCAGAGCGCCAGTTCAACAGCAGACCGCGGAAGTGCTGCTTGTGGTTGTCATTCATATACTCTTCGCCTTTTTTCTCCTCGTAGGGAGTGAAGGGGCGGAGGGCAAAGGTTTCAGTTGAAGGGTTTTTTTTCGCCATGTGTAGCGCCTCGTAGAGCTAAGTGTCTCGTACAAATATACCGATCGGCTTGCGCCAACGTCAGTTAGTTGGGCCGCTCTAAGGCGACCATTGTTGATCCGCCAAAGAATTTTTAAGGGGAGGCAAACTAACAGATAATAAATATCTGTGCCAGTGTTTTTTGCGCGGGGCAAACTCCCATTTCTCTCGGCTGGGTTATAAGCCTCCAGGGGTAAATTCCATGAGGCGGGGCGCTGCCGCAAACGGTAATATAGGCGCCCGGCCAGGCGAACTATGCCCGATATTGCAGTTGAGTATAGACCAGAATGGCGTCTGATTGGTTTTGCCATAAAAGCTGATTTATAACTACGGTGGCGCATCTGTTTGCAATTTTGCTGTTTTGATAAGGGTTCCCTGGAGTTTTGTGTGACTGAATCTGCAATAGACTATAAACCCGCGCAGTTGCTGCGCCGTTATAAGCGTTTCCTTGCCGATGTGCTTTTACCTGGGGGTGAGGCAGTCACTTTGCACTGTCCCAATACCGGGTCCATGAAAAATTGCCTGCAGCCAGAGGGCCCTTGCTGGTATTCCACCTCAGCCAATCTTGCGCGCAACTATCCGCACACATTGGAGGTAGTGACAACTCCCAGTGGCCATCTCGCCGGTATAAATACCTCCCGTGCCAATGCGCTGGTGGAGGCCGCCATTGGTAATGGCACCATTGGCGAATTGCAGGGCTATCTGTCGCTAAGGCGCGAGGTGATCTACGGCAGCGAAAAATCGCGAATCGATTTTTTATTGCAGGGCGAACAGCAATCCTGTTATGTCGAAGTTAAAAATGTCACCCTGATGGAGCAGCCAGGGCAGGGGCTGTTTCCCGATGCTGTGAGCGAGCGCGGCAGCAGGCACTTGCGCGAGCTGATGCAGATGGTGGCAGAGGGGCATCGCGCAGTATTGTGCTATTGCGTGCAGCATTCGGGGGTGGAGTGGGTCGAGCCGGCAGATACTATAGATCCCGTCTACGGCAATAGCCTGCGCCAGGCCCTGGCCGCCGGTGTTGAAGTGATCGCCTACAGGGCGGTGTTTGATCTGCAGCGGGGCCGCATTTTTTTGCAAAAAAAGCTGCCCATTGTTATTTGAGGTTGACGAAGTATTTTATCTGCTTGCCGCTGCGCGCTGACGCACGGCCTCAAACAGACAGACTCCGGTTGCCACAGAAACATTCAGGCTGCTGACGGTGCCGGCCATGGGAATATTGATCAAATGATCACAGCTCTCCTGGGTCAGGCGGCGCAGGCCATCGCCTTCGGCGCCCATCAGAATCGCTATGGGGCCGGTCAGTTTGGCCTGGTAGACAGAATCTTTTGCCGCACCCGCCGCCCCAAATAACCAGATACCTTCGGCCTGCAGTTTTTGCAGTGTCCGGGCCAGATTGGTTACCGGCACAAACGGCAGGACTTCCGCAGCTCCGCAGGCCACCTTGCGGGCAATAGCGGTGAGGCCGACAGATTTATCCTTGGGCGCTATAACGGCATGCACACCGGCGGCCTCGGCGGTGCGCATGCAGGCGCCGAGGTTGTGTGGGTCGGTGACGCCATCGAGAATCAGCAAAAACGCGGGCTCCTGTAAATTTTTTAATAAATTAAATAAAAAAGTTTCATCGTGGGTTTCGCCCGGCTCGCAGAGTGCGACTACGCCTTGGTGGTTTTCATCGGCCACCAGTTCATCCAATTTATTGCGATTGACAATTTTGTAGGGAATTTCATTGCTCTGTGCACTCAGCACAATTTTGCTGAGGCGCTGGTCGTTGCGGCCCTGCACCATAAAAATTTCTTTAAGGCGCTGGGGGGCACTTTTTAATAGGGCTTGTACCGCGTGCAAGCCAAAAACAATTTCCTGCTTCAAGTTTTATACCTGTAATGGGCTGGCCGCGACAGCCCGGTTTGACTGTCGCATTAGCGGCCTGATATTTTCATGCTGCGTCGTGCCGGCTCGGGCTCTTTCGCAGGGATTGTGGGAACTCCGTCGATTTTCTTTTGGGTCAAAAGGGTTTCGATATGGAGCCAGCGTTTAATCCTTCTTGTTAACGCGACCCAGTACTTTCTTAATAGCTGCTTTCGTCGAAGCGAAGAAAGACGTCTTCGGCTTTGCTTTCTCCGCATGTGGGTGTGCTGCTGGCGCTGCCGCGCGTGAAGCTTTTTGACTTTTATTGCCATAGGAAGCCCCTTCACTTTTTTGGGTGCCTGCAGGTTTGGTGCCTGCGAATTTTTTCGGCCCGCCAGCAGCTTTTTTACCCGACTGTTTTTTATCTGCGGGCGCTGCGGATTTTTTCCCCCCTGATTTATTGCCGGCCGCTTTTTTCGCGGAAAATCCCGCCTCGTCTTTTCGGTGGCCGCCGCTGTGTTTGCTATCGCCCTTTCTCACCGCCTTGGGTTTGACTGCTGCTTTGGGAATGCGCACGGCATTGGCAGATTCGAGTTCAAAATCGATTTTGCGGTTTTCCAGATCCACCCGCACAACCCGCACCATAAGTTCATCGCCTAGGCCGTAGACCTTGCGGGTGCGCTCGCCAACCAGGCGATGTTGTGCCGCCTCAAGGCGATAGTAATCATGTGGCAGGGCGGTGATATGGATCAGCCCCTCCACATATAAATCGTTGAGTTCAACAAACAGCCCAAAGCCGGTAGCCGCGCTGATGTGTCCGGCATAGACTGCGCCCACCTGATCGCGCAGGTATTCACATTTGAGCCAGCTCACCACATCGCGGGTGGCTTCATCGGCGCGTCTTTCAGTGAGGGAGCACTGTTCGCCAAAAGCCAGCATATCGGCAATGGAATAGGGGTAGATTTTACTTTTCGGAATAGCGTTGGCGCTTTCGACGCGGCGCACATGGGTGGTGGGGGCATCGTTGCGAATCACCGAGCGAATGGCGCGGTGTACCAGCAGGTCAGGATAGCGGCGGATCGGCGAAGTAAAGTGGGTATAGGCATCATAGCCCAGGCCGAAATGACCGTGGTTTTCCACCTGGTACATGGCTTGCCGCAGGCTGCGCAGCATCACTGTCTGGATCATATGACTATCGCTGCGCTCCTGGATGGAGCGCATCAACTGCTGGTAATCCCCTGAAGTTGGCTCACTGCCACCTGCCAGTCCCAGGCCCAGTTCCGCGAGGAACTCGCGCAGGTTGGCGAGCTTTTGTTCGGTGGGGCCTTCATGCACACGGTAGAGTCCGACCAGGTCGTGCTTCTCCAGGAATTTTGCCGAGCAGACGTTGGCGCAGAGCATGCACTCTTCAATAAGCTTGTGGGCATCATTGCGCTTGATGGGCACTATTCGCTCAATTTTGCGCTCTTCGTTAAACTGGATGCGGGTCTCCACGGTTTCAAAATCAATTGCACCGCGCTCTTCGCGGGCAACGCGCAGGCATTTGTAAAGCTCATGCAGCAGTTCAAGCTGCGGCACAATCGCTTTGTATTCTTCGCGCAGAGCAGTGGCGTTATCGCCTTCGCCGGTGAGGATTTCCCCCACTTTGGTATAGGTCAGGCGCGCGTGCGAGTGCATCACGCCTTCATAAAATTGATAGCCGGTAATTTTGCCGCTATCGGTGATGGTCATTTCGCAGACCATGCACAGGCGATCGACATGGGGGTTCAGGGAGCAGAGACCATTGGAGAGTGCCTCCGGTAGCATGGGTACGACATAATCGGGAAAGTACACCGAGTTGCCACGACCGCGGGCTTCCATATCCAGTGCGCTATTTATTTGCACATAGTGGGAGACATCGGCAATCGCCACGCACAGGCGCCAGCCGCCGCGACGGCGCTCGCAGAGAACGGCATCGTCAAAGTCGCGGGCATCCTCGCCGTCGATGGTGACAAAAGGCAGGTTGCGTACGTCGACCCTGTGCAGCTTGTCGGCTTCGGCCACTTCACTGGGCAGTTGCGCGGCCTCGGCGGCCACCTCTTGCGGCCACACCGAGGGAATGCCGTGGGCCTGGATGGCCAGTTCAATCTCCATGCCGGGAGCCATATGGTCGCCCAGCACCTGGATGACACGGCCCATCGGCAGTCGGCTCTTGTCCGGTTGCTGGGTAATTTCTGCGACCACTATTTGACCGTGGACCGCGCCCCCATAGGAGCCAAAGGGAATCATCACATCCTGGGTGATGCGGGCATTTTCCGGGCGCACAAACTGCACCCCGTCCTCGTTGTAAAAGCGACCTGCCAATTGCGTGGTATTATGGGCGAGCACTTCGACAATCGCCCCTTCTTCCTTGCCGCGATACTGTTCGCCAGACAGGCGCACCAGCACTTCGTCGCCATCAAATACCTTGCGCATCTGGCGGTTGTGCAGATAGATATCCTCGCCGCCGTCGGCGCGGATCACAAAGCCATAGCCATCGCGGTGGCCCTGTACGCGCCCGCGGATTACATCAATCTTGTCGAGGCGCACATAGGCATCGCGGCGGTTGCTGATCAGTTGGCCGTCGCGCGCCATGGCAATCAGCCGACGGCGCAGGGCCTCCACCTGATCCTCATCGCTCAGGTTCAGCATGTCGCACATTTGCTGATGGGTGACAGGGGTCTCGGCAGTATCCAGCAGGTCGAGAATATACTCGCGGCTGGGAATGGGGTTCTCGTATTTCTCGGCCTCGCGCTCGGCAAAGGGGTCGCGAAAGGGGGTTTTGCGTTTGGTCATTGGAATCCTGTAATCAAAATAGCGGCGCAAAATGCCACTCGGGGGTAATCTATAGCCAATTATAGGGTAGTGGCGACAACAAACCCACAAATAAAAACACTTTACGCGTTGACAACGGGTCGAGGCCTCTTTATAGTTCGCGGCCTCGGCGCAAGCCAGAGAAATTGCCCAAGTGGTGAAATTGGTAGACACGCCAGCTTCAGGTGTTGGTGACGCGAGTCGTGAAGGTTCAAATCCTTTCTTGGGCACCATATTCAGTATTGTACTTTTACAGCGCCTTAAAAATACAGTACCTTAAAAAACCCGCTTAATCGCGGGTTTTTTATTGCCCCAAGATTCCCGATACCTTAAGGTGTTTAAAAAACACTCACCTCTTCTCGCGAGGCTTAATTGCTCTCAATCCCTAATGGCCTGCCCCTTGTTCTGGGTGGGCTGCATAATCGAAAAAACCACCCCCGCCGAAGAGTTCACTATTTTTATGGTTGCGCAGAAATCCATGCCGACCAGGAGGTGGATACCTGGCTCTGGATTGGTATTGATGATACAGGCAAGGTCTGGCTTAATGATTGCGGAATTTACAATGGTATTGATGCCAATAAAGGTTGATTTTTTGCTGAGGTGTTGCATAGCAATAATACTGCAAAAAAGCATTTCAATTTGACTAAAGCCAAGGTGCGGGTGTGCTTTAAGAAAGGTGCCAATAAATTTCTACTTAAAGCATCCAATGCCTCCCGCCATATGTTTTTTCGCTGGTTTTTACTCGGTAATTGCGGCTTGCGAACGGGTGCAGGGTGTTTTCTCTTTCTTGCCGGCGGGGTGGATACCATTAGGACAGCATGCTTATGAAATATTATCAAATGTCAAATAAGGTTCTGTTAAAGGATCTGGATGGACGGGAACGGGCCTGCCTTTATAAACGGAGTCATCGTTATCTGCAGATGAATACCGGCGATTTTCTTGTGGATTATACCTCCAATGACAGTGGCGAAGCGTTTAAGGGACCGTTGATATGTGAGCTTGACGATGAGGATTCAACGGGAGTGTTTCCCACCTTCTTTATGTCCCCTTCGCTAATCGGCACCAGGCAGTTTTATCGAGACCTTGTAGAAATCGGTATAGATAATATTGAAATGCATCCGGTAATCATAAAGGACGAAGAAAATGGAAAAACCATAGAGGATTACCTGCTGCTTAATATTATTGGCCGTGTGTCATGCGCGGTAATGGACCAATCGGATACTGAGCGCTTGAATGACGCTGCTGCTGAGGGAGACCCTTGCGATTCTATGAACTTTATCAATGAACTGGTGATAGATGCCGCTAGAGTGGGGTCGCGTGATTTATTTCTGCTGCATGAAGATACTTCCTATATATTGGTCAGTGAGCGAGTTTTTCAACATCTCATAAAAAAAGGCTACACGGATATTTTTTTTGAAGAGATCAGGCAGTTATAGGGGGGAGGATGGATTTTTATTTCAGGCGTGCCCAGGATAGCGATTTGCCATTTTTAATGGATCTGCGCAGACAGACGATGGATGCCCATATCATCCGCGCGGGTTTGTTTCCCAGTGAGGACAGCCATTGGCAAAGGATTCACTATCGCTTTGATTGCGCGCAAATAATTATTTGTAACCACATTGATGCCGGTTTGCTGAAAGTCGTCAGAGAGGGGGATGTCTGGGACTTGGTGCAAATCCAGTTGATTCCTTCGCTTCAGGGGAAGGGTATAGGTAGATCCATCATTGCTGCTATTATGGAAGATGCTGTTGCTAAAAAAGCTGGAATTAAGCTCAGTGTCTTTAAGTCAAACCCGGCAAGAAATCTCTATGAATTCCTCGGCTTTAAAACCTATGCCGAAACTGAAGCCACTTTTGAAATGCAAGTATCGAATAAGGGTTGAATTTATATGGCAACTGATAAAAGCAATACCCTCACACCGCGATATAAGCATTGGATAAATGATTTTGAAAGGGAGGCAGGCCTGCCTTTGTCAGGCTTGATGAATACCTATCCGGCTCGATAGAATGGCAAGAGCTTTGGGAATTCAATACCCAGAGGGTGGTGATCGAGAATCTCAAATGTCCATGTAAATTTATAGAGTTGGCAAACCGCCCCAGAGGCACCACTATTGGACAGCTCAATAGTTACGGTTGCCAATTTACCCTGGTGGATAGCGCAAAAACGGAGTCCGGCTTTTCTGTTCGCCATTATATTTGCAATGGTTGTGCTCATAGTTGGACTGAGCAAGAGGTGGCGGCCATGCAATATTGGTCGCACCACATGTATCCCGATTAACTCAACAGCAAGGAAAGTAATATGAATGAATCCTCTACGCCAAGATCCAAGGCATTGGATGAAAAATTTTGCAGTGATTGCGGTGAAATCATAAAAATAAAAGCGGAAATCTGCCCTAAGTGTGGGGTTAGGCAAGCGCCCGTGCCATCGCCCTTTGGGGCAACTGCAGCCAATGGCAAAAATAGAATAGCTGCTGCCTTGCTGGCTTTTTTTGTGGGTGGTTTTGGTATCCACAAATTCTATCTTGGCCAGATTGGTATGGGGATTTTGTATCTGCTGTTTTTCTGGACGTTTATCCCCTTTGTTATTGCCTTTATCGAATTCATACTGTTGTTAGTGATGAGCGACCAGGAGTTCAATACTCGCTTCGGAGGAAAATAAAACTCATACATTGATTAGATTGTGGCTTGCAATGCGGCAAGCCACGTAAAAGAGGACGTGCTGTTGATAAAAGGTAAAGAGGTTATTCTCCGTTATGCCCAGTTGCCGGATTTAGAGACTTTAGTTTATTTTGCCAATAATGCTGAGCTTAAAGGGGATTATGTAAGGACTTTGCTAAAATCGCCATCAGCCTTCAAAAAGGAGTTCGAGGCGAATGGCTTTTCGTCAGAATCCAGTGAATTGTTTGTTATTACCGATCTGACAAACCAGATTCTCGGTGTTATTGGGCATTTCAGCACTGTGCATTATTCTTCTGCGCGCGAGCTGGGTTTTTCCATTTTTTCCAGCGACAGCAAAAATAAGGGCCTGGCTACCGAAGCGGTAAAGCTGCTGACACAATATCTGTTTGAGGGCCTGCCCATCAATCGCATTCAAATATGTATGCCGATGGAGCATAAAGCCTGTGAGAAGGTTGCAATAAAAGCTGGCTATACAAAAGAGGGCGTTGCCAGGGGTGCTATATTCGTCAAGGGTTGTTATCTGGATACTTTTGTCTATTCCATGTTGCGAGACGAATTTGTTCAGCTATCGCGTTAACCCTTCGCAGAAGGTTTTGCTATATCCGAACTAAAAAATGGAGGCTGAAGGCCTCCATTTTTATTCGAGTGCCAGAATGAATTGATCAACCGGCAAATTTGATCCCGCAACCATAGGGTTTGGTGCTGGGGTGAGGGACCTTTTTGCCCGCTGCCACTGCCGTCAAGGCTTCGCGCACATAATTGGTGGCCTTTGCAATATCTTCAGCTTTGCTGGATTGGATACTGTCTATGCCACCTTTGTACACCAATGTACCCTTATCATTGATAATGAAAAAATGCGGACTGGTTTGCGCACCATAAAGTTTTGCCAGTGTGCCTTCGGGATCAAGCAGGGTGTTGCTGGGTACTGCATTGCGCTGCTGATTTAATTTGATAGCGGTGGGGCCATCGACATAACCCTGCTTGCCCTCTGCAGATGAGATCACTTGCAGCCAGACTACATCCTTCGCGGTGAACTCCTTTTGCAGGGCGGGAATATTGCCGCTGTTATCATAATGCTTTTTCACAAAGGGGCACTCATTGTTGGTCCACTCAAGCACCACGGTTTTGCCCTTCAGATCTGCCAGGCTGATGGTTTTTCCATCGGCTGTCTTTCCGCTAAAGTTTGGCGCTGCTTGATCAACAGCAGGTTCGGCAAAGGCGTGGCTGCCGATCAGGGCAACGGCCAACAGGGCGCTGGAAGCAAGTTTTCGTAAAAGCATAGTCAGTTTCCTCATGGGTTTGATGTTGGGGGTTGTTGGGGTGAAGCCAGTGTGGTGAGCACAATATCCGGGGTGAGTATCTGCGGCAGTTCTATAGGATGGCTGTTGCTGCCTGCGGGATAAAACACATACAGCGGCACGCCGCTGCGACCGAATTGGGTGAGTATTGCGGTAATGGCTGGATCGCGTTTGGTCCAGTCGCCTTTCAGATAGGTGATGCCTGCTGTTTTAAAAGCATTTTTAACATCGGCATGACTGAGTGCCACCTGCTCGTTGACCAGGCAACTGATACACCAGGATGCGGTGAAGTTGAGGAATAGCGGTTTTCCCTCTGCGCGCAACTGCTGCAAGCGCTCGGCCGAATAGCTTTCCCAATTGCGCTCTGTCTGTGCCACTTCGCTGGTGCTGCCTGGGGTTTTGTTGCTATCAATACCTGCATATCCGATTGCCAGTGTCAGTAGCGCTGTGGCTACTGCGCCGCCTGTGCCCAGTCGCTCAGTGCCGGTGCTAGTGTTGCGGGTTGTCTGGTAAAGCCAGGCGGCAAAGGCTAGTGCGACCATGCCGCCCAGGGCGAGCAGAATTGCATTGGTGTCCACCTGCTGCGCCAGCACCCAGACCAGCCAGGCTGCGGCGGCATACATGGGGAAGGCCAGGGCTTGCTTGGTGCGCTCCATCCAGAGTCCGGGGCGCGGCAGCCAGCGCTGCAATCGCGGCCAGTTCGCCAGCAGCAGGTAGGGCAGTGCCAGGCCAAAGCCAAGGCTGAGGAAAATCGCAAATAATTTCGCCGTGGGTTGGGTCAGGGCATAACCCAGTGCCGCCGCCATAAAGGGCGCGGTGCAGGGGGTAGCCACCAGAGTGGCGAGCACGCCGGTAAAAAAGCTGCCGCTATAGCCGGATCGCGCTGCCAGGGCTGAGCCAGCGCCTGCAATGCCGCCGCCAATAATAAAGACACCAGAGAGATTCAGCCCGACCAAAAACATCAGATAAGCCATGGCCAGTACAAACAGTGGCGATTGGAATTGGAACCCCCAGCCTATTTCGGCTCCACCCGCTTTCAATATCACCAATGCCGCTGCCAGCAGGGCAAAGCTCGCCAGTACGCCCGCCGTGTATGCCCAGCCCTGCAGACGGATCTGCAGCGATGAGGTCTGCGCGTGACTGACCAGGGATAAGGCTTTTAGTGATAGCACGGGAAAGACACAGGGCATCAGGTTCAAAATCAAACCGCCGGCCAGTGCCAGCAGCAGCGCAGAGAGAAAACCTATAGTGGTTTGTACCTGTGCCCCGCTTGGGATCTGCGCAATGGCAAAGCCTGTGGCGACTTCACCCTGAGCTGTCTGTTCGGTAATGACCAATACTCCGCGCAATACTTGATCGGCATTGAGCGGGGCTTCACCGTGCTGCAGTTGCAGGCTGATGCCGCTAGCGTCTATGGTGATGGCTTGATCGATATTTTGCACAATCGCGCCCCAATCGGCGGGATAAAACCAGGCGTCTTTAATTTGTCCCGCCTGGGCTTGCGGCAAACCTAGTTGCAGTTCGAACCCTGTCTCTGTGCGAAGGATACCAATTGGCCAGGGGCTGGCGACAGGCAACCGCGCCAGCCCCTGCTCAATCAGTGGGCTGCCGGAGCCGGTTGCGCTATCGCGACCCACAATGGGCAGGCGCAGACGCAGTTGCACTTCCTGGGGAATGCACTCCTCTTTGCAGACCAGCCACTCGACATGGGCTTCGGCAATAAAGTCGCTGCCGATCTCTGCGTGAGCGGGAATTGTTATTTTGTTGAGCAGGGTAACTTCATCGGAATAGCTGTAGTTAATCACTGTGCCGAGCCGCGTGCGACCGGGAGTCGGCCAGAGAATATCCCCGGCACTGGCGCCTTCCGGTAGTGTCCAGCGGATGCTGGTGGCCATGCCGGAGCCGCCGGGGTTGAGCCAGTAGGTGTGCCAGTGGGGAATGATTTTCTGGTGGACTCCCAGGTAGATGTCGCTGCCGGGATAAACAGCATCGACAGATGCAACCAGCTGCGCGGTCACCTGCTCAGTGGTCGCGTGTTCGCTAAGGGCGTAAGATGCTCTCGCCTCCAACAGCAGGAGCAAACCCATTAGAAAACGGCAATAACGCATAATCGATCCTTAGGAAAAATCTTATGGGGCTTGAAGGTTCTAGATGATTGGAGTTTCTGACCCTCATCAGTCGCGCAAGTTTCTGGGGTTGTTCGCGGTGTTCGCTGAATGTTCGTCGACTGCCCCCAATGTGCTCAATAATTATGCCAAGGTCAATATTCATAAAAGGGCGATATCTGTCAAAGCCCCATTGTTATTAGATTGCGGGTGAATTGTGACTGGCAGTCTGTCGTGGAGACATGCCTGCGGAAATGTCCTCTAGCCCATGGGCGGAGTTAAAATTCAGCAGAGAGTGCTGAAATTAAAACAGCTTGGAGCGATCTAGTGTTTGCTATTCAGCAGCTATATCGCAATAATTTAACGTATTTTTGCATTGGTAGGCAGACCGTTGGCTGCTATGGTTTTGGAGAAGGTGATGGTTTTTTCGAGTAAAAAGTTTGCCCTGCTGGCGGTAGTGCTATTGGCGTCGTGCCTTGGCTGTACGCCCAGGGAAAATCATAAGCAGGCTGAAAACATTGTCGCTGACAATGCATCAGCCTCTTCGGCAGCAAGTAAATTGCCCGAGGACATCGATGGTGTTTGGGTCTCGAAGAAATATTTGCTATCCCTGAAAGCCAACAAAACGCCATTTGCAGCAAACCCGGAATCCTTTGAAATCAATAGAGAAGAAGAAAGATTTACATGGACAAATTTCCACGAAAGCTACTGGAGAGAAATTTATAGCAGTGGAGTGGAGAACGATCACTATTTTATGGTGGTTTCACAGCCTGAGGACCCCGACACCTCTGCAGGTTATGTTGCTTTTGCTATCGAAGAGGGAGAGTTGAACTTTATTGAGGGAGAGATTGCCGAGCAAATCGATGAGCCTTTTATAAAAATACCATCGTCTTTGCCTCAATACGCAAACACGCTGCTTCTCGCCGGAAAATATAAAGATGCCAAGGGCAATCATTATGAATTCAGCGAAGAGGGCACAGCTACCTGGCCGAACCTGAGGTTTTCATATGAATTGGTCCTGGACTCAAGTGAGGCAGGCTGCCCTTATGTCTCCACCGATCTAAAGGATGCCGATGGCAATCCCAAACGTTTTGGCTACACCTGGCAAGCGGACTCTCTCCTCATCTACGAGATAGTCGAGGGCGGTGATTTCCCCATCAGCTGTGCCAGCAAACCCTATTTGCAATTGACTAAAGAGTAATGGCCATTTCGCGCAGTTAACTGCTTCTCCTGTTGATGTGTCAACAGGCCTTAAGGCAAGAGCCCATTAAAGGGCGACATCAATTGCGATATAGTCAGAAAATAAGTGTTTGATTGAATGCCCTCTGCTCCTACCGAGCTTCTCTTGGCGGCAAGCAATAGGCAGTGGCAGGGAACCTTTGCCAAAGATAGATGTAAAAGTCTGTGCAGGGAAAACAATAAGAAAGCGGTATTAAGAACAAGTGGAGCCTTTTAAACCGGTTTTTCATTGTGCGAAGTTGAGCCGGTTAGTTGTCCAGGCGTTCTCACGTATTCGGAGTGGTTATGAAAGTGATAGCAAGTGTTTTACCCTTTGTCTGCTGCATAAGTCTGGTTGCCTGTGCGCAAGTTGCCGACCCTGCAATAATCGAGGCTAAGCTTACACAAAATACCTCTGCAGCAGAGGCTTCGGCGCGAGTAGCGACCAATACAACTACCCTGCAAATGGCCAAGGCTGTACCCCTGATCTCGGCCGCTGAATTTTCCGCTTGCGTTAATTCGCTTTCGGAGAAAGCCAGGTTGGCTGGGATTTCCCCGGGTACTATTGCCAACAGTCTGGCCAGGGCCAGCCTGAGTCCGCGCGTATTGGAATTGGATCGCCAACAGCCAGAATTTACCACAACCTTTGCTGATTACCTGAATCGCCGCGTGACAACTCAACGTGTTGAGCAGGGGCGAGCGCTACTGGTAAAGCATCGCGCACTGCTTGATGCAGTCGCACAACAATATGGTGTACCGGCGCCTTACCTGTTGGCGTTTTGGGGGCTCGAAACAAACTACGGCAGTTTTTTTGGCAATATGTCCGTGATGAATTCGCTGGCAACCCTGGCCTGCGATCAGCGGCGAAGTGATTATTTCACCGCTGAATTAATTTCCGCTTTGCGCATTATTGATGAGGGTGCGATTACGCCTGAGAAAATGTTGGGGTCATGGGCAGGAGCCATGGGGCATGTACAATTTATGCCCTCGGCTTTTTTGAAGCATGCGGTGGATTACGATGGCGATAACAAGCGCGATCTCTGGAACAGCACGCCCGATGCTATGGCATCAGCGGCAAAATTCCTGCAAAGTCTGGGCTGGCATCCCAGTGAGCGCTGGGGTCGCGAAGTCAAATTGCCATTGTCCTTCCCCTTTTTGGAAGCAGGCTTGAAAAATAGCAAATCTCTCTCTGAATGGAGCAGGCTCGGTGTTATGCGTGCAGATAACACTCCGCTGCCGCAAACCGATGTGCAGGCTTCGCTGCTGGTACCCTCGGGGCACAAAGGTCCTGTGTTTTTGGTATACGATAATTTTAATGTGATCATGCGCTGGAATCGCTCAGAGTTTTACGCCATCGCTGTCGGCTATCTTGCCGATCGCATCGCGGGCGCTGAACGACTGCAGCAACCTCCACCGGAAGATGCACCGCGCCTGCATCGCGATCAGGTTATAAAACTGCAGGAGAATCTCAATCAAAAAGGCTTTGATGCAGGTATACCTGATGGCATCTTCGGCCCGGGAACTCGTCGGGCTATCGGCGAGTTCCAGCATCAACAAGGCCTGATAGCGGATGGCTTCCCCGAAAAGACGGTACTTGCGTTGCTCGGCATCAACCTTGAGCCTGTTAAAAAGCAATAAGCCGTCTTGCGTTGGAGTGCAATATTTTAAAGTGGCTTTCACTCAATGCCTGATGTGCATCGCGGTATTGGGTGAAAGCGATAAAATTTTTGTAAAGAGCCGTTTCAATATATTGAAAAGCAGTTTTAGTAAAAAATTCCCTCGCATTCTCTTTGCTTTTCAGGTGCAGGTAATATTTGCAGCTAGGGAACCTCTGAAAAATGTTGGCGAGGCGGCCAGCGCAAGGCAAAAACAGACTAAAAAGCGGAGTTTAGGGGCACTAAATGAGCATTTTTAGCCTGTTTTTAACGCCGCGATGGCAACGCAGGTAATTTTTCAGAGGTTCCCTAGGATTATTCTGTTCAGACTCCTGCGTAGTCCTCAGTTGCCTGCACCAATATCCCCGTCCAGGTTTCTCTGGCAAGCATCTCAGCAATATGCTGAGAAATAACGATAAGCCCTGGCCCATAAAGCAAGCGGAAGCAAGGCAACGCTGGTGTCAGCGAATTATCTAAGGCAATGCGTCCGGTAAAATAAGGTTTGCCGAAACGCAAACGGTATTGCGATTCCTCAAGTTTGGCAGCATTAAAGCAACCAATAATATTGACCGCAAAATAATCTGACACATACTCACCGGAAGCCTTGTTGTGTAGCATTACAGGATAGGCATCTATATTGTCTGCGCCGTACTTCCGTAAGAATGAGGCTAGCCGCCCGGACATGACTGGCACGGTGGTATCAAAAAAATCGGGAAAGTTATTGCCATACTGGGGGTCGAGTATCAATGTTTGCAGCGGAAGGGGGGCACTGAACTTCTGTCCATCAATCCAGTCCAGCGCAGCAGTTTCAACCGTATGCCCTTCCAGTTGTATCAGGCCAAGATCATCAAAAAGGTTTTCCCTGAGAAAATAAAACATAGCCAATCCTATTCGTTATTGGATGATCTCTTCGACATCCCATCCTGTTAAAGTATTTCTGAGGTCATTTTCCATAATATATTTGCCAACACTTTTATGCATAATAAGCCTGGATGGGCTCTCCTGAAGGCGAAATAATAAAGCTCCCTTTGTTCGATTGGCATCTATCGCCAAAACATCGAAATCATACAAGTCAGGGCCTATCTCATCATATTCAGATTTAGGCAGGTCTGCACATTGAACCACTCCCACAACATTCACGGCAAAATATCCATCCCAAATAGTCCCATTCACTTCACTCTTAACGAGAATAGGAAATTTTTGCAGGTTGTCGACACCTGCCTGTTCAAGCAGGCTGAGCAAACGCTGCGACATTACTGGAATGCTGCCTCCTGAAAAATCCGGCAAGAACTCCCTGGCGGATGCGTTAGTCATAAATGTCCAGGGAGCATCGGCCACTTGAGTGATAACGGAGCCCGATATAAAACTTAACTCCAGGGGCAAGTCTTCAGGCTCAACTATACCCACCTCGAAAAATTTATCTCTTGTTAGCTGGAAATACATGAATGATTCTCGATTTATCCCTGCAATACACCTTGTTAGAGGGCGGCCATATTGGTGCGTGCCTTCAGTGTTGCCGCCACTCGCCAGGCCACTATAACGTTTTATTGGCGTCGTTAAAACGTGTTTGTACGGGAGAAATTCTTCCTTCTGCTAAAAAGCAGGCATTGCGATTGCTGGCATACTGAATTATTGGGGTAGGTGTATTGTGGAGGTGCATTCTGAGCATTATACAGTCCCTTGTGTGGTCAAAAATTTAGCTTAATTGGAGTGCTCTTACTCCTGGACCACTGGAATCAGCTATGGCTCAGCAGGCCATGTATTATGATCCAGCCAGGAGCAATACCAGCTTTTTACTGATTTTCTTGGCTTTGAATATGATTGCTTGACGATCGGGTGCGGAGTGTTGCCGATTGATTAAACAACATATGCCCCATGCCTTTAACCATAGAAAGAAATTATGACAAGTTTTTACTTGATGGAAGTCGATCATTCCCTTGATTATGGAGTGGTTGCTAATCCTGATATTGGCGATGATCCAGCATTTCTCACAGGCCATTTAATTGGTGAAGATTTACCTACCTTGGTATTTGAAGTTAATTTTCCTAAAGATGCAAGGCTCCCACATTTTTTAGGTTATGAAATTCCATTGGTGAGTGGTGAATTGATTCAAGTATTTAAAGCAACAGGTATTGATAATTTTCAAATATTTCCTGCCAGGCTGACAAATTCAGAAACAGGGCAGTTTTGGGATGATTTTTTTGCTTTCAATGTGCTTGGCCTAATTAGGGCTGCTAATCTGGAATATTCGGATTTTGATGTGCTGATGGACGGTGGCGACGATAGCGAAGTTCCTGCCTTGCTTGCTTTCAGGGAAATTGCGTTAGATAAAGATAAAATTCCATCTGCTGTATTGATGTTCAGAATGGCTGAAGATCCTGGCAATCTTATTGTGCATGAACAACTGGTCAAGCTGCTCTTTAAGAACAGGCCAGAAGACGGTTGGGGGATTGATTTGATTGAGGTTGATTTGTTTTAGTTAATCAATATGCGCAGCTTCGGAGTCTGTAAGTAGCTCTGTGTAACTGCATTAATGATAATCGCTCAAAAGATTGTCAAATGTAATCAACAGTTAATTATTATTTTTTTGTATGTTTTTGAATTTAAGATTCATCGCTTTTTTAAAGCTTTCCATTGAGTTTCTTTTTCATAGGGCTCATCGCCAACGTTGATAAAATCAGACAGCGCGTGGCTCTTCTATACAGCCAGTTATTATTTGGCTCTGCTGAATATTTTTTTAACATCAAGTAATCATCCTTATCAATATTGGCTTCAGCTAAAGAGGGCCTTATTTTTAGTGTAAATCGCTCTTCTCTTTCAGTGAAGGAAACTTGTTCAGGAAAAAAAGTTATGGTGAGCGCACCATCCTTTATGCATAAAGCATTGCCATGTTCCTGATAAACCGAAATTTTATTTTTCATGTTTATTCTCTGAATGGGTCTTTGAGGGGCTATTAAGTGTATGTCAAGTTGGGGTAGGTTTTACTCCTCCCCTAAAATATAACCACTATTTTATGTCCGAAATTGAGGTGTTTTTGTCGTTTGCCGACATGAAAACCTGGAGTAAAGTGAAAACTCCCCTGTCCAATTGGAGTTTTGGCAATGGCAATAAGAGTTGCTATTAATGGTTATGGGCGTATTGGCCGCAATGCCCTGCGCGCTTTTTATGAGACTGGCAAGCGCCACGATATACAGATTGTGGCAATCAATGATCTCGGCAGCGCTGAGGCCAATGCCCATTTGACACGCTTTGATACAGCGCACGGCAAATTTGCCGGCAGTGTCAGCGTTGAAGGGGGAGCTATGATTGTTGAGGGGGATCGCATTCAGGTATTTGCTGAGCGCGATCCGGCGCAATTGCCCTGGGCGGCACTGGATATTGATGTGGTACTCGAATGCACTGGCCGTTTCACCAGCAAGGCCAAGGCTTCCGCCCATCTCACTGCCGGTGCGAAAAAAGTCATCATCTCTGCGCCGGCAGGCAGGGAAGTTGATGCCACTATTGTGTATGGCGTGAACAACCAGGCACTTCGTCCGGAGCATCAGGTTATCGCGATTGGCTCCTGCACCACCAATTGCCTGGGCACTATCGCCAAACCACTCAACGACCATATAGGAATAGTTGCCGGCTCCATGACGACGGTACATTCGGTGACCAATGATCAGGTGCTAACCGATGTCTATCATGAGGACTTGCGCAGGGCGCGTTCGGCCTTAGCATCCATTATTCCCACCAAAACCGGTGCCGCCTCGGCCATTGGTCTTGTGCTGCCGGAGCTGGAGGGCAAGCTCGATGGCTATTCGGTGCGCGTGCCGACCATTGATGTCTGCCTTTTGATATTAAGTTTTACTGCTGCCCGCCCAACCTCAGCCGAGGAAATCAATAGCCTCATGCGCGAGGCTGCGCAACAGGGGTCATTGCCGGGTCTGCTGAAAACCAACGATCTACCGCTGGTCTCCAGTGATTTTTTGCATAACGATGCCTCGGCGATTTTTGATTTAACGTTCACTAAGGTGGTGGGTGGAAGTCATGCGACTGTCTATGCCTGGTACGACAATGAGTGGGGTTTTGCCAATCGGTTGCTCGATAATGCGGTTGCATTTGGCAAGTTGTCGAGGTGATGGCGATGCCGGGGCATTTGCGAGCAGGTCGCCAGCGCGATATTGGCTTTTTAATTTTTCCCGGCTTTCAGCTGCTGGATCTCAGTGGCCCATTGGCGGCTTTCGAAGTGGCGGGGCGGCTGGCGGGAGCGCCCTATAGAATTCACACTATGTCATCCATGAGTGGGGCTATTGCTAGCTCTTCCGGATTGCAGGTGATGGCGGAGCCCCTAGTGGAAACTGCGCTGGATACTTTTATTGTGGTGGGTGGCAGCGATTGCCTGAAACCAGCGTCGGCGATCGAGCTGGCAAAAATAGCCGCGCAACCTGCAGCAAAGGCCCGGCGTATTGCTAGCGTTTGTACGGGGGCTTTTGTGTTGGCTAATGCCGGACTGCTCGATGGCAAACATGCGACTACCCATTGGCAGCATGCTGCACTCTTGCAGCGGCTCTTTCCGCGCATAAAAGTATACGGCGATCGCATCTTTACCCAGGATGGTCCTGTCTGGACCTCTGCCGGTGTCTGTGCAGGTATAGACCTCGCCTTTGCTTTAATTGAAGAGGATCTGGGTATAGAGATTGCCCGCGCAACGGCGCGCAATCTAGTGGTCTATCATCGCCGCCCCGGTGGCCAATCGCAATTCTCAAGCCTGCTGGAGCTGGACCCTAAATCCGATCGCATCAGGGATGCTTTGCGCTTTGCCCGCGAGCACCTGCATGAAAAATTACCCGTGGATCGCCTGGCCGAAGTGGCCTGCCTCAGCGCCCGGCAATTTGGCCGCGCGCTGCTGGCGGAGACAGGCGAGACTCCCGCAAAAGCGGTGGAGCGTTTAAGGGCCGAGGTGGCCCGCCAGTATATAGAGAGCAGATCTGAGGCCATTGAAGCCATTGCCGGCAGAGTTGGGTTTGCCGATCCTGAGCGCATGCGGCGAGCGTTCATCCGCCTCTTTAAACAGACACCGCAGGAAATTAGGCGCAATGCGCGGAAAGAATAATGGCGACTGCAAAAAGTGGAAAAATTAATGTGCGAGAAGGGGCCGAAGATATTTTATGAGAAGTAGAATGCCTCTCGCTAATACTGCCTTTCAAATGGTGGGGGTCTCACTTCGTCTCCTAGTCCTTGCCTATCGTTTTAATTCAAAGAAAGTTATTCTGCTTTCCAGGACGCGCATGTATAGCGTGGCAGAAAATTCTAGGTTGTTTTTTTCTTCTTCCATTTTTGCTAAAGAAATTTTCATTCCGGTATCATCAATGCCGTCACATGAAAGATAGGTTTTTCCTAACATATCAATTCCACTTTTAGAATTCTTTATGGATAGATCAAAGTGTTTTTCTTCAATATCTTTCTTTGCTAAGTGTAACTTCTCTTTGATTTGATTGAGCATGATTGCTCCTATATCATAACTTGAAGTATCTAATGATGGACAGGTATCAGCAGGCTTCATAGCACAAGCTGTTAATGTAGAAAAAGTAGTGGCGATAGCTAAAATGGCGTTACTCAGTCTTCGTGAAATTGCCATCTTTTCCCTCGTAATATGCTAGGTTGTATTTTGTAGCTGCTTCCTTTGTGAATCTACTGACATCTTTGTATGATATTCACCATCAATATCAATAGATCCAGATCCAGTGATCACTATATATAGTTCATCTTGAGTATGAGGGGATTGAAAGTCTTCGATTTTAGGCGCATAAAAAATCAACTTCATTGCCCCTTTCCCAAAGGCTTCTATATCCCAGATTCCATGTGGCCACTTTTCTGTTGCAGCCAATGGGAGTTTTTCAATTTGAGATGATTTTCGAATTATCATAATTTTTTCATTAAGATTTATTGATGTAGCACTGGGCGAAAGCCAATTTAATGGGTCGCAGCGCGGCATTGCAAGACAAATCAGCGGGCAGGTCCCTTGAGTCTTCTTCCACCTAGAAAATAGCTTCGCGATTATTGCCATGAAAAAGGTGTTGAGGTTGGCTGGGGATTGCGGTGCGAGGGAGATGTGTCATAAAGATGTCTCGTAGGGTGTTGGGATTTGGTGAAGCTTAGGCTATGCTGTTTTTCTGCAAAATCGATGAAGCCTGCCTCCGTCGATCTGCCATAGATCCATTATTCAGGCCCTGCTATTTCGAACTCTGTGATAATTGCTTCTTGCAAACCAAGTTCCAGCAATACATCAAGAACCCTTTCGGAAATAATTAAACAATTTTTATCTATCCAAAAATCATCTACACCGGCTCCCCCGCTAATTTTCAACCAAGAAAACTCTGGGATCACTTTGGCTGGATACAGTTCTATAAAATTATCGGATTTTGAAGTCTCAACCACATCAAAGCTAAGTCCAGTAAATTGCGCTTCTTCAAATAGTTGCTTTGCTTTCGAGGTGACAATAAAACAGGGAAAGCTAGTCAAGAGCGCATCGTCGGACCAACCTTCAAATACATAATGCAGCTCACTGACCAGAGGCGGATGAGTGCTAGTGTCCATTTTTGTGTGCTCTCCCAATCCACCGGCAACTTCTGACTCAATTAAAAAATACTTCATCTATCGCACCATTTTTGAATGTAAGGTTATGGGTCACGTTAACTCAACTTAGTGGCTTCAGTATATAAAACATATAAGTCAGGTATGTCGTGGTATCAGGGTATTGAGGCTTGGTGAAAATTACCCTGTATTGTTTTTGAAGTTAAGGGGACGAAGTTAAGGGGACGGAGGAGATATTTTTTAACCAGCCTTATACTTTTTACTGATTTTCTTGGTTTTGAAGATGATCGCCTAACGGCTATGTACGGAATATGAGAGGTTGATCAAAAAATATATCCTCCGTCCCCTTAAACTCTTAAACTGATGTTAATCAGGCCTTGCATTTTGCCTCTACCCCACTACTATCTACCAGGCAAAACGCAAGACCTGATCCTAGTGATGCTTATCCATGAGTATTAGATCGCCATTCTATAAATTGTTCGGGTTCTGGATTTGCTTTAAGTCCAAGGTAGTAATGAATTCTCAGCGCCATGCCTCCGGCACCCTCATGAAAAAAGAAATCATCATCTTGAACAGGAATGCCAAGCTTCTGGCAATACTCTGAGTTTGTGAAATTAATATAATATTCCTGAATTAGCGAACAACTTTCCTCATAGGAATAATTACATTCTTTCTGTAGTAAAGACAAAACTGTATTGAAAAAAATATTGGTGTCTTCATCGGTTGGTAAATTCATACTTGTTCCTAACGTTTTAGGGTTTCATATAACGGTTAAATAACTTAGCAGCTTTATCGGTGTGAATGCTTATTTGATCTTCCCTGTCTGTCCAGGGTATAGGCGTTTGCTCTGGGCCAGAATAACGGCGGTACAAAGGGCCCTTTACCATGTCATAAGGGTTGCTGCCATGAAGAAGATTGGTAGGTCCATTTTCTTTATGGAATTTAACAAAATCTTGCCATGCACCATCGGCTTTTGAAAATCCCAATATAGATAATTTATGTAGTTCTGAGTTTGGTACTACAAATATAACAACATCCGTGGAACTATATAATCGACTCGCGGATTTAAGGGCTTCTTCTTTAGATCCTGTCATATAGAAACCTTGACCAAAATCGCTAAATCTGCTTCCCTTTGATAGGTCAATTCCTTTAGCGCGAATTTCAGATGCTATTTTTGCAGACGTTCCATGATAGAAGGTCGTAGTTCCACCAATGCTGGTTTCAGCATTCGTTTGAAGTGTTAGGTTTTGATTTTCTTTACATATCAACCCAAATGGGTCCACCCATCCCACCGGATTAGGCGCATACTGATAATTATTTACCCCACCCAATAACCCAATCGGGTCTTGCGTGATGAACTGCCCCAGGCTCGGATCATAGTACCTATGCCGATTGTAATGTAAGCCCGTCTCTTCATCGAAGTACTGCCCCTGAAAACGTAAATTATTTTCAACTTCTTCGACTTCTTTTAAGGCTAGATTGCCGTAAGTTTTATAACGTGCCTTCCAAACAATACTGCCCTGCTGATTAGTCAGTTCGCGCGGTGTGCCCAGGTGGTCCAGGTGGTAGTGATAGATTTCACCATCCTGAGTCATGGCTACCGGGCGGAAGCTCTCCGGCTCGTAGGCGTAGGTTTTCTTGATGTTATTGCGCTGCTCCTGCGCCAGCTGATCGCCGGCCCAGAGGTATTGGGTGGTGCCGAAGCTGTCCTGCTTGCGGATGCGGCGGCCCAGGGGGTCGTAGCGGTATTCGCTGGTTTGGCCCTGCTTGCTGACTTTGATCAACTGGTTGTTGAGGTTGTAGGTAAAAAGCGTTTCGAGTTTGCCGCCCTTGCCGCGGGTTTCGCGGATCAGGTTGCCGCGGGCATCGTACTCGAATTTGCGGTCGCCCTGCAGGTTGAGGCGATTGCCGCGCGTGGTGTTGCCGGTTTCTTTTTTGCTTTGTGCCAGCAGGTTGCCGGCGGGGTCGAAGACAAAGTGTTCAGCCAGGTCGCCTTCAGTGCGTTTTAATCTGTCCACCATATCGTAGATATAGCGTACTTCCCAATCGCCATCCTTGAAGCTGCTTAGATTGCCGAATGCGTTGTAGTGGTATTCGCGGTCGATCACATGCTGTTTGTGCAGCAGGCTGTGGGCCTGTTGCTTGACCAGGCGCCCCATTGGATCGTAGTCGCTCTGGGTGATCACGTCGCCCTGGCGGCGATGGGTTTCAAAACCCAATGCATCGCGCTCTATCTGGGTGATGGTGCTGCCGTTCAGCATAATTTGCTGCAGGCGCTCGGCGGTATCGTAATCATAGGCGATAAACTGGCGGTCGGGCAGTTGGATTTTTTTCAGCTGACCGGAGGCGCTGCGAGTGTAGTGGATATCCACCATGCTCTCACTGACGCGCTGGCGTTTGTCGTTGAGGTCGCTGTGGTGCTCTTTGACCAGATGGCCCATGCGGTCATAGTGGAAGGCCAGGTACTGGTCGCTATTGTAGGTTTCCTTGAGGCGGCCCACTGGGTCGTAGAGATAGCGATTGGTCTCTTTGGTCTGGCCTTCTGCATCGGCCAGTGCGCGACTGGTTTTGCCGAGCAGGCGCCCGAGAACATCGCGCTCGAATTCGGTGATGACTTCACCTGCGTCCAGGTGTTTGATCAGGTGGCCAGCGCTATTGTATTTGTAGTGCTGGATGCGGCCATCAAAGCCTACCTCCTTGATCAGACGCTCGTTGCCGTCGTAAAGGAATTGATAGTCATCGCCATTTTCGTTGCTCAGGCGAATCAGGTTGCGCTCGGTATCGTATTCGTAGGCGAGGCTGTTGCCTTCGGCATCGGTGCGGCTGACAACCTGGCTGAGGCCGTCGTATTGGAAGTGGGTGACGCGACCGCGGCGATCGCTGAGGCGTTCGATCTGGCCATTGGCGTTGTAGGCTATATCAACCTTCTGGCCATCGGCATAGACCACGCGCTGCAGCTCGCCAATAGGGCTGTAAAAATAGTGGGTAGTGCCGCCGTGCTGGCGGCTGGCCAGCCAGATATCGGCCTGTACCACCTGGCCCCAGGTGTTGTATTTGAAGGTCTGCTTATGGTTTTCGGGGCTGATCAGGGCAATAAGTTCACCCGCCTGATTCCACTGGTAGCGGTTGATGCGTTTGCCTGGGTCTTCCTTCTGGCTCAGCAGCCCCTGGGCATTGTAGCTGTAGCGGGTCACCTGGCCATCGGGCGCGGTCAGCGTATGCAGCAGACCGCGCGCGTTGTAGCTGCGCTGCCACAGGGCGCCGTCCTTGTCGGCGGAGGAGAGCAATTTGTCCTGGTGGTAGTAGTGGGTCTGGCGCTGGTCCAGGGCATCGATCACACCGACAAAATGACCGGCCGCATCATAGGCATAGCGGGTGATATGGCCTTCTGGGTCGGTGTATTGCGTACGCAGGCCATTTTCATAGGCATAGCGGTGCACGCCTCCCTCGTTATCTGTCTCGCGGGTCAGCAGACCAAATTCGTTGTAGACAAATTCCGAGGTAAAGCCGCGACTGTCGATTGCCCGACTGAGATTATTGGCGCTATCCCAACTGAAGCGATAATCGTATACCCCTCTATCGCCCCAGGTGCGCAGGCAGCGCGCTGTGATATCTTCGGCATCCCATTCGTAGTAATAGCTGAAGCCGGTACTGAGGGTGCGCTGGGTAAACAGATGGTTTTTGTAGTTGTAGCGTTCGCCGCGACCGGCGCTGTCGCGCTGGGCAATCAGATCGCGCTCTTCGCTGTAATCGTATTCGGCCACCGTCATGCGCGCGCCCGAAGCCTCATCGCATAGACTGATACTGGCGATATGCCCGTCAGCACCGTAGCTAAGCAGCAGCGACTTACCCCAACTGCCGGCGATTTTGCTGATGCGATCCTGAGCACTGTAATGGAGCGCCAAACTGAAGCCGCGCTCGTCCTCATCGAGGGCCGCCGGGTTGTAGGCTGGATGCAGGATTTGCGTAAGGCGAAAGATACTGCCTTGCCCCAGGCGGGTAAAGACCTTATGCGGCTGGCCATGCTGCCGCAATATATAGGTTTCGTAAGCGGTATGGTCGAGCGACATCTGCTCGTTCAACAGCTTGCTGCGCTGGTTCACTTGTGGGCGTTTGAAGCTGAGGATGCGGCCTTCATCATCGCTGAGTTCAATTTCCTGTGCGCCCTCGTAAAGCCGCTCACACCCGGCATAAGTCCAGCCGGGCCCCAGCCCCAGGTCGCGATCATGGCCGCTGCGGTAGGTGCGCTTCCAGGTAAAAGGCAATGGGCCGGGCAGGGTAAAATCATCGAGGGTTAGCACTTCTTCGCCCGATACCATACTGATGGGGCAGCCGCGCTTGCAGGTTTTGATTAAGGATGAAGCCCCGGTGAGGGCATCCTTGGTCACTTTCCCATTCTTTACCTGGCTGAGCGCATTGATATCATCGCATACCTTGGCTGCCTCAGGGCTGAGCATATGCGGCTTCACCACATTTTCAAAAACGGCGGCGACTTTTTCGCTGGTGCTACTGTTGCCCGCACTGTCACCTGAATTGCTACCTGCACTGCCACCGCCGTTACTGTTCCTGCGGGCCATCATTCTCGGTTTGGGTTTTGCCGAAGCAAGGGGGATCAGGTAGAGCACCCTGGTCATCAGCGCGAGGTTAATGGCCTGGGTTATTTTTTCCTGCAGTTGCGGAAAAGGCACTTTGGGGAACAGTGTTTTCCAGGTGTCGGACCAGGTGATGGGGTTGGTCAGCCTGATATCCCGAGGCAGGGCATTGATAAACTCAACCCCCTCAGGAAGGGTGGGCTTGGCGGTGGATAATTGAAAGCGGTTGCCTTCGCTATCGCTAAACTCTATTTGATTCATACATCCCTGCAACAGAATTGTTGGGTTTAACAGTCGATTTGTGGATATCGCCAGGATAGGGTTCCGGGCGGATGATTCGGGGCAATCAGCCTACCAATTCAGCGCACACACTGGCATGACCTGGATCGCAAAAAATGTGTATGGCTGGCATTTTGCGGGTATTTAATAAGTGGACAGGGGGCTATTTTGTGTGTCGGGTATGCGATGCCAAGTTTTACCTTTGCCTGGTTCCCTATGAGGAAATCAATGGTGCAATGTGCCAGGTTGCACAGGAAAAGGCTTGCGGAGCCTTCAGACCTTGATTTGTCAGGTGTATTAACAAAGTGTCTTTTTAATATTTGTAGGGGAGAACCATCCCTATTTATTGTTTTATTCGGGAATACTGTGCGGTAGTTTTGCTTGGCCTCTGTAGCGGATAATCGACAAAAAAATCATTCATCATAGTGTTGCTAAATAAAAAAAACCTCGCTATGAAAATAGCGAGGTTTTTTTATTTATACCGGTACGGAAAAATCAGAAGCGCATGCCCAGGCCAATGGAGGCTCCGGTGGTTTCATTGCTGCCGGTGAATGCGGAAATGTCGAGGACATCGAAGAACCCCAGGCCAATCGAGTAGGTATCTTCAAGGGTATCTTCCAAATCGTGGGCCAGGCCTGCGCGTATGTGAACAAAGCGAACAGGACTCATGTCGATACCCGCGCGGAACATTTGCGTATCGCCGCCCAGGCCGAATGCCGGTGTGGCATTGAGATCGAGGGAGCCTTCAGCGGTTAGCCAACCCTTCTTATAGCCCACTGCAACAGTGGCCTTGGATTTCAACTCAAACTTTTCCGTGGTGATGGTTTTGAAATCCTTGCTGATCAGATCGCTGATAACAAAACTGTAACGCATATCGCCCATAATAGAGGTAATGCCGGCATCCAGGCTGGTGCCACTGCTCTCCTTGGTAAAATCATCGGAATCCAGGTCATCTTCATCGTAGCTGGATACGGTTGCCTTATAGACAATGGTTTCAACCGATACCCTTTTCGGTGTGACCCCCACCAGGATTTTCTCATCCTCCATATCGACTATGGCCTTGGCAAAGGAAATTCCGATCTCCTCAACAAAAGCTCCCCTGCCGGTTACCGAAGATTTCAGATCCTCTGGATCAAAAGGCGCATTGACGGCATTATCAATCAATACATAGTCACTATCATCCACTTCTGAATGGATACCGACAAGGCCATAGCCCTTGGCAACCAGGGCTACCGACAGTGTGTCATTGGGAACGGCGACTACCAGGCTGGCCCCGGCCAGCACTTGCACATGCTTGTCATCCACTTTGGCCATATAGGCCTTCAGTTTATTGGCACTGTTTGGATCAAGGTCTTGTACATTGGAGATTTTCTTCAACTCATCGGTGTAATCCACCAGGTCGTCCATAGCATCAATCAGTTTGTCCTTGTCGGAACCCAGTGCTCCCAGGCTGAGAACCAGGGCGAAGTCATCGTCTTTAGTGTGTGCTGCCCCGAGGGCGGGATTCAGCAGCAAGCCATCGCTGTAATCGCTGGTGGCATAACCAGCACCCGACATGCCCGCCAGGCGGCCATTGTAGAGTTCGCCAGCTATGGCAGAGCTGCAAGTGCTGATAAGGGCAAGGCTGAGGAGGGTTTTTTTCATGGTGTATATCCTTGATTCTTAAAATATTGACTGCTGTAGGGTGAATTAAACAGCGGCTGGGTAATGCAAAGCTTAGGCAATAACCGGGGGAGTCAACAGAAGATTTCATTATTAATACCGGCTCATTATGTAGCTTTGGTTTTAAGCGGGCGGGAATAAACTTATGAAGATGACGGGCGGACAGCAGCTAAACATCAGTAAAAACCGGGCGGGTTAGCGATGGAATTTGCAAGCCTGGGTGATTGTGGTGCAGTTATTGCCTTAGTCTTACGGGAGCCGATAAAAACTATCGCAATGCTTAAATTGCCAGGCCAACATTTTGCCTCGCATGCACTATCTGCGCACAACGAAATTTAATAACGCACACAAATATGACATTTATCTGCATGATTAATATCGGTGTGTTTTCCTGAAAATGCTGGAAGGATTATTGTTATGGCAATACGCGTGGCCATTCATCATCAGACTGAATATGCTTTTGATAGACTCACTCAGGTATTTCCCCATGTTCTGCGCTTGCGTCCAGCCCCGCATAGCCGCACCAAAATCCATAGCTACTCATTAAAGGTCGAGCCGGAAACACACTTTATCAACTGGCAGCAAGATCCCTTTGGCAATTTCCAGGCGCGCCTGGTATTTCCGGAAAAATGCACGCGTTTACAGTTTACGGTTGAAGTTATCGCCGATATGACATCGATCAATCCCTTTGACTTTTTTGTCGAGGAATATGCAGAGCATGTTCCCTTCGCCTATGGTGAGCAATTAGCGCGGGAGCTGCAGGCCTATCTTGAAGTGACTGAAAAAGGGCCGTTGCTGATGGAATTTGTCGCTGGGATAAATTCCATTTTTGCGGAAAAGAAAAAAAGCAAAACCCCCTGGCATGTGAACGATTTTCTGGTGAGTGTGAACTGCAAGGTGCAGCAGGCAATCGGTTATGGCGTGCGCTTTGAGCCGGGTGTTCAGTCATGCGAGGAGACGCTGCAGCTTGCCAAGGGCTCATGCCGCGATAGCGCCTGGCTGCTGGTGCAGGTTTTTCGTCACCTCGGTTACGCCGCGCGTTTTGCCTCGGGTTATCTGGTGCAGCTGACTGCCGATATCAAGGCGCTCGATGGCCCCAGTGGCCCGGCAAATGATTTTACCGATCTGCACGCATGGACCGAAGTATTTATTCCCGGTGCCGGCTGGATTGGCCTGGACCCCACCTCGGGGCTATTGACGGCGGAAGGGCATATTCCACTGGCCTGCACCCCTGATCCCATTTCAGCCGCGCCTATCAGCGGCGCGACCGGCGAATGTGAAGTGGAATTCAGCTACAGCAATCAAGTCTTCCGCGTGCTGGAAGATCCGCGAGTCACGAAACCCTATAGCGAAGATCAGTGGGCGACCATCAATGCGCTCGGCAATGCCGTGGATAAACAGTTGCTGGAGCAGGATGTTCGCCTGACAACGGGAGGCGAGCCCACTTTTGTTTCAATTGATGATATGGAATCCGAGCAGTGGAATACAGGCGCGCTGGGTGCAGATAAATTGCGTCTGGCAAAAGATTTGCTGCTGCGCATGCGCGAGACCTTTGCGCCCTTTGGTCTGCTGCACTACGGCCAGGGCAAATGGTATCCCGGCGAGGAGGTGCCGCGCTGGGCGCTGGGCTGTTTTTGGCGGACCGATGGCAAGCCCCTGTGGCGCGATGAAAAATGGTTGGCGCGTGTCGATAAAAATTATGGCTTCAATGCGGCTAGCGCGAAAAAATTTGGCCTTGCCCTCTGTGAAAAAATCAGTGTGCACCCAGCGCATTTGATTCCGGCTTTTGAAGATGCGTTTTACTATATGTGGGCCGAGCAGAAGCTACCCAGCAATGTCCATCCCCTTAAGGCTGACTTGAATGATAATCTGGAGCGCAGGCGCATGGCCCAGGTTTTATCGCGGGGCTTGGACAGCGAAATAGGTTATGTGCTGCCGCTGGAGTGGAATTATGTCCGCAGCAACTGGCACTCCTGCGGTTGGAAGCTGCGCGCCGAACGCCTGATGCTGATTCCGGGCGATTCCCCCATGGGTCTGCGCATTCCCCTGAATTCGCTGGAGGTGCCCAGCCATGAGTACGATCAATATCAGGCCGAGAGCGATCCGCTGGCAGAGCGCTCTCCTCTTGCGGAGGCGGGAGAAAATTTCAAGCATTTAAAAAGTTTAAAAACAAAGGTGTCTTCCACCTCGGGAAAAAAGCCTCCTTACGATCAACCGGGTTACGTTATACGCACGGCGCTCTGCTTTGAAACCCGCGGCGGTTGCCTGCATGTATTTATGCCCCCGCTGACCTATCTGGAACACTATGTTGCCCTGATTGAATCTTTGGAAGATACCGCTCGGGCCCTGAAAATACCTATAGTCATCGAAGGTTACGAGCCGCCCAAAGATTATCGTCTGCAAAAATTTTTAGTGACTCCCGATCCCGGTGTGATTGAAGTCAATATACATCCGGTGCAAACCTGGCCCGATTTAGTGCGCAATACCGAGGCGCTCTATGAAGATGCTCGCCAGTGCCGCTTGGCGACTGAAAAATTTATGCTCGACGGTCGCCACTCCGGCACGGGCGGCGGCAACCATATCACCTTTGGCGGCGTCACCCCGCAGGACAGCCCATTTTTGCGGCGCCCCGATTTATTGCGCAGCCTGGTAACCTATTGGCAGCATCATCCGGGGCTCTCCTATTTATTTTCTGGTTTATTTATCGGGCCAACCAGCCAGTCTCCGCGCGTCGATGAGGGGCGCGATGAAATGCTCTATGAATTGGAAATTGCCTTCAAGGAAATGCCGGATGGCATAGTTGACCAGCCCTGGCTGGTGGACAGGTTGATGCGCAATTTATTGATCGATATCACCGGCAATACCCATCGCTCTGAATTTTGTATCGACAAACTCTATGCCCCCGGCTCCGCCAGCGGGCGCCAGGGTATTCTTGAATTTCGCGGCTTTGAAATGCCGCCGCACGCACAGATGTCGCTGGTACAAGTGTTGTTATTGCGCGCGCTGATCAGTCGCTTCTGGAAGGAACCCTATCGCCAGCCGCTGGTGCGCTGGGGAACGCTGTTGCATGATAAATTTATGTTGCCGCATTATGTGTGGGAAGATCTGCGCAGTGTGGTGCAGGATTTGAATGATCATGGTTATCCCTTCCAGCTGGAATGGCTGGCACCCTTCGAGGAATTTCGCTTTCCCCACTATGGTCGCGTGCAGCTGGGCGATATAGGTATTGAATTGCGCTGGGCGATTGAGCCCTGGAATGTGCTCGGCGAGGAAATTTCCAGTTTTGGTACTTCGCGTTATGTGGATTCCTCGCTGGAGCGCCTGCAGGTAAAAGTGACTGGGCTGACACCAGGGCGCTATGTGCTCGCCTGTAACGGGCGTCGCGTCTGCCTGAAGGCTACCGCGAGCCAGGGTGAATTCGTCGGCGGTATTCGCTATCGCGCATGGCAGCCGCCCTCGGCATTGCATCCCACTATCGGAGTGCATTCACCTCTGGTGTTTGATTTGATCGATACCTGGAACGGTAAAAGCATTGGCGGCTGCACTTATCATGTCAGCCACCCCGGCGGGCGCAGCTATGAGCAGTTTCCGGTCAATGCCAATGAGGCTGAGTCGCGCCGCGGCAATCGCTTTTTTGATTTCAACTATACTCCTGGTGCTCTGCCTGTTTCGCCGGCCGGCGTTATCCTGCGCGATTTTTTCAGCAGCAGCCACGCCCCCAGGCCAATGGCGCCGCCGCCTGAGGAGCCGGCGGACGAGTATCCTTACACCCTGGATTTGCGTCGCTAGGACTAAAGGGGAACATGGTTAGCTGCCTGCGGTCATACTAAACAAGAACACAAATGGAAAGATAAAAATGCAAGCAAAAAAATAGTACAATTGCATTTTATGTTCCCCAGCCTAGGGCGTTAAGTCGGTCATTATGGATCAATCTTCTTTTCAATCGCAGTCTTTCAATGCGAATCAGTTTGATTATCCTTCGCCCAGCCAGGGTGTGGATGAGGCCTATGCGGCGAATGGCGAGATTCGCAGCCATTGGGAGTATTTGCTCAACAGCTTGCACAGCCTGGGCGCGGATGAGATTGAAGAGCGGCAGAAAAAAGTGCGCCGTATTTTGCGCGATGACGGCGCCACCTACAAAATTTACGACGAGCCGGATGCTAACCAAACCTGGCAGCTGGACCCGGTTCCTCTGTTGATCAGCAGTGAAGAGTGGAGCAATACCGAATCGGCATTGATCGAGCGCGCCGAACTGTTTAATTTACTGTTGCAGGATATCTATGGCGAAAGGACGCTTATCCGTCAAGGCGTGATTCCACCGCAGTTATTATTTTCTCATCATGGCTTTTTGCGTCCCTGCAATCAGGTGATGCTGCCTGGTAATCATCAGATGATTCTCCACGGCGTGGATCTGGTGCGCGGCCCCGATGGCCAGATGAAGGTTATGGCCGATCGCACCCAGGCACCATCGGGCGCGGGCTACGCACTGGAAAATCGCACGGTAATGAACCGCGTTTTCCCCAGCCTGTTTCGCGATAGCCATGTGCATCGCCTCTCGCTGTTTTTTTCCCGCCTGCGAAAAAAATTGCATGAACTGAATCCCAATGGCGGTGTTGCGCGCATTGTGGTGCTGACGCCGGGCGCCTACAACGAAACCTATTTTGAACACGCCTATCTAGCCAATTATCTGGGATTCCAGTTGGTGCAGGGCAGCGATCTCTCGGTGCGTAATGGTTATATCTGGATGAAAGCGCTGGATGGCTTGAAGCGAGTTGATGTTATTCTGCGGCGTGTCGATGATATCTACTGCGATCCTGTCGAACTGAAAGGCAATTCGCATTTGGGCGTGCCGGGTTTGCTTGAGGTTGCGCGCATGGGCCATGTCGCCATAGCCAATCCGCTGGGCTCCAGTGTATTGGAGAATCCGGCGTTACTGCGCTATCTGCCGGAAATTTCCAGGGCGCTGCTGGGGCGCGAGCTGTTGATGCCCTCGGTGAAGACCTGGTGGTGCGGCAATCCCGATGAGCTGGAATATGTCTGTGCCAATTTGAAAAATCTGCTGATCAAACCCACTTATCGCAAGCCGGGTCTGTATGAAGTGTACGGCGCAGAGCTGGATGACAATAAACTTCGCGCCTGGCAAAACCGCCTGCGCAAAAATCCTTATCAATATGTGGCCCAGGAATTTATTCCCAGCGCACTCACGCCCACCTGGCACGAGGGAAGAATCCAGCCGCGTGCGTCTATCCTGCGCACCTTTGCCGTGGCCAGTGAAAGTTCTTATGCGGTACTACCGGGTGGCCTTACGCGGGTCAATCTCGATACCCACAAGAAAATTATTGCCAACCAGCGCGGCTCTGTGTCCAAGGATACCTGGGTGCTCGCCTCTGAGCCGGAGAAGCAAGTCAGCCTGCGTACCACTGAGTTGCTGGCTGCACAGGAGAGTTCGAATGAATTGCCGAGCCGCGTAGTGGAAAATCTGTTTTGGATGGGGCGCTATGCAGAGCGCGCTGAATCCGGCTTGCGCCTGCTGCGCACGGTATTCTTGCAGCTGAATAAAACCGAGGCGCTGCCCGATGCGGTGTGCCGTACGCTGCTGGGGGCGGCAACTCACATCACTTCAACCTATCCCGGTTTTGCGCATCACGATGAAAAATTGCTCAGCAATCCCGAGCCGGAAATGATTTCCATTATTGCCGACTCCGGGCGCGTCGGCAGTGTTGCCAATAATTTACTCTCGATGATTAAGTCGGCGGAGCAGGTCAAGGAGCAATTATCCAGCGATACCCAGCGCGTGATCAATAATATTGGCGATGAGCTGGATGAATTAAAAAATACCCTGCAGCCCGGCGGCCTCTCCGCACCTGAGGAACCGCTCGCGCGACTGGTGACTGCGCTGCTGGCGCTGGCGGGATTGATCAACGAAAGCATGATCCGCGGCAGCGGCTGGCATTTTATCGAAATAGGTCGGCGCATTGAGCGCGCCCTGCAGATTATCACCTATTTGCGCTCGCTGCTGACTCCTGCCTTTGAAGATATGGAGCAGGAGGTGCTGATTGAATCCGCACTCCTGTGTGGCGAAGCACTGATTCCCTATCGCCGCCGCTACCAGGTGGGTATCAATATTGAGCAGGGATTGGAGATGATTATGCTGAATGTCAACAATCCGCGCTCATTGATCTATCAGCTGCAGGAGTTGGAAATGCATTTTGCCGATCTGCCGGGTCACAAGGATACTTTTACCGAGGAGAGCAAATTATTGCTGGAGGCCACTACCGCATTGCGGCTTTGCGATATCAAATCGCTCTCTCAAGCCAAAGGCCATCTTCGCCAGAATCTGGATCAGTTGCTGGCGCGCATCCAATATTTGATTGTCAGTGCAAGCAAGGCGGTAGGGCAGCGCTATTTCGATCATGCCCAGGGGCCGCAGCTGCTGGTTAAAAATGCCGACTGGCAGGACGAGCTATGAAATATACCGTCTCCCACAGCACGCTTTACAAATACGCGCTCTCGGTCAGCAATTGCTACAACCTGGCCTATATGATTCCGCGCAATACAGAGACGCAGCAGGTGGAGGCCATCGCCATAAAATTATCCCCAGAGCCCACCAGCTGCAACACCCGCACCGATTATTTTGGCAATCAGTTTCTGCAGTTTTCAATCGAAAAGAATCACACTGAATTGGAATTGAATGTTATCAGCACTATTGTAATAAAAGATAAATTCAACAGTAGCAATCTGGATTTTGGAATTCCCTGCAGCTATGTGCAATATCTGTTGCAGCAGCGCAAGGATAGCGAAACCCTCAACGCCCAGGAATTTATCCTGGATTCACCCATGGTGCAGCAGCATGCCGATTTGGCCGAGTATGCCGCGTCCTCGTTTGCGAGCGACCGTCCATTTTTATCTGCGGTGCTGGATTTAACCCAGCGCATCTTCCGCGACTTTACCTACGACCCACAATTTTCCGATATAGCCACGCCCCTTGCCGATGTACTCAAACACAGGCGCGGGGTCTGCCAGGATTTTGCCCATCTGGCGATAGGCTGCCTGCGTTCACTCGGCTATCCCGCGCGCTATGTCAGCGGCTATATTGAAACGATTCCACTGCCGGGGCAGGAAAAACTACAGGGCGCGGATGCCACCCACGCCTGGTTTTCGGTCTACTCGCCCGGCGAGGGCTGGTATGAATTTGATCCCACCAACAATCAACTGACCAGCGAGCAGTACATCACGACTGCCTGGGGGAGGGATTATTCGGATGTGACCCCTCTGAAAGGTGTTATTTTTGGCGGTGGCCTCTCCCCGCAGCTGTGCGTGTCGGTGGATGTGCGGCAGCTCGAGGGTTAATCGCCAGTCTATTGCTGCTAGCCAGTGTAAAATACAGGTGATGGTGCAGGTGATCCAGGTCGCAAATCCATAATAAATGAGCGTCAGCTTCTGGCAATCAGGGGGCCGACTGAATATATTATCGGCAGCCAATGAGCCTGCTTATAGCAGGCAGTGGATAGGCAATGGAGTTCGACTCTTGGGGCAGAAGGAAATTATCGCCATCTTCGTAATTTCCCTTCGAAAAATACTCTTCCAACACAACAGATTCTCCGCTTAGTCTTGCCCATAGAAGATGGAGCATGGGCAAATATTTACAGTGATACAAAAAAACAGTTAATGTCTGGAATGCAGGAAAAAGTTATGTTCGCAAAAAAAATCATGACAGCACTCTGCCTGTCAATAATCTCATTGGGCGCTGCGGCTGATGCTGATAATCAAGGCTGGTTTGTGGGAGGCAAGATAGGGCAGGTGGATGCTCACACGAAATACACGATCGACAGGGATTTTACTTATTCGGAGAACGAAACGGCAGGCTGGTTCGCCATCTATGGCGGCTACAACTTTAGCGAGTGGTTTGGCCTTGAGGGAAATGTTTTTGCGACCGACAATCTTGCCGATGGGGCCAGGGATGAGGACACCACAGCGTCCGATGCCCGTTATTCAGGCCTGGCAATCACTCCCAAGTTTACATGGCAGGTCAGCCCTGATTTCTCACTCTTTGCAAAAGGCGGAATGACCTTTTTAAGTTACAAGAAGGAGTACCGCTCACATGGTTATTGGGATTACAACTATGATTATTCCTGGGACGGAATTGTGCTTACCTATGGTGTAGGTGCGCAAATTAATGTCGGTCATGGCGTAGTGTTCAGGCTGGGCTTTGATGTTACCAAAGGCTCTTTGGATAGAGAAGATGAGGATCGCTACGAGCCCATTTCTCTGGATTTCGATGTCGATGCTAAGCTGAAACAGACATCATTGGGTGTGCATTATCAGTTTTAATTCTGGAAAGAAGGCTTAGGGGGTTCCTGCTGCTTTAAGGGGGGCCCTAAGTCTGCTGAAGGCCCTTTAATTCAAAAGCAGTGCTGCGGAGTATTTTATTGACTCTGTAAAGGTTGATGACCTGTCTTCTGCAATCGATGACAGAAGCGCTACAGTGGAGTCCATTAAGTCTTGATATGCGCTTCCTGTGGGGATTGTCTATGGGGCAGTGTTGGCCGGCGCGGCTATGGCCCCCAAAGTCATTTCTGGCATTGCACAAGCCAATTCCGATAAAAATCGATTTTAGCGGCACTAAGATTAAATTTAAGGCTCCGCGTAATAAGACTACTACTTCGATGGATGTTGTATACCCCGATACTTATTACGATTTAGATAAAATCCACAGCCAACTTGATGGTCAGGAGGATTATCAATGGCGATCCACAACATTAGTAATGTCGCCAGTGGGATTTTAATGGTTCCTGGTTCACGGGTTGTCGAGGCTATGTTGATATGCTCGCTTGGGTATTGAAGCTCTTCAATATTACCGAGGGGCTAAATTTTTTCCCTCCGAGAGCTTTTGAAAATGGAATTGCAAATTTTCTCACTCTTAGGCATGGGCAACGTTTTTCCCCTGTGACAAATCAGCAGGCGTTGTTAGCACCGATGAATTGGCAACCGCTCACCGGTTTTCCCTGTATAGCTGCTCGCTTTGATGCCGTAGCAAATAATTATAATGTGAATCGCAGTTCTTTTTCTTATTTGACGTTGCCGCTAAGTAAACATCCGCTTTTTATTATTTATTGTGGAGTTTCACGATATACATCTCCCCCAGAAATGCAGCCGCGCCCCTCTATTGACGAATGGATTGACCCCAAACCTTTTATCGAGTTGGCTAATCAGGTGTTAGATAGTCTTGAGGTTACTCTTTCTTCCGAGGCTCAAGCTCAGCAGGAAGAGGCCTTGCGGGGATTGCAGGATAAATCCTTAGTGTCAGAGTTTCCTCCGCTCCAATGGACAAAATCAGATATTGTTCAAGCTTAAAGAAACGCGGAATTACTTATATAGTTGTTTGGGCATCATTTGCGCAGGCTTGGGCAGTCTGCGTATCCCAGCAATCTCTCTTTCCGCAGCAAAGTTTTAGCTTGATTCAACTTCTTTGAGCATCTCTTACATCGAAATAAATAAAATTTTTTTAATGAAATTTGGAGCTTGGGCTTCTGTTTACTAATGGCTCATTTGCTAATAGCCTGTTGTATTGCCATCGTGTTTTTTCAATGTCATACGGAAATCAACAGGAGATCAGCTATGCCTTCTTATTGCCTTGCCTGCGGTCAAAATTTCCAGCATCTGTATATGTGGTGCCCCGAGTGCCAGGGGATGTGCAAAAGCACGGCTACCTATGGCCTGACAGAAATGCTTTCTGATGCGCCAGTTATCAAAGATCAAAAACGGCCGCAAAAATTTTACCAGGGCAAGCAGAGCGGTAAGTACCACACCAAAAGAGATCCATCCGGCCCCACCCAGGCGCAAGTCCTGGGACAAACGCGGGGAGGGCGCCCCGCCAAGCTGGAGATTAAAACACAGCGGCAGGCGGGCACACTTGCGCGCCATGTCACCCGGTTCAACGAGGGCGAAGGCAAGCTTATCGCGACCTATACCACCAGTCAAAAAGTCTTGGTGCAGATCTATATGCTGCCATCTTCAAGCCCCATGGGAGCGCCGAGTTTTTATGGGATAAAGGAAGATGGCGTCACTTTCCCCATGGATCCAAGCAGCAAAGAAATTCCGGAGATATACCGCGCGGACAGCTCGAATTATAATTCCGATTCGGACAATGACGATTTTTAGAAAATCCAGGATATTATCGTTATCGCGTTTGCTTTTTACCTGTGTCGCCGCAAGTTGCCGGAGATATTTAAATGGAAAACTTTATCGATAAGCTATCGAAGTTGGTTTCATTGGTATCCCTGGTGATTGCAGCGGTGGCTGCCTGGTATGCCCTGCCTATGGATAAAAAAGTAAAAGCGCTGGATGCCGAGACCAGGCGCCTGGAGAATGCGCGTATAGCCCAGGATCTGGAGCTTAAAACCCTGGAAACTTCGCGGCAGTTGAGCTTGCAGTTGTATACCGAGGTCAAGGATGTCTTGCGCAGTAAAGACCACTCGGTCAAAGAGGAAGAAGCTGTAAGGGTGCTGGTGGATGCACTGGCGGATGATCCTTTCCGCTGGAAGCTGCTGCAGGCGCTCGCCGTGGGGGCCAGCGATCCTGAAGTCAAGGAGAAGGCAGAAATCACCGCGAATTTTTTTAAGGATGAAGAGCAAATTCCCACGGCTGCCAATAAACTGACCGCGCAGATGATTGCGCCCAGCGAAAAGTCCTATAACGCTATTAGAATTGACTGGTTTTACTGTGACGGCGAGCATGAAGAGAAGGTCAGGGCGGCGCTGAAGCTCAAAACAGAAAAAGTTGTCGGGCGCTGGCGGCCACGCTTATTGCCCAATGAAATTAATTCCCGACCAGGTTATAACGTCCATTCCAATATTATCCGCTTTAACAGCGATGAGCGAACGGCGGCTGAGGCGCTGCAGTCAGATTTGCGGGAAAGACTGAGCATGGCCGTTTCCCTGCAGGAAATCCAATATCCCACGGCAAATTACATCAGTGTATTTTTTTGTGGTGATTAACTGATTTTCGCCCGCGAAATGACTGGTTGACGGCAATGGCCCATTTATAGCCTGCCAATGGTTTGTTCTGCGCTCCTAATTCAATAAGATTGTAACAATCCTCTATTTCCCTTCCTGCGTTTATTTATTTAAATAAATAATTAAGCATAAAAAATAAGCTGGACTAGGATTGTTGATATTGGTTATTTTTTTGAAAGGGGATTCTTCTCGATGCTGCGGGTTAGTTTACTGCGAAAAAAATGGTTACTTTCTCATTGTGCGCTCTATGGCCTTGGCCTGCCCGGCAGCGCGCTTGCGGCGCATGATTATCTGGATCTCTCGCTGGAACAATTGATCAATACCAAGGTACTCAGTGTTTCCAAAAAGGCAGAGGCTGTGGCTGATGCCCCTGCGGCGGTCTATGTGGTGACCGGCGATGATATTGCCCGCGCGGGTGTCACCACTATTCCCGATGCCTTGCGCATGGTGCCCGGTGTGTTTGTTGCGCGCGCTGATACCAATACTTGGGCTATCAGCATTCGCGGTTTCAATAGCCCCCTGGCCAATAAGCTGTTGGTAATGCTCGATGGCCGCACTATCTACAACCCGGTGTTTGGCGGTGTGCTCTGGGATGCCCATGATCTGATGCTGGAGGATATTGCGCAAATAGAAGTGGTGCGCGGCCCAGGTGGAACGCTTTGGGGGGCCAATGCTGTCAATGGGGTCATTAATATCACTACCAAGCAGGCTCGCGATACCCAGGGTAACCTGGCCAGCGCTCTGTATGGCAATGAAGAGCAGGGTACGGTCAGTGCGCGCCACGGCGGCAGTGTTGGCGATCAAGGGTTTTACCGCCTGTACGGCAAGGCTTTCAAGCGCGATTCCTCTCACAGCCCTCGCGGCGGCGCTGCCTATGATCAGTGGGATGGTGCGCGCGGAGGTTTTCGTGTTGACTGGGGGGAGAGCTTCACTTTTCAGGGGGATGCGTATCGCACCAGTGGGCAGCAGAGGAAGATAGACTTCTCGCCCGTGGCTCCCTACAGTCCGGTGGTGGATCAAACAATTGTCTATGACGGCGCTAACCTTTTGGCGCGCTGGACGGATAAGCGCGATGATGGCTCGCAATGGAATATTCAATCCTATGTCGATTGGACCCGCCGCGATGAGCCCTATAATTTTACCGATAAGCGCGTTACGTATGATTTGGATGTGCAATACAATTTTGCAGCTTCTGATCTGCATGAATTTATTATCGGCGGCAATTTCAGATATATGTCCTCTGATGAAGTGGGCACAGCTAATGTTGAATTTTCACCGGCCCGGCGCCAGGACAGTGTTTACAGCGCATTTGTGCAGGACAAAATCACCCTGGTTGACGAAAAATTATTTTTAATCCTGGGCTCAAAGATAGAACAAAATGAATTTTCCGGTGAGGAGGTGCAGCCCAATATTCGCCTCCAGTGGAGCCTTGGGCCAGCGCAAACCCTGTGGAGTTCGGCCTCTCAGGCAGTGAGAACGCCAACGCCCATTGAGGAGGATATAAACAGTACCATCTTGACGAATCCATTGGGTCGAGCGGCCTTTGTGCCCAACAACCAATTTAAATCCGAAGAGCTGACCGCTTATGAGCTGGGGTATCGCAATCAAATCACTCCCGCCATATCGCTGGACCTGGCATCCTTCTACAATGAATACGAACACCTGCAAACTATAACATTCTTGCCTCTGGTACCGGTTGGCCCGAATCCTTTTCCTCTGCTCGCCCCGGTTATTTTCAGCAATAATATGAAGGGGCGGTCGCACGGCATTGAAGCTGCTTTCAGTTGGTCGATCCATGAGGATCTGCGGGTCGCGTTAAATTATACGTTTCTTCATATGACCCTGAAGGCATTCCATCCGGTCACTCACCAGCCTGATCCCTCGCAGCTGACAGCCAAACCGATTTACCCCAAATACCAGACCGGTGCAAAAATCTATTGGAATATGAATGATGCCTGGACACTGGATACATCATTTGCCTATGTCGATAAATTGTATGAGAGTAGGACGCCTGATTATGTGCGTATGGATATCAATCTGGGTGGTAAGCTCAGCCATTCACTGAGGCTTAACCTTGTTGGGCAGAATCTGTTGGACAACAGGCATATGGAGTTTAATGTTGTCAGTGATTTAAATGCTGCGGAAGTCGAGCGCAGTATTTTCGCCAGGTTGACCTATGAATTTTAGGAAATCCCTGAAAAATACTGGCTAGACAGTCAGTGCACGCAACTTCTCAGAGACTCCTTATTGCTGTTCAGGCAGCAGCTTTAAATGAATAATCAGAATGATTTTTCCGGATGTGCAAATTGGATATGGAAGCAACTTAAACCTTCCTGGGTGCGCGCATAGGAAATAATGGCCTGATTGGCCTCGCAGAGCTCTTTGCAGATATACAGGCCCAATCCGGATCCGGTATTTTCTGTAGTGAAGAAAGGCTCAAACAGGTGCGCTGCATTTTCCTCGCTAATTCCTTTGCCGAAATCTATTACTTTAATAAAAGGTTGCTGATTGCTAATGCCAGCTTCAATCACCAGTTGTGCGCAGCCCTCAGGGGGCGAACTGTAGCGCAGGCCGTTATCGCACAGATTGCTCAACACCTGCTGCAGCTGGCTGGGGTCAAATTTGGCGGTAATGGGATCGTGGCTAATGCAGTCAATTTTCAGCGCTTGTCCGGTGCTGCTATTAGCGTTTTTTACACTGCGGTAATCATTGACAAATTTGTGCAACCACTCGCTGAGATGAATGATCTGTGGTTCGGAAAGGCGTCGTCGCGACAATTGCAAAACATTTTCAATAATCTGATTAACGCGTTTGGTGTGCGAGTTGATAATGTCGACCAGGCGCCTATCGCTGGAAGGCAGGTTGCTGTCTTCCGCCAGCAGTTGACTCGCGTGGCTGATGGCTCCGAGTGGATTGCGAATTTCGTGGGCAATACTGGCGGTCAAGCGCCCCAGGGACGCCAACTTTAATTTTTGTGCGTGCTGAGTAATGGTGCGATTGTCCTCCAGGAAAATTAAAGTGTGGGAATCCTCGCTGGGGTTCAGTTTGGCAAAATTCACTTTGATTTCATCATTGTTATGCACAATATTGCGCAGCAGTGGCGAGGGATTCAGCTGGCTTTTCTGCCAGTGCATGACCTTTTCGGCGAGTTCAGGAATCTGTTGCAGTTGTGGAGAATTGTCTGCATGAAGGTTCAATAATTTTGCCGCCGCATGATTGAACAGACTGATATTATTATCCTTGTCGAGAACCATAATGCCAGTGCGCATGCGCTCCAGGATTTGCTGGGCGAGCTGCTGGGCGCTGGCGGCCTGCAATGCCTGATTATAAGCTTCCATATTGCTGGAGCGGATTTTAACGGTGAGATATTGAAATATCAGCGTGCTGATAAAAATAAATGCACCCAGGGCTCCCGCTGCAAAGAATAAATTGGCAACCTCTTCAAGACTATTGCGGGCCGCTCGGTATAAGCTTTCGCAAATAATGCCGATGCTGGTCAGCGCTGCGAGAAACACCGCCAGCCTGAGATGCAACAGCATACCGCTTGCCGCTGCGGCAATCAGCAATAGATAGGCCAGGGCACTGCTGGCACCACCACTGCTGTGCATCAATAAAATAATACAGCCCACATCTATCAGCAGTATGGCGAACATTTGTTTTTGCGAAGGGTCTAGCGTAATCCGCAGCAATACTATCAGGCTGACAAAGTTGAACGCGGTATAGGCAATAGTGGTGTAAAGAAAAATCCTGGGGGCGTCCTGACCAAAGACCCTATCGGCCAGGTGCCCATAAAACATCAGCAACAGCAGGCAGCCAAGCAAAGTGCGATAGTAGGTATACACCCGCAGCAGGTCATAAGGGCTGTGATCAACAGGGTTTACAGCAGGTGTTTTCATAGGCGATATTGCGAACTCTTTATAGTATTGGCCCAATCGGCTTTGCTTAAATAATAGTATTAGTCGACAATGCGCGCTGTTTTTTTGCCGCGTTGGCAAAGAGGGCTATGGCTATTCGCGAATGCTCATAGAGCCCTCAATCTTCAAGTGAGACTTTTTGCAGCAGAGGCGGTTTGCATGTCCTATTTAACCATTGCACTGGCGCAATTGAATACCCTGGTCGGTGATATTCCCGGCAATACCCACAAGGTGATAGACCGTGCGCGCTGGGCGCTGGATGGCGGTGCCGATCTTGTGGTTTTCCCCGAGTTGACACTGACCGGCTACCCGCCGGAAGACTTGCTGCTGCGTCCCAGCCTGGATCTGCGCATCGCACGAGCACTGCAGGCGTTGCAGGAGGCAAACCTGGCGATTGCGATGGTGGTCGGCTATCCCAAGCGGGTTGATGGTGTGCTGCTGAATATGGCCGGTGTGATCTACAAGGGTGAGTTGATTGCCGAATATGCCAAGCAGTGCCTGCCCAACTATCAGGTGTTTGATGAGAAGCGCTACTTCAGTGCAGGCAATCGCCCCTGTGTATTTGAGTTGAAGGGATTGCCGCTTGCTTTGAGTATTTGTGAGGATATCTGGCACCCGGAGCCAATGGCCCAGGCGAAAGCGGCCGGGGCAAGGCTGATGCTTAATTTAAATGCATCGCCCTACCACCAGGGCAAGCAGCTGGAGCGCGAGGCGGTGGTCGCGGCCCGCGCCCGCGAAGGCAATATGCCGGTGGCCTATGTCAATCTGGTGGGCGGGCAGGATGAGCTGGTCTTTGACGGAGGCTCGGTGCTGGTGGATGCGCAGGGCAATACCCGCTATCGCGCCCCGGCCTATGAAGAAGGTGTGTTTCTGACTCGCATTGAATATGCGCAAGACCAGTGTCTTGTTGCCAGCCAGGCCCTGGCCGCCATCGCCAGTAGAGAGGCCTCTGTCTACCAGGCTCTGGTATTGGGGATGCGCGACTATGTCAACAAGAATCGCTTTAAGGGGGTAGTGCTGGGGTTGTCGGGTGGCATAGATTCCGCCCTGACGCTGGCAATGGCGGTGGATGCGCTGGGAGCCGATAGAGTGGAAGCGTTGATGATGCCCTTTCGCTACACCTCGGATTTGAGTAAGGAGGATGCCGCCGAACAGGCCAGGCGCATGGGGGTCAAGTACAGTTCCATCAGCATTGAGCCCATGTACGAGGCCTTTATGGCGCAACTGGCGGAGGAGTTCGCTGGCAGCAAACGCGACACCACCGAAGAGAATCTGCAGGCGCGCTGCCGCGGTGTGCTGCTGATGGCTATTTCCAACAAGAAAGGTTTTCTTGTGCTCACCACCGGCAATAAAAGCGAGATGGCAGTGGGTTACTCCACGCTCTATGGCGATATGGCGGGGGGCTTTGATGCTCTTAAGGATGTACCCAAAACCCTGGTCTTCGCTCTGGCTAAATACCGCAATACCCTGGCAGAAGTGATCCCGACCACAGTGATCACCCGTCCCCCTTCAGCAGAGTTGGCGCCCGATCAGAAAGATGAAGACAGCCTGCCACCTTACGATATCCTCGACCAGATACTCGCCCTTTATGTCGAGCAGGATCAAAGTGCCGAGGCCATTATCGCCCTGGGCTTTGCCCGCGAGCAGGTCGAAAGGGTGGTGCGCCTGGTGGATATCAATGAATATAAGCGCCGTCAGGCGCCTGTCGGCATACGCATAACCCAGCGCGGCTTCGGTCGCGACCGTCGCTACCCCATTACCTCCGGTTGGAAAATGGGGGATTAAGGAGGGGGTGATTGCATGACCCTATGTCGCGCGGGTCAAATGACCAGCCCTACGGGTTCGGCATCATGGCCGGTAGGGCGGGTTAGCCAAAGGCGTAACCCGCGCGTTCACATACGAGGTGCAAATTTCAAAAACGAGAACCTCAAGCAAAAATGAGGTGTATGAGATCATGCGCATGCGCGGGTCAGATGATCCGCCCTATGGAGCTTTTTTGTACTCGGCATCATAGATATGGCGAGTATCAAAACCATAGTAATCGTGTTTGCTGAACAGCCCCAGGGTGATCAGGCCAAACCAGTTGCTGCTGGGGTCGTGACGTGCATAGTCATAGTTAAAACCGCCGTCTTTTTCGAGGGCCGGGTAGTCTGGATAGTTGCTGCGCAGTATGGTCAGCGCCTCTTCTGCACGATCTTGCATGCCTAAAAGGTGATAACCCTGTACCATAACGGCCAGCGAGTCGGGTATGGCCGGACTTTTGGGATAATTTTCCAGCACATAGCGGCCGCGGCCTACACTGGCGACATAGGCGCCGCGTTTAAAGTAGTAGTTGGCGACGTGTATTTCATAGCGTGCCATCAGGTTGCGCAGGAACAGCATGCGTTTCTTGGCGTCGGCAGCATAGGAACTTTCCGGGAAGCGGTTGAGCAATTGGGTGAAGTAGCCCATGGATTCCCGCGCTGCACCTGGGTCGCGTTGGGTCATATCGGTGGGCATAACCCGCTCGAACATGCCTTTATCCTTGGTGAAGGCGCTTAAGCCCATCATGTAGTAGGCATAGTCAACATTGCGATGCTGGGGGTGCAGGCGGATAAAGCGGTTGGCGGTGGCAATGGCCTCATCCGGTTTATTGGAGTTGTAATAGGCGTAAATCAGTTCCAGTTGCGCCTGTTCTGCATAGGTGCCGAAGGGAAAGTTCTCTTCCAGGGTTTGCAGGTTTTTAATACCTGTCTCCCATTGCTCCAGCGATAGTTGGCGTTCGGCGGTGGTGTAAAGGTCTGCTTCGCTGGTGTATTCGGGCTCTTTCTTGGTGCTGGAGCAGGCGGTCAGCAGGGCCATTGAACCGGCTAACGCGTAGGGCAGAAATCGCTTAAGCATAAATAGTGAACTCAAAAATAGTACTTGCAGTGATTGGGTGACAGAATTTTTTATCGTCGTAAAGGTAAAATAGCGGCGTATTTAAACACAGAGCAAGCCGATACCAAAGCGGCATTGGTTTTTTTAATAGAGGTTTTCCCCTTAGATGAAAGAAGTTTTTGAACTGAGTGCGCAAGTGCCTCTGACCATGAGTGGGCTGCGTTTCGACCAGGCCGCCTCCGAGTTGTTCCCCGATTTTTCGCGCTCGCGCCTGCAAAGCTGGATCAAGGACGGGCAACTGACCATTGACGGCGCAGTCCGCAAGCCTAAGGAGAAGCTTATCGGCGGTGAGCTGCTGGAAATCAATGCCGAGCTGGAGGCCCAGGGCACCTGGGAACCCGAGCCAATCCAGCTGAATATTGTCCACGAAGACGAGCACCTGATGATTATCAACAAGCCTGCCGGCCTGGTGGTGCATCCGGCTGCCGGCAATCAAACCGGCACCCTGCTCAATGCCCTCCTCAACCATGTGCCACAGTTGATCAACCTGCCGCGCGCGGGCATAGTTCACCGCCTCGATAAGGAGACTACCGGCCTGATGGTGGTGGCAAAAACCCTGGAGGCCCATACCGATCTGGTAGAGCAACTTGCCGATCGCACCGTAAGTCGCGAGTATGAAGCAGTGGCGGTAGGCGCCATGACCGGTGGCGGCACGGTAGATGCACCCATGGGGCGCCATCCCATCCATCGCAAGCTGATGGCGGTGTTGAGCCGGGGAGGCAAGCGTGCAGTTACCCATTATCGCGTTGCCAAACGCTACCCGCATCACACCCATATCCGCGTGAAACTGGAGACGGGCCGCACTCACCAGATCCGTGTGCATATGGCCCATATAGGCTTTCCTTTGGTGGGCGATGCGACCTATGGCAAACGTTTTCGAATTCCCAAGGGGGCCAACGACCATCTGGTGGAGACCCTGAAAGCTTTCCCCCGCCAGGCACTGCACGCAGCCAAGTTGGGGCTGGAGCATCCGGGCACAGGCGAATACACCGAGTGGACTGCGCCGCTGCCCAGTGATTTTGAAAATCTGCTGGAGGCCCTGGATAATGGCTATACCCTGGCCGATCTTGATTAGTCCCTTGTTGGTATGAATAACAATCACTGCATAATTCCCGATTGGCCCGCCCCTGCACAGGTGCGCGCCTGCATAAGTACGCGAGCGGGGGGGCATAGCTGCGCGCCTTACCAGAGCAATAATATGGGCCTGCATGTCGGCGATGATGCGGCTGTGGTGCTGCAAAATCGCAGTGAGCTGTGCGCACTGTTGCAGTTGCAACAAGCTCCCCAGTGGCTCGAACAGATTCACGGGATCAAGGTTGTCAAAGCCAAAGGTGATGGTCTGGTGCGCACTGCCGATGGCAGTTACAGCAATGAAGTGGGGCAGGCCTGTGTGGTGATGACGGCGGATTGCCTGCCGATATTGCTGTGCGACCGGCAGGGCACCCAGGTGGCCGCCATTCACTGTGGCTGGCGCAGTCTCGCCAAGGGAATAACAGCGCGCGCGCTGGATAAATTCAGCTGCCCCGCGCCGCAGCTTATGGCCTACCTCGGCCCCGCCATTTCACAGCCGCATTTCGAAGTGGGTGTGGATGTGCTGGATGCATTTTTCAAATCGGCGCGCACTGTGGAACATAGTGAACAGATTGCCGCCGCCTTTAAGCCAGCACAGCGGCCTTTACATTTTTACGCAGATATTTATGCTCTCGCCCGCGCTGAATTGCATGCGCTGGGGGTGACACAGATTTACGGCGGAGGCGGTTGCACCTATGCCGAGACTGAGCGTTTTTACTCCTATCGCCGCGATAAAATAACCGGGCGCATGGCGAGTTTGATTTGGCTTGAGAAGTAATAGCTTGACCAGGCTTGCGCCTTCATAACAATAATGGCCGGCGAGTGGCACAAGCGTTGCTGGTATAAAAAATAAACCTACAACAATAATCACAACATCATTGGGATATTCTCTATGGCACATACCAAACCCTCACTCTGGCAAGCCTTATGGCGAAAGAAAACGGTGGTGGCTGAACAGGATGAGATGGGGCTAAAGCGTTGCTTGAGTGCATTCGATCTGACTTTGTTAGGTGTTGGTGCAATTATCGGCACAGGTATTTTTGTGCTCACCGGTGTTGCTGCTGCAACCACCTCCGGGCCGGCCGTGGTTTTATCCTTTATTGTTGCCGGTATTGCCTGTGCATTCGCCGCTCTGGCCTATGCCGAACTCTCATCCAGTATTGGTGGGGTGGGCAGCGCCTATGGTTATTCCTACGCTGCCTTTGGTGAGTTCATCGCCTGGATTATAGGCTGGGATCTGATTCTCGAATACGGGGTCGCGGTGGCGGCCGTGGCCAATGGCTGGGCGGGTTATTTCAATAATGCGCTCCATGCGATCGGCCTGGGACTGCCCGACTATCTCACCAAAGGCCCTTTCGCGGTCAATGCGACCACAGGATTGCACGATGGCGGCCTGGTTAATCTGCCGGCTTTTGCGATTGTGTTTGTGTTGATGGTGATGTTGATTGTCGGCGTAAAGGAGAGTGCAAGGCTTAACACTGCTATGGTATTTATTAAATTGTTTACCATAGTGGTATTCCTGGCGGTGGGCATATTCCATATCAACCCCGATAACTGGACCCCCTTTGCGCCCTTTGGCTGGTTTTCCGAGGGAGAGAATGGCAAGCCTATTGGGATACTGGCCGGTGCCTCGATAGTATTTTTTGCCTATGTCGGTTTTGATGCGGTCTCTACAGCCACTGCAGAATCCAACCGGCCACAGCGCGATGTTCCTATCGGTATTCTCGCTTCATTGATTTTTTGTACACTGATTTATATTGTGGTTTCAGGTGTATTGACTGGCATAGTGCCTTATAAAGAATTAAATGTATCCTCGCCGGTGGCGTTTGGTCTGGAGCGTATAGGCGTCAGTTTGGCCTCTGCTCTGGTAGCTACCGGGGTTATCACCGGTTTGACGACGGTGATGCTGGTGCTGTATTACGCGCTGACCCGCATACTCACCGCCATGTCCAGCGATGGCCTGGTCTCGCCGCTCTTTGCCTCGGTTAATAAAAAAACCCAGACCCCAGTTAAGAACACTGTGATCTGCGGTTTGATTATGGCGTTTATGGCCGGGTTTGTGCCGCTGAATGCACTGGCAGAATTGGTCAATATAGGCACTCTGGCCGCCTTTGTCCTGGTGTGTGCCGGTGTGATTGTACTGCGCAAAACTCACCCTGAGTTGCCGCGCCCCTTCAAAGTCCCAGGTGGTATCCTATTGCCTGTGCTCGGCATCATTTCCTGCAGTGCTTTGATTGCTTTCCTGCCACAGCATACTCATTTGCGCTTTATCGGCTGGCTGGCCCTCGGCCTGGTTATCTATTTTTGCTACGGCATATCGAAAAGCCATCAAAATCGCGTTTCTGAGTCCGGCTAAGTGCTGGGGCCGCGCAGCTAGGGTGCCATGGCCAATAGCTGCCCGGTCAGGTAACTGGGGGTGGTTATCACCCCCACGCTGTGCGAGGGATAGACTTCGCGCAGTTCAATCTCCGCATTGCGACTGACCAGGCGTATATTGTGCTCCTGGTAGCGGGTATCCGAACCCTGTGCCACCAGTTGATAGAGCGCCATAGTATCTCCGGCGTGCAAGCCGTTATTGGCTCCCCCCTGAACAATAATCTGCGTCTGTCCCGGGCGCGAGTCTATCTGTGCAATAAAGGGCTGGCAGTGGATGATTTCGCTGATTTCTGCGGAAGCCATTTTCAACAGGCCTTTCACCTGTTGGCCATAGTCGGTTTGCCAGAAGCGCGGGGTGCCAAAACCAACGGCTTTCTTTTCATTCCAGATGCCGTAGGTGTCGTAGCGTTTGCTGAAAAGTGTCTGGCCGGTAAAGCCATCGCGCAATTGCACTTGAAAACTGAACAGGCGATCGCGCGTGTCGAACAGGCTGTGGATGCCGAGCAGGTCGAGGGTGCCGTTGACAAAGCGGGTGTAGAGACCGGGATTATAGGTGCTGTCGGATTTGGCCATGGCCATATCGACAATTTCGCCGCTGAGGATAATCTGGCTGCGGTAGTGGCTTCCCAGACGCTGGGCCTGCATGGCCAGTTGCGTTTGATTGCCGCCCTCGGGAGCGGCCAGGGCCTCGCGCAGTTGCTGTGGCAGCAGTGTGCTATTTCTCTCGGCCAACTGGCGACCGAGCAATTCCGGCAACTGGTATTCCGCCTGGTAGAGATTGCCGGCATTGCCATCCTTGGGGTGGCGCTGTGGGAAAGCCGTTACCAGGATGGATTTCTGCAGCCGCTTTTCGTCGCTGCATTGGTTAAAGCTCATTTTCACCGATTCCACTACGGGTGCGGCAACGGGCACTGGCTTGATGGCTTCGCTGGCCTGCTCGCTGGGTTGGCGCGAGGTGCTGGAATCTGTGGCAACAGGCAGGCTGCGATTATCAAAGGGTAGCTGGCTGGCGGTGACTTCTTGTGCGGCAATGGATTCACTTGAGGCGTCTTGGGCCAATGCATAAGAATTTATTGCCGCGAGGAGCACTAGACCCAGTAGCCTTGAACTGATTAGCATGACAAACTCCCGCTTTTGTGAAATTCAATCAACATGTTGTTGTCTAGCTATCGGCTGCGAGCGCGGGTTCTTTATCCTTATCTCGCCTTAATCTAAAAATAGCCCCCGGAGAAACTATGGGTTCCATGAGAGTATTGGCCTATCTACTTATGTCTGGCGGGCTGCTCAGCCTGCTGCTGTCGTGCAGCGCGCCGGGGCGCAGCTTTACTGGCGCCATGGCAGAGACGCTGGATATTGAGATTATGCCCGATACCAGCAAAATGTTTGTCTATCGCCTGCGCTCGCCGGATGAGCAACTGCCCCATCTGGTGCGTATCGAGCGAGGCAGCACCATGGGCCCCCAGGACAATCCAGGCGGCATAAAGGTGGGCCGCTCCACCGACCAGGATCTGCGTGAGAATGCTGCTTATGTAGTTAAGCAAATGGGTTACTGCCGCGAGGGCTTTCTCGAAATTGACTCCAATGTCTCGCGCTATCACCTGTGGCTCAAGGGCGAGTGCAAGGAGGGGGCCAGTGAAGCTGACAGGCAGGCCTTTGGCGAGAAACAGACACTTCCGGTAAAAATCCAGCGCTAGCCTGCAAGCTGAACCTTTGTGGTGGGAATAGCGCTATAATCCGCGTTTTTCTCACCCCATTGGATATTCACATGCCTGCGTCGCTCCCCCAACTTATTTTAAAATCCCAAGCCGACCGCCGTTTAAAGCTCGGTCACTTATGGGTGTTCAGCAACGAAGTGGACAGCGAGCGCTCGCCGCTGAAATCCTTTGCCATGGGGCAGCAGGCTGTGGTGACTACTCACAGCGGCAAGCCGCTGGGGATTGCGCTGATGAATCCCAATGGCCTGATCTGCGGGCGTATTGTCAGTCGCGATGAATCTGTGCCGTTAAATAAATCTCTGTTTGTACACCGCTTCAAACAATCTCTTGCATTGCGCGAGCTGGCCTTCAGTGAACCCTACTATCGTTTGATCTACGGCGATGCCGATCTGCTGCCCGGTCTAGTGGTGGATCGCTTTGGCGATTATCTGGTGGTGCAGATTGCCGGGGCGGGAATGGAATTGCTGAAAGATGAGATAGTGGAAGCCCTGGTGCAAGTGATCAAGCCCAAGGGTGTTTTACTGGCCAATGAGCACAGTGCGCGCGCGCTCGAAGACCTGCCGGAATACACCCAGGTGGCCTATGGAGAAGTGCCTGAGGTGGTCGAGCTGATCGAGAACGGCACTCGCTTTCTCGCGCCCGTCAACAGTGGGCAGAAAACCGGCTGGTTCTACGATCATCGCATCAATCGCGCGCAGTTGCAGCAGTATGTAAAAGGCAAGCGAGTGCTGGATGTGTTCTCCTATATCGGCGGTTGGGGCGTGCAGGCGGCGGTTGCGGGTGCGGCTGAAGTCACTTGCGTCGATGTCTCCGAGCAGGCGCTGGATTTTGTTGAGGAAAATGCAGCCTTGAATAATGTCGGCGAGCGCGTGGCTACTATTCAGGGCAAGGCGATAGATGTACTCAAACAGTTGATTGCCGAGGATGAGCGCTTTGACATCATAGTGCTGGACCCGCCAGCCTTTATCAAACGGCGCAAGGATCAAAAGGCCGGCGAAGCGGCCTATCGCCATATCAACGAACTGGCGATGCGGCTGCTGGGTCGCGATGGGTTGTTGGTGGCAGGCTCCTGCTCCATGCATTTGAGCAATGAGACCCTGGTGGAAATTGTTCGCGCCTCGGGTCGCCATCTGGATCGCCATGTGCAGATTATTGCCCAGGGCGGGCAGGGCCCCGATCATCCGGTGCATCCGGCGATTCCGGAAACGGAATATTTGAAGGCGGTATTTGCGCGGGTTTATCTGGCTTAATAGCGCCTATTGGCGAAGAAAAAATCTTGGGGAGCGAAAGCTTCCCCAAGGCTCCCATCATTTTTTATCCTTCTGTCTTCACGCATTTTTTAATAAATTGCGACAATTTTTCCTGCGCTGATACTTGGCACCTAGCGTTATTCTGCTGCGATAAGCATCTTGCTACACTCCCCGCGCCGTTGCGAATTGATTGGTCTTTACCGGGTGTTTCGCGCGTATCTGCCCTTCAATTGGCTATGGCTACATTCACACTTTGGAGGGAGAGATCATGTTGAAGATAAATCGAGTTATCAAGTTTGCCATCATCTGCGCCGCTATTTCAGCGGCAGCCTGTGCCAATGCCACCAATATGTATCAGGTCTATGTCAATTCCGCCACGGCCAAGTGGAACGTGAATCAGGGAGGATGGAGCACGACTGTGACAGTGAATTTTACGGTGAATAATAAAGGCCCCAACCATATCTGCCATGTGAAATGGACGGGGGATTTTTGGAAGACCTACAATACGATAAACGCCAAATATCTCAGTTCATCGGGCTCGTCGGAAAACTGGCAGGCGGTGCAATCGGTGAGTGGGCAGTATCCCGGCACGGCTGAATATGTTGTCAGCTGTACGGATCTGAGTGGTCAGCAACAGGTTGTAAGTGTGCAATATGGCAATATCACCACCTATGGTTTAACCCTGCAATCAGCAATGGGCTCCACTCCTTTTGGCTGGTAACTCTTGTGGGAGGGTGTGCCGCTTGCATTGCAAGCCGCGCACCCACTTCACTATCAATCCAGCTTGCTCAAATCCCTTACCGCACCTTTATCCGCGCTGGTCGCCAGCATGGCGTAGGCTTTCAGCGATGCAGTCACTTTGCGCGGGCGCACTTCGCTGGGTTTCCAGCCGGCGGTGCCCTTGGCATTTTCCGCGGCGCGGCGCATATCCAGCTCGGCATCGCTGAGCAGCACATTGATACTGCGGTTGGGAATATCGATACGGATGATATCGCCATTCTTCACCAGGCCAATGGTGCCGCCCGCTGCCGCTTCGGGCGATACGTGTCCTATAGACAGACCAGAAGTCCCGCCGGAGAAGCGGCCGTCGGTCAAGAGTGCGCAGGCCTTGCCCAGGCCCTGGGATTTCAGGTAGCTGGTGGGGTAGAGCATCTCTTGCATACCCGGTCCGCCTTTTGGCCCTTCGTAGCGAATAACCACCACTTCGCCAGCTTTGACCTGGCCTTCGAGAATATGGTGAACCGCCTGATCCTGGCTTTCCACTACATGGGCCGGGCCTTCAAATACCCAGCAGCTCTCATCGACACCGGAGGTTTTCACCACGCAGCCATCGACAGCGATATTGCCTTTCAGTACCGCCAGGCCGCCCTCTTGGCTGTAGGCGTGCTCAACAGTGCGAATGCAACCTTCTACACGGTCTGCATCCAGGGTGGGCCAGCGGGTTGCCTGGCTAAAGGCCACCTGGGTGGGAATGCCGGCGGGGCCCGCTTTGTAAAAGGTGGCTACAGCTTCCGATGATGTGGTGGTGATATCCCACTTGTCCAGGGCTTCCTGGAAGGTTTTGCTGTGAACAGTGGGCAATTGGTTGTGCAGCAGGCCGCCGCGATTCAACTCGGCCAGGATGCTCATTACACCCCCTGCGCGGTGCACATCTTCCATATGGTACTTGGGAGTATTGGGGGCGACCTTGCACAGTTGCGGCACTTTGCGGCTGAGGCGATCTATATCGGTCATGGTGAAGGGCACTTCGCCCTCCTGAGCGGCGGCTAGCAAGTGCAGGATGGTATTGGTGGAACCGCCCATGGCGATATCCAGGGCCATGGCATTTTCAAAGGCGGCGAAGCTGGCGATAGAGCGCGGCAGCACGCTTTCATCGTCCTGCTCATAGTAGCGTTTGGTGTTCTCGACAATGCGGCGTCCCGCCTCCAGGAAAAGTTGCTCGCGATCGGCGTGGGTGGCCAGCAGTGAACCATTGCCCGGCAGCGACAGGCCCAGGGCCTCGGTCAGGCAGTTCATGGAATTGGCTGTGAACATCCCCGAGCAGGAGCCGCAGGTAGGGCAGGCTGAGCGCTCGTAGGCTTCCACTTTTTCATCGCTGGCATTTTTGTCGGTGCCTATAACAATGGCATCCACCAGATCCAGTTTATGGTCGGCGAGCTTGGTCTTGCCGGCTTCCATAGGGCCACCGGAAACAAAGATAACGGGGATGTTCAGGCGCATGGCGGCCATCAGCATGCCGGGGGTGATCTTGTCGCAGTTGGAGATACAGACTATGGCATCGGCGCAGTGGGCGTTGACCATATATTCCACCGAGTCGGCGATAATATCGCGGCTGGGCAGGCTGTAGAGCATACCGTCGTGGCCCATGGCAATACCGTCATCCACCGCAATGGTATTGAATTCTTTCGCCACGCCGCCGACTCTCTCGATCTCGCGCGCAACCAACTGGCCCAGATCCTTCAGGTGTACATGGCCGGGCACAAACTGGGTGAAGGAGTTGGCTATGGCAATAATCGGCTTTTGGAAATCTTCGTCCTTCATGCCGGTAGCGCGCCAAAGTGCGCGGGCCCCAGCCATATTGCGGCCAGAGGTGGTGGTTTTGGAGCGATAAACAGGCATAAGAGTCCCCTAACGGAAAGCTTTGGTGCGGCAACAGGGACAGGCCCCGCGCTGGAAATAGATTGATACAAAGGCGGTTATAGTAGCAGAAAAAGGGCAGGGTCCGCAGTAAATCCTTGCGCGGAGAATGGATAAGGGAAGATTATCTCCACCCCTGCTGAGGTGGAGATAATCTTCGCCGCTAGTCCTGTTGCAGTTGTTTTACAAAAATCTTCGAGTTTCTCTGGAAGTTGTACAACTCCTGCTTGGTGATGGGCAGATCTTCCAGCTTGCCCTGGACAAAGCCGTGCTCGATAAACCAGTGCGCCGTTTGAGTGGTCAGCAGGAATAAGGTCTTTATGCCTTTCTTGCGCGCCTGGGCTTCCAACTGCTCAAGCAGCGCTGCCGCGCGACCGCCTTTGCGGTAGTCGGGGTGGGTGGCAACGCAGGAGAGTTCGGCCATATCGCCATAGGGATAGAGCGCGGCGCAGGCAATAATCATCCCGTCCTTTTCCATCACATTGAACTTGGTGATTTCGGTTTCCAGCACTTCGCGCGAGCGCCGCACAAGAATGCCTTCTTCCTCCAGCGGGCGAATCAGTTCCAGTATGCCGCCCACATCGTCAATGCTGGCGGTGCGCAATTGCTCGTACTGGCCGGAGTAGATCATGGTGCCCAGGCCATCGCGGGTAAAGAGTTCGCTCAGCAGGGCACCGTCAGTGGTGTAACTGATCAGTTGCGCGCGCGGCACGCCCTGCAGGCAACTCAGGTAGCAGGCACTGATTGCCTGCTGCAGGTCGTGATTGTTATTTTCGCCATTATTTTCCAGATAGGTTTTGCACTCCTGCAGCGATAGCTGGCGAATCAGTGTCCCGTCGCTATCCATAACCCCGTCGCCCTCGACAAAGGCGAGGAATTTGTCGGCTTTGATCGCACTGGCGATATGGGTGGCCACATCGGTGTAGGAGAGATTGAATATTTCGCCGGTGGTGGAATAGCCAATCGGTGCAAGCAATACCACTGCTCCCAGATCCAGCGCAGTTTGCAGGGCTTTGGCTTTTACCCTGCGCACCTTGCCAGTGTGTTGCAGGTCTACGCCGTCGAGTACGCCATAGGGCATGGCGGCAACAAAATTGCCGCTGATGATATGCATATCCGAACCGTGCATGGGCGAATTGGGCAGGCCGGTTGAAAGCGCTGCTTCCACCAGGGTCGTGGCTTCGCCAATAGCCTGGATCACCAGTTGCAGGCTCTCGCTGTCGGTGATGCGCAGGTTTTTATGGAAGTTGCTGTAGGTATCGGCAACCTGCAGGCGCTCATCGATTTGCGGCCGCGCGCCGTGTACCAGCACCAGGCGCACACCGAGACTGCTGAGCAGGGTGATATCGTGAATGATATTGGCAAAGTTGGGGTGCATGATGCCTTCGCCCGGCAACATCAGCACAAAGGTCTTGCCTCTGTGCTTGTTGATATAGGGCGATGAATGGCGAAACCATTTTACATATTCGTGGGTGTGGGACACAGGAGTTCTCTTTAGCTCTGTCGGTATTAATCCGGTCGAGTTTACCCAGTTTTGCGGGTGTTCCCAAGCGCGGCCCTGGAATTTTTTTATTATAGCTTGATCGTGCGCTGCTGGCGGTGGCTCTGCTCGGCGGCGAGGATCATCTCCACCGCCAATAAACCTTGTTCTGCGCTGAATTTCAGCGGCTCCCTGCCGAGTATGGCTCCGGCAATATTGCGATAAAAAAGTTCATAGCAGCCGCGCGCGCTCTCCACCTTTTCGCGCTGGCTGGTGCCCAGGTGATGGCTGCTGAGAATGCCGAAATTATCGCTGCCATGCTCAGCCCACTCAGCCTGGTAGGGTCTTAGGCCATTGACCATCTGCTGCTCCTGTACATCCTGGCCAAATTTTAAAAAAGAGCCCAGGTCGCCGTGAATGCTGACCGTTGCTCCCTTTTCGCTGACAAAGGTATTGGAGCGCAAGAGCACGCGCATATCGGGATAGTGAAAGCACACATTAAAATAATCTGTTGCACCCTCGGCACGGCGCAGGCTGCGCATATCGGCATTCACGGCGAGCGGGCGGCCGAGCAGGCAGAGCATGGAGTCGAGCATATGTATGCCCAGGTCAAACCAGGTGCCCGCGCCGGGCAAATCGTTTTCCTTCCAGGCTTTGTGGGTGACATTGGTGCGATAGCGGTCGTAGTGCCACTCCATTTCCACCACTCTGCCCAGTGCGCCATTCGCGAGAATTTTTTCCACCGTGAGGTGATCGGTTTCCAGGCGCTTGTTGTGAAATACGGCGAGTATTTTTTTCTGTTGCTGTGCCAGCGCAATTAACTCTTTGCCTTCATTCAAATCTATGACAAAGGGTTTTTCGGCAACGACATGCTTTCCCGCCAGCAAGGCTGCCTTAATCATGCTGTAGTGATGCTCATTGGGGGTATTGACCACCACCAGGTCTATCTCGGAGCTGTGCAGGATCTGCTCAAGATCAGTGGCAATCTGCACTTCGGGGTAATCGTCGCGGGCGCTCTGGCTGGAGCGCTGCAAAATGCTGTGCAAGCGCAATTGTGGCTCAGTGCTGATCAGGGGTGCGTGAAAAACTTTGCCGGACATACCGTAGGAACAGAGAGCGACATTTATCATAGTGGGATTCTTTTGTTGTTGGTGTTTGCTGTAAGCGCGTTTATGTACTCGCGTTATTGCAAGCAAAATTTCTGAATCAATTCGCGCACAATTTTCACTGCAGGTTCCAGTTGATCGATACTGATAAATTCATCGGGCTGGTGGGCCTGGTTGATCGAACCTGGGCCCAGCACCAGTGTCTGCATTCCCAGCGCCTGCATAAAGGGAGCCTCAGTGGCGAAGGCGACACTTTCCGAGCTGTGCCCGGTGAGTTGCTCGCAGATTTTTACCAGCTCGGAATCGGCGGGTTCGGCAAAAGGTTCTATGCCTTCGAACAGCGATGAGAAAACAATATCGGTACCGCTGCTTTGTGCGATGGGGGTGAGACGGCGTTGGATAGCTTCGCGCAGCTCGCTGTTGTCCATGCCGGGCAACAGGCGCAAATCAAAATGCAATTCACATTCGCCGCAAATCCGGTTGGCGCCATCACCGCCGTGGATACAACCCAGGTTGAGGGTGGGTGTCTGTATGGCGAAACCGGGATTGCGGTATTTTAGCTGTAGCTCGCCGCGCAGTTGCATGAGTTCCCCCATCACCTGCGTCATAGCGTCCAGTGCATTCTTGCCCAGCGCCGGATTCGAGGAGTGGCCGCTCTTGCCGAGCACGCGAATGGACTCCATCATAATGCCCTTGTGCATGCGTATAGGCACAAGTTCTGTGGGTTCGCCGATCACGGCATAGCGGGCATTGGGTTTGCCGCTGGCCGCCAGCGCGCGGGCGCCGCTCATGCTGCTTTCTTCATCGGCGGTAGCCAACACAATCAAGGGGTTCTTGAACGGCTTATCCAGAAGCGGCTTAACTGCCTCGATAATCACCGGGAAAAACCCTTTCATATCGGTTGCGCCCAGGCCAAAAAACTTGCTGTCCTTTTCTATCAGTTTGAAGGGGTCGCTCTGCCAGCGACTGGTATCGTAGGGTACGGTATCGCTGTGTCCGGCCAGTACCAGGCCACCCTCGCCGCTGCCGAGTGTCGCGATCAGATTGGCCTTGCCGGTCTGTGCCAGCGGCATTACCTGGGTGTTGAAGCCCATATCGGCAAACCAGTTGGCCAGCAATTCTATCACCGGCAGGTTGGCCATATCCCAACTGGGCACGGCGCAGCTGACTGAGGGGATGGCTACCAGTTGGGCGAGTTGGCTTTGGTAGTTTTTCAGGGAGTAGGTCATAAGCGTTCACAGGTTTTTGTGGTCATTCCGGAGACGATCCTCTATCAGTTAATAAAATGCAAGTAGAAGTAAAACCCTGGCTTGGCTAGACTGTCAGTATAGCGCCGCACTGAGGCAGGGTGATAACTGCTACAACCTCAGTGTCAAGCATGGCCTTGTCACTCTCTAAGCCACATAAAAACCAGGAACCCCTATGGCCCAAATTCTCGACCGGGTGTTGGATTTACGCAGTGTGATTACCGAATTGGTCAAGGATGGCCTGCTGTTGCAGGTTGATGCCAATCTGCTGCTGGGCTCCTCGCGCACTCGCGATCAGGCAATGATGCACCCGCTCACCTATATCGCCAGCCAAAATTTTGATGACCCTTCGCGCCCCGGTAAAATCCTGAGCGATGCAGTGCTGAGCGAGTGGATGGCGGCCAAGGCCAACCTGCCGCTGGTGCATATCGACCCCATGAAAATTAATGTCACCAAAGTCACCGAAGTCATGGGCTATGCGTTTGCCAAGCGCCATGGAATTTTATGCGTGCAGGTCACCCAGGATGAGGTCTATGTTGCCTGCACAGAACCTTTTATGAGCGGCTGGGAGCCGCAACTGGAGCATGTGGCCAGGCGCAAAGTGAAGCGCGTGTTCGCCAATCCGGCCGATGTGCAGCGTTTTATGGTGGAGTTCTACACGCTGGCGCGCTCGGTGACAGGAGCCAGCGGCGGTGCAGCGGCTTCGGCGGTGACCAACTTTGAGCAGCTTGTCGAGCTGGGCAAGTCGAGCGACCCGGATGCCAATGATCAGCACATAGTCAAAATTGTCGATTGGCTATTACAGTACGCCTACGACCAGCGCGCCAGCGATATACACCTTGAGCCGCGCCGCGATGTGGGGCGTATCCGCTTTCGTATTGATGGTGTGCTGCACAATGTTTACGAATTGCCGGCCAATGTGGCCACCGCTGTGACCAGCCGTTTTAAAGTGTTATCGCGCATGGACATTGCCGAAAAGCGCAAGCCGCAGGATGGCCGCATCAAAACCCGTCGCAGCGACGGCAGTGAAGTCGAGTTGCGCGTGTCGACCCTGCCCACCGCCTTCGGCGAGAAAATGGTGATGCGTATTTTTGATCCGGAAGTTCTGCTGCGCAGCTTTACCGATTTGGGCCTGGTGGGTGAGGATTACACGCGCTGGCGGAGCATGCTCGATCGCCCCAATGGTATTGTCCTGGTCACCGGCCCCACGGGCTCGGGGAAAACCACCACGCTCTATTCCTCGCTGCGGCAAATTGCTACCTCTGAAGTGAATGTCAGCACCATTGAAGATCCGATCGAAATGGTGGAGGAAATGTTTAACCAGACTCAGGTGCACCATAAAATCGGTCTGGATTTCGCCGCAGGTATTCGCAGTCTAATGCGGCAGGACCCGGATATTATTATGGTGGGCGAGATCCGCGATCTGGAGACCGCACAGATGGCCGTGCAGGCGGCGCTCACCGGCCACCTGGTGATTTCCACTGTGCATACCAACGATGCACCTTCAACGGTTGCGCGTCTCCTGGATCTGGGAATTCCCGCCTATCTGGTCAACGCTACCATGCTCGGCGTTATGGCCCAGCGCCTGGTGCGAACCCTGTGTCCGCACTGCAAGGAAGAGGGCACGATTACCGGCGATGACTGGCAGCAGCTGGTATCGCCCTGGAAGGTTACTGTGCCCAGTAAAATCTATCGCCCGGTAGGTTGCCTTGAATGCAGGAATACCGGTTATCTGGGTCGCCAGGGCCTGTATGAAATCCTGTTGTTGTCAGAGTCTGTCAAACAGTTGATCACCAGCGATTGCAATCTCTATGATCTGCGCCGCCAGGCGATGAAGGAGGGTATGCGCACCCTGCGTTTATCTGGTGCGCAAAAGGTTGCGGCGGGTTTGACCACGGTGGAGGAAGTAATGCGCGTGGCCCCTCCACCGGAGAAAGCGACTTAAAATCTATGCACTGCTTTCAGTGACTGATCATCCAGGGGCGCATTGAGGGAAACATTTTATTGCCTCCAGCGGTATACATGAGCGCCGATTTGCGAATCGGCCTGTCTCCGCAACCACAGCCTTTGCCGTGTTTGTGCTCTCGTCGCGCCTGCTGCTCTGCGCGATATTCCGGCGTGGACAGCACTGGTTGATGCACGGCTTTTTCATTGCGCGCATGGGCCGCGCGATTTTCTGATTTCATCGACAAAAATTCTGGCGCGACCATTATCACGCGGCCAGATAGTGTTCCGCAGCTAGGGCAGGCGCAGGGTTTGCTGGAGTCTTCCAGGGTGTTGAGTTCGTGAAATAAACCGTGAACACTACATTTATAGTCATAAACAGGCATAAATTATTCCTCAAAATCCGCTGTTGTTGCTGTTGCTGTTGCTGTTGCTGTTGCTGTTGCTGTTGTTGCTGTTGCTGTTGCTTTTGCTTTTTCCCTTCCCCCATAGAGCTCCCCGAGCATCGCAGGATAATTTCCGCAAAACAGACAGGATGTCTGTTTTAGTGACGTCGCGACAGGGATGTCGCGTCGGCACGGCGGTAATTATCCGAGAAGCGCAGGAAACAGGAGCGATCTGGGTGCCTTTTCTTTTGCTTACTTTTCTTTGGGCAAGCAAAGAAAAGTGAGGCCCGCGGCAGGCGACCCAGTTATCAGTAAAACCCAACCTTCATATTGAAAAATTAATACTCACAATGAATGTCAATAAATTAAAAAAACATTTACTAATATTAAAAAATTCTGATAGTTAATAATTGTATTAATGTTTAGTAGTTGTATCAGTGTGTGACGGATAGATTTTGCCTGCCGCAGGCCTCACTTTTCTTTGTCTCGCCAAAGAAAAGTAAGCAAAAGAAAAGCGACCCAGAATCGCCCCTGTTTCCTGCGCTGCTCAGAAAATTACCGCCGTGCCGACGCGACATCCCTGTCGCGACGTCACTAAAACGCACTTCCTGTGCGTTTTGCGGAAATTTTCCTCCGCTGCTCGGGGAGCTCATATGGGAGGGTGAGGCAAAAGCAAAAGCAAAAGCAAAAGCAAAAGCAAAAAAATTGTAAGAGTAAGAGCGATTGGGGGCTATTTGTCTTTTGATAGGGGTATATCCATTCCCGGTGAGACCTTTTTAGCTGGCCCTTCCGCGCTGGGGTTTACATCAAAATCGAAAATATCCGTCGGCAGCCACAGGGTGGCGCAGGCGTTGGGGATGTCCACTACGCCGCTGATATGTCCCTGCACTGGGGCGCAGCCTAGGATCGCGTAGGCCTGGGCCTTGCTGTAGCCGAATTTGGTGAGATAGTTGATTGCATTCAAGCAGGCCTGGCGATAGGCGACGTGAACATCCAGATAGTGCTGCTCGCCGTACTCGTCCACCGAGATGCCTTCAAAAATCAGATAGTCATCGTATTTGGGTGCTATGGGGCTGGGTTTGAAGATGGGGTTTTTGATTGCGTATTTAGCCATGCCATCTTTGATCAGGCTTACCCGCAAATGAATCCAGCCGGCCATCTCGATTGCACCGCAGAAGGTAATTTCTCCATCGCCCTGGCTGAAATGCAAATCGCCCACCGAAAGTCCGCCGCCTTTTACATACACAGGGAAATAAATTTTAGAGCCGCGCGATAGATCCTTGATATCGCAGTTGCCGCCGTGTTCACGCGGCGGCACTGTGCGCGCGCCTTCAGCAGCGGCCAGCTTTGCTGCATCGGGTTGCATGCGGCCCATATGCGCAGTGTCGGCATAGGGCAGGGTGGCCAGCGCGGGCACGCGCTCGGGTTCGCTATCGTATAATTCTTTTTCGCGCTTGTTCCACTCTTCCAGCATTTCTTTGGAGGGCAGGCAGCCGATCAGGCCGGGGTGGATAAGGCCGGCAAACTCCACATTGGGAACATGACGGGAGCTGGTAAACATCCCCTTGAAATCCCAAATGGATTTTTGCGCTTCAGGAAAATGCTCTGTTAAAAAGCCGCCGCCGTTCTGCTTGGAAAAAAAGCCATTGAAACCCCACAGGCTCTCATCAAAAGCACCTATGTCCAGTATATCGACTACCAGCAGATCACCGGGCTCTGCGCCCTCTACTCCTACGGGGCCTGAGAGGAAATGCACCTGCGACAGGTCTACATCGCGCACATCGTCGGCGCTGTCGTTATTGCCGATCTGGCCACCGGTCCAGTCGTAGCACTCGATAATAAAATCGTCCCCTGGCTTGACCGTTTTCACCATCGGAATATCAGGGTGCCAGCGATTGTGGATCATGTCGTTTTCATAGGGTGATTTTTTCAGATCTATCTTAATAATCGTTTCGGTCATAGTGCTGACTCCTGCGGTGGAAGGCCAATGCTGATAACAGCCAATACAGAGCATCCCTGTATTGGCGATTGCAGCCAGTATCCGGTCAGGAAGGCGTTGCAGCCATACGACAAACGGCCAGTAAGGTGCGTTATTTAACGTATGGACTTGGTAAGTAAACGGCGGGTGGGGTAGACTGGTTGTCTACCAACTGCCTGCAATAACGCGGAATCTACGTATGGATAGAGAGCTGGAACTCAGCAAGCGAAAGTCCTTGGCCCTGTTTTATCTGGGGTTGTTTTCAGCCGTGTTTGCAGCCACATTTCTTTTTCAGGCCAATCTCTGGGTAGGACTGCTCAGGGCAGTCTCCGAGGCAGCTATGGTCGGCGCACTGGCTGATTGGTTTGCTGTGGTAGCTTTATTCAGACGTCTGCCCATTCCATTTGTATCCTCCCACACCGGCATCATCGCCAAAAACAAAGATCAGATCGCCGATAGTCTTGCCGTGTTTGTCGAGAAAAAATTCCTGACGGCCGATGCCATTGTCCAGCTGCTCAGCGAGCACAAACCCGCTGAAAAATTGTCGGCCTGGCTGTTGAATGAAAAAAATACGATCAAGCTGGGCACTTACTTGATTAATATAGTATCGGGCATGATGAATTTTATTGAGGATGCAGCGGTGCAGAAGTTTATTCGCAATGCGGTCAATAGCCTGCTGAAAAATGTTGATCTATCCAAGTCGACCGGTTCTATATTGGAGGCTATCACTAAAAATGGTCGCCATCAGGCGCTGTTGGATGAGGGCATCAATCAGTTCTCGATTTTGCTTAGCAACCAGGATACCCAGGATTTTATTGCGCAGGGCATTGTGAAATGGTTGAAAGATGAATACACCCTGACGGAAAAGATCCTGCCCTCCGAGTGGATCGGCGAGCGCGGTGCGAGTATGGTAGTCAGTGCAGCAAGCAACCTTATTGCCGATATCAATAACAACCCCGAGCACAGTGTGCGCAAGCGGTTTGACAACTACACCCAGGAGTTTATTGACAAGCTGAAATCATCGCCCGAGTTTGCAGAGAAAGGCGAGGAGATAAAGCGCTACCTGCAAAACGATGAAACCTTTAACCAATTCCTCAACGAACTCTGGGGTTCGTTAAAGCAATGGATCAATGACGATTTGCACAACAGTCGCTCGCAGTTACGTAAAAATGTCATAGCCTCGGGGCTGTGGATTGGCAAAGCCCTCTCTGAGGACGAAGACCTGCGCAATTCATTGAATGAGCATATGAAAGATGCCGCGAAAAAAATGGCCCCGGATTTTACTGAGTACTTGACCTCACATATCAGAAAAACCATCAAAGGCTGGAATACGGAGGAAATGTGCCGGGAGATAGAGTTATATATAGGCCCGGATTTGCAGTGGATTCGTATCAACGGCACCTTTGTTGGCGGGTTTATCGGTTTTGTTCTATTTGTCACCACTCATGCAGCGTCCATTTTTCATGCAATAGGTGTTTAGGTTGATATTTGTACAGATTCTCTCGTTATGCATTCAGGTAGCGTTAAGGCGGTAGGTGTTTACAATAAGCCGTCAATTGCAATAAGAATATGTGAGAGGAATTATCATGAACAAATCAATGATCATAGGTACGGTCTTGGGTGTGGGCGTTGCCACTGCAGGTGGAGCCCTTGGCAGCTATCATTTTTTGAAAGAGCCAGATCATGCTGAAGTGGTGCAAACCCTTCCCATCACCAAACAGGTGAAAATACCTCACGAACAATGCCGCGATGAAACTGTGGTTCACCAGCGCGCAGTCAAAGATGAAAATCGCATTGCCGGCAAAGCCATAGGTGCTGTGCTGGGCGGTGTGCTGGGCCACCAGGTGGGCGGCGGCAATGGCAAGAAGGTTGCTACTGTGGCCGGTGCAGTTGCTGGCGGTTACGCCGGTGACCGAGTGCAGAACAATATGCAGAAGGGCGATACTTACACGACCGTCGAAAGACGTTGCAGCACGACCTATGAAACTCGCGAAGATATCACTGGCTATGATGTCACTTACCGCATAAAAGACAGGCAGGAAAAAGTGCGCATGTCCTATGATCCGGGCAGTAAGATTCCCCTGGAAAATGGCAAGTTGGTATTGACTCAGCCAGGTTCTTCCAATTTGTAATAATTTTGGCAATTCAGGGATGGGAAATGCTGAAACCTTGGGAACCTCTGAAAAATGTCGGCGAGGCAGTCAGCGCAAGGCAAAAACAGGTTAACAAGCGGAGTTTAGACAAACTAAATGAGCATTGTTAACCTGTTTTTAACGCAGCGATGACAACGCAGGTAATTTTTCAGAGGTTCCCTTGGCAAGTTGCTGAAGCGATATATTCAAAACAGGTCAACATGCAAACCATGTTGGCCTGTTTTGTTTTGGCCACAGGAGAAATAAAAAGCCAACCTTTAACCGGCGCAGTTAACGCTGCAGTGGTTAAAGATTGGAGGGAGCAACAAACACAGCGCAACCAATGTCAGGAGCTACACGGAAAGGTAGGAAGCAACCTTGGCCTCATCCACCGACGAACGCAATTCTTCATGCACTATCTCGCCTTTTTCAATTACCAGAATTCTGTCGGCAATATCCAGCGCAAAGCTGAGTACCTGCTCGGAGACAATTATCGATAAGCCACGTTTATCGCGGATGGCTTTCAGGGTGCGTCCCATCTCGCGAATAATCGAGGGCTGTATACCTTCGGTAGGTTCGTCGAGCAACAGCATTTTCGGATCGCTGGCCAATGCGCGCGCTATCGCCAGTTGTTGCTGCTGGCCACCCGATAAATTTCCGCCGCGCCTGCTGCGCATTTCGTGCAGCACCGGGAACATATCGTAGAGTTCCTGAGGGACTGATTTTTTATTGGTAACGGTCAGACCAGTTTCGATATTTTCTTTTACTGTCATACTGGAAAAAATCATCCGGCCCTGGGGGACAAAGCCAAAGCCGCTGGCCACGCGCTGATAGCTTTTCAGTTGGCTGACTTCTTTGTCTTCAAGTTTGACACTGCCCTGGGAGCTGGGAATTACGCCCATCAGGGATTTCATCAGCGTTGTTTTGCCCATGCCATTGCGCCCCATAATCGCCACTATCTCGCTGGGTTGCACGGTAAAATTCAATCCGTGTAGCACTTCGCTCTGGCCATAGCACACGCGGTAATCGGAGACTGCAAGCATGATGGATTCCTCATTGGGTCAGTAACGCTCGATTGCTTGGGAACCTCTGAAAAATTACCTGCGTTGCCATCGCCGCGTTAAAAACAGCTTAAAAATGCTCATTTAGTCCTTCTAAACTCCGCTTTTTAAGCTGTTTTTGCCTTGCGCTGGCCGCCTCGCCAACATTTTTCAGAGGTTCCCTTGGTTTTTTTGATAAGGGATCAGTGTCCCAGGTAAACTTCAATCACATGGGGATCGGCTTTCACTTTATCGATGGAACCCTCTGCGAGAATTTTCCCCTGGTGCAATACCGTCACCCGGTCGGCAATCTTGGCCACAAATTGCATATCGTGTTCAATCACTATCACAGAGCGGTCTTTGGTGATGCGACGCAATAGTTCGGCGGTCTGCTGCCGCTCGCCTACCGACATACCTGCTACAGGTTCATCCAGCATCAACAGCTCCGGGTCCTGGATCAGCAGCATGCCGATTTCCAGCCACTGTTTTTGGCCGTGGCTGAGCAGCTCTGCCTGCTTGTCGAGAAATTCGCTGAGGAAAATCATTTCGGCAATTTCCTGCACCTTGGCAATAACTTCAGCATCGCGCTTAAAGGCCAGGGCACCGAATACAGAGCGACCGCGTGGAAAAGAAATTTCGAGGTTTTCAAATACAGTTAAGTCACCATAGATGGAGGGCGTTTGAAATTTTCGGCCTATACCTGCTTTTACAATGTCGTGCTCTTTAAGCTTGGTGATTTCTTTATTGCGAAATTTGATTGAGCCTTCGGTGGCTTTGGTGCGGCCACAGATAAGATCCAGCACTGTGGTCTTGCCTGCGCCATTGGGGCCTATGATCACCCTGATCTCATGTTCATCGACATAGAACGTCAGGTCGTTGACCGCTTTAAATCCATCGAAGGAAACGGTAAGCCCTTCCACCGCGAGAAGAAAATCTGTATTACTCATGGACAGCTCCTGAGGTTAGGCCAGGGGTGGGTTCGCTGGTTGTTTTAGCAGGTTCCGATTTGGTGGTTGCAGGTTCGGGTATCAGTGGTGTTTTGGGTTGTTTGAATTGCTTTATCCACTCGCTGATTTTCGGTGCTACATAGGTGGTATAGAGTCCCGCCAGGCCATTGGGGAATGCCATAACTACTGCGATAAACAATCCACCCAGCGCAAGTAACCACAGCTCCGGAAACGTTTCCGACAAACTGGATTTTGCCCAGTTGACTACCAGTGCCCCGTAAACTGCACCTATCAGCGACATGCGCCCGCCCACCGCGCAGAAGATCACCATTTCAATCGAGGGCACTATGCCCACCAGTGTCGGCGACATAAAACCGACTTGCAGTGTGAAGAGGGCGCCGCCGATTGCAGCAAACATGGCACCCAGGCAGAACACAAAAATTTTAAAATTGGAAACATCGTAGCCCGAGAAGCGCACGCGGTCTTCTTTATCGCGCATGGCCACTAGCAGGCGACCGAATTTACTTTTGCGTACAAATTGCGCCGCGAACAAACACATAAACAGCATAAACACACAGAAGTAGTAGAGTATGTATTTCGCACTGTCGGTGCGAATATCCCAGCCGAGCAGAGTGCGCAGGTCGGTCATGCCATTGACGCCGCCGGTATAGCCCTGTTGACCGATAATCAGGATAGTGAGGATGGCGGCAATCGCCTGGGTGATAATGGCAAAGTAAACTCCACCCACACGCCGTTTGAACATGGCTGCTCCGATGATATAGGCGAGTATGCTGGGTACTATGATGATGGCGGCAATGGTGAAGGGCAAACTATAAAAGGGCTTCCAGAAGAACGGCAGTGCGGTGAGTTGGTTCCAATCCATAAAATCGGGAATGCCGGGAGTGGATTGGATTTTAGTGGTAATCGGGTCGGAGGCTTCCAGCTTCAAAAACATTGCCATCAAGTAGCCACCCAAACCAAAAAATACTCCCTGGCCCAAACTCAAGATACCGCCATAGCCCCAGCAGAGCACCAGGCCTATGCCGACAAAGGCATAGGTAAGGTATTTGCCGATCAGGTTCAGGCGAAAGATATCCAGGGTTAAGGGCAGCACCAATACCAGCAGTACAGCCAGCACCACAAAACCGGAAATTTCTTTTTTGGGAAACAGCGATGCTAAACCTTGATAAGACATAATCTACTCCTCAGCGACGAACTTTCAGGGTGAATAGCCCTTGTGGTCGCAGCATTAAAATCAATACTACGAACAATAGCGTTAATACTTTTGCCATTGAGCCGCTCAGGAAAAATTCCAGCGTCGATTGCGCCTGTGAAATACTGAATGCCGAGGCTATAGTGCCGAGCAGACTGGTAGCACCGCCAAAGACCACCACCAGGAACGTATCGACAATATAGAGCTGGCCAGAGGTGGGTCCCGTTGAACCTATCATGGTAAAGGCGCTGCCTGCGACACCGGCAATTCCGCAACCCAATGCGAAAGTGATGCGGTCAACGCGTGCTGTGTTGATGCCTACTGCACCTGCCATTGGGCGGTTCTGCACCACGGCGCGCACCTGAATGCCCCAGCGCGAGCGATACATCAGAATACCTACGGCAGTGGAAATGCCCAGTGCCAGCAACATCACGAACAGGCCATTGATGGGCAGTTCGATGGTTTCACTGACTTTGACCGAACCCATCAGCCAATCGGGCAGGGTGACGCCCACTTCGCGCGCGCCGAAAATACTGCGGTAGGTCTGCTGCAGAATCAAACTCAAGCCCCAGGTGGCGAGCAGGGTGTCCAGCGGGCGATTGTAAAGGTGCCTTATTATCGACCATTCCACCAGGGCGCCCAGCGCCCCTGCGGCGACAAAGGCCAGCAACATCGCGACAATAAAATAAATACTGAATAAGCTGGGCAAATAGGTTTGGAAAAAATGTGAACAGAGATAGGTTACATAGGCACCGAGAATCATAAACTCACCGTGCGCCATATTGATCACGCCCATCTGCCCAAAAATAATGGCAAGGCCGAGGGCCATAAGTACAAAAACCGAAAACAGAATTAATCCGGCTACGCCCTGCATGGCGAAGATGGATAGCAAATCGGAGGTGCTATATTCAGCAAACATGCTCTTCCCCTTGTTGAACCAGGCCAGTGGCGGCCACTTGTTAAAACCAACGCTGAGTAAACTGGGCAAGCAGGGCGGATCATTTGTAAGCAAATGATCCGCCGCGTCTAGTTATTGATAACCCGCCGGGAAGGGGTTGGGCTCGATCAGATCTTTGGTTTCGAAAATCACATCATATTGACCATCGGGACGAACATGGCCGATGCGGGTCTTGGACCAGAGGTGGTGGTTGGGGTGAACTTTCACATAGCCTTCAGGAGCCGTGGTCAGCTCAATGCCGGGCGATGCGGCACGCACCTTGTCAATATCGAAAGAGCCGGCTTTTTCCACCGCAGCCTTCCACAGCCAGGGGCCGAGATAACCCGCCTGTGTCACATCGCCGATAACCACATCCTTGCCCCAGCGCGCTTTGAAGGCTTCAACAAATTTCTTGTTGTTGTCGTTGGTCAGGCTCTGGAAATATTTCATGGAGGCATAGGCACCCTGCATATTTTCACCGCCTATGCCGAGCACTTCATCTTCAGTGACGGAGATGGTGAGCAACAGTGGTTTCTCCTTGTTCATATCGATACCGGCGGCTTTCATTTGCTTGTAGAAGGCCACATTGGAGCCGCCCACCACGCTGGCAAAAATAACATCGGGCTTAGTGAGTTTGATTTTATTGATCACTGAGTTGAATTGAGTGTGGCCCAGTGGATAGTACTCTTCGCCCACCACTTTCAAGCCCAGCTTCTCAATATGCTTGCGCGCGATCTTGTTGGAGGTGCGCGGCCAGATATAATCCGAGCCCAGCAGGTAAAAAGTTTTGGCGCCCTTGGCTTTGGTAACCCAGTCGATGCCGGCAAGAATCTGCTGGGTGGCCTCTTGGCCGGTGTAGATCACATTGGGAGATTGCTCCAGGCCTTCATAAAAGGTGGGATAGTAGAGCATGCCATTGTACTGCTCGAACACAGGCAGCACTGCCTTGCGTGAGGCCGATGTCCAGCAGCCGAATACGGCGGCGACCTTGTCGTTGACCAGCAGCTTTTTGGATTTTTCGGCAAAGGTCGGCCAATCGCTGGCCCCGTCTTCCTGAATGAATTCAATTTTTCGCCCCAGCACGCCACCCATGGCATTAATCTGTTCAATCGCCAGTTTCTCTGCCTGGATCGAACCTGTCTCACTGATTGCCATTGTGCCTGTGGCTGAGTGAAGTATGCCCACTTTGACCGTTTTGTCGGTCACCGCAAGGCCGGTGGTGTTGACATCAGCCGCATGGGCGGTGGCAAAGGCAAATGAGGCAGCCAGGGTAAGCAGGCAGGTTTTCCAGCGGGGTGTCTGGGTTGTATTGGCGACTGAACGCGTGTGCGCCTGGCCGCGGTTAAACATTGATATCTTCATGGTCTATCCTCAAATTAAAGAATGTCATTTCAGGCGTGTTGGCGATGCAAGCCGCTGAGCAAAGGGTTTTTGCAAGAAAATGATTTTTTGCCCACATCTCGCAATCTACGCATTTCCCCGCAACTTACCCATTCGATAAATAGCGCAGACCACTACGTCATTTAACGCATAGTCAGGGGTAAATACCGCTGGTTTTTTTCTGCGCAATAAATGAAGCGAGAGTTAATTTTGCGAAAAATATTTTTGTGGTACGGGAATTGAAAGAAATCAGCTATCAGTGGCTGCATTTTTTAAATGCGCCTTTCGTCGGCAAATACAAAACGCTTTTTGTTATTGGGTGCACCAAAGTTGCACCAGGGAGAGGTGAGAAGCACAAAGATAGTTCATGCACGCCTTTATAAGCTCGGAGTTTTCCGTTGGATGAGCTTTACTATTATTGATGTAAGGTAATGTATGACTGCCAAGCAACATATCTTCCGCGTTAGGCGCAACTATAACCAATGGGTCGCCAACCAAACCCTGGAAGACTATGCCCTGCGCTTTACCGCCAAGAGTGCGCGACGCTGGTCCAGTGCGCGGGTGGCCACCACGGCCCTGGGCGCTATTTCTTTTCTTGCGCTTGAGGCCATTGGTGGGGCAATAACCCTGCACTATGGCTTTCATAATGCTGTAGCGGCCATCTGTGCGGTGAGTTTGATTATTTTTCTGACGGCGATTCCTATCAGTTACTACGCAGCGAAATACGGAGTGGATATAGATCTGCTGACACGTGGCGCGGGCTTTGGCTATATAGGTTCAACAATTACGTCATTGATCTATGCCTCTTTCACTTTTATTTTTTTTGCGCTTGAAGCCGCGATTATGGCCATGGCGCTGGAGCTGCTGTTTCACATTCCCTTGCCCTGGGGATATCTGCTCAGCTCGGTGGTAATCATTCCACTGGTGACACACGGCATCACCGTGATCAGCCGCTTTCAGCTGTGGAGCCAGCCGCTGTGGATTGTGCTGCAGCTAACGCCTTTTGTTTTTATTATTTACACCGATACCAGTGCGGTAGAGAACTGGACCAGCTTTGCCGGCAACCTGCAGGCTGCACCCCATCAACAGGGCGTGAATATTTTATTTTTTGGTGCGGCTTCGGCAGTGATTTTTTCGCTGATTGCGCAAATTGGCGAGCAGGTGGATTTTTTGCGCTTCCTGCCGCCGGCAAAACCTGGCAAGCGCTGGCATTGGTGGGCTGCGCTCTTTGCCGGGGGGCCGGGCTGGATCCTTATAGGTGTAATTAAAATTATGGCCGGCTCATTCCTGGCTGTGCTGGCGCTGAGTCAGGGTGTACCCGCCGATGAATCTGCCGATCCCACGCGCATGTATATGATCGCCTTCGGCTATCTGACCCATTCACCGGAAATCGCCCTGGCCTTTGCCGGTATTTTTGTCATTCTCAGTCAATTGAAAATCAATGTCACCAATGCCTATGCCGGCTCCATTGCCTGGTCAAATTTTTTTTCACGCTTGACCCACAGCCATCCCGGTCGCGTGGTCTGGCTGGTATTCAATGTGGCTATTGCCCTGCTGTTGATGGAGCTGGGTGTATATCGCGCGCTGGAACAGACCCTGGGCTTTTACGGCATAGTGGCGGTGGCCTGGCTGGGCGCCCTGGTAGCGGATCTGGTGATCAACAAGCCTCTGGGGTTGAGCCCAAAGTATATTGAATTCAAGCGCGCCCACCTCTATGACATCAATCCCGTGGGCTTTGGCGCTATGCTGCTGGCCTCGCTGCTGGGCATTATTTGTCACACGGGTTTATTGGGCGAAATTGCGCAGGCACTCTCGCATTTTATTGCGCTGGCTTGCGCGCTTTTGGCGGCACCCTTGATCGCCTGGGGCACCCGGGGAAAATATTATCTCGCCCGACCAGAGGTTGCGGTGGAGGTGTTGAGGTTTTCCGAACCTGATAAGCCCTCTGCTGCGAGTGCATCTATGTTCGTCAAACGCCTTCACCCGAATGCTCGCCACAGTACTCTGACCTGCTGCATCTGTGAACACAAATTTGAATTGGAAGATATGACCTATTGCCCCGCCTATGGTGGTGATATCTGTTCTCTGTGCTGCTCACTGGATGCACGCTGCAATGATTACTGCAAACCGGGAGCCAATTATCGCGAGCAGTTGAAGCAGCTTCTCACCTTGTTTTTACCCAGATATATCACGGCCAATATCAATACCCAGGTGGCCCAGTTTTTGGGGCTGGTGTTGGTGATCAATGGCTTTTCTGCACTTCTGCTCTCGCTGATTTATTTTCAAACGCCCATCTACAACAGCGATATGGCATGGCTGCTGGAAAATACCTTATGGAAAGTTTTTTTCCTGCTGGTGATTATCACCGGCGTGGTCAGCTGGCTGTTTGTGCTTGCCCACAAAAGCCGCCATGTCGCCCAGGAGGAGTCGCAGCGACAAACACGTTTATTGATGGAAGAGATAGAGGCGCACGAACGCACCGATAAAGCCCTGCAGCTGGCAAAGGAGCAGGCCGAGGCGGCCAACCAAGCCAAAAGCCGCTATCTGACGGGCATCAGCCATGAATTGCGCTCGCCCTTGAATGCGGTATTGGGCTATGCCCAACTGCTGGAAAAAGATCCTGGCATGCCGCCACACCGCCGCGAGGCGCTGGGCGTTATTCGTCGCAGTGGCGAGCATCTGGCGGATCTTATTGAAGGGCTGTTGGATATTTCAAAAATCGAAGCCGGGCGATTGGATTTGCATCGCGACCAGGTGCGCCTGCCGATCCTGATGGAACAGCTGGTGCAAATGTTTTCGCTGCAGGCTGAGGCAAAAGGCCTGCAATTTATCTACGAATGCAAAGATCGCTTGCCGGAATTTGTGCGCACCGATGAAAAGCGCTTGCGGCAAATCCTGATTAATTTATTGTCCAACGCCATCAAGTACACAGAATCGGGCAGCATATTTTTTAAATTGCGCTACCGCAACCAGGTGGCCGAATTTACCGTGAAGGACACCGGCGAGGGCATAGCAGAAGAAAATATGGAGCGCATTTTCCGTCCGTTTGAACGTGTGCGCCGTGCGGGCTCGACTGCGACAGGTACAGGATTGGGGCTGACGATTACCCGTCTACTCACCGATATCATGGGCGGTGATATAGCGGTCAGCAGTGCGCCAGGTGAAGGCAGTACTTTCAAAGCCAGTCTGATGTTGGCTAGTATCAATACGCCTTTTGTTGAGCCCATGCATGAGCCGATAAAAACTATTTTGGGTTACAGTGGTGCGGTGAAAACCATTATGGTGGTCGATGATGAACAGTCGCACCGCCAACTGATGCAGACACTGCTTGCACCACTCGGTTTCAAACTGATCCTTGTCGAAAATCCTCTGAATGCACTCAACATGCTGGAGCAGCAAACGGCTGCTGGCAATCGCCCGGATCTGATTATGCTGGATGTCTCCATGCCAGTCCTGGACGGCTGGAGTATTGCCAGGCAATTGCGAAAAAACCATTATCACTCACCGATCATCATGGTCTCTGCCGATGCTAGCGAGGGCCGCAACAAGCCTCAGGCGCAGGAGGAGACACAGCTGCATGATGCCTACATTACTAAACCGGTGCGATTGCATTCGCTGCTTGACCATATCGGCCATCTGCTCGATATCAGTTGGCGCTATCGCGAAGAGCAGGGCGGAGAAAAATCACTGATCGAGATAGCCCTTGTTGCTGCGCAGGACTTTCCCGCCGATAGCCATCTGGACGATATAGTCCATCTCGCCAGCATAGGTCACAGGAAGGGATTGCAGGAAAAAATTCATCAGCTTGAAATGCAGCAAATTGCCTCAACAGAATTTATACACAAATTAAAAACCCTTTACGGCCAATTCCAGTTTGCCAAAATTGTGCAATGGTTGGATGCTGAATACACAGAAGAGATCAAGTAACAATGAACAGCCAGCAGCGCAATGTAGTATTAGTGATTGATGATAGTATTGATAGCATACATATGCTCAACGATGTGTTGGAGGAGGCCGGCTTTACTGTATTGGTTGCCCTGGAGGGCGCCCAGGCGCTGACGATTACCCGCAATATCCGTCCCGATATTATTTTGCTCGATGCCATAATGCCCAATATGGATGGCTTTGAAGCCTGCAAGAAATTAAAATTGAATTCGCAATTAATTGATGTCCCGATTATTTTTATGACGGGATTGAGTGATACCGAGCACGTGGTAATGGGCTTGAATGCGGGAGGCGTAGACTATGTAGCCAAACCTATCAATGGCGATGAGCTTATCGCCCGCATGCGCGTCCACCTGGCCAATGCGCGCATGACCCAGAGTGCGAGAATGGCTCTGGATACCGCTGGACAATTCCTGTTTACCCTGGACCTGCAAGGCCACTTATTATGGGCAACACCCCAGGTGCATCACTTGTTTGCCAGCGCGCAGGCTGAGCCGGAAATGGAGCCGCTCCTTCAGCGCTTGCCATCTTTGTTCAACGCCTGGTTGAAGCACAAGCCGCAGGCAGGCCACCATTTGAAGTTGCCGGGTTTGATGCAAGCCTTGAGTATCGAAATGCTCAATCTTATTGACAATCGCGAATATCTGCTGCGCCTTTCAAATCCGCATCAACCTGCCGACGATACCCTGGTGCTGAAAGAGCAATTCGGTGTAACCGGGCGTGAAGCAGATGTTTTGCTGTGGATTGCCAATGGCAAAACCAATCGTGAAATAGGCTTGATTCTGGAAATGAGTCCGCGCACGGTCAACAAGCATTTGGAACAGGTATTTAAAAAGTTGAGTGTGGAAAATAGAACCTCTGCTGCAGCTGCTGCGATCAAGTGTTTGGCAAAGGGCGGTTGAGGCAAAGATGGAGAGTGTTCCAATATTATTTTGCAATAATCCGTGTGACTCTTTGATGCTTATTTTAATAAATAAAAAAGCAATTGTTATGTCATGCAGGCAAGCTACATATTTACAATCGCTTCTGTGGCCATAGGCTAAGTTGTCATGATTTTCACCTGGAAATATTGTTGGCCCTAATGCATTATTCACCCCAGTGCCTGTTAGCAGGTTGATCATTCAAATAAAACACAGGGATATATCATGGAAAATGCCAGTGCAGCCGCTAAGCTTTGGCGAGTCATAGGTGCTTCAACTCTGGGTAAATGGCTTTTTGCAAAAATAATTTGTTTTAAGGCTCCCTATTTCAATACGATAAAGCCGCGTATAACGATTTTGCACAAGAACTTGTGCCAAGCTTATATTGTCCAATCCCGGAGAGTGCAAAATCATATCGGCTGCATTCATGCCATTGCACTGTGCAATCTCGCGGAGCTGTGCGCTGGTCTTATGACAGATGTCAGTCTTCCCGGTGATATGCGCTGGATTCCCAAGGGGATGACAGTGACCTATTTACGTAAGGCTAAAGGAAAAATTACTGCCAGGGCGATTCCGGTAGCAGAGTTTTATTCTGCGCAAGAAGCTTATGAAATGGAAGTAAATGTGACTTTGCATGATGAAAATTCAATTGAGGTTTTCGGCGCCAAGGTATCAATGTGGATCAGCAAAAAAATTTGATTGAAGCCTATTTGATAAACAATTACGAGTAACAGGAGAAATACTATGAACTATGTTGATGGTTTTTTACTGGCTGTACCCACTGCAAAAAAAGAGATTTATCTCAAGGTGGCCTTGGATGCTGCAGCGGTATTTAAAGACTATGGTGCCCTTTCGGTGGTGGAGTGTTGGGGCGAGGATGTGCCCGAAGGCAAGCTGACTTCATTTCCCATGGCGGTCAAGCTTCAGCCGGATGAAACGGTGGTGTTCTCCTGGATAACCTGGCCTGATAAAAAAACCAGGGATGTGGGCATGAAAAAAACCATGGAGGACCCGCGTATGAATATGGATCCTGCCAGCATGCCGTTTGATGGTGCGCGAATGATTTTTGGCGGCTTTGATGTGATTGTTGACCAGTAGTGGGGGTAATCTGGCATTGAGGTTTTTTAAATGTTTGGAGCTTTTTTGTGAAAGCTCCAAACTTTTTATCAAGCGGATTTTGTGTTGTTCGATTTTTTTTCGTCAATCTATAGCCTTTATCACCAGTATTTCCCCGGGTGTAAACTGCGCTGTTCGGGCTTTTACTTTACTCTGGCCTTAATGGTTTGGCCCGTAAAATAAATTTTTAAATTGACTCGGCTGCGAGCGCCAATACTGTTTCGGCGCGCTCACTTGTGCGCCCAGCTCTGCTGCGGCATGCCAGGGCCAGCGCGGATTGAACAGCATGGCTCGCGCCAGCGCCACCAGATCGGCCTGGCCGGAGGCAATAATGGCTTCAGCCTGCTGCGGCTCGGTGATCAGCCCCACGGCAATGGTGGGCAGGCCGACGGCGAGGCGGATTTTTTCGGCAAAGGGAACTTGGTAATCAGGTTGGACTGGAATGGCCTGCTGCGGAGAGAGACCGCCGCTGGATACATGGATAAAATCGCAGCCGAGTTCGCGCAATGCCTGGGCAAAGACAATGCTCTGTTCCAGATCCCAACCCCCTGCCACCCAATCGCTGGCGGATATGCGTATGCCCACCGGCAGCGAGGCGGGTACAGCAGCGCGAATCGCTGCAAAGACCTGCAGTGGAAAACGCATTCTGTTTTCCAGTGAACCGCCATAGTGATCGCTGCGAGTGTTGCTCAGCGGCGATAAAAATTGATGCAGTAGATAGCCGTGAGCGGCATGCACTTCGATAGCATCAAACCCCAGGCGCTGGGCTCTCTGTGCGGCCAGCACAAAACTTTCAGCAATTCGCTCCAGGCCCGCGCTATCCAATGCGAGAGGTGGTGTGTCCTCAGGGTGAAAAGCCAGGGGGGAGGGGGCGAGTGTCTGCCAGCCGCCCTCAGCGGCTGCTATGGCGCCACCGCCATTCCAGGGTGCCTGGGTTGAGGCCTTGCGCCCAGCATGCGCGAGCTGGATGGCAATAGGTATATCCGAGTATTGGCGCAGAGGCTGCAATACTTTTTCCAGTGCGGCTTCATTCTCATCTGACCAGAGCCCGAGATCGTCCGGCGAAATGCGCCCTTCTGGCGTGACAGCCGTGGCCTCTATGATCAACAGGCCTGCGCCGGATATGGCCATATTGCCCAGGTGCAGCTTGTGCCAGTCAGTGGCATTGCCATTCTCTGCGGAGTATTGGCACATGGGGGCAATCACAATGCGATTTTTTAATTCGAGCTGGCCCAGTGCAAAAGGCGAAAAAAGTTGCGACATAAGTTGTAGCTCCTTGATGGGGTAATGCGGTTTATACTACTCCTGCGCGAAAGACCTAAGCCAGTGATATATGTCATACTGAGCTGCTATCAGCCCCAATATTATTTTCCGGTGTGCCTATGATTGCCTTGATCTCGAATAAATCCGTCCATCAATTTATTTACTGTGCTCATAGGAATACCCATGAAATTTATAGCGATTACTGAAAATTTTTTGCAAGACCCCCTTATCAGAAAGCATGAAAGGGTTCTTTCCGTTTGCGGTTCCGTGCTGGATATGTACAAGCACACCCGACAATCTTCGCCCTGGTTGGGTTATCTCTGCCAAATCGATAAGCAGTGGGTGGGCACCTGCGCTTTTAAGGGCAATCCGCAGCAGGGGCGTGTGGAAATTGCCTATTTCACTTTTCCAGAATATGAGGGGAAGGGGTATGCCACGGCTATGGCCGCCCGGCTTGTGGCTATGGCGAAAAGCGAAGATCCGCATATAGAGGTATTTGCCCAGACCTTGCCTGTCAACAACGCCTCAACTCATATTTTGCAAAAATTGGGATTCAAATTTTTAAAAGAGATTGTGCACAGCGAAGATGGATTGGTTTGGGAATGGAGCAGCCATTAGGGCTCCCCCACACAATGCTTCTCTGTGTAAGTCAACAGGGGAGCATGATTGTTCGAATATTAATTCTTTAATTGCTCCCGCTATTGTTTTCGATCGCTATTGCTGGAGCTTCGACCCCATTCAAGCAGCGCTATGGCTGCCACCGTGCGCGGTGCATAGGAAAATTGCAGCACCAGCAGCAGCGCCGCTGCCGACAGCACACCGCACCACTCTGTTAAGCCTATGCCAATTCCCTTCTGGTAAAGCAGATAAACACTGCTGCCGCTCAATCCCACCCAGCCCAGGGTTTGCAGTATATACTCGGTACTCTCCGACAGCTGGCCGCCCGGCCATAACTGTTGGTAGTGACGGTTTTTAGTGAGACTCAATAGGGTAAAAGCAAAATAGGCCAGGAGAAAACTGATCAGCATGGTAAAGGTTTCCGTGTTAGATGGTCTGTGCTGGAGAGTCCAGTTGAGCGTGAACTTTTTTATCGCGCTTATTGACAGCCACCACTTCTTCACGCCTGCTCAGTTTGATTGCGCCATAGGCAAACAACAGGCCTGCCGTTATCGCGGTTAAATCAAAGCCGGCAAAAATCCAATCCTGCACTTGCAGGCTGTGTAGCAGATGGCGCCCAGTGGTGAGAGCATTGATCACTGGCAACAGCAGTAAGGCGGCAGAGGCGATCCAGAATTGTTCAATCCAGGCGCGCTTGATCGGACGGAAAACAGGATAGAGCAGCGCTGCCAGCCAGACGATAAACATGGCATTCGCCTCCCAGTTGCCGCGCCCGGCCAAATCGATTGGCAGTAAACGATTCGCCCAGAAATAGGCCGCTATGGCTATAGGCAGGCCCGCGATAGTGCCGACATTCAGGCTCTCTACCAGGCGATGGCCAATGTCGGGGCCGCCCTCCTGTTTAAGTTGTTTGGGGGCGCGTTTCACCACCCAGAGCACCAGGCCCGAGCCAATAATAATGGCTCCAATCCAGCCGGAGATAAAATACAGCCAGCGCAAAATCCAATCGGCGAACAAGCCTCTGTGCAAGCCGAGCAAATGATCGTAGAAACCGCGCGCCTGACTTTCTGCATGCTGTTCGCCCAGCAGCGCACCTGAGGCTCCATCAAAAATCAATTCCTGATTAGTGCGCGAGGTATCATCGAGCTGGTGAACAACGCGCACCCGTGCATGGGCATCGCCGGGATCGCTGACCTCAATGAGGCGTACACTGCCTTCACCCCAGCGCTTTTCGGCAATGTCTGCCAGTGCACTCAAGCGGGTGAGGTTGGCCGGGCTATTTGCGCGTTCAATCCTGAATTCCTTTGCCGCCATTTCCTCATTGAACACTTCGCGCTGCTGCTCGCCTGAGCCGTAGTTGCTGGCGACTATGCCGGGGAATAATGTCAGCACAAAAAAGACCAGACCGCTGTAGGTGATCATCAGAAAAAACGGCAGGGTAATAGTGGCCAGCATCGCGTGCAGATCAAGCCAGGAGCGCTGGCCCTTGTTGGGGCGAAAAGTAAAGAAATCAGCAAATATTTTCTTGTGGGTGATCACGCCGCTGATAATCGCCACCAGCATAAACATGCTGCAGATTCCAATCAGCCAATCGCTGACATTGCGCGGCAGATAGTGGAGTGCATAGTGCATTTTGTAAAGCAGCTGGCCGCCGCCGGTTGCGCGTGTCTGCACAGGTGCGGCTGTCTCCGGGTCGAGAATTTCTTCAGCGCGGTTGCCGCGCAGGTTGGTGGGTTCGCCCTGCGCGTCAAGGCGATAGTCCTCCGAGCGAATGCGCAGGTTGGGGTAGTCGCGATTGGTTGCCGGCCAGATAGTCCAGAGCGCGGAGCCGGTGGTTTTTTCCTGCAGGCGCTGCTGTGCGGCATCTATAGACTGTGCAAGGGTTGCTGTCTCGGCGGGCAATTCCGGTTTCATCCAGCGATCGATTTCGGTATCAAAACGCCCGAGGTTGCCGGTGACAAACACAAAGAACAATACCCAGCCGACAACCAGTCCGGTCCAGGTATGCAGCCAGGCCATGGATTGGCGAAAACCGTTTTTCATGGAGCATCTCCAAAAAGTTTAAATAATAGAATAGCTGCGGCCAGTGCCAGCCCGGCAAGCAACAGCCCCAGCCCAGCCCTGCGCAGGGTCTGTGTCGAGAACACCCAGATAATGGCGATGCTGTAGAGTGTAAAACTGAGCAGGTTGGCGGTGATGACGGCATCGCTGCGCGAGAGCGGCAGTGCATAGGTGAGGAATATTCCGGCGAGGGTCGCCAGCGCATAGCCGCCCAGCACTGCCAGCAGTGCGCGCACAGCGACTTGCCAGCGATACAGGCTGAGTTCGCGGTTGGAGATTTTGGTTTTGGCCATAGGATGTTATCGGCAGCAGTTAAGTGGAAAATATTTCAGCGCGCCACGGATCTGTGGCAGGCACAATTAACTGCTGAAGCTGGCAACATCCATGCCATAAAATATTGGAGTGAGTTACATATTCTTTACATCGTTGAAATGCCGGCTCAATCGGCCAGCGCCCTGGCAAAAAAGTCCAGCATTTTATCACCGTACTCCTGCGGCACTTCGAACCGGCCACCTATATGCCAGGCATTGTCGATAAACCAGATGGACTTGTTGCCGCCCATCAGCGGAATAAATTTTTCATTGAGTTGTCGCTCGCCTTCATCCAGGCCGCTGGCGACTAACATCAGCGGTGGTCGTTTGATCTGCGCAATGATTTGCGTAAATAATGGTGGTGCAGGCGTTATGGGTTGTTGGTAAAAAATACCTGCAAGCCTGCGCACTTGCCTGTCAATCAGGGCGTCGGTGAATCCTTTCAGTGTATGCACTGGCTCTTGCGCAAAGAAATTTTCAAAGCGCAGGCCATCGAGCCAGAGCGCGGCGAAATCATTTAATGTCTCTGTTGAAGAGTTGAGGGTGGTAAAGGCGCCCAGTGAAATACCTACCACCGCAATTTTACCGGGATTCACTTCGGGTTTTTGCTTTAGATAATTAACCACTTGCGATAAATCGGATTGGTAGATTTCCATGCGATTAAAGACATTTATTTTTCCGCTGGATTCGCCGTGGTTGCGTAGGTCATAGAGGAGAACACCATAACCTGCAGCCAGCAGCAAACGGGTTTGGAAATCGGTACCGCGCCTGTCGTAGCCATAGCCGTGGATCAGGATAATCACTTTTCCCGCCTGGGTTGTCGGTGCAACATACCAGCCGGCAATGGTTGCGCCATCGCCAGTGGTGATACGAATGTTGTTATAGCGGGTTGCGCCGTAATCCAGGGGTGTTTCGCAGCAGATTGAGTGCTGATTATCGCGTGGTGTGAAATTGATAAACAGCCAGATCGAGGGTCCTATAAAGAATATGCTCAGGGCAATCTCAAACAGCACTATGCAGCTGAGGCTTGTGAATCTGATGAACTTGCTATGCCTGGATAAAAATTTTCGCAGCCACCATTGAATGGCAATAGCGCTGACCAATCCCCAGGCAAAGCCAATTGCGCCCCACAAAAAAGCTTTGCTGTTGTCGAGATAGAAAAAACCGGCGATCCATCCCAGCAGCGGCATGCAGATAAAGGCATGCAGCAGTGGAAATAATAAGGGTGGCAGGCTGTGTATTATTTTACCAGGGGACGTTGCTGTCATTGCGCTTAGCTTAGGTTATTGGCGTGTGTGAATTGTTGCTCAATTCAGCGGTGTTTGCACGCAGAATCCGCTGGCCAAATTACCGCAGGCCTGCTTAAAAGCAAACACTTTTGTGCTGGTAAATTAACAATTTTTATATTTCAATCCTGAATTGCAGAAGAGCCTTGCCTTCTCCGGTTATGCGTCTTAATATCGGCCTGACCCTGTCACCTATTTTTAATAGAAATACATATGTCCAGTCCCCTTGTTACCCGCATCACCGCCGCGCGCATTCCCACCCGTCATGGCGAATTTCAACTGGGTTATTACAGCAATACCCAGGATCAGAAAGAGCATCTGGTATTTTATCGCGGCGATCTCGCCGCCGCGGCAAAAGTCCTGGTGCGCGTGCACTCCGAATGCCTTACCGGCGATGTCTTCGGCTCGCAGCGCTGCGACTGTGGTGAGCAGCTGGATCGCGCGCTGGCGATGATTGCTCGCGAGGGCGTGGGAGCTGTGCTCTATCTGCGTCAGGAAGGGCGCGGCATAGGTCTGCTGCAAAAATTGCACGCCTACAATCTACAGGATCAGGGCTACGATACGGTAGATGCCAATCTGATGCTGGGGCACGGCGCCGACGAGCGCGATTATTCTCTCGCGGCCGCCATGCTTGAAGATCTGTCGATCAAGGCTGTGCGTTTGATCACCAATAATCCGGCTAAAATTGCCGCCCTTGAGGCAGAAGGTGTTAATGTGGTCGAGCGGGTGCCCTTGGTAGTCCCGCTGAATCGCAATAACCAAACCTATCTGTTAACCAAGGCGCAGCGAATGGACCATCTATTTTTGTCCGAGGAATTGGCCAGCACCACCAACCCGTGAATGCCATGTGTCCACATCAACAAATTGAAACCTGGCTGACTAACAGCCAGGATAATTTCCAATGCAATGATCGCCCATTCGTGACGCTGAGCTATGCCCAGAGCCTGGATGGCAGCATTGCCATGCGCGCGGATGAGCCGCTGGCTCTCAGCGGCCCGCAATCCTTACAACTGACTCACCAGCTGCGCAGTATTCACGACGGCATTCTGGTCGGCATAGGTACAGTGTTGAGTGATAATCCGCAATTGAGCGTTCGCCACTGGTCGGGGCTGGACCCGCAGCCCATAGTGCTGGATAGCAAACTGCGCATGCCCGCCAGTGCGCGGTTATGCCATTTGCCGGACAAGCGCTGCTGGGTGTTGACCACCCATCAGCAGGAGCGCGCGGAGCAGTCGATCCAGGGGCTGGAGATCAGCACTCTGGAGGGTAATGCCGAAGGTCGTGTGTGCCTGCAGCGCGCCCTGAAATTATTGCGGCAGAAAGGCATATCCAGTTTGATGGTGGAAGGTGGAGCTAATGTGATCAACGCATTCCTTAAGGCCAGGCTCGCCGATGCCCTGGTGCTGACGCTGGTGCCGAAACTGATTGGGGGCTACAAGGCGGTGAACGATCTCGATATCAGGGAAAAATCGCAGCTTCCCACACTTGCACCGCTGTTCAGCGAAAAGCTGGGCGAGGATCTAGTGATTTGGGGAAGCTTGCAATACGGTGATGCCGCATGAGTCGCGCGCCGGTCATTGCACAACAGCTTTGGTTTTCGGCACCGGGAGCGGTAGAAGTTCGCCAGCAGCCGCTGGCAGCATTGCAGGTGGATGAGGTTCTGGTAAAAACAGAATGTTCTGCCGTGAGCGCGGGAACGGAAATGCTGGTGTATCGCGGCCAGATCCCGATAGATATTGCTTTGGATACGTCTCTACAAAATTTTCAGCAATCGCTCAGCTATCCCCTGCAATACGGCTACGCCGCCGTGGGCAGGGTGGAGCAGCTGGGCAGCCAGGTGGATACGACTTGGCTGGGGAAACGTGTCTTTGCTTTTCAGGCTCACGCCAGTCATTTTATTGCCCATTCCACCACACTGATAGCGCTGCCCGACGATATAGAAACAGAGGCCGCATTATTTCTTGCGAATATGGAGACGGCGGTAAACCTGGTGCAGGATGGCAATCCTGCCCTGGGCGAAAAGGTGGCCGTTGTCGGCCAGGGTATTGTGGGGCTGCTGTTGACGGCGGTGCTCGCGCAATTTCCGCTGAGTGAATTATTCGCCGTGGATGCCATTGCGACGCGTCGCGATCTGGCGCTGCGCCTGGGGGCAACACAGGCACTCAATGCCTTTGCCTCTTCGGAGATAGATAACCTGAAGCAGCGTCTGGATTCTGCTGCGCGCAAGGGCGTTGATCTTGTCTATGAAGTCAGCGGTGCACCCGCCGCATTGAACCTCGCTATTGATCTCAGTGGTTTCGGCAGTCGTCTGGTTATCGGCAGTTGGTATGGCAACAAAACCGCTGCCATAGCCTTGGGTGGCGATGCCCATCGCAATCGCCTGAATATTATCACCAGCCAGGTCAGCAGCATTGCCCCGGGCTTGAGCGTGCGCTGGGACAAGGTGCGCCGCTTCGAGCTTGCTTGGCAGATGATCCGCAGCATCCGGCCGCAGCAATTGATCAGTGACAGGCTGCCGCTGAGTGGGGCCGCAGAACTTTATCGGCGGCTCGATCAATCTCCCGACACCATCGCGCAGGCTGTTTTTACTTATCCTGACGCTGGCTAAACAAGCAATTCCGCTGCAATCGTGCGCACGCATTTATTCCCAATACTTTTTTCGAAATAACAGGTTTTTTATGTATACAGTTGCCGTCACCCGCGATTTTATTGCCAACCATTTTTTGATTGGCGGCGATTGGGGGGCAGAAAATTTCCCCCACGCCCATCACTATGTGGCCGAAGTCAGCATTGAAAGTAATCAATTGGATCGCCACGGCTACCTGGTGGATATAGTGGAAATTGAAGCGGCGCTGCAGGCGGTGGTAAACTATTTCAATAACAGTCTGCTCAATGACAAACCTGAATTTGCCGGACTCAATCCCAGCATTGAACACTTCAGTCGCATCATCAATGAAAAGCTTATAGCGCTGATCACCCCACCGGGAAGCGGCACCCTCAATGTCAAACTCTGGGAAAACGCCACCTGCTGGGCGGCGTATCGCCAGAGTTTTTAACGCGGTTTGTGTCAGGCCATTAAAATTTCCCGCTCACGACCAGTTGCACAAAGCGCGGCAGCGCCGGGTTCCAGCTGTTCCAGGTCTGGCTTTGATTGGTGTCATCGTCAAAGAGATTTTTCACTACCAGGTTCACATCGAACGAATTGTTTACCTTGCCCAGGCCTATGGAAAAATCCGTGGTGACAGAAGCATTCACCCAGCCGTAACTGGAGAGCGCGTTATCGGAGTTGAATTTGCTGTTGTAGGCGGTGTTCAGGCTGGTGTGGAATTCATGTGCGCTGAATACCGGCAGGCGATAGTCCACGCCCAAATTGAACGTATACTTGGATGAGCCCGGCAAGGTTTCACCGGAAATATCGCGATAGGCAAGTGCGCCTGTATAGCCATTTTCCACTGGCTGTGCCGAGTTGGGAAAGGAAACATAATAGGCATCGTTGTAGGCACCTGAGAAACGAATGGTGGTATTGCGCAAGCCGCTGTAAACGCCATCGACTTCCAAACCCTGTGCCCGCACCTTGGGCACATTGCCCGTATAGCCCGTGTAGGCGATACTCGGCTCTACATGATTGAGGATATTCTGCTCGGTGGTGTATTCGTCTTCCACTTGCACTGACTGTTGGTAGTCTTTGATATCAGTAACAAAAACATCGGCGTTCAGCACCAGGGTGTTATTCAGCAGCGCGGTCTTCAGGCCCAATTCGAAGGAGCTGGATTTCTCCGCTTTGGTGGGATAGGAGCGGCCGTTGACAATTTGCGCAATCCCCGCCTTTTCGCCGTACTGCCAGGAGAAATAACTGGTGAGGTTTTCATTGAATTTATAGCTGGGGCTGACTACAAATGCCGGCTGAGTCGCGGTAAAACTTTCTGCATCCACATCATTCCATAAAACCCCCAATTGGGCTTTGCGCAGGGCTTTGGCAGCGGCGACTTGCGCGTGCTGCGTCGCATCCAAAGCGGCATAGTTGGCTGCGCCAAAATATTTTTTTGCCAATGCATCAGCCAGCGCAAGTTGCTGTGCGGAATTGTTGGCGGTCAATAGGCCCTTGCTGTCGCTGTCAAAACCGCCCAGGTTTACATTGCTGACCGTGACGGCATTGAGTACTTGACCTGCGCCGTTATCGCCAATCAACGCACTGTTGTGAGTGGTGCGGTCTTCACGGGTAAAGCGCACGCCAGTGGTCAAGGTCAGTGGTTCGGAAAAATGCCAGTTGGCCTGCGCGAAGATTGCGCTGCTCTCGTTGAGATATTTTGCATCTATAACGCGATAGAGTCTGCTGAGTGAATCCTGTAATAAAGCGCGGCCGCTGCTGTTGGTATCCAGGGTGGAGTATTGATTTTTGCTGGCAAACCATGCGCCTGCATCCGAACCCCAGCCCACGCGGTTGGAATGGTCAGTATCCTGCTTGAGCCAAAACAACCCTGTCTGGTAATCGACAAAACCACCGGTTTTTGAACTCAGCCTCAGTTCTTGACTGTATTGCTTATAGTCCACCAGGCCGCCACCATTTTTGCTGATATCGTAGGGCGTGCCCTCATCGTTGCGCGCATCAAAATAATAATCCTTGTAAGCGGTAATTGAGGTGATATCAAAATTTTCCTGGCGCCAGTTCAACTCGGTGGATGCGCCGTTGGTGCCTGTGACAATGGGATTGTAATTATCGGCATTGATGGCATTGCGCTCGCTGTTGCCCAGCCAGTCCTTTTCATAGGTGTAGCTACCCTGATCCAGAAACCAGCGGCGGTTGAGGCGAGTGGATGCATCGCTGTTGAGCGGATTGGTGCTGTTATCGGCGTAGGTATTGGGTGTCGGCTTGTTAAAAGTTCTGCCATTGGAAGCTTCACCCGCTTTGGGTTGCGCATCCAATCTGATAATCGCATCGAAATCCTCGCTGGGTGTCAGCAGAAAATGCACACGACCCGAGAAACGATCTTTGTTGGCATAGGTGAGATCCGGGTTGTAAAGGTTGACCAGGTCGCCGCGTCCTTTGTGCGCAGAAAAAGTGCCTCGCCAGGCCAGCAGATCATCTATAACTGTACCGCCCAGGGTGCTGGTGGCAAACAGAGTACTGCGCTGCCCGTAGCTAAAGGAGCCATAGGCCTCGGATTTAAATGTGGGTCGCTTGGTAGTGATATTGATAACGCCGAGGCTGGTATTTTTTCCCAGCAGAGTCCCCTGTGGGCCTCGTGTAACTTCCACACCGGCGATATCGGTGAAGTCCACGCTTGATGAGAGTGGGTTGTAAGCATAGTTGACACCATCGACAATAATGCCGACGCTGGGGTCCTGGGCATCGGTCTGCGCCTGTTTGCCGACGCCGCGAATCGACAGGCTGAATTGTCGTGGGTTGCCGGGGTTCCACACCACATTGCCCACGCGCTTGCTGAAGGAGGCAATATCCACCGCCTGCAATCGCTCCAGCTCTGCACCGCTGACGACTGATACTGAAAGGGGAACATCCTGCAATTTTTCCAGGCGATTGCGCGCCCGCACAGTGACTGCCTGCAGCACAGTTACTTTGTTTTCTGCTTTGCTGTTTTTATCCTGCGTGGTAATTTCATTTTTAGTTTCCGCTTTGGTGGGGTGAGCTGTTGCAGTTTGCGCACTGGCCTGCAGCCCAGACAACAGTAATCCGCCAAATAACAATTTAGCGCTGAGTTGTGGCAGAGAGAGCGATTGTCTGGGCGAGCGTTTAAATAGTACGAACTTTACTGCCATGGGCGACTCCTTTAGTCAGCTGTTTTAAATGCGCAAGTTGCGCAGTAAAACGGCTATCGCAAAGACCGAGCCAGATCTGTGATCGCCCTGGGTGGCCACTCTTAAAAATTTTATAACCTGTTATAAATATTGATTATTTATTTTTTAAGCGATGCGGAACTTTTTACTGTAATTGAAAATATAGCTGTTATGTAAACTACATTTGCGGATTTTGTTTTCGCATAGTCAACAAAATTATTGTTGGATTTTCGCCAGTTATTTATGTGAGTTGATTGTTTGGCAATAATTATTGTCTGATTATAAATAAACAGAAAAATAAATTTTCCATAGTCCTTGCTGTTGTTTTTATCAGGATTTCAGTGTTGAGATTTATTCAGCCGCTGGAGAAAAGGCTTCCAGCAGTCGATTGCGCACAGTGTCCATTGGCCACGCGGGGGCTTGCTCTGCAGGCAATAGTCCCTCGCTCCACTGCCATGCCTGCACAGCGGCCATTACTTTGGCATCGCGGCTGATCAAATGCACGGGTACGTCGCGATTGGCGGTTTCGCCGGTAACCAGAGGCGCAGGCTGGTGATCGCCGAGCACCAGCAGCACCAGATTTTCGTCGCCATAGTGAAGTGCGAAGGAAATAATCGTTGCCAGCGAGTATTCGATCGCTTTGCGATACTGCTGCTGAATGCGTGCATTATCCTGCCACACCACTTCCGGTGAGTCGCCTGCGCTGGCCTGCGCATTAAAAATGCTGCCGTCGCCTACTTGGCTCCAGTCGATCAACTCCGGTATAGGCGTCCAGGGCGCGTGGGAAGAAATCAGGGCTATCTCCGCCATAATCGGCGCGCGCGCAATTGTTTGTCGTTCATATTTTTGCAGGGCCGCTAAAGTATATTGGTCTGGCATGGTCACCCAATTAAAAGGCTTGCCCTTATAGTCCAAATCTCCTGCGGAATAAATTTTGTCGTAGCCGAAGTAAGCGCCTGCGGGCCAATCCATAGTGTGGGCCGGCTGGACCGCGAGCGTGCGCCAGCCGGCGCGCTGGAACAGGCGATTCAAGGTCGGCCGCTCACTGCTGGTTAAACTGTCGTAACGCACTTGGCTGTTAATCCACAGACCGGACATCAAGGTCGCATGGGCAAGCCAGCTGATGCCGCCAGCGGTGGGGGAGGTGAGATAGGCGCTGCGCGCCGACAGGCCGGCGGCTGCCAGCTCGGCGGAGCTTTTTTCCAGCAGCGGACGTATATTGGTGGCGAAGTCGGGTTTGTCCAGCGCTGTGCGGCCATAGGATTCAACAAAGATCACCAGTACATCCTTGCCTTGCAAGGCCCCCAGGAGTTGATCGCCCGGTGTATTGCTGTAGGAATCTATATCCACAATTTTGCGAAATGCTTTGAGATCGACAAAACTGTTGAATGCATCGCTAGTGTGTTCAGCGAGCAGGTGATAGAAGGAGAGGGATGCCCGCTGTGATCCCGCCAGCCACAATCCCATCCAGCACAGCAGGCCTGTCAACAGTAAAACCATAGAGGTGCTGCGCGAAGATTGCAGCAATACTTGTATCCGAGCCAGGGCGAGATAACTCAATAGGAAAATGCCGCCCACCGCCAGTGCCAGCAATGCGGCTATAGCAAGGGCGGCAATTTTTCCCAGGCTGCCTTGCAGTAGATGCAGGCCATCGCCCAGCAGATGGGCGTCGAGCAGGGGATTGAAGAGCCGACTGAATATTTGCAGAGCGGCCATATCGGCCATTTTACAGATGCTGCCTATGGCCAGCAGCAGGACGGCTATAATGCGCAGCGTTAATCCGATGCGCCCTGGCAGCAGTAAGAATATTCCCGTCAAAAGTATTTCCAATGGCAAATACAAAAATTCAGTGGCGCTTATCCAGCGGATATCGTTGGGTATCACCAACACAATAAAAATAGCCAGAATAATAAAAGCCTGAAAGGTTGAGCGGATAAAAGAGCGCGAGGAATTTTGCCGGGCAGTGTTGCTGCGAAACATAGAGCTATCTCAAAAAAATATTGCCGCAGTTGCAAGAGTTGAAAAATCAACACTTTCAAGGCGATTGCGCGGCTGTAACCATCAATGCAGGTATGATAGCAAAAATAATCTGCCGCAGAGAGAAGCGCGTCTTCATTGTCCAGCAGGAAGCAAAAAAATAGCGGAACAAAAAAACAATAACCGATAGAATGGCACCTTTACAGAAAACGCTGGTAGCGCAATGAAAAATGAAATACAGCGGATAGGCATTATCGGCTGCGCACTATTGATAAGCCTCTCTATTGTCTTTGGCTGGCAGGATGGCTGGTTATCCTCGCTCTACTGGTTGCTGCAAGCGGGGTTGGTGTGGGTCTTTGTCTATCGCTTCGCGTTGCAGCGACAGCATTTGAATCGCGAATCTGCAACGGCACCTCTCTACCAATCACTGGGCTGGGGCAATCGCTTGACGTTGTTGCGCGGGGGTCTTATAGCACTGACTGCTGGTTTTATCCTGCAGACAGAAAATATCAACGGCGGTTTGCTGATGGCTGCAGCCTGTTACACAGTCGCGGCCATTCTCGATCGCATTGACGGCTGGGTAGCGCGACGCAGCAGGCAAACCAGTTTGCTGGGGATTGAACTAGATATAGGGTTCGATGCCCTGGGGCTGGTGGTGGCACCGCTGCTGGCGATATCCCTGGGCAAACTGCATGTCTCCTATCTGCTGTTGAGCGCAGCTTATTATATTTATCAATGGGGACTCGCTGCGCGCCGCCGTCGCGGCCTTCCCATTTTTCCCACGGTGCCCAACCCCCTGCGCCGCACTCTCGCCGGATTGCAAATGGGTTTTATCGCCGCGATACTCTGGCCACCTGTTGCCGCAGAGGTTGCGCGTATTGCCGGTATGGCTTTTATGCTGCCGGTGCTGCTGGGATTTATCCTGGATTGGCTGGTGGTGTGCGGCTATATCAATCCGCACTTGCCTGTTATTGAAAAAATCGTGCAGCGCCTGCAGGGTTTTGCTCGAAGCTTTTTTTTGCCGCTGCTGCGACTGCTGGTCGCCCTGCTGGTATTTCTAATTCTCATCAACGCTGCAACCCCCATTGTTGATGTTATGGATATTTTCCTTGCCTGCCTGGTGTTGGCCACCCTTGCGGTGCTGCTCGGCTTTGTAGGGCGAATAGGAGCGCTAGTGTTGCTGCTGTTGATAAGCTGGCAATATCCCTCCGCCACGACCAGCGTCGAAGGCTGTCTGTTGATTCTCTGCTTGTGCGCGCTGGCATTGTTTGGCAGTGGCCGTTTTAGTCTCTGGCAGTGGGACGATCGCTGGGTCAATCGCTATGATGGTGCCTGATGCAGTTAGTTAGACTTCGATTATTGCAACCCAAAACCCTCTCGCTCGGTCTGTGGCTGTTTGCCCTGGCGATGCTGGTATTGGTAGCCATGCATCTGCCGCTGGCCACACTGCTGCAATTGATCGCCGAGCTTTCCGCAGGCCAGTGGCTGTGTTGGATATTGCTGAATATCGCCATTATTCTGATCGCGGTGCAGCGCTGGCAGGTGCTGATCAGGCTGCTGCAATTTCCCATAGGTTTTTCCCGGTTGCTGGCAATTCGCCAGGCTGGACAGGCTATCAGCTTTATCACTCCCGGCCCGCAATTTGGCGGTGAACCTCTGCAAGTGTTCTGGCTGTGGAAACGCAATGGCTTTGCCCTGCATAGTGCCCTGCTCGCCGTGGGGCTGGATAGGTTTTACGAACTCTGGATCAATTTTGCCGTGCTCTTGCTGAGCGCGCTTTTGCTGCTGGCCACTCGCCATGCCTCGGGCGATTATTGGCTGGAAATTATCGCCATGCTGTGCGGCTTACTTTTGTTGCTCTCTCTGTTGGTCTGGCTGTTGCTGAGCCAGCCACAGCGCTTATCGAACTGGCTTAAGCCACTGACCCGCCGCTGGCACCAGCATCCGCGCTTGAAAAATAGTGAAATGCATTGGCAGCAGCTTGGCAGCGAGATAAAGCGTGTGGTGAAGACACAAAAGCCCGGTCTCTTGTTGGCGATTGGCTGGTCGCTGCTCGGCTGGGTGGCGCTGCTGGGAGAGCTGTGGCTGCTGCTAAATTTTTTTTCTGCAGAAGTGAGTATTGCCGATTTCTTGTTGATTTTCGTTGCTATGCGCCTGTCTTTTTTGCTGCCGCTGCCGGGCGGTATAGGCACGCTTGAAGCGGCTATCCTCTGGTCTTGCCAGAGTCTGGGTGTAGAGACCAGTGCAGCACTGGGAGTGATTGCCCTGATGCGTCTGCGCGATCTTGTTGTTTTGGCAGCAGGCCTGATTTTCTGGCGCTCGCTGCAATCTGCAAAATAGTGTGCTATGGCAGTATGCCATAGCCACCATCTCATTTTTTTCAGTTGAGTCAAGGCATACTTTGTTTTCTATTTTCCCGTAAAAAATTGTTTGTTTACAAGCAATTTTTTTTGCTTGTCATTAAGCCAACATTTTTCCTGCCCGCAAACCAACATGGCCATAGGTTGGTGTTTCCAGTCCTCCAGTATTTGTCTATACCCTGATGAAATTGAAAAACAAGTAAAATCCTGCTGTTTTTATTCAAGCTATAGCGATAAATAACAATATTTTTTTGTTTGGCACAGCTATTGCCAATACTCTCCTGTCATTAAAAATTATCTTGGGGTGTTATATGGAAAAAAATAGCAGGCGCTTGTGGCAAAAAACAAAACACAAAAAACAATCCAAATTATCGCTGTTGTCTCTGGCTGTGGTGTTTTCCACAGCGCTGGGTGCTTCGCAACACCTGGCCGCAGCGGAGGACAATAAAACCGTTGCCGATAAAAATGCAGAGAAAACGTCTGCCAACAAAGGCGATGCTGCCCTGTTGCAGGCTGTTACCGTGCATGGTCAGAAATTACAGAATAAACCGGAATCCGTATCCCTGATTACCGGCGAAGAATTGCAAAAATTCCATGTCAATAATTTCAGAGATATTGTCAACCGTATCGGCAATGTGCGCACATCATGGCAAAACCCCAATACCACTTCTATCTTTGTGCGCGGTGTAGGCTGGGCTGCGGGCGCGGGTGTGCTCGATCCCAGTGTCGGAGTGACGGTTGATGGTGTCAGTTATGGTATTAGCGCAATCGCAGCCTTGGCAAATTTTGATGATATCGAAACCGTTGAGGTCAATCGCGGCCCCAGTGGTGTCTACGGCGGAAAAAACTTTAGTGTCGGCGTGGTCAATATCAAAACCCGCTCCCCCAGCTTTACACCTGAGGCCAGTGCGTCGCTGACGTTTGGCGAATTGAATACGGTTTCGTCCACGGCAACCCTGGGTGGTGCCGTGATCGACGATCTGCTGGCTTTCAGGTTATCGCTACATCGCGAAACTGCTGATGGGCCTTACGACAATAAAAATGACAGCCATTTTACCTGGCGCAATACCGACCGCACCAATGCCCGCGCGCAATTTTTATTGTTACCCGCTGATAATGTGAAGGCGGAGTTGGCTATTGACTATACCCCCACTGGCCGGGAGATTTGCGAGAATTGCTTTACCTTCCGCGATAAAACGCCCGCCTACTACGATAGTCGCTACCCGAATGGCAATCAGATACCGGTGGTTTATGCCGAAGATGGTTTTGGCAAAATTCAGCGTCGCTGGTTCCAGCAGAAGTCAGATTACAATGTGGCTGATTACTATGCCCATAGCATAGATACCGCCAATGAATACCCCAATACCTATGCAACCCGCGGAGCCTCCCTGAATATCAGCGCAGAGCTGGATGCCGGCGTTCTCTCGTCTATTACCGGATATAGGGATTATAAATTTTCGCAGGGCGCGGGCACCCATACACCGTTTGAATGGCTGCGCGCTCCACGCGGAACACAAACCGAATACAATCAGTTCAGCCAGGAAATAAAATGGGCCGCCTCACTCAGTGATAGCCTGCGCTATGAAACCGGCGTCTATTATTTTTCGGGTGAATTTCCCAATACCGGGCAGACCGAGCGCTATGGCTCCGATGGCGGTGCCTGGTATGCCAACAATACGCAATACACGGCTCTGGATACCAATGCAGAGGGCAGGTTGCTGCTGCTAAACTCTCTCGATGGCCTGATCACTCAATCAAAAAATAAATTGGATAACACCAGTGAGGCGATCTATGCAAACTTCACTTGGGAGGCGACGCAGAAACTCAGCCTCAATGCCGGCCTGCGTTTTACCAATGAGGAGCGTCACACCAACTCGCGCAGCTTTATTCAATCAGAGGGTTTTGCCTGGGAGCTTGATCCAGCGGTGGTGAACAATGTCATCCTGATTGCGGCTGACCAGGTGCAGGCGGCGAACAACCTTATTGCGCAGAAATATTTCAACCTGGCCAGCTATGATTTGTTGAACAGCGCCCAGTTGGCCCAGGTTGCTGCGGCCAAGGGAATTCGCGCAGGCCGTATAGGTGCGCTCTATCAACCGGTCGATGCAGAAGCCTACGAGGAAACCCTGCCGGCCACCAATCTCGGTGCTAGTTACCAATTGAATAACCTGGATAGAATTTTTGTATCCTGGAAGCACGGCGAAAAAGCGGGAGTGTCACAAATAGTGGGTGCAACACAGTTTGGTGGAAAATCTTTTCCGGCTGAAACTGAAAAAAGCGATGCCTTCGAAATAGGGACCAAATCCATATTTCTGGATAAAGATCTCTCGGTCAATGCCACTGTATTTCTGCAGAATATCAAAAATTATCTGCAGCCGATTTATGTGTATGATGAAGTGCAGACCAAACTGAACAATAACAGCTCCAACGCCTACACCTCTGCAATTGGCAATGTTCCCAAGGTGCAGACCAGGGGGGTAGAGCTGGATCTCGCCTATGCCGGTTTCGAATACACAACCTTGCGTTTTTCCGGAGCCTATACCGAGGCGGTCTATAAGGATTTCAAGTTTTTGGCCAAGCCGAGTGAGCTGGGTGGAACCAGCGTTCCCTACTATGATGCCAGTGGAAAGACCCTGCCGGGCGCGCCGAAATTCAGTGGCAATTTGTTCGCTGATTATTCCTATCCCATCAGTGGTGGAAAATTGGTTCACGCCAACTTCAATTACAACTATATCACCGAGCTGAACAACGACCCCAGCCTATCGCGCTTTGCCACTTCTGGCCCCTATGGCATTACCGATATTTCTGTGGGTATAGGCCGCCAGGATCGCAAGTTTGATATCAGCCTGGTAGTTAAGAATGTGTTCGATGAGGATACCGGTTTTAAAACCACCTGGAATTCTTACAAGCCGGGTATTCCGCGCTGGGTAGGTGTTACGATCAATGCTGCTTTGTAATAGCAGGCTGGAGTCTGTGGAAGCAATCCCCCGCTTGGCAGCCGGGGGTTTGACAAATTATTGTTGCAGTTGCGTCACCAGATATTGGCGAATGGTTTCGCCGGTTTTATCCCAGCTGGGATAGCGGCTGAATGAGTGCAAGGCTCTCTCGCTCAATTGCAACAACAGCTGGCGATTTTGCTGCAGGTTTTGCAGCAGGCTCGCCAGCGCATTGCTGTCTTCGGGGGCAATCAGATAACCATTCTCACCCTGATCAATAATTTCCCTGGCCGCACCGCCAGTGGTGCCTATTACCGGCAAGCCGAATTGCTGGGCCTCCACATAGACAATGCCGAAACTTTCATAGGCGGAGGGCAACACCATCAATTGATGCTCGCGATACAAATTTGCCAGCGCCTCGCCTTCTACTGTCCCCTTAAAAATAATCTGCTGCTCGCGCCCACCGCTGGCGATCAGTTGCTGAAGCTCAGCGACATACTCAGGCTCCATATCCAGACGGCCTGCAACCACTACCTGAAAATCTTCGGCAGCGCACTCCTGCAATGCGCCAATAAGTACATGCACGCCCTTGCGGCGAATGACATTACCCACCACCAGAATTCTTAGCGGCCCAGCCTGCCGTGCCCGCGTCGCAATAAAATCCGGCGGGATATTCACTTCGCTAAATTGATCTCCCGCTGGCAGGGCAATGCAGTGGGGCGGCAAATGATTGTGCAATAGCATACGGGTCTGCGCCAGGGTGGTCTGGCTGTTGACAATAATACCGTCCAGCGATTGCAGATAGCGCCGCTCTATGGCGCGGTACAGCCAGCTGCTGTACCAGGGGTGATGGTCGAAGGCCGTCAATAGATGCACCAGGGTAATCACCGGCAATCCAAGTTGCCTGGTCAATTTTCGATTCAGATAAACCAGCGAGGGGTGAGCCAATTCATCCTCAATCAATATATCGACCTTGGCCGCTGCAATTTTTTCGAAGTATTCGCGGCTGACATTATGACAGAGGCACCGCCAATAACTCTGTGCAGGCAAGCTGATAATTTCCACCTGATCGCCCATGCGCTGCAAATAGGCCACCAGTTTGCGGTTATACAGATAGCCACCGCTTAAAATATCCATACTGCCGTAAATCAGTAAACCTATACGCATGAAGTTGCCTTGCTGGAAAGAGTCTGCTGGCTTTAGCCAGCAGGCCTGAAAGTAAAAAGAATATGGTAAGTGAAAAAAGCTTTCCATTGAAAGGCCAGCAGTCGTCAGTGGATTTTTTCCTGGATTTATTGGCTAGTCATTGTGCAGGTGGCTGCAGGGTGGTTACTGCCTTGCAGGTGCAGCCTTGAGTGAAATTGCAATCAATAGAGGAAGGCGCAAGACAAAAGCCTAAGTAATTTTATACACTCGCATTTTCAAATTGATAACCCAGGGAAAATCATGGCCACGCCTGATACTACGGCAACAGCTCCATCCAATATCAGCTTTGCCGAGGCTTTCCGCTTCTGGCTGAAGCTCGGCTTTATCAGCTTTGGCGGCCCCGCCGGGCAAATTGCCATAATGCACCAGGAGCTGGTGGAGCGCCGCCGCTGGATCAGCGAAAAGCGTTTTCTCCACGCGCTCAACTACTGCATGCTGCTGCCCGGCCCCGAGGCGCAGCAGCTGGCCACCTATATCGGCTGGTTGATGCACCGCACCTGGGGTGGGATTATTGCCGGTGTGCTGTTTGTATTGCCTTCGCTGTTTATTCTGATTGCGCTTTCCTGGGTGTATCTCGTCTATGGCGAGGTCACCTGGGTGGCGGGTCTGTTTTACGGTATCAAGCCAGCTGTGGCGGCTGTCGTGGTTCACGCGGCCCATCGCATCGGCTCCCGCGCCTTGAAAAACAATGGCCTCTGGGCCATAGCGGCGGCTGCGTTTGTGGCCATCTTTGCGCTGCATATTCCCTTTCCGCTGATTGTGCTGGCGGCGGCGCTGATCGGTTATTTCGGCGGCCGCTATGCCCCGCAGTATTTCCAGGCGGGCGGCGGTCATGGCAAGGCCAACAAGTCCTATGGTGCGGCTGTGATTGACGATGAAACTCCCACGCCCGGCCACGCAAAATTTCGCTGGCCGCATCTGGTGACTCTGTTGCTGGTGGGGGCTGCGCTCTGGCTATTGCCGATGGGGTTATTGGTTGCAACCCAGGGTTGGCAGGGCACACTCACGCAAATGGCCTGGTTCTTTACCAAGGCGGCGCTGCTCACCTTTGGCGGTGCCTATGCGGTGCTGCCCTATGTGTACCAGGGCGCTGTGGGCCATTACCAGTGGCTGACGCCCACGCAAATGATCGATGGTCTGGCGCTGGGTGAAACCACACCGGGGCCGCTGATTATGGTGGTGGCCTTTGTGGCCTTCGTCGGCGGTTATGTCAAAGCTGTGTTCGGCCCGGATATGTTGTTTATCGGCGGGGCGGTCGCTGCCGTGCTGGTGACCTGGTTTACTTTTCTCCCCTCCTTCCTCTTTATCCTGGCTGGAGGCCCCCTGGTAGAGTCCACCCACGATGAGCTTAAATTTACTGCCCCCCTTACCGCCATAACGGCTGCCGTGGTAGGGGTTATCCTCAATCTCGCACTGTTTTTCGGTTATCACGTACTCTGGCCTGCAGGCTTTGAAGGGCAATTGGATCTGCTATCCCTGGGCATAGCGCTGGCGGCGGCGCTGGCGCTGTTCCGCTATAAGCGCGGTGTAATCCAGGTGCTTATCGGCTGTGCCCTGGTGGGCCTGGCCGCCAAACTTATGGGTATCAATGGCCTGATTTGAGGGTTTAAATAGCAGACATTCCCATTGATGATGGTACACTCCGCCTTCTGCTGGCCGTTATGGGCTGGCATTTTCATCAATAACCAAACCGCAGGAACCCATGGATATTCTTGTTTTAGTCGGCCTGATACTGTTGAACGGCCTGTTTGCTATGTCGGAAATCGCCATAGTCACTGCCAAAAAATCCCGTCTGGCCGCACTGGCCGCCAAGGGCAACAGCTCCGCGCAGGCCGCTATCAAACTTGCCGAAGACCCTACCCAATTTTTATCTACTGTGCAGATAGGCATCACCTCTATCGGCATCATGAACGGTATCTTTGGTGAATCCATCCTCGCCGAACCCTTCGCCCTCTGGATGCAAAGCCTGGGTGTGCCTGTAGCCCTCAGCGATAATGTGGCTACCGTACTGGTGGTAATAGTCGTGACCTATTTATCCATTGTGGTGGGCGAACTGGTGCCCAAGCGCATAGGGCAGGTGAGCGCCGAGCGCCTTGCCTGCACCATGGCCAAGCCCATGCAATTGCTCGCGCTCATTACCAAACCTTTTGTGGATCTGCTCTCTGGGTCAACCCGCACCTTGATGAGAGTGCTCGGTTTCAACCAAAAAAATGATCAGGCCGTTACCCAGGAAGATATTCACGCAATACTCGATGAGGGCACACACTCGGGCGTAATCGAACACCAGGAGCACACCATGGTGAAAAACGTATTGCGCCTGGAGGCCAGGCCCATAGCTTCACTGATGATCCCGCGCTCGGATATGGTTTACCTGGATACTTCATTGCCACTGGAAGAAAACTATCAGCGCGTCATGCAATCGCCACACTCGCGCTTCCCCGTATGCGAACGCAGCAACGATAATATTATCGGTGTGATCAATGCAAAAGAATTGCTCGCCCATGCCATCAGCGGCGAGGAAGTGGATTTGCCTTCGCTGGCCAAACCCTGCCACCTGGTTCCCGAAAGTTTAACCGGCATGGAACTGCTGGAAATATTCCGCTCCTCCCACAGCCAGATGGTTTTTGTGGTGGACGAATACGGCAACCTGAAAGGTTTGGTCACTTTGCAAGACCTGCTCGAAGCCCTCACTGGCGAACTCGGCGGCAGCAGCGATGAAGATGCCTATATCATCCGCCGCGAAGATGGCTCGCTGCTGCTCGACGGCATGCTCTCCATTTACGATCTGAAAGATTGCCTCGGCATCCGCGAACTTCCGGATGAAGGCGACTACCAAACTCTCAGCGGGCTGATCATGCTGCTGATGGGTAAAGTCCCCAGTGCTGGTGAGAGAGTGATGGTGGATAAGTGGTTGCTTGAGATTATGGATATGGATGGACGGAGGGTGGATAAGGTGTTGGCTCAGCAAGTTGAGGGGGAGGAAGATGATAGTAATGAGTAGATAAGGTTGGGGTTAATGGGCGTTATGTCAGTGGGATTTAATTAGGGAACCTCTGAAAAATGTTGGCGAGGCGGCCAGCGCAAGGCAAAAACAGCTTAAAAAGCGGAGTTTAGAGGGACTAAATGAGCATTTTTAAGCTGTTTTTAACGCGGCGATGGCAACGCAGGTAATTTTTCAGAGGTTCCCTAGCGAATATTGTCCCTGCGTATTCTCAACCTGCGGCGGTGTGAAATCAAAATGCGCTTGTTTGTTTTGCTTTTCATTTTAATTATTTCATCTTGTGAAGTAGAGGTGGCAGAAAAACTTGGTCCAGATGGAAGCTGGTGGCTGGGTGGTGACGATGGTGGTGCATTCATTAGCGTTCAGGATGACGCTAATCCTACTGATAGGTTCTATCAAGGCGTCATTTATTATGATAGTAATAAAGAAGTTTGGTACAAAGGCAGGTTTGAGTTGAGGGGAGACATTAAATTTTTACCTGACAACCATACTCAATATAGATTTTGGGATGGTGAAAAATTGCACTTGCAAGAATCTTCCTATTTGCTTCCCACTGATTCGTTTCCGCAGCCATAATCACAAATAGCCGCTGTTAAGGGGGCGCTCATTAGCCACCCTGTGTCAATAAGTGCAGCACAAAAGCGGTATTCAGCTAAACCCGATGCGTTTTTGAGTTGCCATACTGAAACTGCGGCTATGGCAATTACATGTAATTTTTCAGAAGTTCCCAGAGGGAAGCCCGCTGGCTTTTGCCAGAAAGGTGTGTTTATACTTCTGCGATTGCCAATAAAGTCTAAGGAAGTCTTTTGTTCTTGCACATTACCTCCCTGTTGTTTTTCGCCGCTGCCATGCAGGGATTTTTTCTTGCAGGGGTTCTCGGGTTGCAAAGACGCAATATCCAGGCTAACCAGATTCTGGCGGTTTGGATTGGTGTCTTATCGCTGGATTTGTTACAGCAAATTTATTATGCCGAAGGTTGGTACAAAGCTTTCCCCCAGCTTATCAGCCCGGTAAATTTTTTACCTCTGAGCTACGGCGGCTTTTTATTTCTCTATGTGCGCTGTTTGATTGGTGGTCATACTTTAAGGTTTAGGGATATCGGCCACTTTTCGCTGTTTTTCCTCGGCATAATGGCGGCAGCTCCCTGGTTGCTGCAACCTGGTGTAGAGCGATTGGGTTTGGCAGAGCAAATGGTGATGGGAGGGACTCATTGGACTGCCCATGTGTTCTTGCTGCTGATGCCGCTCAGTGCCAGTATTTATGCTGTCCTTTCCTATTTGTTGTTGCAGCGACTTGCCCCCGCTATTGCCCAGCGCCTCTCCTGGCTGCGAGTTATGCTGGTGCTCAACCTGATCATTTGGGCTGTGGTGTGGGTATCCATATTGATTCCCAATGATTTGCACCAACTGAATATGACCATTATTTATCTTTTGGTTAGTCTGGTGATTTACCTGTTGGGTTATTTCAGTTTGCGACAACCGGATATTTTTGTGTATGGGAAATTGCCGCTCGACGACCAGCCCCAGGAAAAAGATGCGGTGGTTAAGTATGGCGATAATCGTCTGCCGGATGAACTGCGCGAGCAGATAGGGGCTGCACTGGAAACCTATATGCAGCAGCATTCTCCTTGGCGCGAAAACAACCTTACTCTGGCACAGCTGGCTGAAACTACAGGTATTGCCAGCCACCATATTTCACAGGTATTGAACGATCACCACGGATTATCCTTTAATGATTATTTAAACCGCTTTCGGGTTGAGGCTGTCTGCGCTCAACTGCAGAGCGCTTCCGCACAGAATATATTGGACATAGCACTCCTCAATGGCTTTGCCTCAAAATCCAGCTTTAATGCAATATTCAAAAAAAATACAGGTAAAACGCCCTCCGAGTATCGCAAACAGTTCCAATCTTAGTAGATTGCACGTCCAGCATTAGGAGATCGGACGATACAGGCGGGAAATCTTAAGATCATAAACGGGCCAATAACGGCCAATGTTGAGTTTATGAGATTTTGATTATGCTATCTGTTGTTATAAGCTTCTGCAAATATCTATTCGTTTTCCTTGCTCTTGCCATTGCCGGTTATGCACTCAGCTATTACTGGCACGGCGATAACCCATTCAATAGTCGTTATCACTCGCTGAATAGCCTCGGCGTGTACAGTCATTTTATCGGTGCCGGTTTTGCGCTCTTGCTGGGAGCCCTGCAGGTTTTTCCCTCCATAGGCTCGCGCTGGCACCGCAGGCTGGGCTATGGCTATTGCCTGGCAGTAGTCATTGCTGCGGCAGGCGGGCTCTATCTCTCCTTTCACGCTCACCTCGGCCTGGTTACCGGCTTGGGCTTTGCGCTTGCCGATATACTTTGGATCAGTTTTGTGGGTGTTGCGATTTATCGGGTGCGCCAAGGTGATATCGGGGCCCATCGCCGCTGGATGCTGCGCAGTATGGCGCTGACCAGTGCCGGGATCAGTTTGCGTATCCTCTTGCCCTTGCTATGCCTTGCGCTGTCTTTTGATACCAGCTACCTAATGGTTGCCTGGCTCTCGTGGATAGGCAATCTTATCGCGGTGGAAATCTATCTGCACCTGTCTGCCTCAGGTTCCTCTTCAATGTTTTTATCCCCTGTTTCATCCATGCAACTTCAATCAAAGGAATTAAGTCAATGAAAATCCAGTCTCTGCTGCTAATGAATGTCTGTATCTCTCTGTTTTTGCTGGCGAGTGTGGCAAGTCATGCCGAGCTACCTGAGCCAAAGGAGGTGAGTATATGCAGCGGTGAAAGCTGTACTCCTGCAGCGCAAAAATATTCTGCCGAACAGCTGTTGAACCATATTGAAAAACTGCTCAGCCTGAATGAGGGTGAGAAAGTGAGCCTGTGTTCTGCCGATAGCCAGACACGCAACTGCAAATCAAAAAAAGTGTGTCATTTTGTCCTGGGGGGGATTATCCCTGGCAATGGCTGCTCAGCAAGCCTGACGTTCAGCGAAGTAGAAAAGAACCAGCAATCTACCCAGCTCAATATGAAAACGCATATGCCGCTCACATTTATTGGCACTCCCCTGATGTGTAAGATTGCCGAGAGCAGTATAGAAATTACTTCCATAAATGATATCTCGCTGCGGCTTGACCCTCACTTTTGCAGCTGGATGTTGGTGGGGGCAATGGCTGCAAAGCTTGAGGTGAAGGTGGAATCCATTAATCTGGATCGCGGGGAAATCGCCGGTTACTGGCGGCATTCGGTCAAGGGAACGGGCAATGGCAGTGGCTCGGGCTATTTGCTGATGAGGTTCCCTAAAAATATTATTTGGAATGAGCCGCAGTAACTACTGTAGCGTTTGCAGAATAAAACCTTGCTTGCAATTGCCAGTGCGGCAACCTTCATTGCCAAGATTAAGCAATGCTGCAGGCTTGTTAGATGGCGTACATACGCAGCATGGATCTTGTGGAATAGTGATAGCGACTGGCAAAGTCACGCAGGCTGCTCTGGCAGTCGATTGCGGCAGTGTGCCTGTTGATGGCTTTGTCTGTGGTTTATTTGACTTCTATCATTCAAGGTGAATTATCATGAATAAAGATCAAGTGAAAGGTACAGTTAAAGAAGCAGCTGGCAAGGCCCAGCAAAAGCTGGGTGAAGTAGTGGGCAGCAAAAAGCAGCAAGCTAAAGGCATAGGGAAGCAAGTGGAAGGCAAAGCGCAAAAAGCCCTCGGCAATGCCAAGGAAAATCTTCGCACGGCAAAAGCCAGATAGTTTTCTGGCCGTCAGAGACGCTGTTGGATTCCCTTGTTGGATATTATCGGGATTTAACAGTGTCTCTGGGTTTCAGGTTGTAGCCTTTAAGCCTGGGCGTAGATCAGGGGCTATCGAGACAAGTTCGAATTATCACTCTCCTGTATATCCCGAAATGCTCTCCCGGGCAGAACGATTGCCTCCCTTCCAATAAGTTGGCCATGCGGACGACGGGACAAATAAAAATATTTTTCATAATCCCCCCGGACGCTTATACTGGTCTCTTCGCCAACCCGACCGACCCCCTATCTATGTCAACACCCTCTATTCTTCTTATCCAAACGGGAACACCTCCTGAAGATATTCGCACACCCGAGGGTGACCTGTCAGACTGGTTTCGCAGGGCAGTGGAGCCCTATGCCGATGCTCTGCAAGTGATTCGGGTATTTGCTGGCGATAGCTTGCCGCCCCCAGGCGCTCACCGGGCGGCAATTATCACTGGCTCCTGGGCAATGGTCACCGAGCGGCTGGATTGGAGTGAGGCCACAGCGGATTGGATTCGCAGGGCAATGAGTATAAATATGCCGCTGTTTGGTGTCTGCTACGGACACCAGCTAATGGCCCATGCCCTGGGCGGGCAAGTTGACTATCACCCTGCGGGTATCGAAGTGGGGTGTCTGGAGATCGAACGGCTCCCAGCGGCAACCTCGGATGCACTTGCCAGCGCACTGCCGGCAAATTTTGCAGCTCACCTGACCCATTTGCAAACCGTGCTGACTCCTCCTCCCGGCGCCCAGGTGCTGGCCAGGTCGGCGCACGATCCGCACCAGATCATCCGCTATGGCGCGCATGCGATCTCGACACAATTTCATCCAGAGTTCACTGCCAGTATCTCCACGGCTTGCGTAATGCGCAGCGCCGCCACACTGCGCGGCAAGGGCCACAATCCCGAGGCACTCCTGGCCGATATACAAGAGACCCCCATCGCCCAGGATTTGCTTCGCCGTTTCCTGGCGACTTATCTGGAATCTCAGCAATAAATCCTCTGGTTTTGGCAAGTCATCCTAGAATGCCATAACATTATCCATTGATTTTTTTCAGGGAGTTAACGATGAAATTTTCATTTGTTTTTTATTGTGCGACCTTGCTCTCGGCTTCTGCATTGGCAGCAGAAAGCCAGCCAGAAAAATGGCAGGGGCACTGGGCTGTGGATTGCAATACATCAACCAGCCTAAAGTTTGGCGCGAACAAAACGGCTGTGTTAACGGTTAACCAAAATCAAATTTATATCGAAATAAAATACCGTGAAATTACTGATGGTACTGCGGAATTTTTCTATGTGCAGCCAGAAGAGCTGGGGTCGGGCGGCAATGCCATCGACTGGGATAATATTTCAACTTCCGCCAGTATAGGAACCTTCAGGGGGCAGGCTGAGAGAAAGGCGAGCTTTTCGTGGCTTGGTTTTTCCGACAAAAAAACTGCAAAGCATTTCTGGGTAAAGGAAGCGGATTTCGCCACTGCAAAAAATGAGGTAGCGCTGGTTAGGTGCGATTGATTGGCAAAAATATCGATACTGGCAAAACCTTGAAATTGTCTCTCCAGTGAATTCACATTGATGTTGGGTGGAACATGGCTGCGCAAGGCGGCCTAAGGAAAACGGAAATGGCAAACTTGGATGAAGTTATTCACCAGAGCACCCGCCTGAAAATCATGACTGCGCTACAGGTATTGCAGGAGGGGGAGTGGATTGAATTTGTAAAGCTGCGAACCCTGACCAGTGTCAGCGACGGCAATCTCGGCGCGCATCTGGAAACCCTGGCAAAAGCGGATTATGTGGCTATAGAGAAACAATTCGTGGGCAAAAAACCCCAGACGCGAATCCGCATAACCGCCCAGGGTCGCAGCGCCTATCGCAACCATATCGCTGAACTAAAAACGTTATTAAGGATGTAATAAACCATGTTTAAGCTGCAAAAAATATCAGGCTGGATCGCACGTGCACGCGATGTGATTTATAAAAGCCGGAGTACACGGAATATAAATTTATTAGTATATAGCCAGGAAGGTAATAGTATGCCTGCCACCAGTTTTGGTGGATATCCCGTGAAGAACAGCGCTGAAGCCTTTACCTGGCCCGCTTGCGCCTATTGCCATTTGCCAATGCAGTTCCTGGGAAAAATTGCGCACGAGGCTCATCTCTATCAAATTTTTATGTGTCAAAATGACCCCGGCGTCTGCGAGGAATGGGATCCCAACGATGGGGGAAATAAAATCATTGTTACCCAGCCGGAACAGCTGGAATATGTTTCTGCTCCTGCGGATGGTGAATGCTTAAGAGAGATAGAGCATTCCGCGTCCTTAGTAGCTGTTGAATCCAATAGTTATGAAGATGCGCGAAATCTCTGGGCCGAGCAAAACAAACAGGAATTGCGAATGGTGTTGGGGCAAATGGGCAGCGCCCCCATGTGGGTTCAAGGTGATGCAACGCCCCTGTGCGATAGCTGCCAACAGCCAATGCGGTTTCTCGCCCAGTTGGAGGAGGGGCCGGAGCGCAAGACGGCAATGAATTTTGGCAGTGGCTGTGCTTATGTTTTTAATTGCGATTGCAATCATTCGGGTAAATTTTTGTGGCAATGTTAAAAAACGTTTGTATAAAATTGGCAAAAGTTTTTCACATTTACCATTTTTGCGGAATCGATTATCAGAGATGTTCTGCCAATAAATGATTTGTGACAGCCTGATTTGTTGAAAGGCGACCTTCGGCCGTCTAGTTTGATGCTGCTTAATTCTTTAGGGGGGGGCCGAAATAAAGCCTCTCGGCCCCGCTGACTGTGCAGTATTGGTATAAACCCTTGAATTGCTTAGAGATACTATTGATGTACGGATTTATGCTGTACATTTAAATGGTGCTTGTGCTATGGTTAACGTGTTGATTGTTTTGTGAGCAAAGAGGGCTGTCATGGCAACATCGCGAATAGATATGCGTATTGATGAGGCCGTCAAAATGGCAGCCGAGAAGGCCGCTGCGCTTGAGGGTATGAAAAGCCTGACAGAGTATGTAGTGCGCCTTATCGAGCGCGATGCAAAGCGGGTGATTAAAGAGCATGAAGCCATTACTTTAAAGGAAGATGTGTTTGACCGCTTTATGATGGCTTGCGAGGCGGCAGATACTCCTAATAAAAAGCTGCGTGGAGCCCATGAGTTTGCGCGTGGGAAAGGTATTCGTTAGTGCTTCCTGCATCAGTTTTCGTTGAGCTTGATAAGAGCCTCCATTACCGCAAGTCTTTTGATTGTGGTCAGCAAGAACTGAATGACTTTATTGCAGGATCTGCTGTGCGTCACCGTGAGGCGGGTATAAGCCGGACAATGGTATTGCCGGAAGAGGGGCAGGGCGAACTACTTGGAGTTTGTGCTTTTTATACATTGTCCCATACTGAGATCAAGCGTGAGACTTTGCCAAGTGCGCTTGCAAAAAAGCTTCCTCGTTATCCGATACCAGTCATTTTAATTGCTCAACTCGCGGTGCATCATGAAGCTCAAGGCCAAGGGCTAGGCAAGATTACCTTGATTCGAGCGCTTGAGCATTGCTATCAAATCAACGAACACTTGCCGTCCTACGCTGTAGTGGTTGATGCCTTGACGGATAATGTGCGGGCATTTTACGAACAATATGGCTTTCAGTTTCTCTATGAGCACAGTGGTCGTTCGAGGCTTTTTCTGCCTATGGCGACGGTTGCACAATTGTTTTCTTGATGCATAAAAAACTTGGGTGGAGCAATTTATTTTTAGTAATAATCTATGCTTGATGAAAAGTGGATTTAGTCTGAAAAAAATCAGCTCAAATCTAAATTTATAGAGCCACATTAAAAGTCGATAACTTTTTAGCTGAGGTATAAACTGGCACAGTTAGAAGTCAATCAATAACAAATACATTTTGTTTGTTCTGTCTGGATTCCACAACTTATTTTGTGGTTTGCAATCAAAATCGATACAGTTTTTATCAAAAATAAATTGCTCCAGTCCTGAGGCTGCGAAATTTGGTGGTGGCCCAATAGCTTCAGAAAATAAGCTTGTCATAGATGGGACTTTGAATCTGGAAAAATTACTCCATGGTGGAATAACTTAATAACGATGCTACAAGGCATTAGTAGTAATGGCTAAATATGAAAATTGGTAATTGTTTAATAGATTGGCCATTTAACGATGGTGCTTCCGACTTTGCTTTGCAGGAGTTTTGCTCCTCTCTCCATTTTTCGTTGCCGAATGATTATGTTGAGTTTCTTCGGCGATCCGATGGAGGGGAAGGTTTTGTAAATGATAATTATCTAATACTCTGGAAGTTAGGAGAGTTGAAAGTTTTTAATGAAGAGTACGAAGTTGATGAGTATGCACCAGGAATATTTCTGTTTGGTTCAAATGGTGGAGGCGAAGGATATGGATTCGATTTGAGATCCGAAACTATGAAAATAGTAAGTATTCCATTTATAGGGATGGACTTAGATTGTGCAATAGTCGTAGCGAGTGATTTTACCAGCTTGTTTG
>DATMSP010000027.1:0-15791 GCA_035565295.1 Cellvibrio sp. | reverse complement strand
CGCCATCAAACTGCTGCAATTCAGCGAGACCCTCGACCAGGTAGCCCGTGAAGCCATGCCCCACCTGCTCTGCTCTTATCTCTATGATATCGCCAGCCTCTATATGACCTTCTATGAAGCCTGCCCTATCCTAAAAGAAGGTATTGCTGCGGATGTGCGCGATAGCCGTTTGCGCCTGTGCCATCTGGTGGCGCGCACGCTGAAGCAGGGGTTGGAGTTGTTGGGGATTGAGGTGATGGAGAGGATGTAAATATTACTTTTGCCTCGCACCTATCGAGCAAGCAATAGCTTTTTCGATAGGGTCTCCCGTCCCTGACTTTTCCAAGCATCTGAATTAATTTAACAATCGCGATTAAGAAGAAAAGTAAATCTTTATTGATTTCGATGAAATAATCCATCAAGGCATCTATCGTCAATAACAGAGCAGGGATTGTTCTGCCTATAGAAGTTGTTATAATCATTTCCATTGAAACCAAGAAATTTTTGATTCCAAATATTTTGTAGTTTTGAGATAAAATTGCATGGAGAGCAGAGTTTGCCCTACCCCATTCCAACAAATTAATGTCAATATCGCAATGTGCGGGTTCTAGCCCTCACCACTCTTGCTTTGTTTAGCATTTTCAGCGAAGCACAAGAGCCTGACACCTCTGGCAATCAGGAGTTGCTGCGTCAGCAAGAGCGCGACAGGGTATTGCATGAACAGCAGTCGGCAGCGCCCGATGTCCGCTTGCAAGTGCCTCCAACAAATAAAGATGGTGAATACCTACCTACTAACGAAAGCCCGTGTTTTATTATTAACACCATCAGCTTAAGTGGTGAATACGCCGAAAAATTCCAGTGGGCATTGGCGGCTGCAGATAAAGCATCTGCCGATACGGAAGACAAGGTGCAAGGTCGCTGCCTGGGTGGCCAAGGCATTAATCTGGTGATGAAACGCATCCAGAATGCCATGGTTGCCAATGGGTTTGTGACCACTCGCATACTGGCTGGCCCGCAGGATTTAAAAACCGGCACCTTAGCATTGACGCTGGTGCCGGGGCGCGTAGGCCAGATCCAATTTCAAAATTCGCCCTACACCCAAAAATGGAATGCGCTGCCCATTCGCGAAGAGAAGCTGTTGAACCTGCGCGATATCGAGCAGGCTCTGGAGAACATTCGCCGTGTTCCCTCCCTCAATGCCGATATTCAAATAATGCCTGGCTCGGCAGCCAACGCAAAACCGGGTGAAAGCGATATTATCATCAAAACCGAGCGCACCTCGTCCTACCGTCTCAATGCCGCTGTCGATGATTCAGGTAGTGATGCCACGGGTAAATACCAAGGCAGTTTGACGCTTTCTCTGGATCACTGGTGGTCTTTGAACGATTTGTTTTATCTCACCCTCAATCGCGACCTCGGGGGTGGTGATCCCGGCAATCGCGGCAGCCAGGGGTATAACGTTTATTATTCAATTCCCCTGAGCTATTGGTTATTTTCGCTCACCACCAGCAGTAACGATTACCACCAGGAGGTTGCAGGGGCTTTTGAATCCTATAACTACAGCGGTGAGAGCCAAAATAGCGATATCAGTGTGTCGCGCCTTATTTATCGCGATGCTGTGCGCAAAACAACGCTTGCGCTGCACGGCTGGAGTCGCGCCTCCAAGAATTTTATCAATGATGCGGAAGTGGGTGTGCAGCGGCGGCAAATGGCCGGCTGGCAATTTGATATAAGCCACCGCGAATTTATGGGGCAAAAGGTGCTCGATTTCGCGTTGAATTACCGCCAGGGCACAGGCGCTTTTGGTTCATTGAAAGCGCCTGAAGAAAATTTTGATGAGGGCACCGCACGGCCCATTATTATCAGTGCCAGTACACAAGTCTCTGTACCCTGGTCTGTGGGCGAGCACTATTTTAATTACTCCGGCAGTATCCGGGCACAGCAAAACAATACTCCCCTGGTGCCGCAAGACAGGTTCAGTATTGGTGGCCGCTACACGGTGCGCGGTTTTGATGGTGAGAGCACCTTGCTGGCCGAGCGCGGCTGGCTGTTGCGCAATGATATGGGGTGGCGAATATTCCAGACAGGGCAACAGCTCTATATGGGAATTGATTACGGCAGCGTGAGTGGGCCGAGCAGTGAAAGCCTGGTGGGTACACATTTAAGCGGTGCCGTGTTGGGATTGCGCGGCGGTTATAAAAGCCTGAGCTATGACATATTTATCGGTCAACCGCTGGAGAAACCTGCAGGTTTTAGAACCTCGGCAAATGTAACGGGATTTAGCGCTAATTGGGCGTATTAGGGAGGCACTATGTATTTTGAATCACGCGTGACAGGGAACTGATATGAACAAACATCTTTACCGGTTGATTTTTAACAAAGCGCGCGGCTTGATTATGGCAGTGGCGGAAACCGCTAGCAGCTACAGCAAAGCACTTGGTCACACATCGGCCGCGCGCACGGCTGTTGTAAAACAGGAAGTCGCAGGAGTATCGCCACTGCGCTTTGGAATTTGGCTGGCGCTAGGCATGGTGGCCTATGTGATGCCCGCCAGTGCCGATATTGTCGTCGACAAGAGCGCACCGGCAGATCAGCATCCCACCGTGTTGACAGCGGCCAATGGTGTAACCCAGGTCAATATCCAAACCGCCACGGCGGGCGGTGTATCGCGCAATAGTTACAGCGAATTTGATGTAGACAAAGAGGGAGTAATCCTCAATAACTCGCGCACCCATACCCAGACACAATTGGGCGGTTGGGTGCAGGCCAACCCCTGGCTGGCCAATCGCGAAGCAAAAATTATTTTAAACGAGGTCAACAGCAGCAATCCCAGCCAGTTGCTGGGCTATATCGAAGTGGCGGGCGGCAAAGCACAAGTGATTATTGCCAATGGCTCGGGGATTACCTGCGCTGGCTGCGGCTTTATCAATGCCAGCCAGGCGACCCTGACCACGGGCACACCCAATCTGGTTAATGGCAACCTGGATTCCTATAATGTCGACAAAGGGATAATCCGCATTGAAGGCGCCGGGCTTGATACGAGGCAAACGGATTACACCGCGCTTATGGCAAGGGCGGTAGAGGTCAATGCGGGCATCTGGGCGAATAAGCTCGATGTGATTGCCGGCGCAAATCAGATAGACGCTGCACAATCCACAACTACCACGACGGCCAACACGGGAACGTCACCCGCATTCGCGGTCGATGTCTCGGCACTGGGCGGTATGTACGCCGGGCAAATTCGTCTGGTAGGCACTGAAGCGGGTGTAGGTGTGCGCAATGCCGGCACTTTGGGAGCCAGTGCAGGTTCAGTCGTAGTAACCGCTGATGGCATTATTGAAAACACTGGCAATGTTACGGCGACGGCGCAGGTTCAGATTGATACGCAAAATCATATTCAAAACAGCGGTACTCTTTATGCCCAGGGTGATACAAGCCTTAACAGCAAGGGCACTATTAACAATGCCGGTGTTATTGCCGCTAAAGGCAATACATCACTAACCTCTGATGGTGCTAATAGTAACATTACCAGCGCCCAAGGTTCTGTATTAGGTGCTGGTGTGCAAGTGGATGGCGCATTGGGTTCGAGCGGCAATCTTACTCTTGCGGCTACAAAAGCTATCAAGGTTCAAGGAAAAAGTTTGAGCGGCGATGATCAAATTTTCACGGCAAAAACACTCGATCTCAGCGGCAACGACAATAGTGCCGACAACCTCACTCTGACAGCAATAGAAGGCGATATCACTCTCACAGGGGCTACGCTGGCGACCAGCCATACACTCACAGCAAACACCACACAAACTCTGCGCACCGATCAAGCCAAAGTATCGGCTCTGCAACTCGCGCTCAATGCTCGCAACCTTATCAATGTGCAAGGCGAATTGGCGCAAGTGGGCGATGGCGATCTCGCTCTGCATCTCGCGGGCACTCTCAACAATGATCAAGGGCGCATTGCGACCAACAGTCAAAACCTTTCCATCAAAGCGGCCGCTGTGACCAATGCCAGTGGCAAGCTTGAGCACGCAGGCTCAGGTGAGCTGAGCCTGGAAACAGGCACACTGAACAATCTAGCGGGAACTGTATCCAGCAATGGTTTACTGGATATTAAAGCCGCGTCGACACTTTCGGATAAAGGGTCGTTGAGCGCCGAGCAACTGCGTATAGACAGCACAATATTTTCCAATCGTGCGGGCACTATTACTCAGCGCGGTTCCAATGCGACTCAGATCACTGCCGCCACGCAATTTGATAATGCCAGCGGCTCTCTTGTCAGCAAGGGCGCCACTACAATAACCATTGGCTCTCTGGCCAACCAGGGCGGCAAGATTCAAGTCGGCACTGAAACCAGTGCGGCAGATTTAACGATTGCCGCCACAGGAGACATCGAGAATAGCGGGCAGCAAGGCGCGCGCGGCACCATCACTGCCACCGGCAATACTACGATTGCCGCAGAGAGTTTACATAACAGCGAAGGCAATATTACCGCGGCAAAATCGCTCGCGGCTACCACGACAAAAACGCTAACCAATGAGCAAGGTGTTTTGGTTGGTAACGAGCGGGTTGCTATCCAGGCAAGTGCGATTGAAAACACGCATGGCACCATTGGTTCCCTCGCGAACGAAGTTAAGGTAACGGCTACGCAAGGCAAGCTGAACAATACGGCAGGTCGCATCGAAGCCGCGCAGGCGGTTACAGTTTCTGTGGTAGGTGTAAACAATAACAAAGGGGTTATCACCGGCAGCAGTATTGCTGCGAATAGCCAGCTTGATCTGTTTGACAATACTCAAGGTGCTATTACCAGCACCAGCGATGCACTTGATCTTCAAACCGGCGCACTGCTGAATGATGCTGGCTTGATTCAGGCACAGGGTCAACTCAGTATCAATACCCACGAGCAGGCACTCACCAATACACACTCCAGCAGCCTTCAAGCGGATGAAAACCCTTTGGGTATTTTGGGTTTGGGCGCAGTCAATCTAACCACCGGTTTATTGGACAATAGCACCGGCTATATCGGCAGTCTCGGCGCACTTACGGCTGAGAGCAGTGCTGTCAATAATACTCAGGGGGGCACTATCACCAGTGCAAATACCTTATCGCTCAAGGGGAACACGCTTGATAACCAGGGTGGGCAAATCCAGGCTCTGGGCGATACCACCTTAACCTTTGGCGAATCCATTGATAACCGTGGAAGCTTGATACGCACGAATAACCATCTCAGTATCAGTGCAGCCAGCCTCAACAATGCCAACACGCTGCAGACCGCGGCTGGCGAAAGCAAGATCCAAAAGGATGCAGGGATAGATGCGCAGGCTATAGATCTGGCTGCAACGCAGGTGATCAATAGCCAAGGCGCCCTGCGTGCAGACACCGACCTGACCTTGCTCAGCCAGGGTGTTGTGGAAAACACTCAGGGATTGATGTCTGCCGGTGCAATTGCAACGCTGAAAGACACCGCTTCAACAGGGCGGACACTACAGGTGAACAATAGCGGCGGAACCCTGATTGCAGGGCAATCGCTCAATGTGGATAGCGCGGGTTTGGCGGGCGACGGCAATGTGTTGAGTGAGGGCGATCTGGTATTAAGCTTTGTCGGCGACTACAGTAATACCACCAAATTCCAGGCCAATGGCAGTGCCAGCTTGACCACGACCGGTACTTTTACCAATCTGTCCAGCCTGCTGGCCGGTAACGCGCTTACCCTCAATGCAACCACTATCGAGAACCAGGCCAACGCCGATATCAGCGCTCAGCAACTTTCGTTGAGCGCTTCAGACACATTGAATAATCGCGGTTTAATCAATGGCAGTGATACATTTATCAACACTACGAACCTCAACAATTTGGGCACTGGAAGAATCTACGGTGACCATATTGCGATCAAAGCCGTTACCCTCACCAATGATGTAGAAACCACTAAAACAGGCGAAAGCAAGGCAGCAGTCATTGCTGCTCGTGAGCGTTTGGATATAGGCGCGCAGACAATTAACAACCGCGAGCATGCGCTGCTGTTTAGCTTAAAGGATATAGCGATAGGTGGCAGCCTGGATACAGCGACCCACACCACCACTGGCCAAGCTCATGTGTTGAATAATGAGAGTGCCGGTATTGAAGCATTGGGTGCACTGGATTTATCCGCGCAGCACATCAATAACATCAATACCCACATCACAGAGATCATAGACATCACCAACACTGAAAAAATTGTGGAGTACGAAGGCATTATCAGCAATCGAGGTGTTGGCAAGAAGTATCGCGAGGGTACCCCTGGTGTATATATCGTCAACCATGAATCGGATTACCTGCACACACCCGAGCAGGAATACCAGCAGTGGCAAGCTTATCGTTACACCAGCGTGGTCACCGAGCAACAATTGATAACCGTTGCACCTGCACGCATATCAGCGCAGGGGGCTATATCGTTTAATGCAAATGTTATCCGCAATCTCGACAGCACTATTATTGCTGGTGGTGACATCAACACGACCGTAGCTGCGGAAAACCTGACGAGTACTCAAACTGATGTAACGCGCACCACCACCCATATTGGCACCCTCACGGACTACTATCGGAATTTTAATAGTGGACGCGACTCCACCGGTCATCATGGCCCCTTTCTCTGGGCGCCAGGACCTACCAATGAAATAATCAGGCTGGTGCCGACAGCGGGGTACGAAGACAATAAGACCCACACAGGCAGTGACACCCAGGTTGCAGCCTTGAACACGGGCACGGTAACAGCCACTCCCGAAAATACTCTGGTAGCCAAGGTCAATATCACTCAGGCAGCACCGATCAATCTGATTAGCGAAATCCCCCTGGTCACTGCCAGCGCATCGGAGGCAAACCCACAAGTCGTGCGCACGGGTGGAGTCAACACCCAACTGCCGAATAATAGTTTGTATCGCCTTAATCCCGGCCCCAACGCCAGCTATCTGGTGGAAACTGACCCGGCGTTTACCAGCAACCGCCTCTGGTTAAGCTCGGACTATATGCTCAATGCCCTGGCCGTCGATCCAGCCATTACGCAAACCCGGTTGGGCGATGGTTTTTACGAACAGCAATTGATTCGCGAGCAAATCGCACTCTTGACCGGTCGCCGCTTTTTGGAAGGTTACAGCGATGATGAAGCCCAATACCGCGCATTGATGGATAATGCTGCAACCTATGTGCAGGATTACAACCTGCGCCCCGGTGTTGCCCTGAGCGCGGAGCAAATGGCGGCACTCACCAGCGATATTGTCTGGCTGGTGGAAACCCCGGTCACCCTCGCCGACGGCACGGCGACCCATGTGCTTGTCCCGCAGGTGTATGTGCGGGTTGGCAAGGGCGATATCGATGGCACAGGTGCATTGATCTCGGGCGAGAGTATTGACCTTAAATTGACAGGAGATCTTGGCAATAGCGGCACCCTCGCAGGGCGCAAGGTTGTCAAACTGGATGCGGAAAATATTGAAAACCTGGGCGGGCGCATCAGCGCTGCAACGCTCAACCTCAAAGCGCGACAGGATCTGCTGAATATTGGCGGCACCCTGGATGCCGATGACAGCATGACCCTGGAGGCAGGTCAGGATATCAAAGTGTCCAGTACCACTACGACCGGCACCAGCGCGCAAGGCAGCCGCACGCGGGTCGATCGTGTTGCCGGACTCTATGTGACGGGCACCCACAACAATGGCATCCTGGTAGCGCTGGCGGGCGGCGATATACTGCTGGAAGCCGCACAGGTCATCAACCAGACCTCGCCCGGTACAGACGAAAACAGCAGCGGCCACACGCGACTGAGCGCGGGCAACAACATCAATATCAACAGTCTCACCGAAAGTGAAAACCAAACCATAAACACCTCTCGCGGCAGCCTCACCAGCACAGGCAGCCGTTATGAAACCCGCAGCCACCAGGAAGTGGGCAGCCATATAGCCACTGACGGCGATCTGGAAATATCGGCGGGCAACGACCTGGGCATCAAAGCCAGCGACCTCAATGCAACCAGCAACATAACACTCGATGCAAAAAACGATATCAATCTCACCGCCGTAGCCAACGAGCAGCACGACGAGAGCAACGATAAAAAACACAGCTTTGTAAATACTATTGTGGAGCACAGCCTGGTGGGCATCACCAGCGGCGGTGATGTCAGCCTCAACGCTGGCAATGATGCCAACCTGACCGGCACCGCCATCACCTCTGCCGGTGATACATCGATTGCGGCCAAGCGCGATACCAATATCAGCGCAGTGGTGGATTCTGAATATCACTACAGCAAAGACACCGATAAAAAATCCTTCGGCCGCAGCAAAACCACCACCACTGAAACCCTGGATGAAAAACTGGCAGGCGGCACCGTCGAGAGCGGCGGCGACCTGCTGATCAACGCCCACAAAAATGCCGAAGGCAAAGTGATCGGCGATGAAAGTGGCACAGTGAATCTAGCCGGTGTCAGCCTCAACGCCAAAGACGATGTCGCCATTGCCGCCGATGAAGATGTGAATATCACCGGCATGCACTATGAAACCCTCAACTACCAGCAAACCAAAAAATCCGGTAGCCTCGGCATCAACAAAAAAGACAAGGGCGCGGTGCAAAACGATAGCCACCTGCAAAACGCGCAGATAGAAGCAGGCGGCAATGCCCATATCCTCTCCGGCCAGGATATTACCCTGGCGGCCACCAATGTGGTGGTCAAGGGCAATATCGATATGCAGGCGGTGGATAATTTACTGGTCACCGCCGGTGAAGCCATTCACAACAGCGAAGAGTGGAACAAAAAATCCGGCATGTTCAGCGGTGGCGATCTCTATCGCAAAAGCGAACACAAAGCCGGTGAAGGTATCACCGAGGCCCAGGCCTCCAATCTCGTAGCCGGCGGCACGGTCAACGCCCACGCGGGCACCGGCCAAATTATCGGCTCCAACATCAAAGGCGATAAAGGTGTGAAGCTGGTCAGTGATGCCGGTGACTTCGATATACTCGCCGCCACCACCACAACCCAAGCCTACAGCCACGATAAAACCATGAGCGTGGGCGCAGGCGATTTAGGCAAAGCCATCAGCCGCCCTGACCAGATGGTGAAAAACCAGGATGGCCGCGCGACCGTCAAGATTGCCGATGCGCAATTCGACTCAGAGGACAAGAAAAGCAGCGCGAAAGATCAACTCGGCTCCAACATCGAAAGCCAGCAGCATGTCACAGTGATCGCCAGCGCCGGCAAGGTCAAGATGCAGGGCTCCACCGTCGCCGCCGATACCGATGGCAACCAGGACGGCACCCTGGGCATGGCCGCAGCCACGGGCATTTATATTGATGAGGCCACCAACAGCTACGAATCCGAAACCAAAACCGTGCACGGCAGCGCCGAGCTGAGCGTGGTAGTACAACACCAAGCCGTCGAAGTGGTGAAAGCCGCCCTGGCGGTGGATAAAGCCAAGGAGCAACTGGAAAAAGCCAAAAAAGAATTCAAAGCCTACGAGCGCAACCTCGACCAGTTACAGACACAACTCGGCCAACTGGAAAGCGACTACAACAACAAAGTGCCCGGCATCGCCTACGCCGACCTGCTGGAATTGCGCGAAATCATCAGCGACAGCAAAGACGATAAAGAGTGGTACCAGGCCGGCGTCGCCCTGGCCGCCACCAACCTCGCCAGCAGCATCACCGCCCTGGTGCAGCAGACCGTGGCCGCCGTGCAGAGCACCGGCACCTACGGCTTTAACGCCGGGGTGCAACTGGATATAGATGCAAGCAAAAGCACCTCCAAAAACAACAGCACCACCGCCCAGGCCTCCAACCTCAGCGGCCACAATATTGTGATGCAAACCGGCACCGCCACCGCCGATGGCAGCCTCAACCGCGAAGGTACCACCACCAATATCAAAGGCAGCCACCTCACTGCCCGCAACCAGATCGATATCCACACCGGCGAACTCAATCTGCTCAACAGCACCGACACCACCGAGCAAAAAAATGAAAACGAACACGGCCATATCACCGCACAGATGACCGTATACGGCGCAAGCGGCGGAGTCAGCGTCAGCGGGAGCTTCGATCGCAGCAAAGACAGCAACACCACCAGCACCGTCAACAACACTACCCTGAATGCCGACAAGATCAACCTGAGCACCCTGGGCGATGCCAACCTGCGCGGCGCGAATGTGCACGCGGATTCGGCATTGATCGCGGATGTGGGCGGCGATTTGAATGTGGAGTCGCAACAGAATCGCAGTCGCAGTAAAAATAATAGTGCGGGGATCAGTGGTGGATTTAGTTTGGGAGGCAAAGCCGATGACGGCACCTCGCCCACCGCCAAAACCAGCCGCACAGGCGGCAACGCCTTTACCAACAACCTGCAAGGCACCGGCAATGTTGCCGGCGCCAGCGGCGTCAACGGCGGCATCCACGCCAGCAACGGCATGAGCCTCACCCGCGAAACCGTGCTCACCAGCCTGACCTCCGGCGGCACAGCGGATATCAACGTAAAAGGCAATACGCAAATCACCGGCGCACTGATCGCCACCATTGATACCAAAGGCAAAGATACCAACCAGCTAAATCTGGATACCAAAACCCTGACGTTTACCGATCTGCGCAATACCAATATCAGCAACCAAACCAGCGCAGGTATCAGCACCAATCTCGGTATCAATGGCAACGCCAAAGCAACCGACAAAAACGCCAGCAACACCGCCACCACTGCCGATGGCGATCAATTAAGGGCACAAACCAGCAACCTCACCTACAACAATACGCAAACTAACAGCGGCAGCAAAACCCTGGCCACCCTCGGCCACGGCAATATCACCGTGGGCGGAACCGAAATGGAACGCAATGGTGAATTGACGGATGCCGGTAAAGCCAGCAACTCACCGCTGATACTGCTCAATCGCGATACGACCAACACCGAAAAAACACTGTGGAACAGCGAACAGAGTCAAACGGTGGATGCAACACTGGATCACAGATTGTTGACGGCGGAAGGACATCAGCAAATCAAAGAAGATGTGAAACGCACAGAAATCGGCATAGAGTCAATTGCCAATCTCGCAGACCAGAGCGTGTCATTTCTGGGCAACGGCGAGGGCGAAACCAGTCTGCGCCAGCATATGCAGGATTCGCAAGATTACTTTACCGCGACTAAGAACTTTGCCAATGATGCCAACAACAAACAATATATTGATGTGATCAACAGCGGCACAGGCACCCCCGAGCAGAAGGACGCGGCTTACACCGCACTAGCCAATAGCGTAGCCGCGCAAATGGGCGTTGATCCGATCAAAGCCATGCCCCTGGTACAGGATCATTACAGCCTCAATACCCAACACTATGAAGGCACATCGATTCAGCAGCAAATTCAGGGCGCTTATGCCTCCGATCCTGCGGCGACCTCGGGGAAAAAGAATGGCCTGATCTTTATGGTGGATGACAACATTGCCAACACCAGTGATGCCGTTAATATCCTGGGCCATGAAACCAGTCATCACCTTGATGCTAACCGCAATCCTGACGCCGTTAAAACACAAGCTTATCAAGAGAATCGCGAGAGCTACGCCGATATCATGGGCGCAGCAACGGTGGATTATGTCAATTTTAATTTCGCCAGCAATGATTACACGGCCCTGGGCGCAGTCAATCAGCGCACAGGCTCAACCACACTCAACAATACCGTGCGGCAGAACAATGCCACCTTTAACGCATTGGATCAAAACCGCGTGGACTATCGCCAACTGGCTATTCCCGAAATCCAATACGTTCGCGACGAAAAGCGTGTAGAGCGATTTGCCGGCTATATAAAATCCACCACCGGCGAAGAACTCAGCAGCAAAGAAGCACAAGCCAGATTGCTGCAAGGCTCTGCTGGTTTGATGGATGGCAAATGGCAGGAGCAATACGGCACCGATGCCAAGGTAATGGATTTTTTAACCAGCGAAGTCGCAGCGGATATCAAAGCCGTCGGCAGTAGCCAAGTGGGCAATACAAAAGATGAAATGGCCGAGCTATCACTGCAACAGCAACTGATGGATTCCAATTTAGCTTACGTCGATCCCAAAACGGGCGAGAAGCGCGTAGTGTTTGCGCTTGCACAAAGCGACTACACCAACGAAGGCAAAGGTGTTGTGGACTTTATGTCCAATCAAACGCTCGGCCTGATTGACGCGCTGGGTGTTGCCAAAACCGACCAGCAACGCCGCAACGATTTCTGGATCGGCCACACCCAAGGTCAAGAAGCAGCGCTGGATCACCCCATCGATATGACATTGGCAGGCATAGCCAATAGCGCAAGCGGCCTGTTGAATTTTATCAGCAGCCCAATCGACACCACGCAAGCTGCCTGGCAGGATTTCAAAGAAGCCGATGCCTATGGCAGAATGTTGAGCTTCCAGGGCCGCGACCAGGATCTGGGATACCTGGAAGGCTACAGCCAGGGCGCCATGGCCATCAGCGTTGTTGCCGCCCCAGCCATGGAAGCCATAGGTGGATCGTTACTGCAGGGTGCGCTCGCACGAGCAAATGGTGGTACCGTTGAAATCATGACTGATGCCAAAGGCCAGGCAACGGGGATTTCGATTCAGGAGCGTGCCGCTACTCCGAACTGGGATACGGCGAGCTCGCGGGTGGAGGGGGATTTTGGGTATTTAAATCAGACAGTAAAATTTGAAAGTACGGATACTGACGATGCATCCAGAATAATCAATGGAACGCGCATGGATTCACGCTTACCCGATCCACTTGCCGGTTGGGATTACGTGCCAAAAACACTGGATTCAGCTAATCCCAATATAGCAAACTCACAGATTAATGGCTTTAACGGTGAGTTAAATCTTGCAAACAAAATTGCTGCTCTTCCCAATCAAGTTGTGGTGAGCTATGGCGATAAAGTTGGAACTCATGGTGCCGATATTATTTCGGTCGATAGTGTAACGGGAGAGGTCACATTGTGGGATAATAAATTCAGGAATAATCCTGGAAATATTCAGCAATCCCCAACCTTTAAAGAAGGATCTAATCGTTTGAATGAGGCTATTGAAGAAGCAAGAATTGCAATTATAATGTCTGACTTACCAGAAAACATCAAACAAGAATCCTTAAAAAACATAAGATCAGGAAACTATATAACAAATACAGTGGGTGATGGCTCCTCTAAAAACTCACATCACTTGGCATACTGTGGTTACAAACCCTGTGGAGAATAACAATGCTTTTTAATCCAATTAAATTGAGAGAAAAAGGATTTTCTAGCGAGATGCTTAAATTTTACTTAAGTTCCGAGTATGATCCGAAAAGACCAATGGGTAATGTTGCTTCTTCAGATGTTTCAACTACCATAGAGGCATGGCTGGTTGGATTACAAGATAAAATCTTACCTATTATTTCGCGCTCGCGAGAATGGCTGGATGATGCAATAAAAAAGGGCGACGAATTTTCGCCACACAACCAACTACACATAAGTAAACTGAATTGGGCTAGAGCAATATGTGAATGGCTAGAGAATGGAACCGATTCTCCTGGTTTTTGGGAAAATGCCCGCATTTTTGAAGAGGCCGCTTGGCGTAGCGAGAATCGTCCTTGGCCTCGCAACGAGATCATAAACGATGGCTTAGATGATTATATGGCATTTGCTTTCCAAGCCGCCGAGCCAGACGAAGGGGTTGACGGATATGAAGTTGCAATTGATATGTACGAATATTGGCTTGGGGACAAATCGCCATCATTAAAGAAAACATTAAAACCACGCGAATATGCCTATGCTCTTTGCCTGCATAATGCACGCAACCTCTATGATCGCGATGAGCTATTTGCAGCAGGCCAAAAGATGCTACAGGCAAACCTGGAGGAAAAGTGGTTGGGGGGAGGCCAATTTATTCGAGCAGCAACCTGGCTTAAAATTGTCTATTGGCAAAATAATCAAGCTTTGACACCGCTGGAAACTATTCTTAAGGCCTACGATAATATGCCGAACGTCGAGCGACCTGACTTTTTATCAGCGCTTACTGCCAGCTAAGTACAATGCCATGAAAGCATTAGGATCGGGGTGCTTTATTTTAATCACCCCGTAAAACCATTAAGTAATACCAAAGCGAAAGCAGGCCACGAAGCCTTCAGCGAAGACCTCAAGGCAGCCATCTTAAATACACCAATTATTTTTTTTGAGCTTCAGACCAAGTTCCATTAGCATGTAGAACAACTTTTTCCCCCGTCTCGGTTGTGGCATTAATATCGGGAATGGCACTCATATTTTTTGCCAGAAAGAGTTGTGTGTCCGCCTGAACTGCTGTTAAGGTCCCAATCCACTGCAATGAAATAGCTGAGTGAAGCTTCTTATTGTTTTCTCTAATTGCTTTGCAGTCGCCGCTATTAATTAAATTAATCATATTTAAACCAAGATTTTTGCGATCTTTTTGTAACTGTGAAAGCTCTGGCTTATTAACAACTTCAAGCAAATATGCAGCCATTTGCTTATCATTTTTTTTTGATATTTTCTGTAAATTTTCTAATGCCGCCTTTAGATCTTTCTCACCCTGCTTATCAAGGTTTTTTATTTTTTCTGTTTCCGGAGAAATTTTTTTATTCCATTCCGGCGTTTCACTACAAAGTTCTGCAAATGAAGCTGAAGATGCAAAATAGATAAATAAAAATATGATGATGCGCATTCTTATCTTCCTCAATGTGACTAACAGAAACCGCGCGACAACGAGTGCCAAAAACAATATTAAGTTATGTATTTTAGATTAAATATGGAAGATTGATCAAAAAATATATCCTCCGCCCCGAATGGCACTTACTTAAGCTTCTTGGGATGACCAAATCTAAGCACCGCCTCTTGAGCTTTCTGTCGTGGCATCATTAGCAAGGGATATGCTTTTGGCCTTCGCTTCACGGCCCGAGGCTCTACTCTTCCAGAGCGCTGCCCCACTTGTCGCTCACTCATCAGTAAAAATAATGTTGCTAACTGAGTAGCATCCAGATTGTTGGCTATAGGCTGTGCCGACAACCACAACTGCAAGCAGGAGCAGCACCCAATCTTCCTCTTTTGCCGTCAAAGCAAGTTTTTAGTTTTTGCTAAGCACCTTATAATATTTTACTGCATATTTTCTAACGCTTTCTACTCGCGCATCCTTCTGAGCCCTATTGAGCAAATCCAGATATTTTTTATCTTTCGAGTCACCCAGGATTCGGCAAATCCATTCATGAAAATTAGCATTCATGCCAGTTGCATAGTTGCTCTTAAAAGCTTCTTTTTCCAAAAGACTTGCCAAGGTATCCAGCAAATAAGTATTACCGATAAAATTTAGATATATATTTTTAGCAGCGCCTTCCCGAAGCTTTGGCTCAGAAAACAGAACGGTACGCGCAAGCTGGTTCACTTTCCAAGACTCCTGCGGGTTAACGGCTACTTCACTATGTATTATGCTGCCTTGAACCGCCCGCCTAAACAAAATTTTTTCACTATCCTCCACCTGGTCAGCTATTTTTTTATCCATAGCGTTAGATTTTATTTCCTTAAAAAAATCACTATATTCAATCAAGCCAGAAGAAGCCAAGGCATTCATTGCCTCTCTCACCTCTTTGGTATTATCAGAATCGCCCTCGACGTTATACTTTAGGGAAACTTCATTTTTAATAAAATCAAATAGCTTTCTTGAGTTTATCCAATCCCGGCCAATGTCCTGGTAAGCTACAATCCGAGACTTAAAATCGGCAGATTGCAAGCGCTTAATATACTCATCAGAGACAGAGTCCGGAATATAATCAATAGACTTACCCAATGAAACTGAATTTAATAATGCATAATACTCTGCAGCGATTTTTTGTTTTTC
>DATMSP010000026.1:0-97407 GCA_035565295.1 Cellvibrio sp. | reverse complement strand
GGAACCACCTGATCCCATCCCGAACTCAGAAGTGAAACGACTTAGCGCCGATGGTAGTGTGGGGTTTCCCCATGTGAGAGTAGGTCATCGTCAAGCTCTTAATCCTAAAGCCCCTGTAGCATTGCTGCAGGGGCTTTTTTTGTTTCTTATCATTGTTTTCTGATGCAATATTCCTTCGGACTTTTGTGTCTGCCTGCCTTATAATTCGTATATTCTTTTTAGACGAGCTTCTTCCCAGTATTTATTGATGCTATGAATGAATTGCAAAGACAAGTTTATCTCTCTGCTCTCGGCGTAGATACCTATATGCCGAGGTGGCATTTGCCTTATGCACCTGTCTCTGGCCAATGCCGGTTACCTGAGCCTTGCCAGGAGCTTTTATCCAATAGCACTAATGGTCATGCAGTTGTAGCAATGACAGAAATTCGCAGTGCTACGCACTACACACAAGTGCAGGCTCCTGTTAACACGGGCGATGTGAATTCACCTATCAATAATATGATCAGCGATATTTTTGATAGCAAGAAAATAGTTAAGCTTGATTCTCCCGCAAAGAAAGAGGAGCCTCAAGAAGCTCTGTCAGGTGCTCTTCCGGCGATAGAGGCATTCAGTTTAAGTGTCTGGCGTCCGCTTGATGAGTTGATGATTGTCGATGCCCGCAATACCAAGTTGGCCCTGCCAACAGACTCGCTGCTTAAAAATATATTGCGTCATTTATTCCCTGCATCTCCTCTCAACGTTAAGGAGGAGGTTTTGCGCTGCCCCATGATTGAAAACAGCTTTGCCAGGCGCACTGCAGATGATGCTCGCGCTGAATTGCAGACCTGGTTGTCTGTGCAATGCGAAATTCGTCCATTCAAGTATTTATGGTTAATGGGGAGCAATGCTTATCTCTATTTGCTACCCGAAGTCGATGGCCTGGGTAAAAATCTGTGGCAGTCGCGTTCGAGTGCCGGTTCAGAAATTGATGCATTAATAATGCCTGCTTTGAATGAGCTATTAATTGATCCCCTGTTAAAAAAGCAGTTATTTTCAGCCATTCGTCGTTACCATTCCTAAGTTTATGAGTGAATTTTCAACCCCCATTATTATGACTACGGTAAGCGGCATGGATCTGTCTCTGCGCTTGTTGCAGGTTGATGATATTGCCAATGTGATGTTGCTTGAGCATAGTGCTCACAGTCATCCCTGGCGGCAATCCAGCTTCGAAGATTGCCTGTCGAGCCGACAAAAATGCTGGTTGGCAGAATATAAAAATCAACTGCTGGGCTATGTGGTAGTGACCCATGGCGGCGGCGATGCTGAATTGCTGAATATCTCTGTCTCGCCAAAGTTCCAGCGTCGGGGCATAGGTTCCTGTCTGTTGCAGCATGCGATTGAAACTGTTCGCGGCCACGCTGATATGTTATTTTTAGAAGTGCGCGTCTCTAACAAAAAAGCGATAGAACTCTATTCAAAGGAAGGTTTTTTTGAAGTGGGGCATCGCAAAAATTATTATCCTACCGTCAATGGCCATGAGGATGCATTGCTGATGGCGGCACAGCTTTAGTAAAACTATAAATAGGCAAGCAATCTGTTAGACTCTAATTGTTTACGGGTCTTTTCTGTAGTTTTCGTTGCAGTGTTCTTCGGTGCATGCCCAGCGCGCGTGCGGTCATTGAAATATTGCCATTGTTATCCTGCAAGGTTTTCTGGATGTGCTCCCATTCAATGCGCTCCAGTGAGGGGGGCGTGTCCGGGATTGTGTGTGAAGTGTCAGCTGGTGTTTTGGCAAACGCCTGAAGAATTTCATCGACTTCTATAGGTTTGCAGAAATAATTTAATGCTCCCAGCTTAATGGATTCGACTGCAGTGGAAATGCTGGAATAACCAGTCAGCATAATAACATCCATATCAGGACTGATTTTCTTTAATTCTTTTATCAAGTGCAAACCGGAATCCTGTGCGATTTTTAAATCGACTATCGCTTTGCCATAATTCCTGTGTCGGGCTGCTTCAATAGCGCTTGCAGATGATTGGCAAGCTTCAACATCATAGCCGCGCCGGGTCAGGGCGCGCGTCATCACCCGACAAAATACCTCATCGTCATCCACCACTAAAATAAAATGGGTACTCATACTCAGTCTTTGCTTTCCGCAATAATATTCAGGGGCAGGTGAAGCTCGGTAATGGTTCCCCTGGGGGAGTTTGCGCTTTGCCTAACGTTGCCGCCATAGCGTTTAAGGGTTGCGTGGGTCAGCAGCATACCCAGTCCAAGCCCTTGCTTTTTGGTAGAGTTCAACTCTTTGCCCAGGGTGGCCTGCAGATGTTGCTCAATACCTTCGCCTTTATCGCTAATCTTCCAGATGAGCATCTCCTCTGTCCAGGAAATACAGACGCTGACGTAATCGGGGCTGGCATCGGCGGCATTGTTAAGTAAATTGATAATAGCATAATCGATGCCGGGCTCGATGACGATAAGCGGATCTTGCTCAGTTGCGCTCACCTCCACATAAAAATTAATGGAGGGGCGCAGCAGTTGCCAGCTATCACTGATGGAACTGCAATAAGCGCTTAATCTTTGCTGTTTAAGCTGCCCTTGGGTTGCTCCTGAGGCATTTTGTACCAGTTGTTTTAAGGTGGATGAACAATAATTGACTTGTTGTGATAATAGTTCAATATCATTTACCAATGACGGATTGCTTTGATAATCGTTGCGAAGCTCTGAGAGCAAGACAGTCATTGTCGACAGGGGCGTATTTATTTCGTGTGCGGCACTTGCGGCGAGCGTTGCAACTGCAATCAGCTGTTCATTGCGCAATTCATCTTCGCGCAGTTGGGTAAGCAGCTCATGATTTTTTCGCAGGGTCTGCGCCATCTTTACTACAAAGTAGGTAATCAATACGGCGCTGATAAAAAAGTTAAGCCACATTCCCAGGATATGCCAATTCAAATGGGAGGTGTGATGCTGGTGCTCAATCGTAAACACCGCTAGAGGAATATAAAAGAATAATAATGAGGTGTAGGTGGCAAGACATAAGCTGGTGATAAACCAGGTGTAGCGCCAGGGAAGGGTGGCAGCAGAGATGCAGATAGGAACCAGCAGGTATGAAATAAAGGGGTTGTTGGCTCCGCCACTAAAAAATAACAATGCGTTTAGAAAGCATACATCGATGATCAGGTGAATAAAGAATTCCCATTCGGTTACTGTCAGGTTGTTGCGCAGGCGAAAGAAAGTTAAGCCTTGCAAGAGAGTAAAGAATAGTAAGAGTGTGATGATTTCGCGATAGGGAAGCTGTGTGTCCTCGTGAAAAAGGCTGAGCAGCAGGCTTATCCACAAGCAGCCTAATAACAGGCTGCGAATAATGGTCAGCTGTTGCAGATGCTGTGTGGGTGCGGCGAGAGTTAAGCTATTTGCTGTGTTCATAAATAAATCGATGTAGAGGGGCTATGGCGATTATATAGAGAAGCCTAGGGTTACTTGAAAAAAATCTTTTGCCCCCCATCTTTTCGCCCTGTGTAGTTAAATTCAATTGATTGGAGATTTTTTATGCTATTTGCTCTCACCGTTACTCAGTACAGCAAGATGTTGGATAACCTGGCCGCTTGTCTGGATAAGGCGGCTCACTATGCCGAACAAAAGAAGATTGACGTAGAAGTACTGTTGCATTCTCGCCTGGCGCCGGATCAGTTTAATCTTATTCGTCAGGTGCAGATTGCCTGCGATACGGCCAAGTTTGGCGCGGCGCGGGTGTGTGGCAAAGAGGCTCCAAGTCATCCAGATACCGAGAAAACTTTAGCCGAGCTGCAAGCGCGGATAAAAACTGTGCAAACCTATCTCGCCAGTTTTAGCCAGGAAGATTTTGCCGGGGCCGAAGATCGTCGTGTAAGCCAGCCTAGGTGGGAAGGTAAGTACTTGAGTGGATTGGAATTTATTATCCAACATTCAATCCCAAACCTGTATTTTCACGTCACTACTGCTTATTCCATTTTACGTCACAATGGAGTTGATTTGGGCAAAAAAGATTTTTTGGGATCTATGCCGTATAAACTATAATCAATTCGAACAAAAATTCGCAAATGGCGTTGTATTCAACATAATGGCGTGCTAATCTTTGTTTTAATGAGTTGGGTGTTGAATGATTCATGGGGTGTTCACCAAGCTCATTCGCTTTGCATCTTCTAAACAGGATCTCTTGGTAGGGGCTCTTTTTAGGTAATATTAGCCACTGATTGCACGGATTTATCTATGAATATAACGTTTTTCAAATCCAAACTTCTGGCAGCTGTTGCAGGTTTGGTATTGGCCGGTTCAGCCAATGCCAATCTCATTGTCAACGGTGGTTTTGAAGATAATCTAGTACCCAGCGGAAGCTGGAATTATTACTCGTCTTCGGATGTGAACGGTTGGGAAGGAAGCAATATTGAAGTTTGGAACAATTTAGGCGGTGTGAGTGCAGCCGAAGGCCAGCAGCATGCCGAATTGAATGCACATCCCTATACTGGAGAAGTGTTTTCGATTTTCCAGGACTTTGCCACGGTTATAGGCCAGTCTTACGATGTGTCTTTCTTCTATCGCGCGCGCGCTTCTGAAGATGAAGTATTTGCGTTTAGTGTGGGCAGTTTGAATGCGATCCTGGCTGATCATACTGTGAATGCCTGGAGCAGGTTCAGCGACAGTTTTATTGCTGATTCAGAATTAACCCGCTTGAGTTTTACCACTCTGGATTCAGGCACCCTCGGCAATTTAATCGATGGTGTTTCGGTTGAAGCCACGGTTCCAGAGCCCGCTTCGGTTGCGCTCTTGGCCATTGGTTTGTTTGGTCTGGGCCTGGCGAGAAGAAACCTCAGGGCTTAATTTGTTTCTGGCGTGAATAAAAAAACCCGCTTAGCGGGTTTTTTTATGGCTGTTTATCAGCTTATCCTTTCGATCTGCTTGCTTTCATCATTGGTTTTTCCCAGCTCAAATAAATATTGCCAGGGAAAAATACCGCGATTGTGGCCATCGCTAAACAGCAGCTGCAGGCCTTGTGGCATGGCGGTGATCTGGAGAATATGAAGATCGCCACTCAGCAGAAGAATTTGCCCGTTGAACTCGCGCCTGCGACAGCCCGCACAGCGGCAGGCGGCCCGCAACTGGCCGTGGCAGAGAATATGCTGCTCGCCAGTGGGCCAATCGATAATTAACTGTTTTTGCGTGCGACTATTGTGAATTTTTTTGGGGGCCGACATCAGGCTATGCGTCCTGCTAACTGACTGAGGGCAATACGCACGGCTTTGCGCACTTCTGGGTCTGGATCATGCGCGGCATTTTGCAGCGCGGCAAACGCCTGATGATCACCCAATTCACCCAATGCCAGCGCCGCCTCCTTGCGCAGATTGCTGATGCTGTGAGCGAGCAGCTGGATAAGCGCATTATTCGCTGCAGCAAATCGCAATTTGCCCAGTGCGCGCGCCGCCTGCAGGCGCACTTGCCAATAGTCGTCTTCCAGCCTGGCAACCAGTTCTCTGCCGGCTTCTTGCTGCTCAAGTTTTCCCAGAGTTGCGGCAGCCTCTTCGCGCACCTGCCAGTGCTGGTCCTGCAGGGCATGTTGAAGTGCGCTGACGGTTTCCGGTTGCCGGGAAAAGCCGAGTGCGCCTGTTGCGGCGCGACGCACGTCGACATTTTCATCTTCAATGGCCAGTCGGGCCAGTTTCGACAGCGCCGTTGGGTCTTTGAGCCATCCCAAAACGCCTATAGCTTCACGGCGCACACCGGCATCGCTATCTTCCAGGGCTGTAAGGGCAAAGGGGGCGCTGGCGGCCAGGCGCAATTCGCGCAGGGCGCGCAGCGCGCGGGTGCGAACGCTGCTATCGGGATGTTCGATCCAGGGTAAAATCACTGCACCTGCCGCCTGGGTTTTTAATTGGGTCAGGCTCTGGCCCGCGCACTCGCGCACGCTTTGATCGCTATCGGTCAGTGCATTGCAGAGCGCGGTCACTACTTCAGGCTCCTCCCAGGCTTCCAGCAGCGCGGCGGCCTGGGCGCGCACCTGGGCATCGGGATCCGCGCGCAGAAAGCCAATCAGCAGGGGCAGGGCATCGGGCTCTTCGAGATCGGCCAGCTCGATCAGGGCGATACGGCGCACGCCGGCATCCCTGTCGTTCAGGCGTGGCCGCAGGGCAATAATGTCTGGATTAAAGTTATCAGTCATGGAGCACTCTTATTTATCAGGATTAATTAAATCACCAGGTCTGTTTCATTTTCTTCCACCAGTCCCAGCGGAGACAGTCGTGGCAGAGCTTTGCCGTGGTGGTAATTCAGTAATTCAAGGCAGTGGCGTTTGAGCTTTATAAAATCGGGCGTTGTTACCAGCTCGGTATGACGTGGACGCGGGAAACCGACCCTTATGTCGTCGATGATGCGACCTGGGCGAGCGCTCATCACCAGGATACGATCGGCCAGAAACAGGGCTTCGTCTATATCGTGGGTGACAAAAACGACGGTGGTGCGAATTTGGCTCCAGATGCTGAGCAGCAACTCCTGCATATTCATCCGGGTCTGTGCATCCAGTGCGCCGAAGGGTTCGTCCATCAACAGTAGACGCGGTTTATTGATCAGCACCCGCGCTATCTCCACCCGCTGCTGCATGCCGCCGGATAGCTGTGAGGGCCAGCGCGCTGCTGAATCCTCCAGCCCCACCAGCTTCAGCATCGCCTGCGCCTGTTCCAGCCTTTCGCGCTTGGCCTGGCCGCGCATTTTCAGTCCGAAGGCCACATTGTCCAGTGTGCGCCGCCAGGGAAACAGGGTGTGATGTTGAAACACCATGCCGCGCTCGGGCGAGGGCCCGGCAATCGCTTTTCCGTCGAGCTTCAGCTGGCCGCTGCTAGGTTGGATATGGCCTGCCAGCGCGCCCAGGAGTGTGGACTTGCCACAGCCTGAGGGCCCCAGGATGCAGACAAATTCTCCCGGAGCCAGTGCGACATCAATGTTTTGCACAGCTTCAAAGGCGGTTTTGCCATGACCAAGAGTGATGGAAAGCTGTTCGATATTGATCTGTCCGACTTGCGTGACAGGCGCTTGATAAATATTCATCAGGATTTTCCTTGCAGGCGATACCAGGGAGTCAACAGGCCGCCGAGTTTTTTTACCAGCCAACTGCTGCCCATACCTAAAATACCAATGACAAACATGCCGACCACTATGTCGGGATAGTTTTGGATTACGTAAGACGACCAGGTGTAATAGCCTATGCCCCACTGCCCGGAAATCATTTCCGCCGTGACCAGGCAGAACCAGGATGTGCCCATGCCAATCGACAAGCCCGTCACTATGCTGGGCGTTGCTCCCGGCAATACTACCTCGCGCAAAATAGCGCTGGGCGATGCGCCGAGGCTGCGCGCCGAGGCGATCAATCTTGCATCCACGGCTTCAACACCATGAATGGTGTTGAGCAAAATGGGAAAGAGTGCGCCGGTGAAGGTAATAAAAATCATCGAGGCCTCCGAGGAGGGAAACATCAGGATGGCCAGGGGAATCCAGGCCACAGCAGGAATCGGTCGCAACAGTTCCAGCGGCGGCATCAGCAGATGCTCAGCGCGGCGCGAGCGACCAATGGCCAAACCCAGGGCAATCCCCAGCAGGGCTGCAATCAGATAGCCAGTGAACACTCGCGCTAAACTGCTGCTCAAGTGCAGCCACAAGCTATTGGATTGAACCAGTGCAACCAGGGCCGATACCACGGCTTGGGGCTCAGGCACATTGCTAAAGGTAATGACGCCCAGGTCGAGTCTTTGGCTCGCGGCTATATGCCAGAGCAACAGACACAGAGTGATCGAACCCAACTGTAATGCAAGGCGCAGCCAGCGCTTGGGACTGGTGGAGAGCAGGGACATGATCGACTATCCTCAGCGGCGGATTGCCGCAAAATCGCGAACCTTGCCGCCTTTGTTTTTGGCAAAGGTTTCTGCTTGGTCCTTTAATAAAAATGAATCTATACGGCCCTGTTCCGACTCGACAAACCAAGCCTGGTTTGCCAATAACTTGATACCGCTATCGGCCGCTTGCGTATAAATCGCGCGTATATCGGAGCCGGCGGCTTCCAATTCTTTGAGCGCATTGAGGGCGGCATTAATATTGGTGTAATGGCGTACCAGCGGTTCACCGCGAACCCAGATTTGCGCGAGTTGCTTAATATCGGTAATGGCTTGCCCGCTGCTGGCATCTTTGGCAATCACCGGCAGGGGAGCATAGTTGTCGAGTGCAGTTTTGTAGTTGAGACCTGATTGCTTAAAGGCTTCACGAATATATTTATCATTGATAAATTTTTCCGTGTTCAAACCCTTGTCGGTCCTTTTCAACAATTTCAGGGTGTCGATTGCGGTGGCCAGAGCCTGGCGATATTCCGGCTTCCACGTGAAGTCGCGCGTTTGCAGGCCGAGGGGGCCGTGGAAAAGATAGGCAACTTCCGCATCTATACCGGTTAATTTTTCAATCAGCTCGCTGTATTTTTCCGGCTCCGCGGCCAGCAGGCGATCGGCTTCGATGGCTGCGCGCAGGTAGGCCACCACAATTTCCGGATATTTTTCTGCATAGGCAGCGTCTACCAGTGAGCCATGGAAGGTGGGAGTATTCGCTTGCGATCCATCATAAATCTTGCGCGCGAAACCGCGATTGGGAAACAGCTCGGCAAAGGGAACAAAATCGGCGTGCGCTTCTATTCTGTTGCTCTTGAGTGCAGAGCCGGCAATTTCAGGAGCCTGGGTGATAATGCGCACATCCTTTTCCAGGTCCCAACCCTGTGCGGCAACCGCGCGCAACAGCATACCGTGAGCCGTTGAGGCGAAGGGAACGGAAATGGTTTTGCCTTTCAGTTCGCTGATTGATTGAACTGGCGATGCTGCGGGTACTACTATGCCGTTGCCGCTGCCCTTGGTGCTGCCGGATAATACACTGAGGAAAATACTGTGCTTACCTGCGGTTTCGTGTGCGACGCCGTTAAAGGCTCCGGGGAAATCGGCCATTGCGCCAAAGTCCAATTTGCCGGCGACCATCTCATTGGTCAGTGGCGCACCGCTGGTAAAATTTTTCCATTGGATATCGTAAGTCACATCTTTGTATTTGCCGTCGCGCGGTAAATATTTCTCCAGCAATTTAAGTTCGCGAATCAGCAGGCCGCCGCTGGCGCAGTTGATAGTGGTGTCCTGGGTGCCCAGGGCGACGCGAATGGTTTCAGCTGCCTGGCTGTTAACGGTTGCCAGCAACAAGCTGAGGCCGGCGATCAATCGGGTTGAAAAACGCATGGTTTCCTCTCAGTTCAGTAATAGTCATTCGTTTTCGCCTCGGGTGGAGGTAGGCAACGAGAGGTGTAGAATAAAACGCATCCAAAGCTTGGGTAGCGGTACAAATAAATCAATCCTGTTTCAGCGCAGCAAGTAGGGAATATCCACTTTTACCGCGCCGGTCGGACAATCGGTTTCGCAGGGCATGCAGTACCAGCATTCATCAAATTGCATATAGGCCTTTTGTGTCACTGGGTTGATAGCCAGCAAATCCATCGGGCACACATCCACACAGACGGTGCAACCCTTGTGTGCGATACATTTTTCTTCGTCGACTGTCACGGGAGCGCTGCTGCGAAAAAAGATCTCTTGTGCTTGATAAGCCATATCAATAACTCTCTCTCAATCAATAATGGGCATTGGCGGTATTGAGGCGCAGATTGCTATAGGCGTTTTGCTCCTGCTCGTTCAATGGAATCAGGTAGGGCTCTACCGCGTGTTTGAAACTGACCATTTGCCCCTGCTCATCTTTTTTCAAATGGCAGTGGCAAAACCATTCGTCTTGATTTCGCTCTGGATAGTCCACTCTGTAGTGGTAGAGTCCCCAGCGGCTCTCTTTGCGGAACAACGATGCGCGCGCGGCCATCTCTGCGCAGTCGCGGATAACGCTGACTTCTATTGCGCGCATCAATTCATGGGGGTTATTGGCTTTTATCTGCTCTATATCGCCGGCTATTCTGGCGAAGTGCTGCAAGCCTATTTCCATTTTTTTGGTCACTTTCGGCGGTTGCAGGTAATCGTTGACAAAGCGCCGCAACTTATATTCCACCTGCGCGGGCGGCAGCCCTTCGCTGCGCAACAAGGGGGCGAATATGCGCTGCTTTTCAGCGGCAATCTGCAGGCTGTCGAGTTCGGAAAAATCGCGCTCGCTGATATAGTCGGCAGCGTTTTGTCCGGCGAACCAGCCATAGGTAAATGCGCCCAGCATATAGTTGTGGGGAACGGCAGCCATATCGCCCGCTGCATACAACCCTGCGACACTGGTCTCTGCCTTTTCGTTGACCCAGACACCCGAGGCGCTGTGGCCGGAGCAAAAGCCAATTTCTGAAATATGCATTTCCACCATTTGCTCGCGATAATCCGTGCCGCGATTTTCATGGAATTGGCCGCGGCTGGGGCGTTCGTTCGAATGCAATATGGTCTCAATGGTTTGAATGGTTTCTTCTGCCAAGTGATTGAGCTTTAAAAATACTGGGCCATTACCGCCTTCCAGCTCCTGATAAAACTCCCACATCATTTGCCCGCTCCAATAGTCGCACTCGATAAAGCGCTCGCCTTTATTGTTGGCGGTATATCCGCCGAGGGGGCCTGTGACATAGGCGCAGGCGGGGCCGTTGTAGTCCTTAATCAGGGGATTGATTTGGAAGCACTCCAGATTTGCCAGCTCGGCTCCTGCGTGATAGGCCATGGCATAGCCATCGCCGGCATTGGTGGGATTTTCATAGGTTCCCATCAAGTAGCCGGAAGCGGGCAGGCCCAGTCTGCCCGCCGCGCCGCAGCAGAGGATCACGGCTTTCGCGCGCACAATATGAAAGTCCGCCGTGCGGCAGTCGAAACCCATGACACCGTTGACGGCGCCGCTGTTATCGGTCAACAGGCGAGTGCAGACAATGCGATTGGTGATGCGAATTTTTGCGCGTTTCAGCTGGCGATAGAGCACCTTTTTAATATCGTGCCCCTCTGGCATGGGCAATACGTAGGAGCCCATGTGATGCACTTTTTTTACGGCGTAATCACCGGTCTCGTCTTTTTCAAATTTAACGCCCCAGCGATCGAGTTGTTCAATGGTGGCGAAGCTGTGCTCGGCATAGGCATAGACCGTAGCCTGATTCACCACACCATCATTGGCAATAGTGATTTCCTTGGTGTATTGCTCGGGCGTGGCGTGGCCGGGAATCACCGCATTGTTCAAGCCATCCATCCCCATGCTGATTGCGCCGGAACGTTTTACGTTGGCTTTTTCGATCAGCAAAATACGCAGCTGTGGATTTTTCTCCTTGGCTTTGATCGCTGCCATGGGCCCTGCAGTACCGCCACCTATAATCACCAGATCGTACTCTTGCTCCAGAGTATTGATTGAATCCTCGGTAAAAAATGCTGTATTCATTATATTTTCTTTAGCCTCTTGGTCGCTTTGTCGGAATTGATGGTCTCCCGCTCAATTCTCAGCCGGTATTGGAAGGCATCGCCGCGATAATATAAATATTCAAAATCCAAAGGCGTGCCGTCGCTGCCATAGGTGAGTCGCTCGATACGCATGATCGCTGAACCTTCTTCTACTTTCAGGGCTTTGGTCAGTTCATCTTCTGCAAGCACTGCATCAATCGCCAGGTCGGCGTGACCCAGGGCAATAGCGCAATCGTTTTCAATAATCAGGAAGATATCGCGGGTAATCAGGTCGGCTTTTTGCAGTTGTTCGCCCAGAGCCTGTGAGACATAGGTGCATTCCAGTGATACAGGTTCGCGATTGATCAGGCGAACCCGCTTGATTTCGGCAACCTTGGTTCCCTCGGCAATTTGCAGTCGCTCGGCAATCACTGCATTGGCAGCAATAAATTTAAAGCTGCGCAATTGGTTGACTACTTCATAGCCCAGTTGTGTCATGGCTTCGGCAAGCCCCTGCAGGCGGCTCACATTTTGAAAGGCTTTGGGTTTGGCAACGAAGGTGCCCTTGCCGTGGATCTTGAAAATCAACCCCTCTTTTTGCAGGTCACTCAATGCCTGGCGCACGGTGATCCGGCTCAGGTTATGACGCGCGCCCAACTCGCTCTCTGATGGCATTTGGCTGTGAGGTGCGTAGCTGCCGTCGAGAATCTGACTGCGCAACAATTCTTTCAGCTGGCCGTAGAGTGGTATATGGGATAGTGGAGAAATCTCTTTTTTTCGCGGCATTGCAAACTCTTCTAAATACTCGACAATCATTTCGATGTAGTAACTTGTTATAACAAGTTGGTGCGAGTATAGGGAGTGGCAATTTCTCTGAAAAATAATTTGTTTTTATATGCTTATATCTATTTTTATATTTTTGCTGGCTATAGGCAATAAATGAAAAAAATACTTGTGGGAAATGTAGAGGTGTATGTAAGCTGTGTTGAAAATTCAACACTGATATGAAAGATAAGAAATTTAATTTAACGTTGCTTTAGCAGGGGTGAAGGCACCCCTGACGGATGAGTATTTAAATAGAACGCTGGATTGCCAGGGAAGGTTTCTACATGTTGACCCAGTTGTTCATCGCGCGCATCTTGAAGGAGTAGGTTTCAAAATGCAGGATGATGCCATCTTCAAGGATCTTATCTATCACCAGCCCCTCAGTCACTTGCTCGTTTGCATGTCTTACCAGACCGTTGATAACTACACTGCCACCATTGTTGTTGAAATTGTGCTCGCTGTATTTAAGGCTGGGAATCCGCACCAAAACGCTGTTGGGCAAATCCTGGATATCGGGCAGGTTGGCGAACTGGGCCAGCGACATGGGCGAGGTTGATGGTGCAGGAGGTGGGAGAGTCTCAGTCACCTCTGTAGCAGGTGCAGTGTCGGGTATGGCTACTGAATCTGTTGCCTGCTGTTGATAGAGGGAGGCAATGTTTTCTTCTTCATTGGCTTCAGCCAATGAAGGTGTGGTTTCCCTGCTGGGCATTTCGCTGGCGACAGAGCTGGGTTGCTGCACCGGTGCTGCGATCGCCGGCGGGTTTGCAGCTTGTGTGGGGGCTGTATTTTTTTCTATGCTGACCACGGCAGATTCCGCTGTGTGATTCTGTTTGCCCAGCCAGTAGACTGAGATCAATAAACCCAGCAACAACAATCCCGATAATGACAGCAGGATAAACCTGCGCCCGCTGTTTCTGGCGAGAGGATAGGTGCTCTCATGATTGCTGCCGATACTGGGGCTTTCGCCGCTGCGTTTGCGCTCTTGATCGGCTTTATTTAGGGCGTCGAGAAGTAAAGACATAATTAAAAATCAGTTAAAAGTGTTTTATCTATCGCCAGGGCTTCATTCACCTTCAGCAGTGTTTGCTGATTGATGATGCCATCTATCGGCAGTCCCTTGGTGCGCTGGAATAACTTGATGCGCTCATTGAAGGCGATATTGTAGAGATCATTGGTCAGTGGATCGTTTTGCTTATCCAGATGAGCAAATTGCTGGGCCAGCCATTCAATGGTGGGGCTGGTATCTCCGAGAGTCAGGGGCTCGCTGAAATCCTGAGGCTTTTTCCACAGATATAAAATATCGCCAGTCCAGGCGCCGCCGAGCTTGCTGAGTGGCACAGAGACCTTGTGGTTTTTATCATCGAGCAACAGGGCATTTTCCTGGCTCAACCCAATTAACGTCACATAGACTGAAAATTTATCGGGCGTGGCCAGGGTGAGTATCACGGGGCGATTGATCTCGCCTATTTCAGTCCAGGTCTGCACGCTGAGCTTTTCGCATTGCACGCCGCTTTTATTATTTTTTCCGCAGGGGCGGGTATTGGCGGCCAGGGGAAAGCCCAAATAAGTGAACAGCCGGCTCTCCGCCGATTTGTAATCGGGGCTTTTGATATGGGTCAGCAGTGCATCGCTATTTTGCGATGAGGCGCTGCTGGAGGCGGCACTGGCCGTCGAGCTGGAGCTGAACTGCGCACTCGCCAGTGTTTTACCGCTGGGTAGTTTCTGCAGCGAGTAATGGCTGGCGAGGAAGAAGCCCAGGGCAATCACTAAGGCTACAGAGACAATCGCGGCGGCGAGGCGATAGTGCTTCGCACGGCTCTGCGCCAGGCCGCCGATCACTTCCTTGCGCGCGACATTGAAAATCTGCTTGTCCACTTGCAGTTTATTGCTGGCATAGGCACCTATCAGGCAGCGTTCGCTGATCACATTGATCAAACGCGGAATGCCGCCGGTAAAGCTGTGTATGCGTTTGATAATGGGAAAGGGGAAGTGATGGCGTCCCTCGGGCAGGCCGGCCACTTTCAGGCGGTGGCGGATATAGGCCTCGGTTTCCGGCAGGGTGAGGGGCTCCAGGTGAAAGCGCGCAGTAATCCGCTGGGCCAATTGCCGCAATTGTGGTTTCGACAGCAGGTTTTTTAATTCGGGTTGGCCGACCAGGATGATATGCAATAATTTTTGCGTGGTGGTTTCCAGGTTGGTCAACAGGCGCACTTGCTCCAGTGCCTCTGCCGAAAGCAGTTGAGCTTCATCAATCAACAGAACCGTATTGCGACCCTTGGTGTGATTTTTTAATAAGTAATGATGTAAAACATCGGTTAAATTTTTTACGCTGACCGGATCTTTTTCATAGGCGATACCCAGCTCGTCACAAATAATAGAGAGCAGTTCCGGCACATTCGACATGGGGTTCATGACTATGGCGATGTCGGTATTTTCCGGCATCTGCTCCAGCAGGCAGCGGATAATGGTGGTCTTGCCGGTGCCGACTTCGCCAGTGAGCATCACAAAGCCACCGCCCGCCACGCCGTAGAGCAAATGCGCCAGCGCCTCTTTATGCTGCTGGCTCATATAGAGGTAGCGCGGATTGACGGCTATGGAGAAGGCCGGTTCATTCAGATTGAAAAATGTATGGTACATGGACGCCTGGTTTTTACAGTGACTATCAACAGTAGGGGTGAATAATACCCTTAAACCCTGAGCTAAAGAACTCTCTACTTATGGGCTAAAAGCGACGGAGCGCGCCTATTGTAAAAGTGTTGGTGTTTTTTTGTTCAGCAATGGGGCTGTGAGCTGCATCTCTGCGCAGGGATCTGCGTTCGAGCGAGGCTACGACCATCCATTTTCGATTTAGGTCAATTTTTCCGGCTAAACCTATAAGGCTGTCACGCAACCCTCCGGCGGGAGCATAGGGTGCTATCTGCAGGTAGGCAGCATTTTCCGCGGGAATGCCAAAGTCGGATGCCATGGCCTCGCCATCGGCCCAGGTAGCCTGGATATAGGTTTGCAGGCCAAAGGTTTGGTTGCCGAACACGCCCAACTCCATTCTCATATCCGCCAGGGCGCCACGCTCTGCACCACTGCGCTGGCGCAGGCGCAACAAGGTGGCAAGGGGGGCGGGACCTATATGGGTTTCGTGTTCGATATGGGCGCCGAGGGATACACCATAGTCTATCTTTTGCAGATGTAAGTGTTGCAGGAGCTCAGCGTCTTCAGGATCGCGCCCCAATTCCAGGGCCAGTTGCGCCCCCATGGAGATCCCCTGGTCCAGTTGCCAATGCACTCCCGCTTCTTCCAGGCCCTTGCCTGAGCGGACAAAAAACTTGCCTGTCTGCCAGTTGATCAGCGGCAGGGCGATCCAGTGATGCTTTGCCGCGCCGAGGTAGGCCGCATCGCGCTGGACGCCAAGCCCTAGGATATGGGGTTGGTCCGTTTCCTGCGCGAATACAGGCAGTGCGAGGAAACTCAGCAATAGGGTGACATAAAGCTTTTTCATGGTGAGTAATCTTATTCTGGGGGCTGGCATTGGCAATAATCTGCATTGTATAGGAAATTTCAGATGCAGCTCAGTGTCTTGCAGCACAAGTGGATTATGCAAACCTCTACAGGGGATAAACAAAACAGCTGACATTCATCATTGGCTTATTGACCTTCGCCGTCCTAAAATTCAGGATTATTTTCTCTGTGTATCCATTATGGCTGTAGTCCTTTCCGCTGCGCGCGAGCGCGCTCTGCTTTATGTTCTGATGGCTTTGCAGTTTACTGTGATTGTCGACTTTATGATCCTGATGCCGCTATCGTCGCAACTGATGGCTGTATTTCATATCCAGCCTGGGCAGTTCGGTCTGCTGGTCTCTTCCTACTCCCTGGCAGCCGGGGTTTCGGCATTGATTGCATCCGCTATTGCCGATCGCTTTGACCGGCGCTCTGCATTGATTGCCACCTATATTGGCCTGCTGCTGGCCACCCTGGGCTGTGCGCTGGCCCGATCCTACGAAATGCTATTGGTTGCGCGCATAGTTGCAGGCTTTTTTGGCGGGGTGACAGGGGCAGTAGTGCTGGCGATAGTGGGCGATATTATTCCACTGCAAAGGCGCGGCCAGGCGATGAGTATTGTGATGATGGCATTTTCGCTCGCTGCTGTGGCGGGTGTTCCCCTGGGGCTCTATATCGCCAATCATTTTTCCTGGCAGACGCCTTTTACTTTTTTAGTGGTGGTCTCGATATTTGTGCTGGTGGCTGTTGTTATGCTGGTGCCCAGTATTCGCGATCATCTGACCCAGGAGCGCAGCAATGTCCTGCAGAGCTACAGGGAATTGTTCAGTGTTAAAAATCATTGGTGGGGGTTTATAACTTCCTGTCTGATTATGTTTGCCGGGTTTATGATTATCCCTTACATCGCGCCTACACTGGTGGCCAATGTCGGGCTGGACGAGCACAGCCTGCCCTATATTTATCTGGTGGGCGGGGCAGTGACTTTGATTTCCCGCCCCTGGATTGCGCGTCTGACAGATCGCCACAGGCCCGCCCATGTCTTGATGTTTACCACCCTTGCCAGCTTTGTGCCGATTATTCTGGTCACGCAGACATTGGTGACATCTTTGTTTCTGCAATTAATCATTGCCGCGCTGTTTTTTATTTTTATCAGCGGGCGATTTATTCCCTGTTCGGCCATGGTCACGGCTTCCTGCGAACCGCGTTTTCGCGGAAGGGTTATGGCTTTCAATTCAGCGGTGCAGAATCTGGGGTCGGGTTTGGCCGCGCTGGTAGCGGGTGCGATTATGGTAAAAGCGCCGAGCGGCGAAATCCTGCATTTTGATTGGGTGGGTTATTTGGCTTGCGCGGTGAGTTTGCTGGCGATTTATGTGGCTATGAAAATCAAAACTGTCAGCTGATGGGCTGTCACCCGCGCATCAGCTGATAGTTGTTATGCCAATAATGATTCCAGGGTTTTTTCGTAGATAGCGGTCAGCTTATTCAAATCCTCTGCGCTGATGCATTCGTTGACCTTGTGGATGGTGGCATTGATGGGCCCCAGCTCTACCACCTGTGCGCCTGTGGGCGCGATAAAGCGGCCATCCGAGGTGCCGCCGGAGGTCGACAATTCTGTATCCAGTCCAGTTTCCGATTTGATCGCATTGACCACAGCATTGACCAGGTCGCCGCGTGGAGTCAAAAACGGTTGGCCACTGAGAATCCATTGCAAGTCATACTTTACTTTATGCTTATTTAAAATAGCTTCAGTGCGTTCGCGCAGAATCTTCTCGGTCAACTCAGTTGAGAAACGGAAATTAAAAACCATCTCCAGCTCGCCGGGAATAACATTGGTGGCGCCCGTGCCACTGTTGATATTGGATACCTGGAAGCTGGTGGCTGGGAAAAATTCGTTGCCATTGTCCCAGTGCTCTGCCACCAGTTCAGCCAGCGCGGGAGCCAGTTGATGAATAGGATTATCTGCCAGCTGAGGGTAGGCAACATGGCCCTGAATGCCTTTCACTTTTAATATTGCCCCCAGCGATCCACGGCGGCCATTTTTGATCACATCGCCCACCTGTTTGCTGCTGGAGGGTTCACCGACAATACACCAGGTCATCTTGGTGTTGCGCGCTTCCAGCCATTCCACCACTTTGACGGTGCCATTGATTGAAGGACCCTCTTCATCGCTGGTGATCAGGAAGGCAATACGGCCTTTATGGTTGGGGTGTTTTGCCACAAAGTTTTCACAGGCCACCACCATGCTGGCGAGTGAGCCTTTCATATCGGCTGCCCCGCGACCATGCAGCATGCCATCGATAATCCGGGGTGCAAACGGCGGGTTATTCCAGTTGGCCTCCGGCCCTGTAGGCACCACATCGGTATGGCCGGCAAAGGCGAGCAGGGGGCCTTGATCGCCATCGCTGCCAGTGCGTATTGCCCAGAAGTTGTCCACTTCACCAAAACGCAGGTGCTCGGTTTTAAAGCCTATGGCCTCAAGCCGCTTAATCATCAAGGCTTGGCAGCCATCGTCTTCGGGAGTTACTGAGCGGCAGCGAATTAAATCTACAGCGAGTTGCAGCGTGGGGGTGAGTGGAGCTGTCATGAATCTGTCCAATGGGTTGAATTGGTGGTGATTCTACAGGTTTGCCCCCAGCGGTTAAACAAAATAGCCCAGGCTTACGTAAAATACTCGGGGAATGTCTGATATAGCGATCATCCTTCCATGGCAATGACCATGGGCGGCGGCAATCAGCTATTGATGGGGCCAGGAAATACTGCTGGAGGCGATTGCCGCCCCCAGCAGGGGGTGCTAGGCAGCCTTGTGGCTTTCAGAGTTACTGCTTGCAACTTTATGTTGCAGCGTGTTGCCTGCGTTCGAACTATCGATGGCAATACTTCTGGGCTTCATGGTCTCTGGGATTTCTTTAACCAGATTAACTGTCAGTAAACCATTGTTCAGTTGTGCCCCTGTGACTTCCACATGATCGGCCAGGCTGAACTTGCGCTCGAATGCGCGGGTTGCAATACCCTGGTGAAGATATCTATGCTCTTCTTTGCCATTGTCACCCTTTCTTCCGCGGATACTGAGTAAACCGCGCTCTGTTTGAATATCCAGATCGTTTTGATCAAAGCCTGCCACCGCCAGGGTGATCGCGTAGCGATTCTCACCGGTAACTTCAATGTTGTAGGGTGGGAAGCTCGAGCCCTGATCTGCGCGCAGGGCGGAATCCAACAGCGAGCCGAGACGATCAAAACCGACAGTGCTGCGATACAGGGGTGAAAGATCAATTGTGTTCATCATCATATCCTCCAAAAGAAGCGATAAAAAAAGCAATTAATAATTGAGCAATCTTTAAAAGACCTGCTCACTTTCTTAAATAGGGTTTCCCTGTAAAAATTCAAGAAGATAATTAATAACAAATTTTTATTTTAAGAAAACAATCTTATAAAATTAGGTATTAAGTTGAGGTGTATTTTCGGTATTTTGATGGTCTGCGCGACAATTTAAAAACATTTGCATCTCTTTAAGGAGTTTCTTCGTATAGCCAAGGCATGGAGTAGAACATGCGAATTTTCTCACTTAAAGGAGCTATATATGAAAACCTTAATATCAAAGAAACATTTTTATCTGGTGTTGGCTGCGTTGGCGGAAATGGCGAGCGGTGAAGTATTTGCCAATCATTCTCCAGCCAATCTTGAAGAGCCGAAGCTGGAAATATTTGCCAATCAATTGCCGATTCTGATTGGCCGTGGGCAACCGAAAACTCTGCGGCTTACGGGAGCGGTTTACGATGGCGATATTGTGTTTGATGGTCGGGTCTTTATTCGGCCCAAGGTCAATAAGGATGTGTCCTGTCCCATTTTTCGCAATGGTGACAACATAGGGGTAGCGGTAAAGGGCAATACCACCAATGTGCCCTTCCGCCTGGAGGTGTTGGTTCCTGCCAACCATCCCCTGGGAGATTTTACTTGTACCCTCAGCTATTCGGGTACGCAGTTAAATCCTGCTACCAATATCACTGTGCCTATCCCCACCTTGGGAAATGATGTGAAATTTAAATACACAGTAAAAAATAAATTTGTGCTTTAGTTGGGGGCGGGGCTGCAGTGTGATCTGCAGCCCCGATTGACAAAAACAGAAGTCAGTCAATCATTATTGCGCGCGATTCCGTTCGTCAATCTGCGAGTTGAGTGTCCATAGATCATAGAGCCAGCCCAGGCCAAAGAGGCCGAAGGTAACAAGGTACAGGATACCAGTGAGCCACTTGCCCATATACATGCGATGCAGGCCGAAGAGGCCGAGAAAAACCAGCAGAATCCAGCCCACAGAATAATCGATTTTACCGGTTTGATAGCGCTGATCAGCTTCGGCGGCGAGCGAGGGAATCAGGAACAGGTCGATAAACCAGCCGATAAACAGCAGGCCGAGGGTAAAAAACCAAATAGTGCCAGTAACGGGTTTGCCAAAATAAAAGCGGTGTGCCCCCATAAATCCAAAAATCCAGGTGATATAGCCGATAAAGGTGGAGTGGGTGGTAGTTGGTGACATAAAACGCGCCTCTGTGGTGGAAAATAAAAAAGCCAAACCCGAGGGTTTGGCTTAGATAAATCGTTACTCGCCGGCTAATCCTACATAGACTTCATGAACATCGTCATCCTCATCTATGGCCGCTAAAAAGTTTTCAACTTCTTCCAGGGCCTCGCCAGATAAGCTGACTGGATTTTTGGGGCGGTAACCTATTTTTGCGGACTCTACCGTAAAGCCTTGGGCTGGCAGGGCCTTGGATACCAGATCCAAATCGGTGCTGTCAGTAATAAAGAGGGTAGTGCCGTCTTCATTGGATTCAAAATCTTGTGCGCCGGCTTCTATCGCGGCCATTTCAGGATCTGCATCCTTGTTTTCGGGAGAGGCCTCAATCAAACCGACATGATCAAAGTCCCAGGATACTGAGCCTGATGAACCCAGTTGGCCCTTGCGGAACAGTCCGCGGATATTGGAGATGGTGCGGTTCACATTATCTGTCAGGCACTCGACGATCACCGGTACCTGGTGCGGAGCAAAGCCCTCGTAGACCACTTTTTCATAATTGACCACTTCGTTGGTCAGGCCAGCGCCTTTCTTGATTGCGCGCTCCAGGGTCTCGCGGGTCATTGAAGCTTTTTTAGCCTGCACAATCGCCAGGCGCAGGCGTGGGTTCATATCGGGATCTGCACCGTTGCGCGCTGCAATCATGATTTCTTTGGTCAGTTTGGTAAATATTTTACCTTTGGCTGCGGCGGCTGCTTCGCGGCCTTTGGCTTTCCATTGGGCGCCCATAACATCTATCTCGCTGTAGGTTTAATTGTGTGTAAAAATCAGTTCTTGTGCAGCGCTGAGTTCAATTGTAGCGCACTTTTGTTGGTGACAACTTCCACTCGTCCACTAATTGAGTTGCGGCGGAAAACCAGGTCCGAAACACCCGCCAGGTCGCGCGCTTTCACCGCCTTGACTTCTGCCCCGGCATCATCTAGCACCACGACTTTGGTTCCCGCCGTAACATAGAGGCCGGATTCGATTTTGCAGCGATCACCTAGCGGAATACCTGTGCCGGCATTTGCGCCTATCAAGGATTCCTTGCCGATAGAGATCACTATATTGCCACCGCCAGAAAGAGTGCCCATGGTGGAGCTGCCGCCGCCTAGGTCAGAGCCGGCACCGACAAATACACCGCCGGAGATACGGCCTTCAATCATAGCCGGGCCTTCGGTGCCCGCATTAAAGTTGACAAAGCCCTCATGCATAATGGTGGTGCCTTCACCGATATAGGCTCCCAGGCGCACGCGCGCGGTGTGCGCAATGCGCACACCCTTGGGCACTACATAGTTGGTCATCTTGGGAAATTTATCCACGCAGGAAACTTCCAGCTCTTCGCCATTCAGGCGCGCCTGCAATTGCTGTTCTGGCAATTCGTTGATATCAATGGCGCCCTTGTTGGTCCAGGCCACATTGGGCAGTACGCCGAAAATTCCGGCAAGCACTGTGTTGTGCGGTTTTACCAAGCGATGAGAGAGCAAGTGGAGTTTCAAATAGGCTTCGGGCACTGAGCCGGGGTTGGCATCGGTCGCTAACAGGGTGACGACCAGTGGGCGTTTGCTGGCAACCAGTTTTTTGGCCAGCGCTGCCTGTTCTTCCGCGCCGGCAGCAGCGAGTGCCTGTGCTATCTCGCCGACCTGCGCACTGCTGATCGCTATCGCCTGATTGCCTTCGCTGTAGTCAACTACCTTGGCGATGGCACTGGCAATGGCGGCAGAGGGATTTAATAGTGGTGCGGCATAAAATATTTCAAGCCATTCACCTTTTGCGTTTTGTGTGCCTACACCCAAGCCCAGGCTGTACAGATTGGTCATAATGATTCTCGATAATAAAAGTTAACTAAAAATGTTTGTGTATTCGGTCTCTTTAAACCCGACATGTTTTTGCCTGCCGGTATCCAGCAGAGGGCGTTTCACCAGTGTCGGGTGCGCAGCTATAACGGCGGCAGCATTTTGTTCATTGAAATTGGCTTTGGTTGTTTCATCCAATTCTTTCCAGGTGGTACTGCGTTTGTTGACCAGGGTTTCCAGTCCCAATTCGGCAATCCATGTTTCCACTTGTTTAGCCGTGAGACCCTCTGCGCGAAAATCGTGGAAGCTGTAGTCAATTTGTTTTGCGGCCAGCCAGTCGCGGGCTTTTTTTACTGTATCGCAATTTTTAATGCCGTATAGCTTATTCATAATATTTGACTGCTGAGAAAAGTGTGTTCGGAGTTCACTGCTAAGGTTTTAAAACAATTTTCGGTTTCTTGCGGTTGGGATAGCAGGTGCGGCATATTTCACAAACAGCGCCATCGCAGCCCCGTGCCGAGCAGAATTCGCGACCATAATAAATTATTTGCAGGTGCAGTGCATTCCAAGTTTCCTGCGGGAACAAACGCTTTAAATCTTTTTCTGTTTGCACCACATTTTTGCCGTTGGTCAAGCCCCAGCGCTGTGCCAGGCGGTGGATATGGGTATCCACCGCAAAGGCGGGCACGCCGAAGGCCTGGCTCATCACCACGCTGGCGGTTTTGTGGCCGACGCCCGGCAGGCGCTCGAGGGCCTGCCAATCCTGCGGCACTTGGCCGCCGTGTTCATTCACCAGCATTTGCGATAACACTGAAATCGCTTTGGCTTTCTGTGGCGAGAGGCCGCAGGGGCGAATAATTTCCTGGATTTTTTCCACCGGCACCTTGGCCATGGCAAAGGGATTGTCGGCGAGGGCAAACAGCGCCGGAGTTACAGTGTTCACGCGCGCGTCGGTGCATTGCGCCGATAGCAGCACAGCGATCAGCAGGGTGTAGGCATCCTTGTGATCCAGGGGAATCGGTGGGTTGGGGTAGAGGCTTTGCAGTTTCTGCAAAATAAACTCAACGCGCTCTGCCTTGTTTAAGCCGGCCACTTTTGCGGTGATCTTGTCGCTCATAGGCTTTGTACAAATTGTTTTATCCGCTGTGCGGCTTCAATACATTCTGCCAGTGGGGCGACCAATGCCAGGCGCACATAGTCTTCACCGGGATTTCCTCCTTCAGCTTCGCGCGCCAGGTAGCTGCCGGGCAGCACGGTCACTTTTTGCGCAGCAAACAATTGCTGGGCAAACAGTTCACCTTTGATGGGGGTTTTCGGCCAGAGATAAAAACTGGCATCGGGCATGCTTACGTCCAGTACATCGGACAATATGTCGAGCACGGCTGCAAATTTTTGCCTATAGGCCTCGCGATTTTGTCGCACATGGCTTTCATCTTCCCAGGCGGCAATACTGGCCAATTGGGTCGGTACCGGCATGGCGCAGCCGTGGTAGGTGCGGTACAGCAAAAACTTTTCCAGGATTTTTGCATCGCCACCGACAAAGCCTGAGCGCAGGCCCGGCAGGTTGGAGCGCTTGGACAGGCTGTGGAATACCACACAGCGCGCGAAATCATTGCGGCCCAATTCGGCGCAGGCCTGCAGTAATCCTGCGGGCGGATTGGCCTCGTCAAAATAAAGTTCGGAGTAGCACTCGTCCGAGGCAATCACAAAATCGTATTGATCGGCCAGAGCGATCAGATGTTTGAGTTGCTCGGTACTCATCACCGCCCCTGTGGGATTGCCTGGCGAGCAGATAAACAACAGTTGGCAGCGCTGCCAGATATCGGCGGGAACCGCAGCAAAGTCAGGGATAAAATGATTGCTGGGTGTGCAATTTAAAAAATACGGCTCAGCGCCAGCCAAAATTGCCGCACCTTCATAAATTTGATAGAAGGGGTTGGGCGATAGGATTAAAGGCTGAGGCTGGCTTCTGTCGATAATGGCCTGGGCAAAGGCAAACAGCGCTTCGCGAGTGCCATTGACCGGCAGCACATGCCGCTCTGGATCAAAGCTGCCCGCGTTCAAGTTAAAGCGTTTGCTTGCCCAGTTGGCTATGGCGGTGCGCAGTTCAGGCAGGCCCTTGGTGGTAGGGTAGTTGGATAGTTTATTGAGGTTGGCAACCAGGGTTTCAATCACAAAAGCCGGCGGCTCGTGCTTGGGCTCGCCGATGGAGAGCATTATATCTTTCAGCTGTGCGGGTGCCTTCACCGCCGCTTTCAGTGCGGCCAGTTTTTCAAACGGATAGGGATGGAGTTGCTGTAAATCGGGATTCATTATTTGTCGTGCTCAATTAATTTTTATCGACGCGCTGGTCCAGGCGCTCACAAATTTCACGCTGTAAATCTTCTGCAAGCTGCTGGTCTTCGATGGGTTGGCCCTTGCCATCGACGATAAAAAATACGTCTTCAACCCGCTCGCCCAGGGTGGTGATTTTGGCGTTCAGCAGCTGCAAGTCAAACTGCATAAAGATGCGACCGATACTGGCCAGCAATCCCGGTCTGTCCGGGCTGATCACTTCCAGCACGCTGCAGTTGTGCAGGGTATCCGTGCTCATCAGAGTGCGGGTGGGCATGGAGAAATATTTCAGGCGGCGCGGTGTGCGGCGGCTGATGACTTCAGAATAGTTGTCGACCAGACGCAATTCATCGAGCAGTGCCTGATGGATTTTTTTCAGCAGCGCACTGTTATCGCCAAGGGGTTCGCCATCCTGATTGAGGACAAAAAAGGTATCTATGGTATAGCCCGCTTTGGAGCTATAGATTTTTGCATCCTGGATGTTCAGGTTCTGGTGATCGAGCGCCGAGGCCGCTGCGACAAACACATTCTTCTGGTTTTTGCTGCGCACAAAAATCTGGGTGGCGCCGGCCAGTTCGCGGCTGGTGGTTTTCTTGATCAGTATCAGGGGGGTGCCATCATCGCGGTGTTGTGAGATAGCCTCTGTATGCCAGACTATATCGGTCACACTTTCGCGCAGGAAATAGTCCTCACCCATATCGTTCCAGATTTTTAGAACGGCCTCTTTGTTCAAGCCTTTTTGCGCGAGTTTACGGATAGCCGCGCGCTGGGTTTCCTCGATCAGCTCCTGCTTGTCTATATTGTTTTCCAGGCCGCGTCTCAGTGCGCGCTTGGTTTCCAGATAGAGTTGACGCAATAGGCTGGCGCGCCAGGTATTCCACAGTTCCTTATTGGTGCCGTTAATGTCTGCCACTGTGAGGCAGTACAAATAATCGAGGTGCAATTGATCGCCCACGGTCAAGGCAAAAGTGCGGATAACATCCGGGTCGGAGAGATCTTTCTTTTGCGATACCGATGACATCAGCAAATGTTTTTCCACCAGCCAGCACACCAGCCGCGTTTCACGCGGCGATATGCCGTGTCGACGGCAGAACAACTCTGCATCGACAGCGCCCAGGGTGGAGTGATCGCCGCCGCGGCCCTTGCCGATATCGTGATAGAGGCCGGCGATATACAGCAGATCGAGGCGGGGCAGGCGATTGATCACATGGGCTGCAATCGGAAAGTCCTGCTTGGCGCTGGGCAGCAGGAAGTTGCACATGTTCTGCACCACTTTCAGCGTGTGTGCATCCACTGTGTAGATATGAAATAGATCGTGTTGCATTTGCCCGGTGACTTGGTCGAATTCGGGCAGGTATAAACCCAGGACGCCGTAACGCAACATGCGTTTCAGTTGTTCTACCAAGCCGCCGGGGTATTGCAGCAATTTGATAAACAGCTGGGTGTTCTTATTATTATTGCGATAGTTATCATCCACCAGATAGCGGCTCTCGCGCACCAGGCGGATGGTGGAAGCGCGTACGCCGCGAATGCTGGGGTTTTGTGCCATAAGCACAAACATCTCCAACAGTGCCGAGGGATTTTCGGCAAACACATAGGTGTGGGTCACTTCGATAAAATTATCGCGCAGCTGGAAGCGCTCATTGAGCGAGACCACGTTTTTGCATTTGCCTTTTTGCAGAATGGCTTCCGATAAAAACTGCAGCAGTACATCATTCAATTCGCGCAGCGCGAGAATGGTGCGGTAGTACTTATGCATAAACTGTTCGACAGCGAGGGAGCCTGGCTGGTCGCTGTAGCCAAACAATTTTGCCAGTTCGCGCTGGTGGTCGAACATCAGCCGCTCTTCCGCGCGCTTGGCCACCATATGCAGGCCATAGCGAACGCGCCAGAGAAATTCCTCGCCACTGTAGAGCAGGGAGAACTCCTCTTCGGTGAAAAAGCCCTTGCCTTCGAGCTGCTTTAGTGTGCGCACCTGGAAATAGCGCTTGGCCACCCAGCTGATGGTCTGTATATCGCGCAGGCCACCAGGTGCATTTTTAATATTGGGTTCGAGGTTGTATTCGGTATCGTTATATTTTTTATGGCGCTCTATCTGTTCATCCCATTTTGCGCGGAAGAAAGTATCGGCCGGCCACATATGTTCGGGTGAAGACTGTTGCAGTAATTCCTGGCGCAGGGACACATCGCCGAGTAGGGTGCGTGACTCCATAATATTGGTGGCCACGGTGATATCGTCGCGGGCGATCTCCAGACACTCCTTGACCGTGCGCACGCTGCTGCCGATTTCCAGGCCTATATCCCACAGGAATGTCAGGAACCTTTCAATGTTTTCTTTGCACTCTGCAAATATTTCAGGGCGATAGAGAATCAATAAATCAATATCGGAGCCAGGGTGAAGCTCGCCGCGTCCGTAGCCGCCGACGGCTTCGAGGCTGATGCTGTCCGGCCATGTGAATTGATGCCAGGCATAGTGCAGCATGCAGTCGATAAACAGCGCACGCTCATAAATCAGCGTGCGAATTTCCTCGCCCTCAAGAAAGCGGCGATTGAATTGTGTAGAGGAGGCGCTTATGGCGTCCTTGAAAACGGTGATATAGGGGCTTTCGTCCAGCGCGCGGCGAAAGCGACTTTGGTCAAAGAAAAATAAAGGCCGTTCGAAATAAGGCAGCGCTGATGTAGGCATAAATTCAATTTTCTATGGGCTATTTATCGGTAGTCGCTCAGCAGTTGGCTGCGATATTGATGTCGGTCTGGCGGCGCGAGTCAGAACTTTTCGTCGTTGCGCGCGGTCAGCACTTCCACGCCAGTGCTGGTGACGGCCATGGTGTGTTCCCACTGTGCCGAGAGGCGGCCATCTTTGGTCTCCACGGTCCAGCCATCGCCTTTCAATTTAGTTTGCGGTTTGCCGGCATTGATCATGGGTTCAATGGTAAACACCATGCCCTCTTTCAGCACCATGCCAGTGCCGGGGCGGCCGTAGTGCAGAATCTGCGGCTCTTCGTGGAATACCTGGCCTATGCCGTGGCCGCAGTATTCGCGTACCACCGAGTAGTAATTGCCCTCGGCATGCTGCTGGATCACATGACCTATATCGCCAAGGGTGCAGCCGGGTTTGACCAGGGCAATGGCTTTGTACATGCACTCCTGGGTTACGGTAACCAGGCGCTCTGCGTGGGGAGCCGGGGTGCCGACAAAGAACATGGCGCTGGTGTCGCCGTGGAAGCCCTCATAGATAACGGTTACGTCTATATTGATGATATCGCCGTTTTTCAGCACTTTTTTCTCGGAGGGAATACCGTGGCAGACCACCTGGTTGACCGAGGTACAAATGGATTTGGGAAAGCCGCGATAGCCGAGACAAGCGGGTATGGCTTTCTGGATGTTGACAATGTGGTCGTGGCAGCGCTGATCCAGCTCTGCGGTGGTAACTCCCGCCTGCACAAAGGGGCCAATCATTTCCAGGACTTCGGCGGCCATGCGGCCGGCAATGCGCATTTTTTCGATTTCTGCGGGCGTTTTGATGGTAACGGACATGGATATAGGTTGCTCATGACTAATAGAAGGTCTGTTATTCTAAACGATTCGACCTGCGTTGAACAAATAATGAAGCAAGTAATACCCTGAGGCATTCGCCAGGTAATTTGCCTCGCCTGGGCAGCAAAATAGCGGAAATGGTTTAACTGCTGGCGATTATATGGTATAAAGCGCGCCTCTTTTGCTGGAGCTGGCTTTGCGGTCATCCCAAAAAAAGAGAAAATTAACGAAAAAGCCTGGCCAAGCCTTGCTTTTGCAGCGTTCAGGGCCTGTGCCCGAGGCGCATTTACTTAACGTCACACATATGCCGTCACGCAAAACCTGGGTGCCTGAAGCCATGCTGAAGGTTGGTGAGCGGGGTATATGGAGGCCTAACCCAACTACAGGAAACTATTATGCCTACAGTTAGCATGCGCGACATGTTGTCCGCCGGTGTCCACTTTGGTCACCAAACCCGTTACTGGAACCCAAAGATGGGTCGTTACATCTTCGGTGCCCGCAACAAGATTCATATCATCAACCTCGAGCACACTGTGCCAGCCTTCAACGACGCTTTGGCGCTCGTTACACAAATGGCTGCACAAAAGAAGAAAGTGTTGTTCGTAGGCACCAAGCGCGCTGCGCAAAAAATTGTTAAAGAGCAGGCTGAACGCGCTGGCCAGCCTTTTGTGAGCCACCGCTGGTTGGGTGGTATGTTGACCAACTACAAAACCATCCGCGCCTCTATCCGTCGCCTGTCAGATCTGACCACGCAAAGCCAAGATGGCACTTTTGCCAAATTGACCAAGAAAGAAGCTCTGATGCGCACTCGCGACATGGAGAAACTGGAGCGTTCTATCGGCGGTATCAAGAACATCAACGGTTTGCCAGATGCATTGTTCATCGTTGACGTAGACCACGAGCGTATCGCTATCCAGGAAGCCAATAAGCTGGGCATCCCTGTTATTGGTATCGTTGATACCAACAGCAACCCAGACGGCGTTGACTATGTTATCCCAGGTAACGACGACGCCATCCGCGCGATCAAGTTGTATGTTTCTGCTGTTGCCGACGCATGCATCGAAGGTGCTGGTTCAGCTTCATCTGTACCAAACAAAGATCAGTATGTCGCTGCCGAAGGCGCGGCTGAATAATCTGCGACATTAAACGGCCATAAAGCTCGCTTACCCTCTGGGGTAGCGGGCGCCGGGGAGGGGGCTAGGCCCCCTTTTTTCAAACCGAAATTCGAACATATTATTGAGGGCGTAACCATGACAGCTATCTCTGCAACTATGGTAAAAGAACTGCGTGACCGCACTGGTCTGGGTATGATGGAGTGCAAAAAAGCACTGACAGACGCTGGTGGTGACATTGAATTGGCCATTGAAAATCTGCGCAAGATTTCTGGCTTGAAAGCAGCCAAGAAAGCTGACCGCACTGCTGCTGACGGCGTTATTGCTGTTAAAGTGGCTGACGATAGCAGCTATGCGATTGTTATCGAAGTTAACTCCGAAACCGATTTCGCTGCGCGCGATGCTGGCTTCCTGGCGTTTGTTGGCAAGGTGTTGGATAAAGCCTTTGCTGAAAAGCAAACTGACGTTGCTGCACTGATGGCGGGCGATCTGGAAGCTGCACGTGAAGCGCTGGTACAAAAGATCGGTGAAAACATCGGTGTGCGCCGCGCTGAGCTGGTGAGTGGTGGCGTAGTGGGTGGCTATCTGCACCAAAACAATCGTATCGGCGTATTGGTCAAGCTGGAAGGCGGAAACTCTGAATTGGCTAAAGACATTGCCATGCACGTAGCGGCGGTCAACCCAGTGGTAGTCAGCTCTGAGCAAATGTCTCAAGAGATTGTTGAGAAAGAGAAAGAAATTATTCGTGCTCAGCCAGATATGGCTGGCAAGCCAGCTGAAATCGTTGAGAAAATGATGGTTGGCCGTATCAATAAATTTCTTAAAGAGAGCAGCTTGAATGACCAGCCTTTCGTTAAGAACCCAGAGGTGACTGTAGCTAAACTGGCTAAAGATAGCGGTGCAACTGTGGTTAGCTTTACCCGTTTCGAAGTGGGTGAGGGTATCGAGAAAGTGGTAGTGGATTTTGCTGCAGAAGTGGCTGCACAAGTGCAAGCTTCTAAGTCTTAATTTGTCGGTTTGCGCATCTCTCGTCAAGGCGGGAATGTAGTAAAAACCCGTATGGATCTCCTGGCGCGGCGCGTTTAGGTGGTTTGTGCGGGTTTTTTTTGTGCGTTATTTGCTCTGCGAGGGGGGGTTGGGTAAAACCCGTTCGCCCGCGCTGAAAAGCCTCTGTCAACGCCTGCTCGGCTGGCTTTTTTCTGGTACACTGCAGCGCTTTTTGTATCCCGCTTTTAGCGGCGGTGAGTTTTGCTGAATTATTCATTGGGGAGCATGTATGTCTAGTCCGAGAGATAAAAAATACAAGCGTATTTTGTTAAAGTTGAGCGGCGAAGAGCTGATGGGTACTGAGGGCTTCGGCATAGACCCAAAGGTGCTGGACAAAATGGCATTGGAAATAGGCCAGTTGGTGGGTATAGGCGTGCAGGTCGGACTGGTGGTCGGCGGCGGCAATCTGTTCCGCGGCGCATCCTTGAGTGCAGCGGGCCTGGATCGCGTTACCGGCGACCATATGGGAATGCTGGCCACAGTGATGAATGCCCTGGCGCTGCGCGATGCCCTGGAGCGCAGTAATATCTCCTCGCGGGTGATGTCCTCAATTCCGATGAGCGGTGTGGTCGAACACTATGATCGCCGCCGTGCAATTCGCTTTTTAAACTCCGGTGAAGTGGTGATATTTGCTGCGGGTACAGGCAACCCATTTTTCACCACCGATTCCGCTGCCTGCCTGCGCGGAATTGAAGTTGATGCAGATATAGTCCTGAAGGCCACCAAGGTAGATGGCGTTTATACTGCAGACCCCAAGAAAGATCCCACTGCAACCAAATACGACCGCTTGTCCTATGATGAAGTGCTCGATAGGAAATTGGCGGTGATGGATTTAACGGCTATCTGCCTGTGCCGTGAACACGATATGCCAGTGCGGGTATTCCGCATGAATAAAACCGGTGCATTATTGAATATTGTTGTCGGCGGCAACGAAGGTACACTTATTGAAGAGGCGAGATCCAATGATTAATGATATTAAAAAAGATGCAGAAAACCGTATGAAAAAAGCGGTTGAGGCTTTGGTCTCCAACTTTGGCCGAATTCGTACTGGCCGCGCCCATCCGAGTATTCTCGACGGCATCATGGTGAATTATTACGGCACCGAAACCCCATTGGCACAGTTGGCCAATATCAACGTCGAGGATTCACGCACTCTGTCTATCAGCCCCTGGGAGCGCAATATTGTTCCCGATATTGAAAAGGCGATTCTAAAATCTGATCTGGGTTTGAATCCGTCAACCAACAATGGTTTGATTCGTCTGCCGCTGCCAATGCTGACTGAAGAAACTCGCAAAACCTATATCAAGCAGGCGCGCGCTGAAGCTGAAAATGGCCGTGTTGCCGTGCGCAATGTGCGTCGCGATGTTCTCGGCGATGTAAAAGCGCTACTTAAAGACAAGGCTATCGGCGAAGACGACGATCGTCGTGCACAGGATGATATCCAGAAAATTACCGACAAATTTATCGCTGAAGTGGATAAGGCCCTCACTGCGAAAGAAGCGGATTTGATGGCGATTTAAGCCTGCCTGTTTTCGCGGGGCCCAGAGCGAGGCTCTGCGATAACGTAACCAAAACAACAATAATTGCGGGCGCATCTTGCTCCTGCGCCCTGGATATGGGTCTCAGTAACCGGGCAGTCCTCTGGAGATTTACGCAGTGTCTGACAAGAGTCTTCGCCATGTTGCGATCATTATGGATGGCAATAACCGCTGGGCCAAACAGCGCGGCATGGCCGGCGTTGCGGGCCACAAGGTCGGTGTTGAACGTATTCGCGATGCCATGTCTGCCTGCGAAGAGTTGGGCGTTGAGGTGCTGACGGTATTTGCTTTCAGCAGCGAAAACTGGAAGCGTCCACCGCTGGAGGTGGAAGCGCTTATGTCGCTGTTCCTGCTTTATCTGAAAAATGAAGCCAAGGCTTTGAAAAAGAAAGGTGTGCGTCTGCAGGTTATCGGCAATCGCACGCGCTTCAGTCCCTCCATCCAAAAAGCTATCGCGGCGGCAGAAGAACTGACCCGCGAAGGCAAGATGACCCTGGTGATAGCAGCAGATTATGGCGGTCGCTGGGATATAGCCCAGGCGGCGCAGGCGGCGGCGATTGCTGTGGCAGAGGGGCGCTTGCAGGCAGCGGATATCGACGAAAACCTGTTGCACCACTATACCGCCATGGCCGACTTGCCTCCGCTGGATTTATTGATTCGCACGGGTGGTGAAACCCGCATCAGCAACTTTTTGCTATGGCAGTGCGCCTATGCCGAACTTTACTTCAGCGATAAACTCTGGCCGGATTTTGATGGCGATGAGTTGAAAAAAGCGGTGACCGATTTTAACGAGCGCCAGCGCCGTTTTGGCCTGACCAGCGAGCAGGTAGAGGCGGGGAAAAACCATGCTTAAGCAGCGCGTGATCACAGCGATAGTGCTGGCCCTGGTTTTTCTGTCGGTTCTATTTGGTTTGTCCGCCACTCATTTTTCCTGGTTTGTTGCCTTGGTGGTGTTGGTCGGTGCCTGGGAGTGGGCAAATCTATCCAGTTTTTCCAAGAGCTGGCAGCGTGCAGGCTATACCGGCCTTATCGCGCTCTTGCTCTGGGGTGTGAGTGACTATTCAGGCGTGGCCTCCGGCCAATTGCAAGGAGTGCATATCCAATCTCTATTGCTTGTCGCCTGTGGCTGGTGGGCATTGGCGCTATTGCTGGTGCAGGGCTATCCCAGCAGCGCTATTTTGTGGGGTCATCCTCTGCTGCGTCTGGCTATGGGAATACTGGTGCTGGTGCCGACCTGGCTCGCGTTGGCCTATGTGCGTTTCCAGCCCCAGGGCGCCTGGCTGTTGCTGTTGATCATAGGTGTTGTCGCCGCTGCCGATATTGGCGGTTATTTTAGTGGTCGCCGTTTTGGCAAACACAAGCTGGCGGCCGCCGTCAGCCCGGGTAAAACCCTGGAGGGGTTTCTCGGTGGTTTTTGCGCTAATCTGCTGCTGGCCATTATTATTGCCGATGTGACCGACAGTAATCTTTGGCTGCTGTTGGCGGTTGTGATTCCCACCAGCCTGTTTTCGGTATTGGGGGATCTGCTGGAAAGTATGGTCAAGCGCCATGCGGGCGTTAAAGACAGCGGCACTATCCTACCTGGCCACGGCGGTATCCTCGATCGCGTGGACAGTATCACGGCTGCAGCACCTGTATTTGCCCTGGCGATCCTGGCCAGTGGCTGGCATCTCGGGTAAGTGTATATGCAAAGAGTCACAGTGCTGGGCGCAACGGGTTCCATCGGGGTCAGTACCCTTGATGTACTTGCGCGTCACCCGGATCGCTACTCGGTCTTTGCCCTGACGGCGGATCGCCAATGGCAATTGCTGGCCAGCCAATGCCTTGCTCATCAGCCTTGCTATGCGGTAATGAATGATGCCGAATCTGCTGGGCTGCTGGCGGATAGCCTGCGTCAGCAGGGCTGTAAAACGGAAGTGCTGCAGGGTGCTGAGGCTCTCGCGCAGGTGGCTGCCCACGCGGATACCCATGTGGTCATGGCTGCTATAGTGGGCGCGGCGGGATTATTGCCCACTCTGGCAGCGGTGAAAGCGGGCAAGAAGGTATTGCTGGCCAACAAAGAGGCGCTGGTGATGGCGGGAGGCCTGTTTACCCGTGCCGTTGCTGAATATGGGGCAACGCTCCTTCCCATCGACAGCGAACACAATGCTATTTTCCAGTGCCTGCCCAATCATCGCGGCGACTACCTTGCCCAAGGCTTAGGTTCAAGTGGGGTGCGCAAAATCCTGCTGACCGGCTCCGGCGGCCCCTTTCGCAATACGCCCTTGGCAGACCTGAAAAATGTGACTCCAGAGCAGGCCTGTAATCATCCCAACTGGAGCATGGGCAAAAAAATTTCGGTTGATTCAGCCACCATGTTAAACAAAGGGCTTGAGCTGATAGAGGCTTGTTGGCTATTCAATACCGGGCCCGACAATATACAGGTGGTCATACATCCGCAGAGCGTTATACATTCGATGGTCGAGTATGTGGATGGCTCGGTGCTGGCGCAATTGGGCAATCCCGATATGCGCACCCCGATTGCCCACGCCCTGGCCTGGCCAGAGCGCATTGTCTCCGGTGTTGCCAGCCTGGATATAATCGCTACAGCGCGGCTGGATTTTTCTGCGCCTGACTACCAGCGTTTTCCCGGCCTGCGCCTCGCGCAGCAGGCGGCAGAGCAGGGGGCCACTGCCCCGGCGATATTGAATGCTGCCAATGAAGTGGCGGTGGCCGCATTCCTGTCTGGGCATATTCGCTTTGACCAGATTGCCGAGGTGATCGATGACGTATTGCAGCGTCATGAGCGGGTTGAACCCACTTCTATTGAGCTTGTCATAGCCAGCGACCAGTCGGCGCGTCAACTGGCGCAAACCCTGATTGCAAGGCTCCAGGGCGTCACCCTAAAAGGTCATCTATGATACTGCTGTATTCCATTCTTTCATTCCTTGTCGCCATTATTATTTTGGTTGCGGTGCATGAATTTGGCCATTTCTATATCGCCCGGCGCTGCGGTGTGCGCGTGCTGCGTTTTTCCCTGGGATTCGGCAAAGTGCTCTGGCGGCGCTACGATAGCCAGGGGACAGAGTTCTCCCTGTCCGCCTTGCCCTTTGGCGGCTACGTCAAGATGCTGGATGAGCGCGAGGGCGATGTCCCTGCCGAGTGGTTGGACTCTGCTTTTAATCGCAAAACTGTCTGGCAGCGTATGGCGATTGTGCTCGCCGGTCCTGTGGCGAACTTTATTCTGGCGATAGTGTTGTTCTGGCTGCTGTTGCTGGGCGGCGAGAATCAATTGGTTCCGGTGATCGGCAGTGTTACCCCCAACTCGATTGCCGCTAAAGCAGGTCTTGAAGCCGGTCAGGAAATTATTGCCATAGATGGCGAGGCCACGCCCAGCGAACAGGCGGTGACACAAAAACTATTGGCAAGCCTGGGAGAGACCGGCACGCTGAAATTCAAGGTGCGCTATTTCGACTCAAGCCTGCACCCCGAAGACTTGCAGTATGAAATATCCGTCCCCCTGGACCGCTGGCTGCAGGGCGAAAAAGATCCCGATCCACTGGCCGGCCTCGGCCTGGCGATTCCGCCGCTAAAGCCTGTGGTCGGCCGGATTCTGCCGGGCAGCCCTGCAGAGAAAGCCGGCTTCAAAAGCGGCGATCATATTATCCGGGTACAGGATACTCCCATAGCGGATTGGCGGGATTTCCAGAAAGCAGTTCGTCCCCTGGCAGGCCAGCCTGTTGCTGTGGTTGTGGTGCGCCCCTCGCCAGCCCCGGAAACCTTAAGTTTGCAGGTAATCCCGGAATCTTTTAGCGAAGGCAAGGTCTCTTATGGGCGTGTTGGCATGACCCAGCAACCGCTGGATGAAAAACTGATTCGCCACTATGACTATTCTGTGCTCCAGGCATTGGTGGCGGGTGGGAAAAGAACATGGGATACCTCGGGGTTTGTACTTTTATCAGTCAAAAAACTTGTACTTGGTGAAATTTCCATAAAAAACTTGAGTGGACCGGTCAGCATTGCTAAGGTGGCCGGCTCTTCGGCGCTTAACGGTTTAAAAAGCTTTATAGGTTTTGTTGCCCTGCTCAGTGTTTTTTTGGGGGTGTTTAATCTTCTGCCTATCCCGGTATTGGATGGTGGTCATTTACTCTACCTCTATGTGGAAGCGATTCGCGGCAGGCCGGTATCGGAAAAATTCCAACTGGTGGCTACACAGATAGGTTTTATGTTGATAATTGGCCTGAGTATTCTGGCCCTGTATAACGATATTCTGCGGTTGTAAGTGGTGCATCCCTTCTTCCTGTAAATCCATACTATTAAAATCAGATAATATGAAGCGAGTTTCAATGCGATTTTTCTGCTGTTTATTTGTACTACTTCTGGCCGTTGCCGCTCAGGCGCAGACACAATCCTTCCGCGTGAGCGATATTCGTGTGGAAGGCTTGCAGCGTGTCTCGGCGGGGACAGTGTTTACCGCCTTGCCAATTCGCGTGGGCGATACGCTGACCGCAGATGATATCCAGAATGCAACTCGCGAACTGTTTAAAATCGGTTTCTTTTCCGATGTTGCCATCAACCGTGACGGCGATGTGCTGGTGCTGGTGTTAAAGGAGCGCCCGGCCATTAACAAGATCGAGTTGGAGGGTAACAAGGCCATTAAAAGCGATAGCCTGATGGACAGCCTAAAAAAGAACAATTTGTCCGAGGGGCAGATCTTCCAGCGCGCCACTCTGGAGGGGATTACCCAGGCGCTGCAGCGCGAATATATTGCCCAGGGTCGCTACGGTGCCACTGTCAATATTGAAATTGAAGACCTGCCGCGCAATCAGGTAAAAGTAAAAGTAAAAATCAGCGAAGGTGCGGTTGCGCGCATCAGACAAATCAATATCGTCGGTAACAGCGTCTTTAAAGATCAAGAGCTTGTTGATCTGTTCGAATTGCATACATCGGGCATGTGGTCCTGGTTGAGCGGCAACGACAAATATTCCAAAGAAAAAATGAAAGGCGACCTGGAGCGTCTTGAATCTTACTATATGGATCGCGGTTACCTCGCCTTCAAAGTGGACTCCTCACAGATATCACTGAGTTCGGATAAATCCAAAATTTTTATCACAGTCAACGTCACCGAGGGTGATATCTATAAAGTCAGCGATGTGCAACTGGCGGGCGACCCGGTGCTTGATGAAACCCTGCTGCGGCAGATGATTCTGGTTAAGCCCGAGCAGGTCTTTTCCCAGATAGCCATGACTACCTCCTCCGAATATCTCAAGCAGCGCCTGGGCAATGAAGGCTATACCTTCGCCAAGGTCGAGGGTATTCCCGAGCGGAATGAAGCGGATAAAACCGTAAAAATTACCTTCTTCATTGATCCGGGCAAACGCGCGTATGTCAACCGTATCAATTTCCATGGAAATGTAAAAACGGTCGATGAAGTGCTGCGCCGCGAGATGCGGCAGATGGAAGGTGGTTCTGCTTCCACCGCGCAAATCGACAGTTCAAAAGTACAGTTGGAACGTCTGGGTTACTTCAAAGAAGTGAAAGTGGACACCAAAGAGGTTCCCGGCTCACCCGATAAAGTGGATGTCGATTATACGGTGGAAGAGCAGCCCTCCGGCAGCATGGGTCTGCAGATAGGTTACGCCCAGTATTCAGGATTGCTCTTCTCTGCCAATATCCAGCAAAACAACTGGTTTGGTACGGGTAAGACGGTAGGTTTTGCCTTCAGTAAAAACCAGTACCAGACCAGCTATAACCTGAATTACACCGATCCTTATTTTACCCCGGATGGCGTGAGTCGCGGTTTCAGCCTCTATTACCAATCAAGTGATTACGGTGCTTACAATATTACTCCATACAGTACCAATACCTTTGGTGGCAAGGTCAACTTTGGCTATCCCATCTCGGACATTGAACGTATCGGTTTTGATATAGGCCTGCGCAATCTCGAGGTCACTGCAACCTCCTACTCATCGCAGGAAATTATTCGCACACCGGATATCGCCAACCGCGGTTACAGTTATATTCTGGAGTCGGATTACAATGATCTGATTGAGCGCACGAAGAATGGCAATGATTTTATTGCGGGCACCTATGCATACGGTGTGGTTGACGATAGTGTTCTCGGCGAGAAGGGTTTCCTGGATCTCTACGGCGATACCTTCAATGATGCCCAGGTCAGCGTCTACTGGCTGCGCTCGACATTGAACCGCGGAATATTGCCGGACAGGGGGGCATCACAGCGCATTTCGGGTGAGGTCAGTCTGCCCGGCGGCGATTTGCAATACTACAAGCTCGACTACAATGCCCAGAAATTCCAGCGCTTGACCCAGCGCTTAACCCTGCGCGTTCATGGGCGTGTAGGCTTTGCAGATGCCTATGGCGATCTGGAGAGGCTGCCATTCTTCGAGAATTTCTATGGCGGTGGCTTTGGTTCAGTCAGGGGCTTCGAGCGCAACTCCCTGGGTCCGCGCAGCAGTGTGCAGGAAGTTGGCCTCCCTCAATTTACCGCTTGGGATGACAGCAATGGCGATGGTTTGCAGCAGACGACAGAACTCTCTGCACCGGCATTTATTCTCTGCGAGAACGCCAGTGGTGCAAATTGTAACCACGGTGCAGGCAAGTTGCAGACGGTCAAGCAGCCTGATTACTCGAAGCGCCGCGCTGCATTTGGTGGCAATACCATTATTGAGGGCGGTGCAGAGGTATTGTTCCCGCTGCCGTTTGTGAAAGACCAGCGCTCGTTGCAAACCAGCCTATTTTTTGATGTAGGTAATGTTTTCGATACAAATTGTGGTATAAACCAGCGCAATTGTTTCTCTATTGATGCCGGCGAGTTGAAGTCGTCTGTTGGTTTGGGTTTGACCTGGATTTCCGGTTTTGGTCCCATGACTTTCAGTATTGCTGAACCTGTCAGCAAAGAAGGCCCATACGATGACTTTAAGTTTTTCCAATTTTCTTTAGGCCAAACTTTCTGATCCTGAATACTGACTATTTATTTAAACCCCAATCATTTTTATAAGAGGAAAAAATCGTGACTGTTACCCAAAAAATTGTAGCAACTCTGGCTTTGTGCATGTTTTCAGCTGTTTCTGCTGCAGAGGGAAAAATTGCAATCTTGAATCCATCGGGTGCAATATTGGCGTCGGCGGCAGCAAAGGCCAAGTTTGAAAAACTGGAGAAAAGTGCTGACTACGCGGCGACCAAAGCAAAATTGGATGGCGTTGTGGCCGATATAAAGAGCCTGCAGGCTGCCTATCAAAAAGAAAATGCTACCTGGACTGACGAGAAGAAGGCTGAGTCAGAGAAAAAGTTGCAGAACCTGAACCAGGACTACCAGTTCAACGCTAAAAAATTGCAGACCTCTCAGCAGGAGTTGGGCCAACAAATTATGCAGGAGTTGGGCCCCAAGGCTGAAGCGGCAGTGAAGCAAATTATCGAGGCCGAAAAAATTGGTCTGGTACTTAACAGCCAGGCGGCAATTCATGCTTCTGCGGAATACGACATTACGCCGAAAGTTACCGAGCTGCTGAACAAAGCTAAGTAACCAGTACCTTGGCTAAGTTAGCATCTTATAGCTTGCTCGATCTGGCTCAGCGAATTGGCGCTGAGCTGATCGGCGACCCGCAGCACAGCATCTGCGCACTGGCAACCCTGCAGTCTGCCACAGCGACAGATCTCAGTTTTATTGCCAATCCCGCCTATAAAAAATATCTTGCCGGCACCCGCGCCGGCGCGGTGATTGTCGCCCCCGATTTGGTGGAGGCGGTCAGTGGCAATAAGCTAGTAGTAAGCAATCCCTATCTCAGTTATGCGCGTTTAACCCCCTTATTCGATCCCATTGGCCAAGCTGTGCCCGGTGTGCATCCTTCGGCCGTTGTCGGAGCCAATTGTGTGTTGGGCAGAGATGTCAGTATTCAGGCCAATGCTGTGATCGCCGATAATGTCACCCTGGGTGATGGCGTTGTGATTGGTGCAGGCTGCTATGTTGGCGAAGATACTACCTTGGGGGCAAGAACCAGGCTCTATGCCAATGTCACTGTATATCACGGCATTACTATTGGTACTGATTGCATTTTTCATAGTGGCTGTGTGATAGGTTCCGATGGTTTTGGCTATTCTCCTTCGCGTGAGGGCTGGGTAAAAATTCACCAGCTTGGTGCCGTGATTATTGGCAATCGTGTAGAAATTGGCGCTAATACCACGGTTGACCGCGGTGCACTGGATAATACTTTTATTGACGATGGCGTTATAGTCGATAATTTGGTGCAAATTAGTCATAATGTGCGGCTTGGCAAAAACACGGCTATAGCCGCCAAAAGCGGTATTGCCGGTAGCACAGTGATTGGCAGCAATTGCACCTTGGCAGGTGCTGTGGGAGTAGTGGGCCATCTCACCCTGGCTGACAATGTCCATATCACGGCCATGAGCCTGGTCTCCGCTTCGATTTCAGAGCCGGGAACCTATTCCGGTGCTGTGCCGCTCGCGCCCAATAAAGAATGGCGAAAAAATGCAGCGCGCTTTCGCAACCTGGATGATTTGGCCAAGCGTTTAATTAAATTAGAGCGCGAACAGAAAAACCAAGGAAATCTCTGAAAAATGTTGGCGAGGCAGTCAGCGCAAGGCAAAAACAGCTTAAAAAGCGAAGTTTAGACAAACTAAATGAGCATTTTGTGCTGCGCCGCTTTGAGTAAGTTGGCTGTTTTTAACGCGGCAATGACCAAGCAGGTAATTTTGCAGAGGTTCCCAAGACGAATAATTCTGGATGGCCCTGACAGGTGCAATCCATTCTTTCCCTGTAAACAGAAATTTGTAGGACCCTGAGCTATGATGGATATCAACGAAATACGCGAATACTTACCGCACCGCTATCCATTTCTATTGGTAGATAGAGTCGTAGAGCTGGTCGAAGGCGAGTCTATAGTCGCCTATAAAAATATTACTGTGAATGAAGAAGTGTTCAATGGGCACTTCCCCCAGAGTCCGGTATTTCCCGGTGTCATGATTATCGAAGCCATGGCCCAGGCCGCAGGTATTCTCGGCTTCAAAACCATGAACAAGAAACCGCAGGACGGCTCGCTCTATTTGTTTGCCGGTGTCGACGATGTGCGCTTCAAGCGTCAGGTTATCCCAGGAGATCGCCTGCAATTGGAAGCTCGTGTGATTTCGGAAAAACGCGGCATCTGGAAGTTCGAATGCAAGGCCAGCGTTGAAGGTGCCCTGGTGGCCTCTGCCAATATTCTCTGCGCCGATCGCAAAGTATAAATCTTTATTGTCCGGTGATAGTCGAGAGCTGCTGAGTATCCTGGTTTTTGCCGCAGCCATGCGCTGAAGATCTGGCGTTCGAGAAAAATTGAGTGAGTAGATATTTTGATTGATCCACAAGCAATAATTCATCCTGATGCCAAACTGGCCGCCGATGTCAGCGTTGGTCCCTGGACTATTATCGGCGCTGATGTAGAGATAGGTGCGGGCAGTGTTATAGCCTCCCATGTTGTGATCAAGGGTCCGACGGTGATCGGCGAAAACAACCGCATTTTTCAGTTTTCTTCGGTCGGAGAAGACACCCCGGATTTGAAATACAAAGGCGAACCCACCCGTCTGGTGATTGGCAATAACAACACCATTCGCGAGGGGGTCACTATCCATCGCGGCACGGTTCAGGATCGTGCTGAGACTACTATCGGCGATAACAATTTGCTGATGGCCTATGTCCATATCGGCCACGACAGTGTGATCGGCAATAACTGCATACTGGTCAACAACGCCGCGCTGGCGGGACATGTGCATATTGGCGATTGGGCCATCCTCAGCGGTTACACCCTGGTCCATCAGTTTTGCCATATCGGCGAGCACAGCTTTACCGGTATGGGTACGGCGGTAGGTAAGGATATTCCTGCCTATGTGATGGTCAATGGCAGCCCTGCAGAAGCTAAAAGCATCAACTCAGAGGGTTTGCGTCGTCGCGGTTTTAGCAAAGAAGAGATTGCCGCAATTACCAAGGCCTATAAATTGATTTATCGTCGCGGCCTCACCCTTGATGAGGCCATTGCAGAGCTGGAAGCTATGTTGCCGGAATGCCAGCGCCTGCAGCCCTTGCTGGACTCATTGAAAAGCTCCACTCGTGGCATCGTCAGATAAACCTGATGTTGGCGGCGGTGTAAAAATAACAAAAATGTTTAGATCCTAATGTTTAGATCCTAATGTTTAGATCTTTGGGGGGAGGGCTAATGTCTGATCGCATCCACATTGGTATTGTTGTCGGAGAGGCCTCTGGGGATATCCTAGGTGCGGCCTTGATGACAGAGCTGCGCCAGCATTTTCCCAATGCAGAGTTTTCCGGTATCGGCGGCCCGCGCATGCTGGCGCTCGGGTTCCACTCTTATTTTCCCCAGGATCGCCTGGCCGTCATGGGCTTTATTGAACCTTTGAAACGGCTGCCTGAACTCTTGCGCATCCGCAAATTTTTGCGCGAACATTTTATTGCCAATCCTCCTGCTGTATTTATTGGCATAGACTCACCGGATTTTACTATTCCGCTTGAGGGCGCGCTGAAAAAGCAGGGTATAAAAACGGTGCACTATGTCAGCCCTTCGGTCTGGGCCTGGCGACAAAAGCGTGTGGTCAATATTGCCCGCTCGGTGGATTTGATGCTGACGCTCTTGCCCTTCGAGCAGGCCTTCTATGAAAAGCATCATGTCCCCGTAGAGTTTGTCGGCCATCACCTCGCTGATGAAATACCGCTGGAAGTCAATAAATACCAGGCTCGTGCAGAATTGGGAATTCCCGAACATGCGCGGGTAGTCGCACTCCTGCCTGGCAGCCGCCACAGCGAAGTTGAGGCAATGGGTTCGCTGTTTATGCACAGCGCGGTGTTTTGCCTGGAGCAGGACCCAGGGCTGTTGTTCTATATCCCCGCCGCAAATTCCGATCGCTATCGCCAGTTGCATCTGCAGTTGAACGAGTACACGGATTTCCCTATACATTTGGTCAATGGTCAGTCGCACAAGGTATTGGCGGCAGCGGATGTGGTGCTGCTGGCATCGGGCACTGTCACACTGGAAGCCATGTTGTTGAAAAAGCCTATGGTGGTCGCCTATAAAATGGCACCCTGGACTTTCAAATTGATTCACTGGCTGCTGAAAACACCCTATGTATCCCTGCCCAATTTACTGGCCAATAAACTGCTGGTGCCGGAGTTATTGCAAAACGATGCAACCCCGGAAAAACTGAGCGCGGCCATTTTGAATTATTTTGAAAACCCTGAAGAGACTCGCCAGTTGACAGAGACCTTTGTCGAGATGCACAGGATTTTGAAGCGCGATGCCAGCGTGCGCGCAGCGGCAGCCATTGCGCGTTTAATTAACGGTTGAGGTGAACAGTGTTAGAGCCATTTGTCAGCAGTTATACAGGTCTGTTGTTTGCCGGTTGCGACGAAGTGGGTCGCGGCCCCCTGGCTGGCGATGTGGTGGCGGCGGCGGTGATACTCGATCCACAGAATCCGATTGAAGGATTGAATGATTCCAAAAAGCTCACCGAAAAAAAGCGCGAGCTTTTGTTTGATGAAATAAAACTCAAGGCGCTGAGCTGGTGTATCGCGCGCGCTTCGGTTGCGGAAATCGATAAGATAAATATTTTGCAGGCGAGTTTGCTGGCTATGACCCGCGCGGTGCAGGGCCTGCATATTCAGCCTGAACATGTGTTGGTGGATGGCAACAAGTTGCCCAAGTGGCGCTATCCCGCGGAGGCGGTAGTCAAAGGCGATAGTCGTGTTGCGGCTATCAGTGCGGCTTCTATCCTGGCCAAGGTATTGCGCGATCGCGAGATGGTGGAGCTGGATAAGCAGTATCCCGGTTATGGCCTGGCTGATCACAAAGGTTATCCCACCAAATTCCATATGGATGCTTTGGACAAGCTGGGCATCACACCCATACATCGCACATCCTACGCACCGGTGCGCGCCAAGATCGAACAGATTCGCCTGTTTTAAATCCGGAGACTGATATGGTCGGTATTTGCGACGCGGATTTGGCTTTTTTGCAGCCGGGGAAAAAAGTCCTGTTAAAATCTTTCCAGGGATCTGTGTCTGCGCCTGCTGATATATTGCCCTCTCGCAACTACTGGCAATTGATCGGCCGCAAAGCGACTGTGGTCAAAGTTGACATTGAGCGTGATGGAGGCCAGCAGGTCTTGGTTGCCTTTGCTGATGATATAAAGAGTTTGAGATTGACAGCCGAGAGCAACTCGCTCTGGGTGCTGCTTACCGATTTAAAATTTGTCTGCCGTTATTGAGTGATCCAGCAGCGGCAGAGGCGCATTGAAGTTTGCAATCGCCTGCATACGATTCCGTAGAATTCTCCACATTGATTATTGAAAAGCCATGACTGCTAATTTTGTCCATCTTCGTCTGCACACTGAATTTTCGCTGGTCGACAGCCTGGTGCGCATTAAAAAACTGGTAAAGCGTGTTGCCGAGCTGGATATGCCCGCCTGCGGCATCAGCGACCAGTGCAATTTCTATGGGTTGATAAAGTTTTACAAGGCCGCGCAGGGCGCGGGCATCAAGCCGATTATCGGCAGCGATTTTTGGATCGCGAGCAGCGACAGTGAAGGCAAGCCCACGCTGATCACCTTGCTGGCAATGAACAATACCGGCTACAAAAATATTATCGAGTTGATTTCGCGCGGCTGGCGCCAGGGGCAGCAGCAGGGCATTGCCTATCTGCAGCGCGAGTGGATCAGTCAATTCAGTGAAGGCGTCATCGCCCTGTCGGGCGGCAAGTTTGGCGATATAGGCATGGCGTTGCTGGCCGGGCGCAAGGCGCAGGCAGTGGAGCTGTTGCAGGGCTGGATGCAGGATTTTCCCGAGCGTTTCTATCTTGAATTGCAGCGCACGGGTCGTGAGAACGATGAAAATTATTTGCACGCTGCTGTTGATCTCGCCACTGAATTGCAGTGTCCGGTGGTGGCGACCAACGATGTGCGTTTCTTGAAGCAGGACGAATACGAAGTGCACGAGGCGCGGGTCTGTATCAGCGAGGGTCGCACCCTCGACGATCCGCGCCGCGAGCGCCGCTACAGCGAGCAGCAATACCTGCGCTCGGCGGAGGAGATGAGCGAGCTGTTCAGCGATATCCCCGAGGCTCTGGAAAATAGTCTGGAGATAGCCAAGCGCTGCACTGTCGATATTCAAATGGGCAAGTACTTTTTGCCGGAGTATCCTGTTCCCGAGGGGCTCACCGAGGGCGATTTTTTTCGCAAGATTTCCATTGAGGGGTTGGAGAAGCGCCTGGAGCGCATTCTCGATAAATCTGCACCCGATTATGCAGAGCGTCGCAAGGTCTACGACGACCGCTTGAACTTCGAGCTGGATATTATTATCCAGATGGGATTCCCCGGTTACTTCCTGATAGTGATGGACTTTATCCAGTGGGCCAAGGATAACGATATCCCGGTGGGGCCGGGCAGGGGGTCGGGTGCCGGCTCACTGGTAGCCTATGTATTGTTGATTACCGATCTCGATCCACTGCAATACGATCTGCTGTTCGAACGTTTCCTTAATCCCGAACGTGTCTCCATGCCCGACTTCGACATCGACTTCTGCATGGACGGTCGCGACCGCGTGATCTCCTATGTGGCCGACAACTATGGCCGCGATGCCGTCAGCCAGATCATTACCTTCGGTACTATGGCCGCCAAGGCGGTGGTGCGCGATGTGGCGCGGGTGCTGGGCAAATCCTACGGCCTGGCTGACAAACTGTCCAAGATGATCCCCCCCACACCGGGTATGACCCTGGCCCAGGCCCTGGAAGAGGAGGCTCTGCTCAAGGAGTTCCTGGCCCAGGACAGCGACGGCCAGGAAATCTGGGAGATGGCAGTACAACTGGAGGGCCTGACCCGCAACGTGGGCAAGCACGCTGGGGGTGTGGTGATAGCGCCCACCAAGCTCACCGATTTTTCGCCGCTGTTCAGCGATGAGAGCGGCGGCGGCTTGGTGACCCAGTTTGATAAGAACGATGTGGAAGAAGCGGGACTGGTAAAGTTCGACTTCCTCGGCCTGCGCACCCTGACGATTATCGATTGGGCGCGCATCATGATCGATAAGAAACGCGCGAAGCAGGGCGAAGAGCCGCTCGATATCAGCGCGATTCCACTCGATGACGGCAAGACCTTTGCGCTCTTGAAACGCGCTGAAACCACCGCCGTATTCCAGCTTGAATCGCGCGGCATGAAAGACCTGATCAAGCGCTTGCAGCCGGATAACCTGGAAGACCTTATCGCACTGGTGGCACTGTTCCGCCCAGGCCCGCTTGAGTCGGGCATGGTGGACGACTTTATCAACCGCAAGCACGGCCGCGCGCAAGTGGCCTACCCGGATGCCAAGTTCCAGCATATGAGCCTGAAACCCGTACTCGAACCCACTTATGGGGTAATCGTGTACCAGGAGCAGGTAATGCAGATTGCCCAGGTGCTCGCCGGTTATACACTCGGCGGCGCCGACATGTTGCGCCGGGCCATGGGTAAGAAAAAACCTGAAGAGATGGCCAAGCAGCGCGAAGTCTTTGCCGAGGGTGCCAAAAACCAGGGTGTAGACCCTGAACTGGCCACGCGTATTTTCGACCTGGTGGAAAAATTTGCCGGCTATGGTTTCAACAAATCCCACTCGGCCGCCTATGCACTGGTGTCCTACCAGACCGCCTGGTTGAAGGCCCATTACCCCGCGCACTTTATGGCGGCGACCATTTCTTCGGATATGGATAAAACCGACAAGGTGGTGACCTTTATCGAAGAGTGTCGCCATATGAAATTGAAACTGCTGCCGCCGGATGTCAACTCCGGTGAGTTTCATTTCACCGTTGATGATACCGGCAATATTATTTACGGCCTGGGTGCGATAAAAGGCCTGGGAGAAGGACCGGTGGAAAGCATTATTGCCGCGCGCGCCAGTGGTCCCTTCAAAGACTTGTTTGATTTCTGCGCGCGGGTCGACCCGCGCAAACTCAACAAGCGCTCGCTGGAAGCGCTGATCCGTTCGGGTGCGGCCGATAACCTCTGCGATGTCGGCGGCAACCAGTCAATTGATCACCGCCGCGCGGTCATGTTCGCGGCCATCAGTGAAGCGGTAAAAACCGCCGAGCAACAGGCGGCCAATACCAGTGCCGGCATGATGGATTTGTTTGGCGAAGTGATCGCCTCTGGCGATAGCACGGCGGATGTTTACAGTGATTTCCGCCGGGTGCGCACCTGGACGATCAAAGAGCGTCTGCACGCGGAGAAAGAAACCCTGGGCCTGTACCTCACTGGTCATCCCATCGACGAATACGAGGGCGAGTTGAATCACCTGGTCAGCTCGCGCATCGCTGAGATCAAACCCGATAAGGCGCCGCAGAATATCGCCGGCCTGGTGGTCGCCCAGCGGGTGATGAAAACCAAGCGCGGTGACAATATGGCGTTTGTCACACTGGATGACCGCACCGGCCGCATAGAGGTGGCCATATTTGCCGATACCTACAACCAGTGTCGCGATCTGTTGCTAAAGGATGGCCTGTTGGTGCTGACCGGCCAGGTCAGTTATGACGACTACAGCGGCATGCTGAAAATGCGCGCCGATAATATTCGCCTGTTGGCCGATGTTCGCCAGGAAAAGGCCCGCGAACTCTCCCTGGAATTGGAGTCGGGCGCCTTGCCGGCCAACTTTGCCCGGCAGATGGCGGAGTTGATGGAGCCCTATCGCAGCACTCCTCAGCGAGAGGCGCGCTGCCCTATAGTGATCGACTACCGCCGCAGCGACGCCAAAGCCAAGCTGCGCCTGGGGCAGAGCTGGAACGTCCGCCCTGAGGATGAATTGCTGCAGCGGCTGCGCGATAAATATGGTGCGGGCAAAGTTAAACTTGTATATTAATCGCTCTGCTTATTCAGAATTTTTATAGCTGGTCCCGTTGTACAAAAATTGTCGGGATTTGCGAACTTATTGATCTATTGCAAGAAAATACCGGCAAACATACGCGAAAAGATCGACTAACTCCCCCTTTTCGCGTAAGGTAGCGCCCCAATCATAAATGCCGGTTGCAGCCATCTGAGAATAGGCTGCCACTTGAATATGCTGGACCCGCCTCAATCGCTTATTGAGGTGGATTTAACTACCCAAATACTGAGCCTGTAACTGCTATGAATCTGAATTATCTGGATTTTGAACAGCCGATAGCTGACCTGGAAGGCAAGATAGAAGAGCTGCAATTGGTTGGCGCTTCCAGCAATATCAATATTGCCGATGAAGTTGCCAAACTGCGCGAAAAGAGCACCAAACTGACGGAAAGTATCTACGCCAAATTGACCGCCTGGGATGTGGTAAAGATTGCCCGTCATCCGCTGCGCCCTTACGCATCAGACTATATTTCCCGCGTATTTACCGATTTTGACGAGCTGCATGGCGATCGTCATTTTGGCGATGATAAAGCCATTATCGGTGGCGTCGCCCGCTTGAACGGCAAGCCAGTAATGGTGATTGCCGAAGAGAAAGGCCGCACGGTGCATGAAAAAGTCATGCGCAATTTCGGTATGCCCAAGCCCGAAGGCTATCGCAAGGCGTTGCGCCTGATGGAAATGGCCGAGCGTTTCAAATTGCCGATCATCACCCTGATAGATACCCCCGGAGCCTATCCCGGTATAGATTCCGAAGAGCGCGGCATCTCCGAATCCATCGCCCAGAATCTGGCGGTCATGTCGCGACTGCGCACACCTATTATCTGCACCGTAATCGGTGAGGGGTCTTCAGGTGGTGCTCTGGCAATCGGTGTGGGCGATCACTTGAATATGCTGCAGTACTCAACCTACTTTGTTATTTCGCCGGAAGGTTGCGCCAATATTATTTGGAAGACCGTTGCCAAAGCGCCAGAGGCGGCCCAGGCGATGGGCGTGACTTCAAAGGTTCTGCAGGAGCTGGGTATTGTCGATGAGACTATCCCTGAGCCTCTGGGCGGCGCCCATCGCGATGTTGATGCCATGGCGAAAAAGCTGCAGGAGCGTTTGATTGCACAGCTGGAAACCCTGAACAAAGAGCCAATTGATCAGTTGCTGGAACGTCGCTACGACCGCCTGATGAGCTACGGCAATCCTTAAATGCCCAGACAAAAAACCGCTAAGAATCTTAGCGGTTTTTTTTTTGTCGATCCGTTATTAAATTGAAAATTTCGCCATTGAGGGAGACAAGATGCGCGATCACACCGCAAAAAAATATTATCGCTCTATGGCGACGAGCCTGGTACTGCTGTTGGCATTATTGCTGAGTGCCTGTGGTTATCTGATCCAGCCCAAAGTTAAGTCGGGCATAGTGCATCTGGAAAAAGGCCACTATAAAATTGATCCGGTGCATACCAGTGTGATTTTTAAGATAAACCATATGGGCATGTCGACCTTTGTGGGTCGCTTTAACCAGGTGGACGCTACCCTGGAGTTTGATCCCAACAATATTGCCAATGCCAAATTGTCTGCGGTTATCGATATCGCCAGTGTCGATGTCAATAACCGCGAGCTGGAAGAGAGTCTGCGCGGGATCAGCTGGTTCGATGCCAAGCAGTATCCCCAGGCTTTTTTCAAAACCACAAAAGTTGAAATGGTTGACGATAAGCGCGCGCAATTTAGCGGCGATTTCACCTTGCACGGTATAACCCGCCCGATATTGATTGATGTGGTGTTCAATGGCGGTGGCAATAATGTGTTGACCGGGCATTACACTTTGGGTTTTTCTGCGGCTGCCATCTTTAAGCGTTCAGCCTTTGGCATAGACTATTTGATCCCAGCCATAGGTGATGATGTGGATATTGAAGTCTTTGCCGAATTCCAGCAGCAAAAATAACGATCAATAGATAGCCCCGAATAAATCCAGCTGCGTAAGGTACAAACGCAAATCTAGTTCATACTGGTGATAGTGGGGCTCCATATGCCGGCACAGCTGGTAAAAGCTTTTGTTGTGCTCCTTCTCCTTAAAATGTGCAAGCTCATGCACCACAATCATTTTTAAAAAAGCCTCGGGCGCAATGCGAAATACACTGGCAATCTTAATTTCGTTGACGGTTTTGGTTTTGTTGCCCTGCACGCGGGTAATGTAATGATGTTGGCCAAGCGCGTGCTGGATCACTTTGATTTTGCTGTCGTAGGTCACGCGCCCGAGCGGCTGGGTTTTGCTCATGGCCGCATTTTTGATGGCAATGGCATAGTCGTAGAGTGCGGAGTCAGAGCGCTGGCTGTGGGCCTCCGGGTATTTCTTTAGCAGATAGTCGGCCAGTCGCTGTTCGGCAATCAGTGACTCGGCCTGGGCGATAATCTCAGCAGGATAGTTGGCAAGGTATTTCAGGGGGCTCATGGCAGGGTCTAAGGTCAGTAAAACAGGCAGCCATTGTAAAACCTGGGGGAGGCTGAGCAACAGGGGGCTTGCATGAATAAAATTGATAACCCCATGAGTATTTTGCGTGGCAGTCATTTGGCCGTTTGATGTACAATGCCGCCCTAAATTTTTCCCCTTCCCATCAATCTGGCCGTTTTTGCTGTTAAGACAAGCTGCCGACTAGCCTAGGACTCTTTATATGTTTGATAAAAACCAGACTATAGCTTCATTTGACCCGGAAATCTGGGCATCCATTCAGAACGAAGGCCAGCGTCAGGAAGACCATATTGAGCTGATTGCCTCTGAAAACTACACCAGCCCAATGGTGATTGCCGCCCAGGGCACCAAGTTGACCAATAAGTATGCAGAGGGCTATCCGGGCAAGCGCTACTACGGCGGCTGCGAATATGTGGATGTGACCGAAGCCCTGGCGATCTCCCGCGCGAAAGAGCTGTTTGGTGCTGACTATGCCAACGTCCAGCCACACTCCGGCTCGCAAGCCAACTCGGCGGTCTACGCGGCGCTCTGCAATCCGGGCGATACCGTATTGGGTATGAGCCTGGCCCACGGCGGTCACTTGACCCACGGTGCAAAAGTCAGCTTTTCCGGCAAGATTTACAATGCCGTACAATACGGCCTGAACCCAGAGACTGGCCTGGTTGACTACGATGAAGTCGAGCGCCTGGCGATCGAGCACAAGCCAAAAATGATCGTGGCCGGTTTCTCTGCCTATTCGCAAGTGATGGACTGGCAGCGCTTCCGCGATATCGCCGATAAAGTGGGTGCCTACCTGTTTGTCGATATGGCTCACGTTGCCGGCCTGGTTGCTGCGGGAGTCTATCCCAACCCTGTGCAAATTGCCGATGTCACCACCTCTACCACCCACAAGACCCTGCGTGGCCCACGCGGCGGTATTATCCTTGCCAAAGCCAACGAAGAGATCGAGAAGAAGCTGAACTCGGCGGTATTCCCCGGCGGCCAGGGCGGCCCTCTGATGCATGTGATTGCGGCCAAGGCTATCAGCTTTAAAGAGGCCATGAGCCCCGAGTACAAGGCTTACCAAAAGCAAGTGGTGCTGAACGCGAAAGCCATGGCGAACACCTTTATTTCGCGCGGTATCAAAATTGTATCCGGCGGAACTGAAAACCACTTGATGCTGGTGGATTTGATCGGCAAGGCCTACAGCGGTAAAGATGCCGATGAAGCTCTGGGCAAAGCCCATATCACCGTCAACAAGAACTCAGTGCCCAACGATCCGCGTTCACCCTTTGTGACTTCGGGCATTCGTGTGGGTACACCGGCGATTACCACCCGTGGTTTCAAAGAGGCCGAGTGTGTGCAATTGACCAACTGGATCTGCGATATCTTTGCCGCGCTGGAAGCGGGCAATGCCGACGAAGTGATTGCCAGTGTGAAAACCAAAGTGGCTGCAGTTTGCAAAAACTTCCCGGTATACGCTGAATAATTTTATGTCGCGTTACAAAAAAGCAGCCCAGGTGGCTGCTTTTTTTATTTCTGCTTTTTAATATTCAAGCCTGCAACACAATCAATGTTTGCCCCGCCTGCACCCGGGCACCCTCGCTTTTTAAAATCTGCGTCACTGTGCCGGCACAGGAGGCGGTAATATTGATTTCCATTTTCATGGATTCCAATATCAAGAGCACATCTCCCGCTTTGACCTGCTGCCCTTCAGTGACAAGGGTCTGCCAGACACTGCCGGAGACCGAGCTATCCACGCGAATGGCATCTTCGGGTATATCCGCCTCTGTGTTGCCTTCAACCACCTCCTTGTCTTCATAATTGAATTGACCATTGGCATGCCAGCGCGCCAACTCTTCGGCAAAAGCCTGTTCCCTCTGTGCGGTAAATTGTTGGATGGAGGCATTGTTGTCGGCAATAAACTGTTCATAGTCATGCAAACTGAATTGGCTCTGCTCAATTTTCAAAGGGTAGCGTCCCTCGGGAAAATCGCGACGGATCTGTAGCAGCTCATCGCTGCTGACTTCATAAAAGCGAATCTGGTCAAAGAAGTTTAACAGCCAGGGCTGCGCAAATTCAGCGGTGGTGCGATAGCGGTTCCACATTTGCAGTGTGCGTCCGACAAATTGATAGCCGCCGGGTCCCTCCATGCCGTACACGCATAAATAGGAGCCGCCGATACCTACAGAATTCTCCGCTGTCCAGGTGCGCGCGGGATTGTATTTGGTGGTGACCAGGCGATGGCGCGGGTCAATGGGGGTGGCCACGGGCGCGCCGAGATAGACATCGCCCAATCCCATCACCAGATAAGAAGCGCTGAATAAAATATCTTTCACATCCTGAATCGAATCGAGGCCGTTGATGCGGCGAATAAATTCCAGGTTGCTCGGGCACCAGGGCGCATTGTCGCGCACCGACTGGATATATTTCTCGATAGCGAGCTGGCAGGCCTTATCATCCCAGCTCAGGGGCAGGTGCACTATGCGCGAGGGCACGCTAAGCTGGGAAAGCTGCTGCAACAACTCTTCCTCACCGCGTTTCAGGTACTGCAACAATTGCGCAAGTGATAACACCTGGCTATCGTAATGGACCTGCAGTGAGCGTATCCCGGGAGTCAATTCGCGCAGCCCCGGCAGCGGATTGTTTTGCAGCCACTGCATCAATGCGTGGGCGCGGAAGCGCAGTTTTATATCCAGGGTAAGTTCGCCGTATTCAATCAGCAGGAAGTGATCGCCTGCGGTGCGATAGACAATATCGACGGCAAATTTTTCTTTCGGCAATTTCGCAGCTACAGGAGAATGGAGGGGCGCGGGTTGCCAGGAGATTTCCTCGCCTTGTAGATTATTCAGGTTGTGGTTTTGATTTTTTTCAATTGTTACCGCTGTATCCACAGTCACGGCGACAAACCGGATTTTATCGCCGGCGCGCAGCTGTCCCAGCTTCCATAAGTCGGCGGTTATCACAGTGGCAGGGCAGACAAAACCGCCGAGGGAGGGGCCATCCGGCCCCAGGATCACCGGCATATCGCCGGTAAAATCCACCGTGCCAAAGGCATAGGCATTGTCGTGGATATTGGAGGGATGCATGCCCGCTTCGCCGCCGGAGCTGCGCGCCCAGGTGGGCTTGGGGCCGATCAGGCGTATGCCGGTGCGGCTGGAGTTGTAGTGAACTTCCCAGTCGCTATTGAAGAATGCCTCTATGTCCTGTGCGGTAAAAAAGTCCGGAGCGCCGTGAGGGCCGTAGATAACGCGTAATTGCCAGTGATTATCGATACTGGGGTGCAATAAAGGGGGCAGTGCAGTGAAGCCAGTCTCCGGATTGCATTGTGCCCCATCCAATGCAATAACATCTCCGGCGCGCAGTGCACGACCGTTGTGGCCGCCAAACTGACCCAGGGTAAAGGTTGCCTTGGCCCCCAAATAGTTTGGACACTGAATGCCTCCGGCTATGGCTAAATAGGTGCGGGCGCCCTTGTCGGCGATGCGGCCCAGGTGCAATTGCTGGCCGGATTTTATAGTCACTATTTGATTGCCGGGAATAATTTCACCATCCAGTTTTGCCTCTATGGTCGCACCAGTTAAAACGATTTTGGTATCGCAGCAAAATTTAATTTGCGGTCCCTGCAAAGTGATTTCCAATCCAGCCGCATCGGCAGGATTGTTCAACAGGCGATTGCCAAGGCGAAAGGAATAGTTGTCAAAGGGGCCTGAGGGCGGCACGCCTATATGCCAGTAGCCGGTGCGTGCAGGGTAATCCTGAATGGTGGTTTGGGTTCCCCCCTGCAAGATTTCAATGCGTGCGCTTTGATAGCTGAATTGATTGAGATAGCGCGTGGTCATTTGCCCCTGAACCAGGATGGGATCCTGTAACAGCGCGCGCAAATAATTCAGGTTGGTTTCTATACCGTAAATCCGGGTTTGCTGTAATGCTTCGGAAAGCCGTTGCAGAGCCTGGTTGCGATCTTCGCCGTGAACAATCATTTTTGCCAGCATGGGGTCAAAATAAGCCGGAACTTCTATGCCGGTTTCAATCCAGTGATCAATGCGTACATTGGCCCTGGCTTCAGGAAATATAACACTGCTCAACAGCCCGGCGCAGGGCTGGAAATCGCGTATAGGATCTTCGGCATAGACGCGCACTTGAATGGCATGGCCTTTGGCTTGCAGGGGTTCGCGGAGTTGTTTCAAGTCAGTCAGTTCGCCGGCGGCTTGCAATAACATCCACTCAACCAGATCCACGCCGTAAACTTCTTCCGTCACGCCGTGCTCGACCTGCAAGCGCGTATTGACCTCCAGAAAATAAAATGTGTTTTCCTTGGCATCGTAAATAAATTCTACCGTTCCGGCATTGCGATAATTGACGGAGGCCAGCAACTGCTCTGCTGTCTGCTGCATCGCCTGTCGCTGCGATTCAGGTAGGTTGGGAGCAGGGCACTCTTCTACCACTTTCTGGTTGCGTCTCTGGCTGGAGCAGTCGCGCTCGCCTATGGCCACAGCCGTGCCCTTGCCATCGCCAAACACTTGTACTTCGATATGGCGCGCAGCGGCGATAAATTTTTCCAGGAACACACCGTCATCGGCAAAATTATTTTTTCCCAGGCGTTTAACGCTGTCGAATGCGGCAATTAATTCTGAGTCCGTATTGCACAATTGCATACCTATGCCGCCGCCACCCGCTGTGCTTTTCAGCATGACAGGGTAGCCTATGTTTTTTGCCGCTTGCAGGGCGGCATCGAGGTCCTGCAATAAATCTGTGCCGGGGCAGAGGGGGACGCCGGCGGCCTGGGCCAGCTCGCGGGCCTTGTGCTTTAAACCAAAGGTCAGCATCTGTTCGGCAGTGGGGCCGACAAATACAAGGCCGGCAGCTTCGCACTCGGCGACAAAGCCGGCATTTTCACTCAGGAATCCGTAGCCGGGATGGATTGCCTGGGCACCTGTCTGCTGTGCTATGGCAAGAATTTTTTCGCGGTTGAGATAGGTCTGCGCGGCAGCGCCTTCACCCAGCGGCCAGGCTTCATCAGCCAGGCGAACATGCAAACTGTTTGCATCGGAATCGGCGTAGATGGCAACCGAGCGGATATTCAATTGTTTGAGGGTGCGGATAATACGGGTGGCTATGGCTCCGCGATTGGCGATTAAGACTTTGTTGAACATATGTTCTCCTGCGGGCCGTCCCGCGGGCGCTGTACGACAGTGGTCGTCCACTGAAGAATTCATTGTTTAAACATTAATTCCACACCAAAATTTCGATGGGAGTGGGGTTGTAACCATTGCAGGGATTGTTTAATTGTGGGCAGTTGGATATCAGCATCGCAATATCCATCTTTGCCACCAGCTCCACATATTTTCCCGGTGCGGAAATGCCGTCCTCAAAGGTCAAGCCGCCCTCGCTGGTGACAGGTACATTCATAAAAAAATTAATATTGTGGGTGATATCGCGTTTGCCGATATTGAATTCGGGGTGCTCGGCAATCGCCAGCATCCAGCTGTCGCGGCAGGCGTGCATGCAACGCTTTTCCAGGCTGTAGCGCACAGTATTGCTTTCCGTTGAGCAGGCGCCGCCCAGGGTGTCATGGCGACCGCAGGTATCGGCCACTATCTCCAATAACTCGCGGTTGCTATTGGAAATTAATTTTGTGCCTGTGGTTAGATATAGATTGCCCTGAGAGCGGATAGTGTCCATAGCGCTGTAGCGTTCGCTTGGGTCCTTGGCGTTATAAAATAAAACATCGGCAGCCTGGTTGCCTTCGAGATCGACTATGCGAAAAGTTTGCCCCTGTTTTATTTCTCCCAAGAAATAATCACCGGCGGCCACATAGTGACGGGCTTGGGCATTATTCGCTTGCAGTTTGCTTTCAGTCAGCGACATGGTTAGTCCCCTTAGTTGGCTGCGAGATAATAGAGTTCGTTATTTTTGAAACCGCGCTTGTTTTCTGTGCAAAAGTTTTTGCAGTAATCGTCGCTGGCCACCGGATCGGCTTCACCGAGATCTATCTGCACAGGAATGCGGGGATAATACTTGGCGTAATTGAGTGGGTGCGGGCAGGTGTGCAGCACGACCAGGGTATCCATCTCGAAACGCAGGGTCAGGCTGCTGCCTGCCACCTGGTTTTTAGTGTCGAGGCGTATATTGCCAAGGTCATTGGCTATGACTTTACTGAACCAATTAATATTGGCCGCCATATCCGCACGACCCAAGCCATATTTAGCCAGTTCGGTGAGAAATGCATCATGGCCATTTTGCAGCCATTCATTGCGATCGCGCTGGTAGTCGCGTTCGCCCCAGCGCTCTGCAATCATGGCGGCATTGCTGTTGCCGCAGACGCTATCGTGCCAGTTGCCTTCGCCATTGGCAGAGTGGTCTTCAATGATGGAGGCAAAGATCCTGCCCATATCCGAGTAGAGGCAATTGCCGTGCTGCAGTTTAAAGGTGTGCTGGCATTTGAGTGTGTCGGGCGCGTTGTAGCGTTCGAGCAGGTTGCGCGGGTTGTAAAACAGCATGCCGACATTGGCTCCGCCCTGGATATCCGTTATTTTCAGGAATGTGCCGCGGCGCAGTTCCAGCGACCAATGGCTGTTGCCGGGGATTTCCGTGGTGTAAAAAATGTAGCTCATAAGTTTATGCACCTTGTTTTTCAATCGACGCTACCGCGCGTAGTTCAGCAGGCACTTCTGTGGCATAGCTGCGTGAGACGGGCAGGTCGTAAGTAATATTTGCACCATAGGCATCGGGCGCGTGGGGGTCGCGACGCAATTTATCGAAAACCCATAGGCGTGTTCCCAAATAAAATCCCTCGCTTAAATCGTGGGTGACCATAAACACCGTTAGCTGGTGTTGCTGCCACAGGCTCAGAATCAATTGATGCATATCGGCGCGAATACCGGGATCGAGTGCGCCGAAGGGTTCATCCAACAATAAAATGCGCGGCTCGCGAATCAGTGCCTGGGCTATGGCCAGGCGCTGCCGCATACCACCGGACAGTTCGTGGGGATAGCGATGGATGGCCGCACTCAGGCCAACTGAATCCAGCAGCGATTTCGCCTGCTCAATCACTTTGCGTTTTGCCTCGCCAAATAATTTTCCCAATAGCGGTGAATGCTCAAACTCGCGCGCGAGAATAACGTTCTCCAAGACCGACAGGTGGGGAAATACCGAGTATTGCTGGAAGACAATGCCGCGCGACTGGTCGGGTTCATCGGGTATGGGTTTGCCGTCAAGCAGCAGTTCTCCCGAGCTTGGCGACTCCATGCCGAGCAACATTTTCAAGAAGGTGCTCTTGCCACAGCCTGAGGTGCCGACCATGGTAATAAATTCACCCCGGTTGACTTTGATATTGATGCGCTCCAGCACAATATGATTGCCGTATTTTTTCCAGAGATTTTTAGCTTCAACCATGGGCGTTGGCAGGTTCATCTTAGGCCCCTCCCTGATAGTGCCAGGCAAACAGTTTGCGGCTGGTTTTCAACAGCAGCCAATCTATGATAAAGGCGAGCAGGGTAATCCAGGCTACATAGGGCAGGATCACATCCATCGACATATAGCGGCGCACCAGGAAAATGCGATAGCCCAGGCCGTCGGTGGAGGCAATGGCTTCGGCGGCAATCAGGAACAGCCAGCCTGAGCCCAGCGACAGGCGAATCGAATTGATCAACCGCGGCAAGAGTTGCGGAATAAAAACGCGCAGCAACATTTGCCAGGTAGAGGCGCCGAGGGTCTGTGCCTTGATCAGTTGCTCGCGCGGAATTTCCTGGGCACAGCGCTGGATATCGCGGGCAATACAGGGTGTGACTCCTATAACGATCAAAGCCACTTTGGCTAACTCATCCAGGCCAAACACAATAAACAGAATGGGCAGCAACGCCATAGGCGGGACCAGGGAAATCACCGTAAGCAGGGGTGAAAAGGGCGCGTGCAAGCTGGGGATGGCTCCTGTCAGCAACCCCAGGCTGAAACCTATAAAGGCGGCGATGCTGATTCCCAGCAGCAAGCGTTGCAGGCTGCTGAAGGTATCCACCCAAAATAAATATTCGCCCGTGCGCTTGCTGGGTTGCAGCACATAGCTGTTTAGGGTTTCGCCCATCTGCATAAAACTGGGCAGCAGTTTATCGCTGGGATTTTCCGCCAGGCGTGCATCCGAGCCGAGAATATAAATGATAAGGATCAGGGCAAAGGGCAAAAGGCCGAGCAGCCATCTTGTCGATTTGCCAGGTGTCAGGTTGATTAAACGCTTCATGGCGATCTCTCTTGATTCGAACCTGCCCGTGTTTTGCTGTGGGCGGGCAGATTCAAATTTTTAAGGGTAGGTTTCGAGTCAACTCAACGAATGTCTAGAGTTTTCCGTCTGCCGCCATTTGCATATAAGTGGTATCAAAGCGCAGTTTGATATTTTTGCTGTTGCCGTACACACCCTTGGGGCCCTCGACACCGATAAAGGTGGCATCGGGAGCGCCTTCTCCCAGCAGGCCGTGGGCAAAGGAAAACTCGGCGACTTTTTTCATGGTTGCCAGCAGCGCATCGCTTTTCACAAATTCAACGGCGGAGGCGGGGGTGTAGAACATTTTGGTGGTTTTCAACTGCGCATCGAATCCGGCAAGGTCGGTACTGGAGGCGGTGGCCATGGCTGTGCGTGCCGCTGTGGCCTTGGCATCGCTGGCGCTCATGCTGGCCATGATTTCATACCATGCCCCCACCAGCGCCTTGCCCAGGGCGGGATTCTTTTTCAGGGTTTGGCTATTCACTACCAGCAGATCCATAATTTCGCCGGGAATTTGTGCCGAATCAAAAACCTTGCTGCTGTTTGGCTGGGCCAGGATTTCGCCCACCAGGGGATTCCAGGTGGTGACAGCAGTGACTCCCTTGGTGCTGTAAACCGCGACCATATCGGCATCCGAAGTGTTGACGACTTTGACATCCGACTCCTTCAGCTTCACGCTTTCCAGTGCCCGTGCCAGCAAATAATGGGATACGCTCAGTTCCACCAGGTTGACGTTTTGCCCTTTGATATCCTTCAGCGTCTTTTTATCGCCCTTCAGGATCACAGCATCATTGCCATTGGAGAAGTCACCGACAATCAACGCCGTGCTGTCCACGCCGCCCGCTGCGGGAATGGTCAGGGCATCCATATTGGTCATGGCACAGGCAGCGAACTGCCCGGCGGTATATTGGTTGATGGATTCCACATAATCGTTGATTTGCACTACTTCTATCTCGATGCCGTATTTCTTTGCCCACTTGTCGATGATTTTTTGCTCTGCAGCATAGCCCCAGGGCATCCAGCCCACATAGATTGACCAGCAGACCTTGAACGGCTCGGCAGAGGCGAGGCTTGCCAAGGAGGATAGACTGCAGAGGATAAGGAGTTTGGCGAGCGAGCGGGCAAAGCGGGAGCGCAGAGTGGTGCGGATATTCAGGGCATCGAGCATGGTAAACCTCCAGCGGTTTCGGATTACAGGGTTAGGAGCACTCTGGCAGTCAGTTCTATTTAAACCTTCGGCAGGCTGTGACCTTCGGTCGCGCAGCGCTGCTATCGCAGTTGTGTTTAAACAGGCCTTTGGCCATTATCTCCCGGGCTTTTATCCCGCCGTGTAACCTCATTGGCCTGAGCCACTGGGGTCGAAAGCTCTCGGACCAGTCGCTACCATGCATTCGGCAGCCGGAACCCTAGCTTTCTATTGCTAACGATTAAAGTATGAACCACACAGAGTGCAAATCAGTGATTACTTTGTTAACAGAGTTGGTAACGCAATATAGATACCAACTTGCTCAAATTGGCCTTTTTCGTGGTGTTGCTTGGCTTGCGAGGAAAGAGTGAGTGGATTTCTGCAGTCAATCTATGATCCAATTTGGTGCAAAGCAGGATGGCCGTTTTACCTGAAGTACGCATACTGGTGCAGAGGTGCAGGCATATAAATTGTTGTTGCCGGTGGCACATGAAAAGGCGTATTGTTGAAAAATCAGGCGAAAGCGTGACTCGGTTTCTATGCATTTGATGAGAAAGTGTTAGAATCCCTCCCACTGAACATACTTGCGCAGAGCCAGTGGGAGGTAAATTCAAGGAATATTCTGGCTAAACAGTAGCGTTTTAACTAGCAGGAAAGAATCGCACAATGAAGATTACGGATCGTGGAACAGAGCAGAACACGTCGGGGCAAAGAGGGGGCGGAACAGTCCATAAGTTTATGAGCCAAACCAAACCGGCAATGTCGGACCAAGCCCTTATTCAACATATCAAACAATGCCGCGACCTCACCCGTAGCTTTGCCAGCCGGGTGTTTCCCATTTTCTGGCCAGCCTGGTGCAAGCAAGTGGTGGAGCGCGCTGAGAAGGCGACCTCCAACAAAGAGCAGGTCGCCCTCTATGAAGTGCGCAATCTGCTCGCCGCCGTGCAGGATCCCGCAGAGCAGGAGTTCTCTCAGTATCTCAGCAATGGCTTTGTCAAATTCAAGAACAAAACACTGAATACCCTGACCGGTGAAGAGCGCTTTTCCGGCGATATGCTCTCCCTGGTTGAGCACTCCGACCTTGAGGAAACCATTGCCATCACCTCCATTTCCCACCGCGCGGAAAATGCTTTTGCTGAGTCTTTATGGGCATTGCAGGAGCGCCTGGCGCTGTTGAATGGCAGCAGCAAGCTGGATGCGCGCAGCAATCCCGCCAGCCCCGTGCAGTTCTGCGAAGCCTTGCGCAAGGTGCTATCGAGCCTGGAAGTGGATGTCAAAACCAAGATTATCGGTTATAAAATCTTTGACCAGGAAATTATCGAGCAGTTGGGTCGCCTCTATAAGGAGCTGAATCAATACCTTGTCGACCAGGATTTGCTGCCGGATTTGCGTTTTGCGGTCAGCAATAACAGTGCGCAGCAAAAATCTCCTGTGACCGAATCGGTTGAAAATAACGTGCAGGAGTCCGACTTGAACCAGGATTCTTCTGAGGCTGCAGAGGAATCGTTAAATCGCCGCGCTAGCGATCGTCTGCTGAATGGTTCCCTGAGTCAGAACGATGTGCAATATCAGAACAGTTTATTGAATGCTATACGCCTGTTGCAGCACCATGTCACCCAGCCTTATGCCGATTCCATGGCCGCAGCAACGACAGCTGAGCCGATTGTTGCCAGTCAATACTCCATGGTGGGGTCTGTTGCCGGAAAAGCCTCTGTGGCGATTCATCCTGCGTCTCTGCACATCTACAGCAACCAGCAGTTGGTGGGGGTGCTCGACAATATGCAGGCACAAGCCTCCAGCGCCACGCAAAAAGCCCTGGATAACAGTGTTGAGAGCGGCAATCTGGTGACCTTTCTCGCACCGCAATCGGCGCAGTCCATCAGCCAGCAAATGATGCAGCAGATCGCCAGCGAAAACGAAAATGGCGCGGTGGAATCCAAGGACATGCAGACCATCGACCTGGTGGGAATGCTGTTTCAATATATGCTATCGGATGAACATCTGCCCGATTCCGTCAAGGCATTGCTCAGCTATCTGCACACGCCCTTCCTGAAAATTGCCTTTATTGATAAAGATTTTTTCGAGCAGCCTGAGCATCCCGCGCGCGTGCTGTTGAATAGCCTGGCGGAAGCGGGCATTCGCTGGGTGAGCAATGACGGCAGCGATCAGTTTGATATTTTTGCCAGGATCAAGGCCACCGTATTCCACCTGCTGGAAGATTTTAAAAGCGATGTACGCCTGTTTGCCGAGACCCTGCTGGAGTTTAACTCCTACACCCACAATGTGGCCCGTCGCCAGGAGTTGATGGAGCGCCGCACCCTGGAAAAAGCCCAGGGCGAGGAAAAGTTGCGCGAGGCCAAGATGCTGGTGAATCGCGCAGTGCGCACGCGCACTGATGGTCGCGAAATGCCCTCGGCGATATTGCTGCTATTGCTGCAGCCCTGGTCGGATTACCTGTCCTTTTTATTATTGCGCTACGGCGTCAACTCGACTTCCTGGATTCGCGCGGTCAATCTGATCGACGATTTGCTGTGGAGCCTGGAGCCGAAAACCCTGGAGTCCGATAAAGCTGCGCAACTGGATAAGCAGAGCGAGATGATATCCCTCCTCGAACAGGGTTTTGAAACCATTGGCTATGAGCAGGCAAAAGGCCGCAAGTTGATTGATGCTGTCATTGCCCTGCAAAAAATGGCCTTGCAAAGCCGCAAAGCCGAGCCTGCGCCCGCACCTATGCGCACCAAGCTGGAAACCATGGCCGATGAAAAAGCCGGCAGCATGGGCGACTCCCAGCAGCCGCTTACGCCAGAGGAAAGCAATATTGTCGATAGCCTGAAGATGATCGAGTTCGGCACCTGGTTTGAATTTGAAGGCGGCAAGCGTTTGAAAGTGGCCTGGTTTAATAAAAAGACCAACCACTACATGCTGGTCGACCAACAGGGCAAGAAGGTATCGCTGGTGGCAGGTTTGCAATTGGCCCGCGATATGATTGCAGGCAAGGCGCGCATCATTGCCGGCAGCAGCAAACCCTTCTTCGAGCGCGCCCTGGAAAATATCTACCAGACCCTGAATGACCGGGTAAGCAATTTATCGGCGGAGACTCCGCATGAGTGATCTGACAGCACACAATAACGATCGCGCACTGGAACGCTATATAGTCAACTGCGATGTTGACGTTTATGACAGCGTGAATGATGTTTATATTGGCCGCCTGGTCAATATTCACGCCCAGGGGCTGATGGTGATTGGCGATGTGCTGCTGGATGAGGACAGGTTGTATGAACTGGATATGCACCTGCCGAATGACAACAATGTGCTGAAGCTCTGTGTCGATTGCCTGTGGGTGAGGCCGGCTGATCAGGTGGGTAAATATTGGGTTGGTTTTACCATTATTGAATTACCTGCTGCAGCTTCCGAGGAAATTCACAAATTGATTGCGCTCTGGTGCAACAACTGATGTAACCTGGTGCGAGCGGCCTCGCATCAGGCTTCTATATTTATATCTCCCTCTTTGTTTGCTTGTCCCACTAAAACAAATCCGTAAAAATAATGCCCAGTCCTATCACCTGCTTGTGGTAGTTGTAATCAATCAGGCTGTGGCCGTAGCCATCAAAATAGCTGAAGTAGCCGCGCATGGTTTTGGATACGGGGAACGACCAGCCCAATTCGACTGCACCGCGATTTTCGCTATCGAGATTGTTGCGGATTTCAATACTGAAAATGTCGGATCTGCGCTTATAGGCTCCGGAAAACTGGAAGTGTCCCATATATTTGGAAATATCCGGGTTATCGTCCCCGCGCGGATCGCTGGGATATTCTGCTTTGTCTTCGGGCAGGCGATACCAGGGGTTGAAGGCAAACGCGAACCTGTCTTTTTCAAATACAGTATTGAGCATAATGCGATTCCAGCTGCGCGACAGCATTCCTGTCTGGCCATTGGATTGGTGATTCAAAATAATTTCATTGACCACATTATGCAGGCCAAAAATCTCCATGTTATTGGTAAAGCTTAAAATAAGCTCGGGCTGATGGTCGGTGCCGCGAAAGGGCGCCGATATACGGCGGTTATAGACTTGCCATAATGCATGGTTGGTGTAGCCCAAATATAAATGGCCATTATCCTCGAAAATATTTTCGCGCAAGAGAATCTTTACGCTGAGTTGCAGCTCGGCTTCTGTGTGGTTTAAATCGGTAAATGCATTGCTGTTAGGTGTTGTGCTATTGGGCGTGCTGCTAGCGCGTGTGTAAGGCTCGGTATTGGGGGTATCCGAATAGCTGATCGGGAGCAGGAAATTGCGTTTGTTGGGAGTGAGTACAAATCGATTCGAGCGATTGAGGGCCTCAATGGTCAGGCGATCCTGCAGCAGGCGGCGCTGAGGCTTGTTGCCATCCTGGTTGTTTTTATCGACCATCACCGGCGTGGATTCTATTGGCGGATAGTCGCTGCCAGCAGCAGGCGCTTGCGGTTCGGCGGGTTTGATATCGGTTATCTGGCTGGCGGAATCCTTGGTTTTTCGCTGGGCCAATAAAAGCTTGCAGGCCTCCTGCAGTTGTTTTACGGTCATGGATTCGTCGGCGCGGGCAACACTGGCCTCCACGCAAGTCAGCATCTCTTCTTTGGAGTAAGTAGTGATTTCGCTCTCGGCATAGCTGCTGACGCTGCAGAGCAAAAGCACCGCTAAAAGTAAAAAATGCCACATAGAATCTACTCGCAAAAAAATAGGTAAGCTATTGTAGGTCTTGAAATGCTTATGGCAAGTGATAATGGTAATGTTTGCGGTGGTTCATTTTTAGCCACTTATCAGTCCCTTTCCCTTTGCGCGGCCCCGAACCTGGTTTTACCTGGCTCTGGTGTTGGCGGCAGGGGAGAGCCAATTCTCTATCTCATCCTGATGCCAGCGCTCCAATAGGGCTATGCCTTCATCGACAATCCCCAGATACATATCAATGATATTGGTGGCAATTTCGAACAGGCGATTACTGTCGGCTGCTGTTTCGCCACTCTCTGTCAAAATATCCTGCTCCACCATATTCAATAAAAATGTCAATTTGATTTCATAGCTCTTTAATGAATTCAACAGGGGTGAATTTTTATCCAGTATGGTCTCCATGCGCTTTGCCTGGTTGCGCAACTTTTCATTGTTGACCTTGGTGCATTGAATAACATAGCGCAGTTTGCTGGCATGGTCGGTGCTGCACTGGCCAAGGGCGGCGGCATAGGTTGCCAGTGCACGAATCCGACCGATCTGCTCGGCCACCGAGGGCATAAGGCGCGTCGAGAAATGTAAAACCTCCAGCTGTTTAAATCGATTGGGAAAAATAGTTCCCGTGGCGCCTATCAGTGTGGGCTCGCCCTCGTTGGCTATCAGGGCGTTCATGGGTTGTTCCAGCTGTTTGGCCAGTGTTGCCACCAGGGTCAGCAGGTGCTCGATAAGGTGGCAATGGAGTTCATAGTTATCGATCACTGAGTCTTCCTGCCAGTCATGGCTGATCGTCAGCCAGGCGCTGCGCAGGTTGTCCTGATCGCGCGCAGAAAGCAGACCCTGGGTTTTGCTGGCAAAAGCCATAAACAGCTGCAGGCGAAGAGTGAGCTGGTGCTGCAATTGGGGAAAATCGTCGAGGAAGTGATTGTTGCCCCCCAATAGCCCCATGCTCATGCCTCTGTGGCGCTGTACGGCCTTGATCATCTGGATGAGCTGCTGGATCAGCAGCAGGGCATCGAGACGCTGATGGAACAGGTCCGCAAAGCCTTCAAATGTCGACTTCTTGCCAATCTTTGGTGCGCTGCTGAGGCCCGACTGTGCAATCATGGTGCTGCTATTATTCATTCTGTGTCCTAAATAGGGTCGTATTTGCAGGAATCCTACAGGTATACTCAGAGATTGAGCAACACTTGTGCCAGCGTGGGGGCAATCCCAAAATATGACCTGCTGGCGAAGAAACGGAGGTATTTTTCTTCCGCGAGGGTATATTCTGGGCGAGCCAAGATGGGCCTTGAGTTCTTGGTAAATAATCATCATCAATGGGAATGCATTATGAAAATAAAATCCTTTGCGGGAATTGCACTGATGACTGCAGCAAGTTCAACGAGTTTTGCTGTGACTGTGGATATGAAGCCAGGACTCTGGGAGCAGACCTATAAATTAAATGATGCCAGCCTTGCCGGTATGCAAAAGGTGCAAGCAGAAGAAATCCAGCGCGCAGCAGAAGAGATGAAAAAGCAGCTGGCAGCCATCCCGGCGGAGCAGCGCAAACAAATGGAAGCCATGTTGCAGGCCCAGGGCGTTGATGTTGCTGCTATGCAGCAGGGAATGGCTGAACAGAGTTTGCAGCGGCTTAAAAACGGCAGCGTAACCAAGAGCTGCGTGACAGCCGCAGAAATTGACAAGGGGGTATTGCCCTCCCACAAAAAAGACTGCGTCAATACACTAAAAGAAGTCGCCCGCAATCAATATAAAATTATCAGTGAGTGCAAGGGCGATGCCCCTTCTCATGGCACTATCGATGTGACCTTCCAGAATCCTAAATCCTACACCGGCAATATGACGTTCTCTGAGCGGAATATTACTATGCAGGGTACTCTGTCTGGCAAATGGCTTGCTGCCGATTGCGGCGATGTTAAGCCTGGATCAGACGTTGAGAGTGAAGATGACACCTCCGAAGAATAGCGTTTGCCGTGCGGATGCTCAGTAGGATTTCAGTGGAGACAGCTTCTATGCGGCACGGGGAATTTCATCGCGTTCAACATCTGGGGTGGTTGCGAGCAGCTGTCCTGGGGGCCAATGATGGCATTATCTCCAGCGCGAGCCTGATGATGGGGATGGTCGCTGCGCAGACTCCGTTCGCGTCAGTGCTTTTGGCGGGAGTTGCAGGACTGGTGGCGGGTGCAGTATCCATGGCGGCGGGTGAGTATGTGTCTGTTCGCTCCCAGGCGGATACGGAAGCTGCAGATCTCGCCCGCGAGCGCCGCGAACTTGAGGCAGAGCCAGAGGCAGAGATGCGCGAGTTGATAGAGATCTACAGGGCTCGCGGGCTGGAAAAAAATCTGGCCACTCAGGTGGCTGAACAGTTGATGGCCCAGGATGCCTTGGCGGCCCATGCGCGCGACGAATTGGGCATCCATGAGTTTACCCGTGCCCGCCCACTGCAGGCTGCCCTGGCATCGGCGGGCAGCTTTTCGCTGGGTGCATTGATTCCTCTGCTGGTGCTGGTGTTCTCTGCAGCGGAAAACAGCATTATGGCCATAGCAGCAGTTTCATTGGCCTTGCTGGTGGGACTCGGCTGCCTTGCGGCAAAGATGGGCGGGGCCGCTATTTTTCGCGGTGGGTTGCGAGTTGCAGTCTGGGGTGGACTGGCAATGTTGTTGACCAGCCTGGTCGGACATTTTTTCAGCGCTGTCATTTAGCGCCCTGGTTGTCGCGCTATAGCAGAGGTTTCTGGCCCCGAACCCTGTCAGCCGGTAGAGCGCAGTTCTCTGCCGCAAGTCCGTAAAAGCGCAGTCTGGTGCTGGTTAAATTCGAGCAATTTATAGCCAATCCTGAAACAAATCCATCAGATAGGCTTTAGGACTCGGCGGCAACTAGAGACATAGCGGCAGTCAGCGGTGTAATATGCCCACCCAAATTAGGTATTGTCAGAGTGGGTGGCATGATTGATAAAAAATTATTGAGTATTTTGGTGTGTCCTGTCAGCAAGGCTCCCCTGGAATACTTTCCCGAGCAGCAAGAGCTGATTTGCTGGGCGAGCGGTTTAGCCTATCCCATCCGCGATGATATTCCCGTAATGCTGGAAAACGAGGCCCGCTCTCTCAGTCAGGAAGAGATCGCCTTGCACAAAAAAAATACACCCAGCTCCAATAGCCAACTTTAATTTCTCACTGGACTCTTTATGACGAGCGCAAAAATTCCTATGAAAAGCGCAGAAATTCGCGACGCCTATCTTAAGTATTTTGAGAGCAAAGGGCACACCATAGTGCCTAGCAGTTCGCTGATTCCGGGAAATGACCCCACCCTGCTGTTTACCAACGCCGGTATGGTGCAATTTAAAGATGTATTCCTCGGCGGCGACAAGCGCCCCTATGTCCGCGCTGCCAGTTCACAGCGCTGCGTCCGCGCCGGTGGCAAGCATAATGATTTGGAGAATGTCGGCTATACCGCGCGTCACCACACTTTCTTTGAAATGCTGGGAAACTTCAGTTTTGGTGATTATTTCAAGCGTGATGCGATAAAGTTTGCCTGGGAATTCCTGACCGAAGTACTGAAATTGCCCAAGGAACGCCTTTGGGTGACGGCCCATATCAGCGATGATGAAGCCGCAGAGATATGGGTAAAAGATGTGGGTGTCAGCCCCGATCGTCTCTCCCGCCTGGATGCCGATAACTTCTGGCAAATGGGCGATACCGGCCCCTGCGGCCCTTGTACCGAAATTTTCTACGATCACGGCGAGGAGATTCCGGGCGGGCCACCAGGCAGTGAGAACGATCACCTCGATCGTTATATCGAGGTATGGAACGTTGTATTTATGCAGTATGAGCGTCAGACCGATGGCTCGCTGGTGCCGCTGCCCAAGCCATCTGTGGACACTGGCATGGGGCTGGAGCGTATAGCGGCAGTTATGCAGCATGTACACAATAACTACGAGATAGATTTATTCCAGCATCTGCTCAAGGCTGCGGCAAAAGCCACCAATACCAGCGACCTTGAGAACAAATCCCTGCGTGTGATCGCCGATCATATCCGCTCCTGCTCCTTCCTGATCAGCGATGGCGTATTGCCTTCCAACGAAGGGCGCGGCTATGTGTTGCGCCGTATCATCCGTCGCGCGGTGCGCCACGGCAATCAGCTGGGACAAAAGCATGCCTTTTTCCACAAGCTGGTGGTCGCCCTGGCAGAGGTCATGGGTGAGGCTTATCCCGAGCTGGTAAAAAACCAGGCCCATATAGAGCGCATCCTGCTACAGGAAGAGGAGCAGTTTGAAAAGACCCTGGATAAGGGAATTGCGGTGCTCGATGATGCCCTTGCCAAATTGACCGGTAAGGTCATTCCCGGCCAGGTCGCATTTACCCTTTATGATACCTACGGTTTTCCGCTGGATCTGACCAACGATATCGCCCGTGAAAAAGGCCTCAGCATAGATAATGAAGGCTATGAAGTCTGCATGGCTGCCCAGCGCAGCCGCGCGCGCGCAGCCGGTGCCTTTAAGGTGGATTACACCGCAGCTGGCCTGGATTTGCCGGCTACTGAGTTTCTTGGCTATAGCTCTCTGGCGGAGCAGGGCAAGGTAGTTGCCTTACTGAAAGACGGTGCCAAGGTGGAGCGACTGCAGGAAGGCGATGAAGGTGCTGTTGTGCTTGATCGCACCCCTTTCTATGCCGAATCTGGCGGCCAGGCTGGCGATACCGGCTATTTGACCCAGGGCGGCAACCGCCTTGAGGTTCGCGATTGCCTGAAGCAGGGTACGACCCATTTGCATATTGTTCAGGTGCTGCAGGGAGCTATCAGCCTTGGCGATAGCCTGAATGCCCAGGTGGATGCCGGTGTGCGTCAGGCCAGTGCGCTTCACCACTCGGCTACCCATCTATTGCATGCGGCCCTGCGAAAAATACTCGGGGAGCATGTTACGCAAAAAGGCTCGCTGGTAAACTCCGAGCGTCTGCGTTTCGATTTCTCACATTTTGAAGCTGTATCTGCCGAGCAGTTAAAAGTCATTGAAACCCTAGTGAATGACCAGATACGGGCCAATACACCGGTAGTGACCGATCACTGTACAATGGATGAGGCCAAGGCCAAGGGGGCTATGGCCCTATTTGGTGAAAAGTATGGCGACAGTGTGCGGGTGTTGACCATGGGCGACGGTTTTTCGGTTGAACTTTGCGGCGGAACCCACGTCAAGCGTACGGGTGATATAGGTTTGCTTCGCATCATTTCCGAGTCGGGTGTTGCCGCAGGTGTGCGCCGTATAGAAGCTGTCACCGGTGTCCAGGCTCTGGCACTGTTTGATAAGGTGGAGGTTCTGGTGGATGGCAGTGCTCGCACCCTTAAGGCAAACCGCGATAACCTCAGCGATAAGCTGGAGCAGTTAATTTCGCAAAATCGCAAACTTGAAAAAGAGCTGGCATTGCTCAAAACCAAGCTGGCGACGGCGGGTGGGGGTGATCTGCTGGGGCAGGCTCAGGATGTTGCAGGCATCAAAGTGCTGGCCTTGAATCTTGACGGTGCAGACGCCAAATCTCTGAGGGATAGTGCCGATCAATTTAAAAACAAATTGGGTACCGCGGTGGTGCTGCTGGCGGCCGTAGAAGACGGCAAGGTGGCGCTGATCGCCAGTGTGACCCAGGATGCCACCGCAAGAATCAAGGCGGGCGACCTGGTGCGTTTTGTCGCGGAGCAATTGGGTGGCAAGGGTGGTGGTCGTCCCGATATGGCCCAGGGGGGAGGTACAGACCTCGCGGCTCTGGATTCTGCTTTGGCATCTGTATTGCCTTGGGTAAAAACCCAACTGGGAGCCTGAAGCAGCGCGGGACAATAATGATAAATTATGACTTTATCGTATTTTTCCATCTTTTAAGTTAACTTTTTCGGGAAACTGGTGTTTAATTGCCCGCCGTTTTGTCAGGTATTACAAACCAGGCGCCAGTAGTGCATAACGAGTAGAAGGGTAGGTTGGTAATGAGCTTATTAGTTCAAAAATACGGCGGCACCTCAGTGGGTTCTGTCGAGCGTATTGAAGCTGTAGCCGATAAAGTGGCTGCATTTCGCGCGCAGGGCCATGACTTGGTTGTGGTTCTCTCCGCCATGAGCGGTGAGACCAACCGCCTTATAGGTCTTGCTAGCCAGATCCAGGAAGTTCCTGATCCGCGCGAGCTGGATGTATTGGTTTCCACTGGTGAGCAGGTCACTATAGCTCTCTTGTGTATGGCGCTTAAAAAGCGTGGGCTTGATGCCCGCTCCTATACTGGCGGCCAGGTGCGAATCTTGACGGATAGCGCTTTCAACAAGGCGCGTATCCAGGCCATTGATGAGGCCAATATGCGCGCGGATCTTGAAGCGGGCCGTGTTGTCGTAGTGGCTGGCTTCCAGGGGGTGGATGAGGCTGGCAATATAACTACCCTGGGGCGCGGTGGTTCCGATACTACCGGCGTTGCGTTGGCTGCCGCCCTGAAAGCGGACGAATGCCAGATTTATACTGATGTTGACGGTGTTTATACCACCGATCCTCGCGTTGTGCCCTGTGCTCGCCGCCTGGAAAAAATTACCTTTGAAGAAATGCTAGAAATGGCCAGCCTTGGCTCGAAAGTACTGCAGATCCGCTCGGTGGAATTTGCGGGTAAATATAATGTCCCTTTGCGTGTATTATCCAGTTTCAAAGATGGCGCAGGAACCCTGATTACCCTCGATGAGGAAGATTCAACTATGGAACAACCTATTGTTTCCGGTATTGCCTTTAACCGCGATGAAGCCAAAGTCACTGTGGCTGGCGTCCCAGACGTCCCAGGCGTTGCTTCGAAAATCCTTGCCCCCATTGGCGCGGCAAATATTGAGATCGATGTGATTGTGCAGAACGTGGCGGCTGATGGCACCACGGATTTGACCTTCACTGTGCACAAGAACGATATGAGCAAGGCTGTAGCTGTGCTCGAAGGTGTCGCCAAAGAGATTGGAGCGCGCCAGGTTCGCAGCAACGATAAGGTTGCAAAAGTGTCTATTGTAGGTGTTGGTATGCGCTCACACGCTGGGGTTGCCTCGCGTATGTTTACTGCCCTGGCGGCAGAAGGTATCAATATCCAAATGATTACCACCTCTGAAATCAAGATTTCGGTGATTATTGATGAGCGTTACTTAGAGCTGGCTGTGCGTAGTCTGCACACCGCTTTTGGTTTGGATGCCGAGCCAACAGAGGGTCGAGTGAGGGGCTAGACCTACTTACCTGTTGGCGTTGTTAAAGGCCGTACTGATCCGGCAAATTGTTTTGTTGGAAAAAAGTTCGGAAGTTTCTTCCTTGTTGCGAAAAGTAGTCAATACTTAATCTGAAGCCATGTCGCTTAGGGTTGTAGCAGGGGTTGGTTGAGAGGCAGTAGGGGCGTGGAAGCCTTTATTGCGCTCTTACAGGATGAGTGAAGGAGATTGTAAATGTTAATTTTAACTCGCCGTATTGGTGAAACTTTAATGGTTGGTGATGAAGTTACTGTTACTGTCCTCGGTGTCAAAGGTAACCAGGTCCGTATCGGTGTCAACGCACCAAAAGATATAGCCGTTCATCGCGAAGAAATTTATCAACGCATCCAGCGCGAAAAACAAAATCAAGACGAAGAAGTTTGATTGTTTGACGCTCTGTGCTCTGCACTAAATTTTTTGCTTGAACACCATCGCGATAGTGGGTCTAAGCCTCTATCGCGATAAATTTTTTGAATATCTCGCCGCAAAATATCTCTGCGTTAAAAATCCGGCTTGTCATCAGCCTAATTTAATTCGTAATAATTAAATTAATTCTGTTTAAGCCTTTGATTTTTTATGAAATATGATATTATGCCGCACCTGCTGAAGAGGGGGCGACCAAAAACGGTTGCACCATACAAGTTTCTGCAGTCACGTTCTGGAGAGGTGGCCGAGTGGCCGAAGGCGCTCCCCTGCTAAGGGAGTATACCCGTTAAACGGTATCGAGGGTTCGACTCCCTCCCTCTCCGCCATCTTTTTTCCGCTCCACCTCGATACCAGATAATGGAGTAGTACTTTCCTAAAAGGATCTAATATATGAAAAAGCATCTTCTGCTTGCTTCCCTAATTTCTATGCTTGCTGTTCCAGCTTCTGCTGAAGGTTTTTATATTCTGGGCGATCTTGGTCAGACTAAGCTGGAGGCAGATCTTGGAGATCACGTTTACTTCCATGATACTGATACTTCAATTGGTATTGGTGGTGGTTTTGGCTTTAATCAATATGTTGCCCTTGAAGTTGCGTATCATGATTTGGGCAGCACCTCATCAGGCAATATCAATGATGATTTTTACTCTAAGTCTGATCTGACTGCATTCCAGGTTTCAGTGCTTGGCAAGCTTCCGATTAGCGATGTGGTTGATGTTTATGGCCGTTTAGGTGTTGGCAAGCTTAAGAGAAAGACTACTTATACCGAGACCTATGGCTACTATATTCCAAACCTTGGGTATACAACGTTTACTGATTCTGGGTCCGAATCAGACTCAGATAATAAAGCCTTCTTCGGTATAGGAGCTAGTTACAATATCACTGAAAGTTTTGCGCTGCGCACTGAGTACAACAAATTTGATCGCTGGAATGATGCTGTGGTGTCTAGGTTGAGTGTAGGTGCATCCTATAGCTTTTAAGTGAGAGATAAGACTCAAAAAAATGCCGTCCTTGTGTGACGGCATTTTTTTTGCCTTGAATAAAAGGATGTTGTCATTTTCAGTATTGAGAGCAAACAAGGAGTTAGGGTTCATCTATTGTTTTATCCGAGCTATTAATGTTTTCCTTCAAGTCTTCAAAATGCTTAAATATTTTATGTTGGCGGTAGATTGGCGGCTCTTTTGCGTCACCGACAGTCGATAACATTCGTTATTGTTGAGCATTAATCAGCGGAGAAGGTCTAGTTATGTCCATCAAAGAGCTCAGACAAAAAAGATATCTATCCCAAGAGCGGCTTGCTGAATTGTGTGGTTTAAGTTTGCGCACGATTCAAAGAGTTGAGGCAGGGCACAGGATTGGCTATGCCTCTTTAGTGGCTCTTGCCACTGAGTTGGCTGTCAATGTAGAAGCTTTAGAGCAGGAGCTAAATACCGCGGAGGCGGCATCAAATGAATTTAAAGACTTGCCGCTATGGCTGAGGCTGTATGTCGGATGGGGCTGGCTTGGTGCGAGTCGAAAGGAATTCCAGAAAATTGAAATTTTCTTTCTCTGTGTTGGGATATTATTCTTAAGTCTGATTCCTGTGGTCTACTTTTTTAAGCATTCCCCTATGGCGGCCTGTGTTATGACCTTTGGTGCATTTTGCGGTCTGCTTGGGGCTTACAATGTCTCGGTTACTATCCGTGTCGGCGATAGATTTGATATTTGGTCTAGGCTGGAGTCAACATTGCCACAAGGTATTTTTGATAAAAGCAAGGTGGAGTAGTGCCAGGAAAATTCCGTGCAACTCCCTCATTCAAAGGGCTTTGTCCCTCTGGGCGCAGATAGGGGATAATTTATATCCCCTATCTTGCTTGGCAAAACGTCTTGGGAAAAACTTACAGAGCGCTGATCTTTAGGATTTGCTCGCGCAATTTCTCTATAGCCATCTTGCTCTCAGCAACCCTTGCGCGCTCTTTTTCCACAACTTCCGCCGGAGCTTTGTCTACGAATGCAGCATTGCTCAATTTGGCTTCTGTCCTGCTGATATCCATTTCCAGTTTGCCGCTCTCTTTGCTGAGGCGGGCAATTTCTGCATCCTTATCAATCAGGCCGGCCATGGGCACCAGGATCTCCATATTGCCTACCAGGGTGGTGGCCGACATCGGCTCTGCATCGCTAGCATTGAGCCAGGTAATACTTTCCAGTGAAGCCAGTTTCTTGAGGAATTGCTGATTGCTTTGCAGCCGCTGCTGATCTTCTGCGCTGCCGTTTTTAAACAGCACGGGCAAATCTTTTGCCGGAGAAATATTCATTTCGCCGCGAATATTGCGCACGCCGAGGATAATTGCCTGCAGCCACTCCACATCGCTCAGGGCCTGTTGATCTATCTTGCTTTCCTGAGCCTCTGGGTAGCGTGCCTGCATAATCGTTTCACCGCTTGCACCGGCAAGTGGTTTGATCTTTTGCCAGATCTCTTCGGTGATAAACGGCATCAGTGGATGCGCCAGGCGCAAAATGGTTTCCAGCACCCGAATCAGAGTGCGGCGGGTACCTTTCTTCTGTGCAGCGGTTGCCTCTGTATTCCAGATAACCGGTTTGGAGAGTTCCAGGTACCAATCGCAGTATTCGTTCCAGACAAATTCATAAATCGCCTGGGCGGCCAGGTCCAGGCGATAGGAATCCAGATATTCCGCCACATTCTTTTCTGCCAGCTGCAATTTGCTGATGATCCAGCGATCGGCAACCGAGAGTTCGTAGTCGGTTGCACTATCTTGCCCGCAATCCTGTTCATCGCAATGCATCAATACATAGCGAGTGGCATTCCAGATTTTATTGCAGAAATTGCGATAGCCTTCGACGCGGCCCATATCGAATTTGATATCGCGACCGGTAGAAGCTAGTGAACAGAATGTAAACCTCAGAGCATCGGTGCCGTAGGCCTGAATGCCTTCGGGAAACTCTTTACGGGTTTGCTTTTCAATTTTGGCTGCATCTTTGGGCTGCATTAAACCTGTGGTGCGTTTTTGCACCAGGGTTTCCAGGTCGATGCCATCAATAATATCAAGAGGGTCGAGCACATTGCCTTTGGATTTGGACATCTTTTGGCCCTGGCTATCGCGCACCAGGCCGTGAACATATACCGTTTTAAAGGGAATTTGTGCGGTGCCGTCTTCGTGCTTCACCAGGTGCATGGTGAGCATGATCATGCGCGCTACCCAGAAGAAAATAATATCGAAGCCGGTGACCAGCAGATCTGTGGGGTGGAATTTTTTCAGCAGCTCGGTCTGCTCTGGCCAGCCGAGTGTTGAGAAAGTCCAGAGCCCGGAGCTGAACCAGGTATCCAGTACATCCTCATCCTGAGTCAGCGGTGTACTGGCGGCTATGGCATATTTGCTGCGCACTTCGGCTTCATTGCGACCGACATAAACCTTGCCGCTGGCATCGTACCAGGCGGGAATGCGGTGGCCCCACCAGAGCTGCCGGCTGATGCACCAATCCTGGATATCGCGCATCCAGGAGAAGTACATATTTTCATATTGCTTGGGTACAAACTGGATGCGGCCATCTTCCACGGCGGCAATCGCAGGTTCGGCCAGGGGCTTGGTGCTGACATACCATTGGTCGGTCAGCCAGGGCTCAATCACTACCCCGGAGCGATCGCCGCGCGGCACTTTCAGCGCGTGGTCATCAATTTTTTCTATAAGTCCAGCCGCTTCCAGGGCGGCGACAATCTGCTTGCGCGCTTCGTAGCGGTCGAGGCCGGCAAAGTCAGCGGGCAGGGCGCTGTTGACACTGGAATTCAGGCTGCCGTCGATATTAAATACCTGGGCGCTGGCGAGTATGGCTGCATTCTTGTCGAGCACATTGATCAGCGGCAGGTTGTGGCGCTTGCCCACTTCATAATCATTGAAGTCATGGGCGGGCGTGATTTTTACACAGCCGGTGCCGAATTCGCGATCGACATAGTCATCGGCCACAATCGGAATCAGGCGGTTGACCAGCGGCAACTGAATAAATTTGCCGATCAGTGACTGGTAGCGCTCATCTTCCGGGTGAACGGCTACAGCGCTATCGCCCAGCATGGTCTCCGGGCGGGTGGTGGCAACGACCAGGTAATTTTTGCCATCGGCGGTGGTAGCGCCATCGGCCAGCGGATAGCGCAGGTTCCACATAAAGCCTTTTTCATCGTGGTTTTCCACTTCCAGGTCGGAAATGGCGGTGTGCAGCTTGGGGTCCCAGTTCACCAGGCGCTTGCCGCGATAGATCAGGCCATCATCAAATAAGCGGACAAAAGCTTCCTGCACGGCTGTGGATAGGCCGTCATCCATGGTGAAGCGCTCGCGGCTCCAGTCCACCGAGGAGCCGAGGCGGCGGATTTGGCGAGTGATAGTGCCCCCGGATTGCTCTTTCCACTCCCACACCTTGGCGAGAAACTGTTCGCGTCCCAGGTCGTGGCGACTCACACCCTGTGCCGCCAACTGACGCTCGACCACCATCTGGGTGGCAATACCGGCGTGGTCTGTGCCCACTTGCCAGAGAGTGCTATCGCCCTTCATGCGGCGGTAGCGGATCATGGTGTCCATCACTGCATTGTTAAAGCCGTGACCCATATGCAGGCTGCCGGTGACGTTGGGTGGCGGGATCATCATGCAATAGGGAGTGCCGCTGCCGGCGGGCTTAAAATAGCCCTTCTCTTCCCAGGTTTGATACCACTGGCGTTCGATAGCGTGGGGTTCGTAGGTTTTTTCCATAGCGATAACAACTCATTCGTAGGCCGCAGGGCGACGCAAAAGACAAATAGATAAATGGAGTAAATTAAAGGATGGCGATTATACAGTCTGGGGGCTGGCTGGCCTAGGTTTGTCGGGGATTAATTAATGAAATTGGGGGCGGGAGAGGCTAGGGAACAGAGGGGCTTGATTGCTATACTAGGGCCAATTTTATTAGAAAAAGAAGATGTGCGCATGCTTAACAACTCCAATACTGAAAACGCCATTGATGCGGTGATTACCTGGGTGGACGGTTCGGATCCTGCCCATAAGAAAAAGCTGGAAGCCTACTTGCAACAAATAGGTGATGTGCGTCACCCCTCGGCAGACCCAACGCGCTTTAATGATGCCGGCGAGATAGAATACTGTGTAGCCGCGCTATTGCGATTTACCCCCTGGATTCGTCACATTTATATCGTCACCGACGCCCAGAGGCCAAAATTGATACAAAAAATCATTGGCACTCCCTATGAAGGCCGGGTTAAAATTGTCGACCATAGGGACATATTTGCGGGTTATGAGGCTTGCCTGCCGACCTTTAACAGCAGTTCAATACTGCCAATGCTTTGGCGAATCCCCGGATTGAGCGAAAATTTTCTGTTTTTGAATGATGACTTTTTCATTATTCGTGAACTAAATCCCTCCGATTTTTTTCGCGATGATAAAGTGGTCTTGCGAGGAAACTGGCATAAATTTTCCGAGAATCTCTGGTATAAAAGACTTGCAAAATACGTGAAATCACTTTTTGTAACTCCGGCTAACCATGTTCGACCCAAGCGTGCGGGATTTTTGGCAGGGCAGGAGTTAAGTGCAAAGCTGGTGGGTTTTAAGGATAAGTATTTTCGTGTTCCGCACAATCCTCACGCCTGGAGGGTGTCAACCCAGGCCAAGTATTTTTCTGCGAACCCCATGGTGTTGCAAAATAGTATCAAGTTCCGTCTGCGCTCGCCCGAGCAATTTATAGGTGAATCTCTGGCTGCGCATCTGGAGTTGATCAACGGCAACGCCATAGTTGATAAAAAACTTAAAACCATACAAATAAAGCCGGCCTCCCAGCTCACCCGCGAACTTCAATTGAGATTGTGGTGGGCAGATGTCGATTCAAGCTGTGCGTTTATGTGTGTTCAAAGCCTGGAGCGGGGCTCCGGTGAAAATCAGAAAATGGTTATCGAGTGGCTCAATCGCCGTATAGGTTCCCTGGATAGGTTATTGCTTGGTAAGGAGTGAAAAATGAGCAGGCGTGCAGCCAGCGTTTTTCAGGTGGAAGACTAAGGGATTTATATCGCTTGATAATTTAAGTATTTGCGCTGGGCAGAAATAGCATGTTCTGTTTTGGCTTGATAGGAAGTAAGTTGAAATGCCTAAAGATGTATTGATAGATTTAAGCTTGTTAAAGTGTTACAACAGTGGCTTATGCAATGTTGCCAATACATTTGCATCTGGTTTTTCGCAGTTAAACGAAAAAGATTTTGCCTTTAATTTTCTGGTGCCGCGTCAATTTGTCGGCCAGTTTGGCAATGCGGTAAATTATACACCCATTCGCAAATGGCAAAAGAGAATACCGCTAATGTTGCCGCGGGTCGATATTTGGCACTCTACCCACCAATTCTACAGGGCTGCGAGAATATCGCGAAAAACCAAGCAGATCCTGACCATTCATGACCTTAATTTTTTGTATGAAAAGCGGCCATCCAGGATAGGTGCTTATCTGAAGGATATGCAGAGAAAAATTGACAGGGCAACCGTGGTAGTGGCTATATCGCAATTTGTAGCAGATGATATCGCCCGCAATCTGGATATAAAGAATAAGCCGGTGAAAGTTATCTATAACTCGGTTGACCGTCTCGATAGTAGCGAGGAACAGCAGCCGCAGTTTGTGGATACCAGCAAGCCGTTCTTTTTCACTATAGGCCAGATTCGCGCCAAGAAAAATTTTCATGTCCTGTTGGATGTGATGAAACATTTCCCTGAGATGAATTTATATATTTGTGGCGGTGAGGAAGATCGCGAATACGGGCAATTTATCGCGCGTAGAATAGCCACTGAAGGTATTGGCAATGCCGTCCTGACAGGCGCTATCAGCGAGCAGGAAAAAGTGTGGATGTATAGGCATTGCGAGGCGTTTTTGTTCCCCTCCAAGTTCGAAGGCTTTGGTTTGCCCATGCTGGAGGCTATGCAGTTTGGCAAGACTGTGTTTGCGTCTTCAATGACGAGCTTGCCGGAAGTGGCGGGCGGACATGCGTTTATCTGGGAAAACTTTGAAACGCCTCATATGGTCGACCTTATCAAAAACAATCTTACGCATGACCAGGACCGTATTGAGCGTATGAAAGCCTATGCCTATTCCTTCAACCTGGAACGGCATACCCGGGAATATCTGCAGCTCTATCGCGAAGTATTAAATAACAATTATTGATATAGGTTGGGGTGAGTTGCGCAGAATAAGCGCAGTGCACCCCAGACACTTCTGTCTGCTTGCCCCTTACAATCCCCAATAGCCCAGGCTTTTCCTGAGTTTAAGTTTTCGCCATAGATTTAAGGGTTTATTTTTAGGATTTTTGCCTCCCTGCAAAATAAATTGATCTATGGCTTCAAGAATCCGCTCTGCCGAGCGTCCATCGCGCCAGGGGTGGATTTGCCCGGCAAATGCTTCTATGGCCGCCATCAGTGCCGGTGGTCGCGAAAGCGCCTTGTTGATTGCTCCTTCAAAATCCTTAACATCGTCTATATCGATAAGCTGGGGCCCCGGGCGGCGATTTTTGAAGGTTACCACGGGCTTTCCGGTGAGCAGGAACTCGCTCAGTGCTGAGGATGTATCCGAACACATCAGATCGGCATTGGGAAACAGTTCAAGAATATTGTCGTTGTCGGCAAAGTGCAAATAGTCACTTTCGAGCGCGCGATATTTATGGATGGTGTCAGGATTCATTTTGGGGTGCAGTGTCACCACCCAGCGCCATTGCCCTTTTTCCGCCAGGCGCTTCACTTCACTATAAAGTATTTCTGCCGCACTCCAGGAAGGTGAAAAGGTGGAGTGATAGAGAATCACCGGCGGCTGCTTGACGGGGGGGATTTCGCCGGCGATTTCACGCATAAAATAATCGAGCTTTGGCCAGCCGGTCTCCACCACGGAAAAATGCTGTTGCTGTTCTTCCAGCTTTTTAAAGGCAGCCGTATCCTGCGGGCCGGTGGTGCAATAGAGATCGAAAAATCCGCGAATGTAGATGTGGCGGGGCTTGCCGGCATCAAAACCGTGGAAGGTCTGCACTTTTACCCCGGGGAAAAAATGCGGCACTGTATTATTGGGAGTGATCACCGCTATAGGGTTCCAGGCATATACCTCGGCAACTGTTTTCAGCAGTATATCCCCAGCTTGCAAATCTTCTGCCCCTGGGCCGCCAAAAAACCAGGCAATCTTATCGCCGCGCGCTTTTATCGCCGCTTCTATCGGGCGCATGATCGCCAGGGTATAGCGCTCCGAGCCAAAAAATAAATAGTGTTTAGCCATAAATGCATTGTCCGAATTATTTTTTCATAAATTGCGACATGCGCTGCAGGTTTTCCTGCAGTAATTTTGCCGGTATGGCGTCATTGTTTTGCGTTTGATAGTTATCGTCAAGTGTTGAGCTGTTGCCGACACTGTTAAACAGGTAGATCTTATCATCATATTTTATCGCCCGCTCAGTCCAGCTCTCAAACAGCAGGCTGCGATTGTGGTTGAGATCGCCCAGCAGGTTTTTGCCCGTGCTGAAGTTTTCGATAGGCGTGCTGCAGCCCAATGCATTCTGCAGCAGGGTGGGTATCACATCCTCGTGGGAGGTGAGCTGTGCGAAAGTGCGCGGCTCCAGGCCAGGCCAGTGGATGACCAGAGGAACCTTGGTCTGCCAGCGACTGAAGTTGCTGTTGTGTCCCCAGTAGTTCTGCCGGGTTTCATTGAACTCCTGGCCGTGGTCGCTGGTGATAATGATCAGGGTGTTGTCGAGCAGGTTTTTTCTGGCGAGCTCTCGATAAATCTCGGCAATCAGGCCATCGACATAATGGACGGCAGTTTTATAGAGATTCATAAAGGGAGTGGGGTCATAATCATTGTGGAGAGACATGTAATTGACCTGCTCCAGCATGGGCTCGAAGCGGTGAGGATAGTCTTTTGGCAGTGAAAACCCGTGGGGTGCATCAAAAAAGGCAAAACCAAAAAAAGGCTTTTGCGGATCGGCGCCCTCGATATCCTTGATTAGTTTGCGGGCAATATCAGCATCGTTATCGGCGCTGGTTTTCTCTGCGCCCTGGTGCAGCTGGTTGCGCAGGCGGGAAAAAACAGTGCGATCGAATTCAGGGAAGCTCAAACGTGAGCTGCCGTAAATAAAATGCTGATAGTGCATTTCCTGGGTAATATCGAATAGTACGCTGCCTCGCTCCTCTACCAGCATCGCCTTCCAGTAGTTTCCCGTAAGCCCGTACATCAAACCGAATAAACCGTAGCGCGTGGCATTGCCGGTGCTGAAATGGTTATTGAAGACCAGGGCGGTTTTGCCAATATCGGTAGTGTTGGGCATTATCTCTGGGGTGTACATATCGGCACGCAGAGAATCTACCACCAGCATCAGAATATTGGGGGCTCGGATTGTGCTGCAGGCCAGTGGCTGCAAAGGGTATTGCAGGGCCGAAAGCTCGCTGGAGAATGCTGTGTTGGTCTCCTTGGTGATGGTGAATCCCAGGCGCGCAAGCTGCTTGCGCATGGTGGTGGATTTCATCCAGGGGATATAGCGGTTCTGCAGGGTGATCTCTTTCCAGGCAAAGGCATCGGCAAAACCATTGAGCAGTTGTATGGCCAGCATCGCGACAATAACGCTGATAACAGCAGTCCGGATACGCAATTTTCTGTTGGCGCTATATTTCAGCGCTGCTCGCGCCATAAGGTATTCGATCAGAATGATGGCAAGCAGCACACCCGTGACGCTGGCCCACATTACGGCAGAGAAGGACAGGTTTTCGAGCAGTGCTCCGCCCAAAAACAAATTCACCACCATGCCATTCAAATGGAAGTGGTAGAGAGCATAGACTTTGAGGTTAATAATGACGATCAGCTGCGCGAGAATAAAAAGGGCAATGCAAATGCGCATCCGCCATTTTAGCGAGGACATAAACCCTGTCAGCAGGTAACCCAGGAGTGCCAGCGCAAAGCTGATGGCAAAGAATTGGGTTGTCATTGCACAGACAAAATAAAGTTTACCTATCAACGAGCTGGACCCGCTGCCCAGGTTGAGACTGATCAAGGTCATTAACAGGGCATTGATACTGGAAAAAATAATTAACCAGAATCCTATAGGGGCTTTTGCTGCAGATTTTACCGGCGTCAACATGTGATATTCCCTGGCAATATAATCCTAAGGGTGTGTGTGTATGGATAAAGCCTGCTGCAATTTTTGCCAGACTTTTTGTGGCTGGATACCACTCATACAGGGTGGTGTATCACTGCTGTCTTCGTCCAGCCATTTGCACTGGCGTTTGTGACAGGGCATGCATTGTAGCAGTTGTTCTATTTGCAAGTTACAGGTGTGGGCTCCTATGAGACCCACTTTGGTGGGTGAGGTTGCGCCATAGAGGGCAATGGTCGGTGTCTCCAATGCGCCAGCCAGATGTGAGAAGCCAGTGTCGAGTCCAATCACAGCTGCCGCTGCCACCAGTTTTTCAGCAATGGTGGTAATGCTCAAGCGCCCCTGCGTGCGTGTTGCCTGGGGGCATTGGCTAATGATCTTGTCGGCAATGGCCTGCTCGGACGGACTGCCCCAGATAATTTCAACCTGGTAGTCCTGTGCAATGGCGATACCAGTGAGTGTCTGCCAGTGTTGTGTCGACCAGAGTTTGGTGACCCAGCTGGTGCCTATAATAAAAATAAGCTTTCTGGGTTCTTTTTTCACCTGGGTAAAATTTTGCTTGATGCCAAAATTTAATGCGGGCGCAGGCGTGTAGTTGAATATCTGGCCAAATAATTGGCGAGTGCGCTCTACCGCGTGCTGGTCCCTGTTGACTGAATATTTGCCCGTGTAAAAAAGGCTGGCAATAGCCTCGCGAGCGGAGTGTTTATCAAATCCATGAATGGCTTTGGCTCGCGCTATTTTGCTGACGACGGCGCTTTTTAATAGCCCCTGGGCATCTATTACCAGATCATAGTCCCGGGTCCGCAACTCCCTGCGCCAGGCTTTGAATTCCTGCCAGCTCTGCTTGCTGCGTTCTTTCATCCAACGGCGCAGCTGTATGGGAATAACGCGGTTGATGGCCGGGTGCCACTCCACAATTTCTTTGAAACTGTCTTCTACCACCCAATCAATCACCATCTCGGGATGCTGCATTGCTAAATCGGTAATGGCAGGAAAGGTGTGAAAAATATCGCCCATGGAGGACATTTTAATGAGCAAGATCTTCATAGGTCTGGAATGATAAAAGTAGCTGAGCCTTCATTGCTGTGAAGGCTTGGGGAAAGTAAACGTTTATTGGTAATCTTTGTAAGACTTCTCTTCGATAAGCTCCGATCCAAAGGCCAGGTTGATATCCTTTTTCACTTTAGCGCGCTTGTCATTGGTGACATAGACTGCGCGGGCGAGCTGGATAAACTTATCGCTAAAGTCTTTTACGTATTCACAATCGCGAATATCGTCTTCAATCACCCACAGCTCCTGGTTGATATCCCTGAGCGCACTTTTCAGTGGAGCGAGTGTGTCAACACCCGCCGCATCCAGCAGGCTGGCCACTTTTTCGCTGAGGATGTCCAGCTCATGAGTGACATTTTTCAATTTGGCTGCGTCCTGGATATTGCCGGCCTTGATTTCAAGGATGGTAATTTTATCGATAAGCTCGCCGAGGGAAATAGGGGCTTGGATCAGCATGGCGTGTGCCTCTGGTAGCGTTAAAAGATGCACAGTCTAACAAAAAACTGCCCCGCGACAAACTGCCAGAGCTGTTATTGCTTGCCGCAATCGCGATTCGCCGGCAGGGCTATGTCCATCATTTTGGGATTGGGCAAATGCAAGTTGTCCATAATAAGGGCATAAGCTGTTTCACTGCTGGCTTGCAGGCGCGGGTTGTGCCGCTTTTCTTCGCCGATGGTACTGCGTGTCCAACCGTGATAATCGTGGGCAGGGTAGACCCAGGTGTGGTCGGGGAGGGTAAATAGCTTGTGGTGGATACTGCGATATTGTGCAATGGCGCTGCCATTCTGGAAGTCGGTGCGACCCGTGCTGCGGATCAGCAGAGTATCGCCGCTGAACAAAAAATGTTCGCCCCGCTCAATCACCAGAAAACTGTAGGAGTCCGAAGTATGGCCCGGTGTATAGAGTGCAGTGAGGCCAATGCTGCCGAGATAAACCTGCTCGCCGTCGCTCAGGGTTTGCGATACGCAATTGGACTCTGCTTCCCTGCCTATAAAAGTGATGCAGCCTGTGGCTTCGCGCAATTTTCCGGCAGCGGTAATATGGTCTGCGTGGGTGTGGGTATCCAGTACATAGGCCAGGGTCAAATCGAGTTCGCGCAGCAATTGCAGATAGGTGTCGAGGCCATCGAGAACTGCATCTATCAAGAGCGCTTTGCGACTGTTTTCATCGGCCAGCAAATAGGTGTAAGTGCTGGATTCCTTATCGAATAATTGGCGAAAGATCATAGCGGCTCACTGTTGGTCGGGAGGAGGATACCGGCTTTTTTCTAAGCATAGTTGAGAAGACTGGGGGTATTTTATCCTTAAGCAGCGCTGCCAACTTATTTGTTCCAGGGCATTCGCGCCAACAGCATTGCCATCATGCAGGTATCGGTAATGCCGGCAAAGACCAGGCCCGCCCCTACAAACCCCGAAAGAAAGTAGAAATTGGTGTTGGCAAGCATCCCCAGGATAACGCCGCTCAATACCAGCAAACCCGCCGCAATGCGCACCTGGCGCTCCAGGGATATAGCGGTTTTGCCGCTAACCTGCAATGCAATCTGTGCCTGCTTCACCGCATTGATGCCGCCGTCAACGATGTAGAGATCTGCATCGATCTTGCCCTCCAGTTGCGCGGCGGCCATCTCCGCGCGCTTGCCGCCCTGACACAGTAAATAAAGGGGAGAAGCCTTTTTCCCCCGCCTGGCAATTTCCGCCTGCAGACGCTCAGCACTGAGTTCATGCAGGGGAATGTGCAGGCAATTGGGCAGTGACTCTGCCTGAACTTCGGCGGCTGTGCGCACATCCACCACACAGAGATCAGCGGGGGGATTATTGAATAAGTCGGCGGGATGAATCCGTTTATAGTTCATGGTCACCTCACAGGGTATCGATTCTATGACTTTCGTCCGGGGATTACTCTATGAGCTTAACATGGGTTATGCAGAGCGGGGGCTTTATTGCAACCAGCCTCTCCTGACATGGGGTGTCAGTGCGGTTGTGTAGCATGGTTTTTCTGGATGGGGTGCTCATCCAGGGCAGCAGATTCAGGAGTTGGCAATGAAGTATTGGATAGGCGTTGCTTGCAAAGAGCATGTAGAGCGGGGTATGGCGGGCGGCTTCTGTCAGCTGTGCCACGGCAAGTCACAGCCATTGCGGAGGATGTCAGCGGGAGACTGGATTATTTATTACTTGCCGCAACTCACCATGATGGGCAAAGATCCCTGTCAGCAATTTACCGCCATTGGGCGGGTTCAAAGCGATGAAGTCTATGCTTTTGCTAAGGCTCCGGGGGGCACTTCCTTCCGCCGCGATATCGAGTTTTTACCGGCGCAGGCAATCGCTATTCGCCCGCTACTGAGCCGCCTGGGCTTTATCAAGGATAAACAGTTTTCGCTGAGTATTTAACATTTATTAGGCCCTAAGGAGAAAATCATGTGGCAAGCCAATTTCAATACCACCACCGATGTTCCCGCCGAAAATCTCTATCGTGCAATCACCGATTTTAATGCCTGGCATAAGTGGGATGAGGGTGTAGAGCATACGCGATTACTCGGCGACGCCAAAACCGGCGGCGAATTTATATTGAAACCAAAAGGTGGTCCCGCAGTAAAAATCACCATTGAAAAGATGTGGCCGTTTGAGCTGGTGGATGTTGCGCATTTGCCCCTGGCTAAAATGCGCACTGTGCATAAATACCAGCGTATAGGCGATACCACACATATCTCCATGCGGATAGAAATCTGGGGTTTGCTGGGTTTTTTGTGGCGAAAAATTCTCGGTGAGAACCAGATCAAAGAGGCTGAGGGGCAGGCCAGAGCTTTGATCAGCTACGCGCGCGCTGTATAGTTAAAAGCCGTTATAGAATAATATGACTCATACGGTGATTAGCATGCTGAACAAGATTGAAAATCCAATGGTCAGTGCGGTCTTTCAGGCTTACTCCCCCGAAGCGAGAAAAAAACTGCTGGCATTGCGGCAATTGGTATTGGATACAGCGGCTTTCCATCAATTGGGAGAGCTGGAGGAAACGCTTAAATGGGGCGAGCCCAGTTATATCGCCAGGGGTGGCAGCACTATCAGGATGAATTGCAAAGCAAGCAGCCCCGACAGCTATGCACTTTATTTTAATTGTAAAACCAACCTGGTGGAAACCTTCAGGGAACTCTATCCAGATCTGTTCCAATATCAAGGCAACAGGGCCATTGTCTTTACTTTGGAGGAAGAGGTCCCTGCAGTCCCCTTGGCTCATTGCATATTGTTGGCCCTGACCTATAAACGCAGAAGACATTTGCCACTGTTGGGCGCTTAGCGTTGTTGAAACGAGCCCTTCCTCGGATGTTGGAGAATCAATAAAGCGGCCGACGATTTTAAATAGCAGGTGGTGATTCTTAATCCTTTGCTGAAGGTGTAGCGCAGGTCAATGCGGGCAGGTTAGCCAGGTAGCTTATTTACAGGTGCTGTGACCCGGCGGCATAGTTGGCAGCCTGTTGATTCACAGGGGACGAGGGCGGCAGCGGTCCGACTCCCCAATCCCGCCATTTAGCGCGTATAATGCCCGCCTTTTTAGCAAATCCTTTTAAATTCCGTTTATCGCAGGCTGCATCATGACCGTCCGTACCCGAATAGCTCCATCGCCTACCGGTGATCCTCACGTAGGCACCGCCTATATTGCACTCTTCAATCTGTGTTTTGCCCGTCAGCACGGTGGCCAGTTTTTGCTGCGCATTGAAGACACCGACCAGACTCGCAGCACCCCTGAATCCGAGCAGGCTATTCTCGACAGTCTGCGCTGGCTGGGACTGGAATGGGACGAGGGCCCCGATGTGGGCGGCCCGCATGGCCCCTATCGCCAGAGCGAGCGCATGGGCATGTATCGCCAGTACGCGGAAGAGCTGATTGCCAAAGGCTATGCCTTTTACTGCTTTGCCACGGCGGAAGAACTGGATGAAATGCGCCGCGAGCAGCAGGCGCGCGGTGAAACGCCCAAGTATGATGGTCGCGGCTTGCTGGTGCCCGAGGCTGAGGTGCAGCGCCGTTTGGCGGCGGGCGACCCCTATGTTATCCGCATGAAAATTCCGGAAGAGGGTGTGTGCGTTATCGATGATATGCTGCGCGGCAAGATTGAGATCGAATGGTCGCAGGTAGATATGCAGGTGCTGTTGAAGGGCGACGGCATGCCCACCTATCACCTCGCCAATGTGGTGGATGACCATTTAATGGAAATCACCCACGTTATTCGCGGTGAAGAATGGATCAATTCGGCCCCCAAGCACCTCAAGCTCTATGAATATTTCGGCTGGCAGGCACCTGTGCTCTGCCATTTGCCACTGCTGCGCAACCCCGATAAATCTAAGCTCAGCAAGCGCAAGAATCCCACCAGTATTCTCTACTACAAGCGTATGGGATTCCTGCCCGAGGCCATGCTCAACTACCTCGGCCGCATGGGCTGGTCCATGCCTGACGAGCGCGAGAAGTTTACCCTGGCGGAAATGCAGCAACACTTCGACCTGAACCGCGTCTCCCTCGGCGGCCCGATTTTCGATGTGGAAAAGCTCAGTTGGCTGAACAGCCTGTGGATTCGCGAAAACTTCACTGTTGAGCAGTTGGCCGAGCGCCTGCAGCAGTGGGCCTTTAACCAGGAGACTCTGCTGCAAGCCTTGCCCCACGCGCAATCGCGCATGACCACTCTCAGCGATTTCGCCCCCCTGGCCGGGTTTCTGGTCTCGGGCATGCTGAATATTGCCGAGGCGGATTTCGCAAGCAACAAATTGGATATCGAAAAGCAGAAAGAGCTGTTGCAATTTGCCCTCTGGCGTATGGAGGCCCTGCGTTTTTGGAACCGCGATGCCATTTTCAATGAGCTGAAGCTGCTTTCCGAGCAAATGGGCATCAAGCTGAAGGACGCCCTGGCTCCCATATTTGTGGCCATAGCAGGCACCACAGCTTCCTTCTCGGTGATGGATTCCATGGTCATTATAGGCCCGGATATGAGCCGTGCACGCCTGCGCCATGCAGTCAATGCCCTGGGCGGCTTCGGCAAAAACAAGCAGAAAGAGTTGGACAAAGCCTACGTGCAACTGGGGAAAACTGCCGAAACTCCATCGGCTAGTGTTTAACCAATTGATTCTGTAGTAAAAAAAGTTGCCGTCAGGGACTCCTTTTCCTTGACAGCTTCCCTCCCAATTCGTATTATGCGCGCGCTTCAGGACGAAGCCCAAGACTTTGGGGCTATAGCTCAGCTGGGAGAGCGCAACACTGGCAGTGTTGAGGTCAGCGGTTCGATCCCGCTTAGCTCCACCAAACACCACCTCACTCTTTTCGAAGGAAAAGAAATGGGGAAAATTGCGACTTTGTGATTACACAAACCCTCGTAAGCCACGAAACTCATTAGAAATTCGCGCAGCAAAACGCGAATAACCTAGTGAGTTTCGTTATTTTTGTTATTCCTGTCAAGTATTTCAAATTTATACTTCCAAACTTCGCCATTTCACAGGTGGAGCGAATCCAGCACTCGACCAATACTTCTTAGCTTCGTATTGACATAACCACGAGTGGTGTTGATGTTCGCATGGCCAAGCAACTCCTGGACGGCAAATAAATCTGGATTTGAATCCGGCGGATTGCACAACTCTGTTGCTACCGTATGCCTGAAACGGTGGGCGCCCACCAAAATCCTTTTCCTCTTGCTCAATCGTTTAAAAAAGCCGGTAATGGATTCAGGCTTCATTTGGCCATTGTCCTCGGCAACATACCGAGGGAAAAGGTCTGGCGCCCTAAAAACATAATCGCTCGCTTTCAGCTTCCTCCGGAGAATAATTTCAGTTTTAGTAACCAGATGCCGGAGTGTAGGCTTCAGCTTCGGATGCATGGGGATTTCCCACTCCCTATGGGTTTTTGAGCCCTCATAGGTGAGCCGGATTAAATTCCTCTTGAAATCCAGATCTTTCATTTTCAAGCTAACTAACTGCCTTCGGCGCATGCCCGTAAAGTAAAAGGTTTCAATAACGGCAGACCAAAACCAACCCTGTTGATGCTTTGCAGTTTCCGCACGTAGATCATCATTGAGCTCTGTAATGTGGTCTAGTTCTATCGTTTTGGGAGGTATGGCCCCGATAGGGGCAAGGGGCAATAGCTTAAACGGATTGGATTCCATATAGCCCAGGCGCACTGCATACTCGCCAATAAGTCTCAAGTACTTTAAGTGTCCGTTAAAGGTGATAGGCTTGGCTTCTTTCAGCGTTTCTCCCTTAAAACGCGTCAGAGCTTTCAGGTCAATTTCTACTAATCTGGTAACTCCTGATCTTTTTATAAATATATCGGCTACACCGATGGTTCGCTTATATGTATATTTATTGAACAGGCAAACTCCAGCATATTCTTTGGCCAGTGCTAAAAATAACATTTGAAACTACTCCATGCTTCAAAGGCTTCCGTATACGTTAACCGCATACATGCCGGTTAAAATTTAAGCATCACCAATATAAAGCTTTGAAATGAAAATGTAACTTGAATTTTGATTTCGGTGACACCGTTCTCATAATGATTTGAAATATCTTTATTGGTTCATTTCGTTATCCCCCAATGTTTTCTTTATATATTTATTTGGTTTAGGGATGGGAAAATCGTTTTCGTAGATAGCATTGAAGGGCAGAAGCCAGCCATTAATCTTAGAAGCTCTGTTGCTTGAGGTAACCCAGTAGGAGTGAATGTTGACATCGCCATTTCTGATGTTTTTGCGCAGACTCCTGAATCGCTTAGACAGGTTTTTATGCTTCTCCTCTTCAATATCATGCAGCCTCAAAAAGCTCTTAAATATAGCTGGCGCTAACAGAAATACTCCCTCTTCGACAATATGAACTTCCGCTACTGGATTGTTGACAACAATGGTTTTTTCCAGCAAACCTTTCTGTAACCAGGAGAAGAATTTTTGCGCTAGATCTGGTGCATCTGCAGTGAGGTTTTTTACAAGCGCGATATTGGAGGCTATAGAGCCCTGATTGCTTTCAGTTTCCTCTGCAGTTTCCTGTGGAATCTCCGCAGTGCGAGTTGCGGGAGTTTCCTGTTGTGATGTTGTATCAGCCTCTGTCTGCGTATATTCATCGTCCTGCAAATCTCCTGCAGAATCTGATTCAGGTTGTAAAGAGTTATCTGTACAGGCTTCCTGTGCTGCTGCAGTTTCCTGACGGGTTGACTCCGTTTCTGTTCCCCCCCCGTGCGCCGCTGGCGCAATAGATTTTGCGGTGTCCTGTTGAGCATCTGCATCCTGTTTGATTTCACATTCCAGTTGCTTTAATGCTTCCCCAAAGGCAATAACCCCTGAGAAGGATTCAATCTTCCTGGATGGTGGTAGCAACTTCCTGAGTTGGAATTTTAGGCATGTCAGCTGGTGGAAAAAGGTTGGTGATTTAATGCCGATGGTCCATATGGCTTTGCCATCCTCTGTCGGAATAGCGTAGCCATGCTCCTGGAGAATGTCATAAATTCTCACAGGGTCTTGAGGCAGGCTTTTAAGGCCTTGCGAGTTGCATTCCTCGATCAGCTTTCCAGCCAATGACCTGCAGACCAGGTATACATGACCATCGTTATCCACCCAGCCCATGCCTCCGGAGACGTTAATCCGAATAGAGCCGTCTTCGATCCAAAGCCGAATCAACTTTAGGTATCTATCAATCACAGGTATCGAATTGCTAAACCGATGTTCGGCAGGAATCTGCAGATTTCGTGCAGTGGACTCCCTGTCGGCATACTCAATGATTTCCCCGATAGTGCCGCACTCGTATTTGTCCCCCCAAAGCCACGCGGTAAGTTCCTGCATGATATTGGGAGCTTCTATGATCCATTCTCTAGCGTATTTTGGCAGAAGATCCCAATGGGTCAGCGCTAACCGCTCGTGGTATCTGTAAGGGGTTTTCCTGAATTCTATGCGATAGGTTTTCGCATCAGGAATCTGTGTTAATGGGCCGTTAGCCGGTGTCCATGGGCGTTCTTGCCCGTTTTTAAGTTGGGCCACCAGGCGAATACTTGCGCTTAGCTTGCCAATATCGTGGAGAACGCATCCTGCGAAAACGGCGTATGTCCATAGGTGTAGTTGCTGGCCGAAATCTTCCAGGGAGCCGCCCAGGGGAAGTTTATAGCCTCTTCGCTTTTTAATGGCCATGGTAGCGACATCAAGCGTGTGTACCAGTAACCCACCGGGGCCTGAATGGTGATGATTTTCGCTTGCGGGGGCGAGTTGGACTAACTCGGCAAAACGGTGGATTACATCCTTCATCAGGACATCGAATACCCTTGCATCCAATCCTGCAACTGTGCGTAGTTCAGGTAACTCAGGATCAATTTTGAGCTGCTTGAATAAATTCTGTGCAGATAAAATAGGAATCTGGGAAGACATTAGCGGAGATTCTCACGCGCCCAGCGCTTAATGATATCTGTCGAGGGGAAGGCGCTGTTTGCTAAGTTAATTTGCAAGTATGTATGTTTGAATGAGGGTGTGGAATCGGTCAGCGGATTTAAGAATTTGTGATGACTGCCTGCCTCAATATGAAAAAATCTAAAAGTCCAGCATTCCAACGCAGATAGCCGTATTGCGACAAGTTGTGCCAGCGGAAGCGAATTGTCTGTCGATATTGCAGAGTGAATATTGTGGAGCATGTTTAATAATTCGTGCTCGAAAGAATATTCTTCGGCAGGTATGCAGTTGAATCTTTCTGCTAGCTGCAGTAGTGGGGTCGCCCAGTCCTTTTTGCCTAATTCCCCGAGTATTATTGAAAGTGAGTTTTTAAAATTAGAATCTGTCATTAGCTTTTTGCCTTTTGCAGTTTAGTTTAAACCCTTAATGGCCTTTTCCTTTAAGCATATTAACCCTTTGCATACCCTTACCCCTGGCGATTTTTAGCGCGCTCCACCGTGAGTGAATAACGGTAGGTGGAGCGCGCTTTTTTCCATCGGATAAGCCCATTACCCTGCGGTAGCGCTTTGTAAGCTTTTTGACTTTTTTGTGCATCAATTAAATTGCACAGAGCAGTTTCAGATTAATCGCTGACGGACAATTTTAGGGCGATAGAATCCGCGAACCACAATTAGCCGTAGTGATTCCAATGTCCCAACAACACCCAGTTGAAAATTTATTGCGTCCAGCATATGAAAGTATGTCTGCGATGGCCTATGCGCTGGCGGGTACATTGACGCTGCTTTCACCGGCTGTGCTCATGGGGGCCTTGAGTACGCCGTCATTAACCTACGGTCTGGCTGCTGGTCTATTTGCTCGGTGTGGGCAGCGGTACATGCAGTCCCGTCGATTGTTGAAGTACCAATATGAAATGCACGTATTGCCTTCCTACGTGATTGACAGTAACGACATCCCCGTCAGCAATGAGAATTTATTTCTTGGGTTGGGATTTGAATGGACTGCCAGGCATACACAGCGTAGGACAGACTTCGATAGGCGCCAATTTGATTGGCATAAATATCGCCATCAAACCCGGCGTTATCGCACAGCGCGTGCTGTGGAAAAAATCTTAAAAAGATCGGTACTCACCGCCTGGATGGCTTATGCCAGTTCAGTACAGGCCTGGTACAATCCGGTTGCACCCATTCCTTACAATGAAGGTGTGGCGGCTATTCATGCGGTCGGATTGTGGGAAGGTGAGGTGCCCATCTACGAGCGACAATCCGAGCGCGTAGCTCATACGTTTGTAGTTGGCACCACGAGAGTGGGTAAAACACGTCTAGCGGAGGTGCTGATAACTCAGGATATCCGCAATGGCGAGACGGTCATTGTCTTTGATCCAAAAGGCGATCCCGAACTGCTGAAGCGTACTTATATCGAGGCAGTTAAAGCGGGCCGCGGCCACCAATTCTACTGCTTCCACTTGGGTTATCCTGAGCTTTCTGCGCGTTACAACCCCGTAGGTTCCTTTGGACGTATTACTGAACCTGCTTCCCGTATTGCAGGGCAATTGCCCGGTGAAGGTAATAGCGCCGCGTTCAGAGAATTTACCTGGCGTTATGTCAACGTTATGTCAAAAGCGTTGACCGCACTTGGCAAACCAATCACATACGAAAATTTGTTGATGTATGGTGCTGATATAGATCCACTTCTCTATGAATACCTCACGTATATTTTTAGCAAGGCCTCATCCCAAGAAGCGTTAGAGCGAGCAGGCTTCCATAATTGGAAAAAAGCAATCAACGATATAGTACAGTCCGAACGCAAGCCACAAGATAAAGCACAAGCATCGCGTGATCGTAAAACCTGGGCTGCCGTAGAGCTATATAAGGAGGCTCGTTTAAGCGATCCAGTAGCTCACGCACTTGTCAAAACTTTCGAATACGAAAAAACCTTCTACGACAAGCTAGTTGCTTCTCTTTTCCCGCTGTTGGAAAAACTTACCTCTGGACCTACTGCCGAGTTGCTGTCTCCGAACTACGATGATTTAAATGATCCGCGTCCAATTTTCGATTGGGACGAAGTGATTCGTACCGGTGGCATTGTGTATGTCGGGTTGGATGCTCTATCAGATGCCGAAGTTGCGCAAGCTGTTGGTAATTCTATGTTCGCAGATCTGACGTCTCGCGCAGGCGCACTTTACAAATTTGGCCAAACACATGGCTTATCTCCAGAATTAGCCAGCCTCGCGACTAAACGAAAAGTCTGTATTCACGCTGACGAATTTAATGAGCTTGTGGGAAAAGAGTTCGTGCCTATGGCCAATAAGGCGGGTGGTGCTGGTTATCAGCTCACGGTTTATACCCAGACATTAAGCGATATTAAAGCGCGGTTTGGCAATGATGCGAAGGCAGGGCAGGTCATTGGTAACCTTGGCAACTTAATTATGCTGAGGGTGAAAGAGCATGCCACTGCCAAGTTGCTCACTGATTTGTTGCCGGAAGTAGAGGTAGATCTTCTCACGTTGCGCTCAGGCACGAATGACGATACCAATCCTGATTCACCCAATGATTTCAGTTCTGGAACAATGCAGCAAATTTCAACCAAAGATGTGCCCTTGGTTAATCCTGGTGATTTAACCAAGCTTCCCAAAGGACATGCCTATGCCATGTTGGGAGGCAAGTTATATAAGCTCAGGTTGCCACTGTTTAAAGAGACGGGAGAGTTACCAGAAAAATTGGATTTCTTGTGTTCGCAAATGCAAAAAACCTATGAAAGTAATGCATCGAATGATAGCTGGTTCAGTGTTGCGGACTTAAAGGTGGCGGCATGACAGAGCAACGTACTGCTGCATCCAAGCCAGTAAAGCGCCATAAAAAGGGCGTTTGGGAATGGCTTGCTGATACCACTATTGGTAATGCTTTGCGCTTTGCGTGGTGGGCTTTGGTAGCGATGGCTATTTCTGTACTTGTTGAGTGGATCGGCATGATTTGGATATGGGGGCCAGAACACAGTAAAGAAATGCTCCATGAAGAAATAGGATATCTAGGCACCTTCAGTAAAAACTTAATAACGGGCATTTACCCCGTTGACATAGGATTGCATTTGGTTGACTGGGCAAATATCGCTGTGAATTTTTTGCATCTACGAGGTATATCCGATTGGCTGGCTAAGGGGTTTTTAGGCAGCGCCACAACTATCGCGGTATACGGCATTGAATCAATGATTAATACCATTTTTATTTTCGCTGTTCGCAGTGCAATCTGCGTGAGTGCTCTGTCAGGTTTCGTGTTGGTTGCATTGGTCGCGTTTATTGATGGACTGGTGGAGCGCGATATACGAAAAGCCTGTGGTGGTATTGAATCCGCGATGATGTATCACCATGCAAAACGATTAATAGTACCGTCACTATTTTTAACCTTCGGTGGCTATTTGACGGCTCCTATTTCAATACACCCAACATTAATTTTTTTGCCTGTGATGGGAGTATTTGCGATGACTATTTATGTCACTGCAAAATCATTTAAAAAGTTTATTTAAGTATTTCTGTAAAATTTTTAGAGGACGCTATGAACAAGTTACCTAATATTGAGGGGCTGCAGGCTGATCCAGATGCTGCAGTGATTCCGCGCAGAGAGACCATAAAATCACAATCGAAAAGTTCATCGACTATGTTGGGTGGGCTTGTAGTGGCGATAGTATTGTCCACTGTTATCTCAATGGCAATTACTTGGGCGGGTAGGGATGTGATCCTTCAGACGTTTGGCGGAAAGCCAGCTCCGAATCCTGTAGCTCAGTTAAGTGGGTCTTTCCGGGAGATTAAAGACCAGACTGCTAAGTTATCTGAAGATTTTGATAGTTTGCGTCAAGCGCAGTCTGCCATGAAGTCTGAGTTAGCTGACATAGCGTTTAAGAATGATAAAACCACCATCCGTATAGAGAATTTAGAACGATTTGCTTCATCGTTGGAATCCCAGATTGAGCAGCAAAAAAAGCAAGTTGTCCAAGCAAAAAAGACGCAAGTTAAACCTCAGCCAAAACCACAACCGATAATTCCAATCAGTTTGGTCTCCATACGCAATATGTCGGGAACGCCCTATGTGTCGGTACGAGATGGCTTGGAAAATTCTGGATTAATGATGCCAGGCGATGTATGGCATGGTTGGACATTGATTGATGCTGATCCCATGAATAGAACAGCGATGTTTATGTTTAACGGTTCCCACCAGGAGCTTCGCTTGTAATGAACATATTCTTGCGCAGTTTTCTCACGTTGATACTGATTGTCGAATCGAGGTCGGCATTCGCACAATTGTTCAGTAATTTTGAACTGCCTTTCGGAGCAGGGCCTATTTATCAGCCGATTAACCAAACTGAGGATTTATTGCAGCGCTATTCGCAAGTAAGTTCAAAGCCTAATGAATATTGGCAGCTAACGGAGCAAGAGTGGTCGCTTTACACGCGCTTAAAAGCCGAATCGCCCTGGGCATATTGGGAAAACCATTCCACACCCACCGCTATTCTCGCATTCTATACCACTTCTATAGAGGAGAAACGTAGATATGCACGTATTGAAGCCGAGTTGGATACGTGGCGGCAGTATTCGGTGACTGAATTTCAATCGCTCTATGATAAGGAGCGTGAAATTGTTCATAAGCGATACGCGGAATATATACAAAGAGAAAAACCATCATTGGCAAATATTAAACCTTACGACAAATTGCGTCTGTTTGTGCAGGTTGGTAAATGTGATGAGCACTGTCGATCATTGGTCAGCCGTGTTCTTAAAACGCAAGCAAAGACCGATATTTATGTGATAGGCGCAAAAGTTGATACGGATATTTTCAGTTGGGCAGAAAGCGCAGGGATTCCTGTTGAGCGTGTTAAAACCAAAGAGGTAACACTTAACCACGAAAACGGTTTGCTTCAGCTGATTTCGAACAGTGCAGGTGTTTCACTACCTGCTATGCCAGCGCTATTTAAACAGTTCAATAACAGCGATCAACTGGTGGCTATATGAATATCAAAGGCGTGATGTTTGCTTTCGTTATAGCGTTAACAGGGTGCTTTGCATTGATGTTTTCGCAAATGGTAAAGGCAGATATTCCCCGCGCCTATGAATTAATTGCTGATCATTATGGCTTGCCCCGTGAGGTGTTCTTTTCTATTGCGATGGTAGAAAGCGGAAAGCTGGAAATAGGTAAGAATCGTGATCGTCGATTTTTACCATGGCCATGGACATTAAACATTGATAAAAAACCCTATTATTTTGACACACGAGAGGAGGCGGAAGCGGCACTGATGCAGGCGCTGGTTAAAGCGGAGAAAGAAGGTCGAATAGGTAAAGTGGCCGTTGGTCTCGGTCAGATCTACATGCCAGCACACATCAACCAGTTTGTATCTCCCTTACAGGCGTTAGATCCTTCCATCAATTTGAATTATGCAGCCAAGCTTCTGGTGGAGCATTACATCTGGACAATTAAGCGAGGCAAGCCGGATTGGTGGATAGCTGTTGGTCGCTACCATAGCCCAGGTAATGAAAATGCTGCAAAAAATTATCGAGAGTTGGTTTATTCGCGTTGTGCGCGTGTTAGTTCTCGTTGCAGTTCCCTAGGCGATTCAGTCGTACAACAATTATCTATGTTGGCTCAGGGGCAATAAGAATGTTTAAAAGACTAATTGTTCTACTGATCATAGGGGTTTCTAGCATGGCTTTGGCCAAGCCAATAGTGTTAGCTGATTTTGGCGGTAGGCCGACTGAGCTTGCAAAAATTAAATCTATTGCAGGTGCTTATCAGGCTTCTAAAGAATCTTCAATTTATGAGCGCCCCAGCCAGTTTCCATTGATGTCAAAAATACTGAGTGTGGGTATTGTGGAAAGTCAAAAGCATAAGCTCAAGGTGATAACGCCAGTTTTTATCACCGGTGTCGATCAGTTGTCGCTGGAATGGCTAAGCACTAATCAAACATATTTAAAGAAAATTGGTGCAAAAGGGATAGTTACCAATATTGCATCCAGCAGTGACTTTGAAAAATTGAAAAAAAGAGTTCCTGATTTAAATTTGAATGCGGTGCCTGTTGATCAATTAGC
>DATMSP010000025.1:0-22641 GCA_035565295.1 Cellvibrio sp. | reverse complement strand
TTATCCTGTTGAAAATTTCTTCCAGTTCTGAAATCTCCGCCGGTTTCGCAAGGTGATAATTAAATCCAGCTTGAATGGCTCGATCTATATCTTCAGACATCGCATAACCACTCAAAGCAATCAACGAAATATTATCCAGCGATTTGTCTGTTCTTACATGGCGGGCAATTTCATAGCCATTGGTGCCTGGCAGGCCTATATCACAGATAACAATGGCCGGCAGTTGCTCATGAATTAATTGAATACCTGTAGCGCCATCATAGGTAACGCTCGTGTCATAGCCGCTTAGCTGTAAAACATCGCGCAGGGTGTTGGCTGAATCTATATTGTCTTCAATAATCAATATGCGGCCTATGGTTTTTTGGGCGTCCGAGGGTTCTATCGGCGCCTGTGATTTTTCCGGTGAGACTTGTGGCAGGAGTATTTCAAATTCAGCACCTTTGCCAGGGCCATCGCTATGTGCAGTGATGGAGCCTTTATGCAATTCGATCAAGCGCTTGCTTAAGGCCAACCCCAAACCCAGCCCGCCCTTGCTGCGATCCAGGTTTGTTTCGCCCTGAATAAAGGGTTGAAACAGATTTTCCAGCAATTCAGCACTCATTCCCACTCCTGTGTCTGCTACACGGATCAGGGCGCTCTTGCTTTTGGTGGATAGGCTAATGGAGGTACTTCCTTTTGCAGGAGTAAATTTAGCGCAATTTTGCAGCAGGTTTCCTATGGCTTGCGAGAGTCGGTTTTCATCGGCATTGATCCATATTTCTTTTTTTGCTGGCATATAATTAAAATGGATTTCGCCATTCTCGAAAATGGACGCATGATCTTTGACTGTTCGTGCAACCAATTTATTTAATTCTATAGGACGAGTCTTCAGCTGAATTTTTCCCTGCTCAATTCGGGTGATATCCAGCAGGTCGTCGACCAGTCCTGCCATAAGGCCAATCTGACGTTTTAAAATAATATGGGCGGTATCAGCCGCCTCTTTGCTGGGCTTGCCATTTTCAATGATATAAAGTGCATTGAGAATGGGGGCCAGAGGATTGCGAAGTTCGTGGGAGAGCACGGCCATAAATTCATTTTTGCACCTGGCCGCTTCGCGCAATTGTAGCTCTCGCTGGTGTATGGCCTGCTCTGCACGGGCGCGTTCAATGGCGTTGCAGGTTCTCTCAGCGACCTCCCTGATGAGGGTTATGTCAGCCTCAGACCAGTGCCGCGGTTCCGAGTGGGCCACATGTAAAGCGGCCAAAAGCTGCTGTTCCTGCAAGATAGGAATGGAGACATAGGCGCGTACACCAAATGAACGGTTTATGCTTTGCTGTGTGGATGCCAGCGGGGGGAGTTCGCTGGTGTCTTCTTCGTGCAGGATCTGGCCATTGAAAAATTTTTGATGAGTTTCGGTGTTATGCAGCCATGGATAAAAGTTTTGCGGGGCGTGAACATCAGGTTCCACATAGCCATTTTCACTCACTACCTGGCCTTGCGAGTCCAACTCTATATAGGTAAGGGTATTGATATTTAAATATTCGCCCAGCATCCTGCAGCTGATTTTTTTGGCCTCATCCGGCGCACGGGTGGTTCGCAGGGCATCGGAAAGGGCGAGGCGAAAAGCGTCGCGCCGGGCGGATTCTTTTAGTGCGGCTTCGTTACATTTTTGTTGCTGAATGTCTTTGAGCAGTACGGCAAGGTGTGGGCTATGGATATCCGGCAGGCGGAAAGAATAGACCTCCAGGTTGCGGTTGAAAATACTCTTCGGACATTCAAAGCGTGTCGTTTCAGCTTGGCTGTTGAGACGATGATAGATATCTCGCCAAAATACCAATTGTTGTGGCGCTACATCTTTCAAATATTGCCCTGAATAATCGGGCAGTCCGGTGAGCTTTTGAAATGCCGGGTTGACGGCCAGAATTCTGAAATCTGTCTCGGCAATATCGCTGCCGGTCTGTTCTACGACACAGAAGCCTTCATCCATGGCTTCGAATAGCGCACGATAGCGCGCTTCACTTTCGCGCAGGGCATTTTCCGAAGCCTTGCGCGCGGTGATATCGACAAAGGTCAATACTATGCCATCAATATGGTCGTCCGCAGTGCGGTAGGGGCGCATGCGCGCAAGGTACCAATTGCCTTTGGTATCTTCAACTTCTCGCTCAGTGGGAATAAGCTGTTGCAATACATCGGCGGCATCGTCTATCAATTCACCATAGTGCAGGCGATGGGTTAAATCGGACAGGGGGCGACCGCGATCAACTGAGCGCAGGTTAAAGAGTTCACCTATTTGGGGGGTAAAACGCAAAATCCGCAATTTGCGATCCAGGAACAGGGTAGCAATATGGGTTGCGGCCATAAGATGCTGTAAGTCATCGGAGAGCTGGCCGAGTTCTGCCACCTTGTGGCGATTCTCCTGATTGGCGGTCTGCAGCTCTTCATTGATGGATTGCAGTTCTTCCTTGGACGTTTCCAATTCCTCCAGGGTAGAGCGCAATTCTTCATTAGCAGATTGCAGCTCTTCATTGGATGCGCGCATTTCCTCCTGGCTAATTTCATACTCATCAATCGCTGTCTGCAGACGACGCTTGGTGAGATTGAGTTCAACTTCCAGTTCGCGACTTGCTATATCTGAATACTTCCTGTCATCCTGGCTGGCCTCTTCATCTTTGCTTGGGTCGCGTTCATCAAAGGTAATCAGGGTGAACGCCCCACTTTTGTCTTTATCGTCTTGCAGTGCCTGGATGATAACTTCGCGCAGCTTTCCGTCTATCTCCAGTTTTACGGGGCGGGATATGCAAGGCTGGCTGCGCTCAGCCACTATATGCAGAAGTGAGCACAATTCACCTTGAAGTTTTTCATGAACCACTTTAAACACCGTGGTGGTGGGTATGCCGCCGGGATGAATTAAATAGCGGCCAACATTGGAGGACAGGTGCACAATTTTATTTTCAGTATTGACCAGGATACTGGGTTTGGCATAGCGCTCCAGCAGGCGTTGATGCAGGGCGCTGTAAGAGGATGAGTTGCCAGTCAAAAGCAGTTGGCCAATTTCATTGGTTTTGCCCTGGCGTGTCAAGGGAAATACCGGTAGACGTAATTCCCGGGTGGGAATATTGAGTTTCTGGTAGATACCGTTTGCTTTGTTTTCTGTGACAAACAAGTCCGATTGATTGGTGCTTTCGGCGGTGCCCAACACTAAATATCCCTGGGGTTTCAGGGCATAATGAAATAGCTCGATAATAGCGGGCTGCAGGCTGCGCTGTAGATAGATAAGCACATTGCGGCAGACTATGGCATCGACCTTGGAGAAGGGCGGGTCCACCAGCAGGTTGTGTGGTGAAAATACAATCAGGTCGCGAACTTCGCTTTTGATGCGATAGGAGGCATTTTCCTTGTGGAAAAACCTGTTCAGTCGCGCGTGGGACACATCTGTCTCTATATCGCCGGGATAGAGTCCCTCGCGCGCTTTTTTCAGTGAGTGCTCGTGCAGGTCGGAAGCAAAAATCTGGATTTGTGGCGGTGACTGCAGTGTGCTGGCATGTTCAACCAATAGCATTGCCAGTGAGTAGGCCTCTTCGCCAGTGGCGTAGCCTACGGACCAGATACGTACAGAATCACTGGCCTGTTTATCTTTGAACAGGTTGGGAATAATTTTTCGCTCAAACTCTTCAAAGACACTCTGATCGCGAAAGAAACTGGTGATATTGATTAGGAGGTCATTGGCCAGGGCGGCAATTTCTTCTGGCTCATCTTGCAGCAGGGCCAAATAGTCATTGAGTTCTTCGAGATGCGATAACTGCATCCGCCGCCGAATCCGGCGCATAATAGTGGATTGCTTATAGCGAGTGAAATCGCTGCCAATTTTACTGCGCACCAGAGTTAATATTTTTTTCAATATGGGGCGAGCATCTTCTGTGTCATCGTCCGGGGTAAAGAGTCGCGGCTGGATTTCAATAAAGGCAATAATATTTTCTATTATTGCGCGCAAAGGCAGTATTAAATCAATAATGCCGGTAGATAGCGCGCTCAGCGGCATACCATCATATTCCGCTTCAGCGGGGTCCTGAACAATCGTCAATCCACCCTGATTTTTGATCTCCTGTATACCGAGAGTGCCATCTGCACCCGTGCCGGTCAGAATAACCGCTATAGCATTGCTATCGTGGCTGCAGGCCAGTTTGCGAAAGAAGTGATCCACAGGTGCGCGATGCCGGCGCTCTTCCTCAAGCTTGCTGATGCGCAAGTGGCTGTCAATAGTATCTAGGTTCACGCCTGGAGGAATGATATAAACCTGGTTGGGCTCCAGTGTCACTTCTGCCTGCACCTGTTGAATGGGTATTGCGCAGTAAGGTTGCAGCAATTCTGAAAGATAGCTATCTTGCTCTGGGGCCAGATGAACCACAATGACAAAGGCGATGCCGCTGTTTTCCGGCACTTGGCCCAATAGTATTTTTAGCGCAGCCAATCCCCCAGCAGATGCGCCTATGCCCACTACTGTCGGGCGCGGTGGTTTAGCCGCTGCATCTGATTTTTTTTCGATATTGGATGGGGATTTTGCTTTGCTGATGGATAATTTTTTATCAATCTCTTTCATGTAAGTGACTTCACTAGTGAAAACAGAATCGTGTACCGCTGGGGAAGAGTAAAGAGTTGAACCATTTATCGTTTTTGTTGGCCTGCAGCGCAGAATAACCCTCAGTAGCGCTATTCACAATATCTATAGTGCTGGAAGGTAGAATATTGGCGGCGGTATGAACAGGCCTGTGTTTATTTTGACTTTAGGCTTGTCTCTCGCCAGGAGTTGTCTGTTTGATCCTTTGCTAGTCTTTCAACCGCTTGCTATTTGGACTTTCGTCTATCATCTCAATGTGCCGAAAAAGGGTTGTCATTTTGATGGGGTTGTTATTGTGACTCATGCGCGTGTGACATGTTTTCCAGCTTTTTATGCAGTTCCCCCTGTCGGGGCGGGTAGCAGCCGCGGGTAGCTAAATAGTGCTCATTAAAAAGTTGAAAATAATCGAGCAGGCCGATGCTGTTTTGTTGCTCCCCGGCGAGCTGCAGGCAGAGCGCGGCGGCCTCTGCGGTGGATAGGTAGTCGTCCTGATGAGATTTTCGGACGCTGTAGCCTCGAGATATAGCCATAGGCAAAAGTATGCAGGGGATGTTTTCCAGCCACTGGCTTAAATGAAACATTCTGCCGCTCTGTTTCCAGGTTCCATCCAGGAGTATAAAAGTGGGGATTCTATCGTCGCCCGGGATTTCGCTGAAAACCTGGCGGGACCGCGAGCCGGCGTTTGCTGCATCGGCGGGAAATACAATAAAGCACTGGCGGCGCGTGTCCTGTAACCGCTGTAACAACTCTGCATTGGGCTGGGTGCGGCTCCAGCAATAAACATGCGTTCTGTCGGGCAGGGCGTCGGCTATCAGGCGTCCGGTATTGGTCGGTTTGAAGACTTCATTGCGATGCATCAGCAGAATAAATTCGCAGCGACTTTCCAGTGTGGGGCGCCAGGGACAGAGACAGGCATAGGTTGCCATCTGGCACTGCTCGCAGCGGGTTACCGATTTGCCGCGCGCTAAAAAATCGCGGGTGGATTCAGCCAGGCGCTCTGCGCGCAAGCGATGGAACTGATTGGAAAATAAAGCCATGTAAACCGCAAAATAAAAATTGCGCCTGCCTGTTTTTAATTGAAGTTCTCGGTGGGTTGACGCTGGAGGTATCGGGTTGATTTGCGTTTAGTCTGCAGGCTCCAACCCACCCTGCATCAATAATCATTGTTCTGGAAATATTCCGGTGCAAGGTTATCAAAGCGGGTATATTTGCCCACAAAGGCCGCGCGGCAGGTGCCGATTTCGCCATTGCGCTGCTTGCCGATAATCAATTCAGCCATGCCCTTGTCGGGGCTGTCTTCGTTGTAATATTCATCGCGATAAATAAATAAAATCACATCGGCGTCCTGCTCGATAGCACCGGATTCACGCAGATCCGAGTTCATGGGGCGCTTGTTGGGGCGCTGCTCCACACCGCGGTTAAGCTGTGAGAGGGCTATAACCGGGCATTCAAATTCTTTGGCTATACCTTTTAGTGAGCGCGAGATCTCGGAGATTTCCTGGGTGCGCCCCTCGCCAGCCCCGGCTACTGTCATCAGTTGCAGGTAGTCCACCATAATCATGCCGGGATTGCCGTGTTCGCGGGCAATGCGACGCACCCGTGCGCGCATCTCCTGCGGATTAAGTCCTCCGGTGTCGTCAATAAAGAGCAGCTTGTCCTTCATTTTGGCCACGGCAGAGGAGAGCTTGGGCCAGTCCTCTTCGGTGAGTTTGCCGTTGCGCATCTTGCCCTGGTCGATGCGGCCTATGGAAGACATCATCCGCATGATCAGCGCCGCCGAGGGCATTTCCATACTGAATACCAGGACTGGCTTGGGCTGACTAAAAAGTGCCCCTTCAACAAAGTTCAAGGCCAGGGCTGTTTTACCCATAGAGGGGCGGGCGGCGAGAATGATCAGTTCGCCCGACTGCCAGCCGGAGGTGCGCTGGTCGAGATCGGTAATGCCTGAAGGGACACCGGTAATATCGCTGCCGGAGCGGAACAGCTCGTCAATACGGGTGACCGCCTCCTTCAATAGTGTATTGACTTCTACCAGGCCGCCCTCCTTGGGGCGATCTTCGGCTATCTCTGCGACCTTTTTTTCTGCCATCTGCAGCAGGTCATCGGAATCCAAGCCTGAGGGGTTAAAGCTGGATTTGCTGATTTCCGAGGCGGCGGCTATCAGTTGGCGCAGGGTGGAGCGCTCGCGCACGATTTTGGCGTAGGCGACAATATTGGCTGCGCTGGGGGTATTGTTGGCCATGTCAACCAGATAGCCCAGGCCGCCCACGCGCTCAAGTTCGTTGTGCTTGTGCAGTTCTTCCGACAGAGTGATTACGTCCAGGGGCTGGTTGCTCTCCTGTAGCGCCTGCATCATGCGGAAGATGACCCTGTGGTCATCGCGAAAGAAATCGGTCTCCTGCAATACTTCCAGCACTGCATCCAGACGCTTGTTGTCCAGCATCAATCCGCCCAGTACGGATTGCTCCGCCTCCACTGAGTGGGGCAGGTTGCTATTGCTGGCCAGTTCGCTGGCCAGGGACTGTTCAAAAGTGGTGTCGGACATAAATAGGGCTTTTTACCGGGACAAAAAAAATCGGGCACTAGTACAACCCGAAAGGTTGTCGATAGTGCCCGATTTTATCAAGCTTGTCAGTATTACTGACAGATTGTTGCGCTAATTATTCAGCGACAACAACCAATTTCACAGCCTGGATAACTTCAGCGTGCAATTGTACGCTGATGTCATATTGGCCTACTTCGCGCAGCACACCTGAAGGCAGACGCACTTCAGCTTTGCTAACAGCAACGCCTGCGGCAGTGATGGCATCGGCGATATCGCGAGTGCCGATAGAGCCGAACAGACGGCCTTCGTCACCTGCGTTAGCAGCGATAGTCACTTCCAGGGCAGCCAGCTTCTCAGCGCGAGCAGTGGCTTCAGCGATTTTGGCTGCAGCGGCAGCTTCAAGGCCGGCGCGACGAACTTCAAAATCAGCTATGTTTTTAGCAGTAGCGGCAACAGCCTTGCCTTGTGGCAACAGGAAGTTACGGCCATAGCCAGCTTTAACGGTAACCTTGTCACCGATGCTGCCTAATCTGCCTACTTTATCGAGGAGAATAATTTCCATCTGGTGTACCCCTTACTCGTGGCTGTCAGTGTATGGAATCAAAGCCAGGAAGCGGGCACGTTTGATAGCAGAAGCCAACTGACGTTGGTATTTTGCTTTGGTGCCAGTAATGCGGCTTGGAACGATTTTGCCGGTTTCACTGATGTAGGCTTTCAAGGTTTCAACATCTTTATAGTCGATTTGCTTGGTGCCTTCAGCGGTAAAACGGCAGAATTTACGACGACGGAAAAAACGTGCCATGATTAAATCTCCTCCTGCTCTTCAAAGTCAGCAGCATCAACATCGTCTTCATCAGAAGATATATCAGCATCGAATTCATCACGACGTTCAGCGCGTGGCGGACGGGCTTTACGCTCGCGGCCTTCTTTCTCGGCTTTCATGATGAAGGATTCTTCGGTGATGGCTTCGTCTTCACGAATCACCAGGTTACGCAGGATGGCATCGTTGTAACGGAAGTTGGTGGTCAACTCTTCCAATACAGCTTCGCTACATTCTACGTTCAGCAGGATATAGTGAGCTTTGTGGATTTTGTTGATTGAGTAAGCCAGTTGGCGACGGCCCCAGTCTTCCAAACGGTGTACTTGGCCACCGCTGGCTTTAATAGTAGAGGTGTAGCGCTCTACCATTGCTGGAACTTGTTCGCTTTGGTCTGGATGAACCAAAAACACGATTTCGTAATGACGCATTGTAGCTCCTTACGGGTTAAAGTCTCCCACGAAGTGGTGAGACAAGGAGAGGCCTAAAACATTTCAGGCCAGTTGGGGGCCGGTACTATAGGGAATTGAGGGGCCATATGCAAGTTTTAATCTTGCCCGCTGTGCAATTATCTTCACGACAATGTTTTCAATCCTGGTTAAAAATGCCCAATGAAGTGGCAGAAGGGCGAGATTGCGCACCGCGCTAGCCACACTTTTCCAGGGTTGGCAATAGGCTCCTGCTAATAGCTATTAGTAATCATTATTGAAATTGTCACATTTATAAGAAATAATGGCGCCTCTTAACGTATTAAGCTGGCGTTGGCATATTTATAGGCATTCTTGCTGAGATTGGTCTGAAACTTGCCTTTGCCCTGATAGCAATTTCAAATGTTTTATTGTACAAGGGGTACTCTATGAAAAAGTCTGTCTATGCAGTCTTGACCAGCGCACTATTCATAGCGGCGGGTTTTACATCTCTGGCAGCCAATGCCCTGCCGGCAGATTTGCAAAAAGAGCGTATTTTTTCTGTCCCGCAGCAAGTCTCCACGGTTAAGTTCTCACCCAATGACGACCGCATTTTTGTCGGTGAAAAGAACGGCATTATCCGTGTTTACAAGAACAAGTTTGATACCAATCCCACCCAGGTGGTGAACTTGAGCGCTGAGGTATACCAGGAGGTAGATCACGGTTTGCTGGGCCTTGAAGTCCACCCCAACTTTCCTGCGACCCCAGTCATTTTTGCCCTTTACTCCCACGCCTATGGTGCAAATGGTGCGCGCTTAAAGCGTATTACTATCAATCCCACCACCAACCTTGCGGTCAGCCAGCAACTCCTCTATGAAGGCTTTTGCAACCAGTCTACCAGTCATGCTGTGGGTGACCTGAATTTCCACAGCGATAGATCCAACCCCAATGCGCCTGTCCATACTCTCTATATGACAGTGGGCGATATGGCTTCTCCCGGCAAGGTGGATGTGGGCCAAACCGATAACTGCGGCAATAGTTCCCACAACGTGGGCGCCCTGCGCGCGCAGCTGTTCCGCACGGCCAACAACACTAACTACAACGGTACCCTGACTCGCCTGAGCGAAGCTGAGTTTATGGGCAACACTCCGTTGGCCCAATTGAAAGTTGCTGCCTACGGCCTGCGCAATCCTTTCCGCTTTGCTGTACAGCCCAATACCGGCGAAATCTATATTGCCGACGTGGGCTGGAACAATGTGGAGGAAATTAACTATGTTCCGAATCCGCGCGATGATTCGGTGGTGGAAAATTTCGGCTGGCCCTGTTTTGAAGGGTCGCCAAGGCAGGGCGGTTATCAGGGAGCCAATACTCCTGTGTGCAACTCCCTGTATTCAGCCAACAACGATAGCAAGCCCTTCTGGGAATACAATCACAGTGGCGGCCAGGCTGCTGCCACTGCGGCGGCCGTCTATACGGGTAATCTCTACCCCGCCAAGTATCAGAACGGATTGTTTATCGCCGACTATTCGCAATTCTGGATTCGCTTTTTACCGGCGACCGACAATGGCAAGCCCAACAAAAATACCAGCTTTGCGGCAGCAGCTTTTGATACTGGCTCGCCGGTAATTCAACTGGAGTCGGGCCCACTGGGTGATATCTACTATCTCAGCTATAACCTGAATACCAACAAGTTTGAGCTCTGGCGAATCAAAAGTGCGGCCGACCCCAAGACAGTTGCCACCGCAACCGCCGATGCCACTTTTGTGTTGCCGAATAAACAGGTCACTATCAACGCAAGCAGTTCGTTCGTGGCGTCGGGCAATGCGCGCTATGACTGGGATCTCAATGCTGACGGTGTTATAGATGTAACCAATGGCTCGGCTACCCAGACCGTCAGTTTTGCCAGCACTGGCGAATATGCGGTGACTGTGCGCGTATTGGATAAAAACAATCTGGCCAACACGGATACGGCCAGCGTTTCTGTGGTGGTCACTGACTCCATTCCCAAACCTCGTATTTCCCATCCCGATGCGTCATTGACCTGGGCTACCGGCGATATTATTGACCTGGATGGCGGCCTGGAAAGTGGCAGTGTGTCTGCGGCGAGCTTTGCCTGGAATATATTGATTTCGCACTGCGCGAAAAACGATGCTACTGATTGCCACCTGCACGACGATATTTCGCGTAATGTGCCTGTCAGTACCTTTGTGGCTCCCGATCATGAATACCCATCACACCTGATCGCCAAGCTCTGCGCTACTGGCCTCAGCAGATTGGTTGACGGCTGGTGGAATGACGGTTGGCAGACTCGCCGCCAGGTATCGGTGGATACTTCTGATCTTGGCAACCAAACTTTCTTCAAGGTATTGGTCAGCCTCACGCCGGCTGATATCGATTACGCGGCCGCAGGTGCAAATGGCAAGAGTCTAAGGTTTGTGTCGAAAACCGGCACTGTGTACTCACATAAGATCAATACCTGGAATACCAATGGTACTTCCACAGTATGGTTGCAGTACCCAGCTACGGCAGGTGGAAAAATTTCCAATGCGGTATGGATGTATTATGGTAATCCGAACGCTGCCGATGGCCAGGATTTGGGAGCGCCTTTTCCCGGAGCCGCTCAAAATGGGGAGCGTGTCAGTATTTCTGCAGCCCAGGCTGGCCAGCAGGTATTGAAAGCTTGTGAGTCTGTGCCTCTGCAACCGCGCTTGGCCAATATCAATATGACTTCCAACCCCACAGGTCTGACTACCACCTTTGGTTCTACCACGGCAGTCTGGACTCAGCCTATTCCCAGTATCATAGGCAGTACCGCCACTATCAGTGCAGACCTTTCCCAGGTGAAGGATTCGCGCAGATATGATTTCCTGAATTGGTCGCACGGTGGTGGTCGCCTGCAGGAATTCATTACGCCCAACCAGGCCGAGGTCACGCTCACGGCGAATTACAAGGATGCAGGTATTGCCTTCAATCCCTGTGTTTATCCCACCATGAATATTCGCGGCACCTTTAATGCCTGGGCCTCTACGGCTATGCAGATGGTTGCGCAATGCACCTGGGGTGTAACCGTGGATGTGATCACCGCTGCAAACGCGACCCTGAAATTTGATGTTGCCAACAATTGGGTTACCAACTTCGGCGATACCAATAACGACGGTGTTGCCGAGCAGGGCGGTGGCAATATCACCATCCCAGGTGGTGCCGGTCGCTACTACATTACCTTTAATGACCAGACCAAAGCCTACAAAGTGGTGAAAGTGGTGGCGAGTTCATCCGCAGCTGTTTCAAGTTCGAGCGTTGCCGTAAGCTCTTCCTCTGCGGCATCCAGCTCTGCTCCCGCCTCTATCTATCACTTGCGCGGAACACACAATGCCTGGTTAGAAGGGGATTTGATGACGCCTGTCGCCGGCTCGACAACCAATTTTGAAGCTTGCCGCAACTTTGTTGCCGGCGATGCCAATGGCGGGCCGCGCTTCAAGATAGATCCGAACGGCCTCTGGGGGGCGGATACTTTCCCAGCTACAGATCAGGCTGCAGCGGGTTGGACCAAGATTGTAATCAACGGCACCACCCGTCAAATCATCAGCAAGACCACCAACCTGCCGGTTAACTGCGGTGTGGTTGCCAGCAGTTCAGCGGCGGCCAGCTCCAGTGCTGCAGTGTCATCCAGCTCTTTTGCTGCAGTGTCATCCAGTTCTGTCGCTGCCAGTGTTGCCAGCTCCTCTGCTGCCACCAGCAGCGCAGTGGCAGTGAGTTCGTCATCGGTAGTGGTCAGTTCAACGGCTTCGAGTGTGAGCAGTTCGTCCGCTGCGGCTATGGTGAGCGTTAAATTTACCTGTAACAAGGGGACCACCGTCACAGGGCAAAATGTGTATGTGGTAGGTAACCAACCGCAATTGGGCAGTTGGGTTGCGGCCAACGCGGTTAAATTATCGCCTACCGCTTATCCAGCCTGGACCGGGACTATCAACCTGCCGGCCAATACGGCTGTGGCCTGGAAGTGCGTGAAAATCCAGGGAGCGGCATTGGTATGGCAACCGGGAGCCAACAATACCTTTACCACCCCGGCAGCGGGGACTGCTAATGCGGTGGGTAGCTTTTAAGATTCACGACTGAATAGACAGGCCTAGCAAGGCATAGGTTATACCAGAGGGAAGATGACCTGTGGGATCTCGCTTCGGCTGGTGTGGCTTATGCTTTTTTGTGGGCTTGATTATTTTATCGCTGGCGGGCGCTATGCATTTTGATAGTGTGATGGCTCGCACAAGCTGGCGATAAATATCGGGAAAGACAGGGATAGGTGAAATGCCAGGTAAATAAAATGAGGTATTATGCGCCAATTGGCGTGTAAAGTTTTATTTGCTTGGCTTTTGACTTATGCCCCTGGGCATATGGGTTTTATTTTTGTGTTTTTCACCATTCACTTAGTAAATTCAATGTACCAGGGGTACTCGATGAAGAAGTTTGTTGTTGCGATTTTAGGGGGTGCTTTATCCCTGGTGGCAGGTGTTGCGCCGCTGGTGGCAAATGCCTTGCCGGCTGACCTGCAAAAGGAGCGTATTTTCTCTGTGGCGCAACAGGTGTCCACGGTGAAGTTTTCCCCCAATGATGACCGCATTTTTGTGGGTGAAAAGAACGGTATTATCCGTGTCTACAAAAACAAGTTCGATACCAATCCCACCCAGGTAGTCAACTTGAGCGGCGAGATATACCAGGAAGTAGACCACGGCTTGCTCGGCCTTGAGGTGCATCCCAACTTCCCGGCCACGCCCGTTATTTTCGCGCTTTACTCCCGCGCTTACGGCGCAAACGCTGCGCGCTTGAAGCGCATCACCATTGACCCTGTGACTAACGTCGCTGTGAGCCAGCAAATTCTGTATGAAGGTTTCTGCAACCAGTCCACCAGCCACTCGGTGGGTGATCTTAATTTTCACACTGACCTCACCAATCCCAATGCCCCTGTCCACACTCTGTACATGACTGTGGGCGATATGGCCTCGCCCGGCAAGGTAGATCTCGGTCAGACCGATAACTGCGGCAATGCAGCTCATAACGTGGGTGCCTTGCGTTCACAATTATTCCGCACCACCAACAACACCAACTACAACGGCACCCTGACTCGCCTGACGGAAGCTGAGTTTATGGGCAACACCCAGTTGACCCAATTGAAGATTGCCGCCTATGGTCTGCGCAATCCCTTCCGTTTTGCCGTGCAGCCCAATACCGGTGAGATTTATATTGCCGATGTGGGTTGGAATAACGTGGAAGAAATCAACTACGTACCTGCTCCTCGCGACGACACAGTGGTAGAAAACTTTGGCTGGCCATGCTACGAAGGTACAGCGGTGCAGGGCGGCTACCAGGGTGCCAACGCTCCTTTGTGTACTTCGCTCTATGCCGCGAATACTGCCGCGAAACCTTTCTGGGAATACAACCATAATGGCGGTCAGGCTGCTGCGACAGGTGCTGCGGTATACACTGGCAATCTCTATCCTGCGCAATATAAAAACGGTTTGTTTATCGCAGACTATTCGCAATCCTGGATTCGCTTCCTGCCGGCAACCGACAATGGCAAGCCCAATAAAAATACCAGCTTTGCCGCAGCAGCTTTCGATACAGGTGCGCCGGTAATCCAGTTGGAGACAGGCCCATTGGGCGATGTGTATTACCTCAGCTACAACTTGAACACTAACAAGTTTGAACTCTGGAGAATCAAAAGCGCGGCCGATCCAAAAACCATCGCTACAGCAACCGCTGATGCCGCTTTTGTTCTGCCCAGCAATACTGTCAGCATAGATGCAACCACATCATTTGTGGCTTCGGGTACTGCGCGCTATGACTGGGACCTGAATGCCGATGGTGTTATAGATGTAACCAATGGTGCAGGTGTGCAGAATGTCAGCTTTGCCACTGCCGGTGAGTATGTGGTGACTGTGCGCGTATCCGACAGCGCCAACCTGACCAATACCGATACGGCCAGTGTGCCTGTGATAGTGACAGAATCTATTCCCAAGCCGGCGATCACTCGCCCTGAATCTACCTTGACCTGGGCGACTGGCGATATCATTGACCTGGATGGCGGTGTGGAAAGCGGCAGTGCGCCTGCAGCGAGTTTCTCCTGGAATGTTTTGATTTCTCACTGCGCGAAAAACGATCCTACCGATTGCCACCTGCACGATGATATTTCACGCAATGTGCCTGTGAGTACCTTTGTTGCTCCCGATCACGAATATCCATCCCACCTGAATGCCAAGCTGTGTGCAACCGGCTTTAGCCGAGTGGTTGATGGCTGGTGGAATGACGGCTGGCTGACTCGCCGCCAGGTATCGGTAGATACTTCTGATCTCGGCAACCAAACCAACTTTAAAGTATTGGTCAACCTCACCGCTGCTGATATCGATTACGCAACTGCCGGTGCGAATGGCAAGAGCTTAAGGTTTGTTTCAAAAGCCGGCACTGTCTATTCACACAAAATCAATACCTGGAATACCAATGGTACTTCCACAGTGTGGTTGCAATACCCAACAACTGCCGGCGGAAAAATTTCCAATGCTGTGTGGATGTACTATGGCAATACCAATGTAGCCGATGGCCAGGATCTGGGTGTAACCTTCCCGGCTGCCACGCAAAATGCCGATCGCGTGAGCATCTCTGCTGCCCAGGCTCGCCAGCAAACCCTGAAGGCCTGTAAGACTGTTCCCCTGCAACCGCGTTTGGCCAATATCATTATGGCTTCCAACCCAACCGGTTTGCAGACCACTTTCGGCTCTACTACCGCGGCCTGGACTCAGCCTATCCCCAGCATTATCGGCAGTACCGCCACTATCAGTGCGCCGCTGTCGCAAGTGAAGGATGTGAACAAATATGATTTCCTCAACTGGTCGCACGGTGGTGGTCGTTTGCAGGAATTCATTACCCCCAATGTTGCTGAAGTGACCCTGACGGCAAACTATCAGAATATGGGTGTAGTGTTTAATCCTTGCACCTATCCAACCATGGGTATTCGCGGCAGCTTTAATGCCTGGGCTTCAACCGCCATGCAAATGGTTGCGCAATGCACCTGGGGCGTGACTGTGGATGTGATCACCGCTGCAAATGCGACTGCGAAATTCGATGTGGCCAACAACTGGGCCACCAACTTTGGCGATAACAACAATGACGGCGTGGCCGAGCAGGGCGGTGGCAATATCACCATTCCTGGCGGTGCCGGTCGCTACTACATTACCTTTAACGATCAGAGCAAAGCCTACACCATCACCAAAGTGGTAGCTTCGAGTTCTGCTGCAGCGGTTTCCAGTTCCTCAGCGGTGAGTTCTGTTGTAGCGGCTTCCAGTGTTGCCTCTTCAGTGGCTGCCAGTTCGGCTCCCGCATCTATCTATCATGTGCGCGGAACACACAACGCCTGGCTGGAAGGTGATTTGATGACGCCGGTAGTTGGCTCGGCAACCGATTTTGAAATTTGCCGCAACTTTGCTGCCGGCGATGCCAATGGCGGGCCGCGTTTCAAGATTGATCCGAATGGTGCCTGGGGAGCGGATGCTTTCCCAGCCGCAGACCAGGCCGCAGCGGGTTGGACCAGAATTGTGATCAATGGTACTACGCGCGTGATTACCAGCAAGACAATGAACCTTCCGGTTAACTGCGGTGTGGTTGCCAGCAGTTCAGCTGCGGCCAGTTCTTCTGTGGTGGCAAGCAGCTCTGTAGCGAGCAGCGTTGCCAGCTCTTCTGCGGTAATGAGTAGCTCGGTAGAAGCCAGCAGTTCAGTCGTTGCAAGCAGTTCAGCCGTTGCAAGCAGCTCAGCTGTGATCAGTAGTTCGGAAGCTGCCAGCAGCTCAGCGATTGCCAGCAGTTCAGCAGAGGCCAGCTCATCATCCGCAGCGGCCAGCTCGGTAGCGCAATCCAGCTCTTCAGTGGCTGTATCGAGTTCAGCGGTAGCGGTCAGCTCCAGCAGCTCATCGGTTCCAACCACCGTGAATGTCCAATTCACCTGTAACAAGGGCACCACTGTGACTGGCCAGAACGTTTATGTTGTCGGCAGTGTTGCACAGCTCGGCAATTGGGTGACCACTGCTGCAGTCAAGCTGAATCCGACTGCTTACCCAAGCTGGACTGGAACCATAGCCTTGCCACCGAGCACAGCCATCACCTGGAAGTGCATCAAGATCCAGGGTGCTGCAGTGGTTTGGCAGGGCGGTGCGAACAATGCCTTGACTACACCTGCGACAGGTGCGGCCAATGCGGTGGCGACTTTCTAAATGGTATTGAGGCAACCTGAGGTTGCCTTGTTGAAAAAGTTTTTGGGTCTCTATGAGCAATCATAGGGGCTTTTTTTTTAGGTAGGGGTCAGTTAATTTTTCACGCTTTCCCTAGAAAAGTTTGGGAAGATCGCGACTCCCATGGAGAATACGGATGATGCGTATGTGATCATCATGGGTACGATAAAAAATAACGTGGCTGCTTGGGGTGAGGCTGCGTAGCCCTTCACAAATTTCATTACGTTCGCGCCCTAGTTGTGGGTTGGCGATAAGCCGCATAAAATTTTCTTCAAGCTCGGATAAATAGGTAGCGGCTTGGTCTATCCCGAATTGCTGCTGCGTGTAATCAAAAATATCGCCGAGATCACTTTCGGCTTCGGGTGAGAGGATATAGTTTTTGATGGTATGGAACATCAGTTTTACCTTTCACTGCGTTTTACCTTGCGCTTTTCAGTGATTATGTCCTGAACAGTCTTTGTGCTATTTCCACTATCCCATCCTTTAGCGATTTCAGCACGTAATTCCTCAATTACACGGTGGCGGTAAACCTCATGAAGCCTTAGCGCATCACGTACAACTTCACTGGCGTTTTGATAATCACCACCTTTTACCTGCGCGGTTATGTATTGCTCTTGTTTTTCGGTAAAGCTGATATTCATGGCATACCTCCTGCGAAAATATCTATATATGACATTATCACGTATGTCTATATTTGGCAAATATGGACATTTTTTGCGTTTTGGAAGGTTTGAGGGGTGGCCTCTGATGTGGGGATCTTCAATACCTTTCGGGGTTAAGTGGGATGTTTTTTTTAACCAATATTCTATTTTCAATGCTGAACTTCCAGGTTACCCTTGCTCAGAATAGCAAGGCTGGGGTCGGAGTAAAATTAATCTATATGTTACATGTTTGCTTAGATGTGTTTTACCCTGTACTCAGTTTCTTTTAATTGGAAAATTCCGATTAGCTGGGTCACATAAAAAAGGATATCGTGTTGAAAATAACTCTCCATGAAAAATTTCTAATTGTTGGCGGTGTAATAGCGGGACTCGCTGCGATTTGGCATTTGCTTATGATTATCGGCGGTCCAAATTGGTATGCATTTGCTCGAGCGCCTCAGTATATAGTTGAGTCCGCCCAGCAGAGAACGTTGATTGCACCTGTAGCTGCTGTAGCAGTTGCCAGCTTGATGTTTGCTTGTATGGTCTATTCATTTTCGGGAGCGGGTTTAATTGGTAAAATTCCCTTATCGAGGCCAGCATTGCCAGTCATTTCTTTAATTTGTTTGGCTCGCGGGCTATATATTTCCCCTATATTTTTTGAGTTAAAGAATTTGGGGGTGTGGCATTTAATAGCTAGTTCGGTTTGGTTTTTTGTTGGTATTTGCTTTCTTATGGGAACAATAAATCAATTTCGTTCGCATTCTTCAGCCGAGGTGTGATTTATTCTTGAGCAATTCCCAGTTTTTCTATTTCGTAAAGTTTTAGCGCTCATGAAAAATAGGTTACGCAAAAAAATTAGGAGGCAATGCGATGCAAAGTGAAGAAATCAAGGCTGTTTTCGATAGTCAAGCATCTGGCTATGACAAGCAGTGGGCGCGGATGTCACCCGTTCGCGATGGGTTGTATTTTCTTCTTGGTGCAGTTTTCTCGGGTTTGCCAAAAGATGCGCGAGTTCTCTGTGTGGGTGCGGGTACAGGTATAGAAATGTCCTATCTGGCCAAGCTGTTTCCGGGCTGGAGATTTACAGCAGTGGAACCCTCAGGTCCGATGCTAGATATGTGTCGGATGCGGGCAAGAGAGGAGGGTTTTTTTTCGCGCTGCGACTTTCATGAAGGATATCTTGACTCCCTTCCTCCCAGCGATCCGTACGATGGTGCCACATGTTTCTTGGTCTCACAGTTTATTCTTGACCGGGAGGAACGTGTTCAGTTCTTCCGCAGCATTGCAGATCGACTGGTGGCGGGTGGTGTCTTGGCCAGCTCTGATTTAGCCTCTGATGTGGAGTCTGATTCGTATCAAGCTCTCCTGCGGGTCTGGATTCACCTGATGTCATCTTCTGGTGTTCAGCCGGAGATCTTGGAGAAAACACGTGCGGCCTATGCCAAAGACGTTAGCATACTGCGATCTGCACAGGTTGCATCCATCATTACTGCGGCAGGATTTGAGTCATCGATCCAGTTCTATCAGTCTGGCTTGATGCATGCCTGGTATTCAATACGAGCAACGAGCGTATGATCATTCTTTCCCGCTGGATGGCATCCTTGCAGTGCCCAGAGTTGGGGGGATTTATTTTTGAAGCAGAAATGGTGTCGGAACCAGAAGCGGCTCAGAGTGATTTAGTTTTGAGTAATCGGTTTGATGATCATTTTAAAGTCAATCCGGGTCCCGATATCAGTTGCGAAAAATTATTTGATAAAACCACAACTTAAAAAATCATAGCTTATCGCTGTGTTAGGGTAATTCATGCACATAGAACATATTAATATCAGTGCTCCTATGGAATTGTTAGGAAGGTTGAAATTATTTTATTGTGAGCTATTTGATTTAAATGTCGGTTTTCGTCCAGCCTTCAGAAGGCGCGGATTTTGGCTTTACTCGGGTAGTAATCCAATTATTCATTTAACTGAAAGCTCTGAACATTATCAGCATGAAAAGCAAGGATATCTTGATCATATTGCATTTCAAAGCGAGGGGCTTAACGAATTGCTTGTGAAATTACAGTGTAAGAATGTTCCTTATTCTATTGATTCATTGCCAGAAATTGGTATGACACAGGTGTTTTTTAGCGATCCGTCTGGTTTGGGGCTGGAGGTGAATTTTTTGAATGAAACAGCATTGTAAAGGGGGGTATTTTGAGTGTCTAGGGAGCCCAGGGGGGATGATTTTTTTGAGCCAGTTTGAATGCTGATCATTTTAAAGTCACACCTGATTCCGATATTGAGATATTGGGGGCCCCTCAGCAGATCAGGCTGGATTTGTCTGCAAGCCAATACAAATCGAGTGAATCTAACAAATACCAGTACAAAACGGCTGTACAATGTGTACCATTAATGGTACGCTTGGTTTCAAATGCTTAAGGAGCGACCAATGCCTCCGAAACCACTTGCTGCTCGATTCTTTAAAACTGATCTTGGGGCTGAACCTGTAAGGGAATGGCTTCGCAGCGTTACTGCTGATGACCGTAAAGCTCTTGGCGAAGATATTCGAACGGTCCAAATTGGCTGGCCATTAGGAATGCCATTGGTGCGTAAACTGGAAGCCGACTTATGGGAAGTTCGATCTCACGTTAAGGACGGGATAGCCAGAGTAATTTTCACAATGCACGATAACACCATCGTTTTATTGCACGGCTTCACTAAAAAGTCACAGAAGATCCCCGCAGGCGAATTAGCTGTAGCAAAAAGCCGTCTGCAACAATTTAGAGGTGCTCCATGAAAAAGGTAGTCAACAAACATATTGGTAGCGATTTTGAAGATTTTCTCACTGATGAAGGCTTGTTGGATGATGCAACTGCAGTAGCCATTAAACGTATGATTGCCTGGCAAATTCAAAATGAGATGAAGATGCAGCACATTAACAAAACCAATATGGCAAAACGCATGCAAACCAGCCGCTCATCATTAGACCGTCTATTGGATGAGCAAGATACCAGTTTGACCTTAACCACGTTGGCAAGTGCTGCTCAAGCACTTGGAAAGCACGTAAAAATCGAACTGGTAGCGGCAGTGTAATAATGAGCACTATTACACTAAATGAAACACCAGAAGAAATGGGTACAATAATGGCAACGGAGGGGTTTATTTTTGATCATATCGATCACTTTTAAATTTCTCCGCTCCCTTAAAACTATCGAGAATCATAAAAGCTTGAGTGCGACCTAGTCAGATTAAAAATTAGTTTAGGATTAAATTTAATGTGAGCTGGTTCGGTTTTATTTTGCTCTGGCCCCAGTTGCCCCATAATTGGAAGGGTTCCATTAACGCTTCTACTCATCAAGTTTCGTCAGGAAGTCCTTGTAGTTATAATCGGCAACACTGCTCTCCTCACCTTGTTTTAGCATTTGGCGGAGTACTTGTAACTTGCTTTCGGAGTCTTCCAGTAACCGTAATCCAGCTCTTACCACTTCACTGGCTGAACCATAACGGCCAGACTCAAGTTGCAAGGAAATGAAATTATCAAAATGATCACCCAGGGTAATGCTGGTGTTCTTAGCCATAAAAGCCGTCTCCAAATGCGCAAAAGTACCAATAAATACCACAATATAGTATTTGTTGGTTTTTTCAAGACGTGATCAGTATAAAAAATGAGCTAAATAAGACGTTGCAGCCTTGTTTTGGTATTTTGCACCTCTGCTGACCATTTTGCTGGGCAAAATATTCCACAAAACCACATAGGATTTAACTTAATATAGTGAGTTACGACCAGCATCGGCTTTGAATTGTAGTATGACAAAATGAATAATAATCTCGATCATTTACCCGCATCCAAGCAAAAGAACCTGGATTACATTGTCGCTGTGCTTCGCGATGAGTTGGAGCAGGTGACGGGTTTTGCCAATGGCAAGAAAAAGCATGGCAGGATATTAAAGATTATCCTGTTCGGCAGTTTTGCCACAGGAAAATGGGTGAACAAGCCGGCCTACGGCTATGTCAGCGACTATGATATTTTAGTTATTGTCAATCAAAGCGAGCTTCTCGAAGAATATAAAATCTGGGATCTTGCGGAGGATCGCATTGCGTTGCAAGTACGCCAGCCTCTAAATATTCTGGTGCACACGCTGGAGGAAGTGAATAACGCTTTAATCCAGGGGCAATACTTTTTCACTGATATCAAGCGACAAGGGATTGTTCTTTATGAATCGGATAAGCGTGAATTGGCGGAGCCTGGTAATTTAACCCCGCAAGAATATAAAGCTATTGCGCAAAAACATTACGATATCTGGTACGAAAATTCAAAATCATTTTATTTGCAGTATGAATATGCACTGAGTGTTCCCCAATATAATATTGCTGCTTTTCTGCTTCATCAATCCGCTGAACATTGCTATGCGTGTTTGCTTTTAGTCTTAACTAATTATAAGCCCTATACGCACAATCTAATCCGATTAAACTCCTTGGCAATTTCGCAGGATGAACGTATTGCTGAGGTTTTTCCGCAAGATACTAAAGTGCATCGTCGCCGTTTTCAGTTATTGAAAAAGGCTTATGTGGATGCGCGTTATTCAGAGCATTATGAAATATCCGAGGAAGAGCTTGTGTGGTTGGCGGAGCGCGTTAAATGTTTACAGCAGCTAGCAGAAGTTTTGTGTAAGGAAAAAATTGAAAGTTTTGGGTAATCATCAATACGCAGGGGGAGGGGGGTTACTTTTTAGCATTTAGCTTGTTGATCATTTTAAAATGACGATCCAGATTGGAGTGATTTTTTTTAAGCAACCCGATAGTCAGTCCTTTTAAAATCACCCTGTCCCTTGATGTTAAAAATTACGGGAAATATTCATGATTGAAAAGTATCGATGTGCTGTCTGTGGAAAAACATTCAAAACTACTGAAGCCGTGGATGGCTTTAAACAACAATATAAGGTCGGATTTCTATGCCCGTTCTGCAAAAGCAATATTATGGAGACTGGTAACTACAGTAATAGCTTATCCAACTTACGTTTCGGTTTTGGTTATGCATTTGCAATATTGTTGGCTTTTATTGCAATTAGACGTGAATTTGATGGATTTATCTCCTCTGGCGCTGTTAGCGCTAAACTTATTGTGCTTGTGGCATTTATGGTTCTAGCAACGGCTACTCTGTTTTATATAAACAGAAAAATGCTTTTTCAAGAAACAATTTTATACACAAAGAGAGTTGTCTCCTAGTGGTGATAAAAAGTGCTTTAGCTCCCTGCGCTTTGAAGTACTCAGGGTCGGGATGATTTGTTTTTGAGCAGCCTGGCTGTTGATCATTTTAAAATCACCTGACCTTCGATGTTTATACTTGGACTATATCAGTCCGGTAGAATATGAGAAACAAAAT
>DATMSP010000024.1:0-14309 GCA_035565295.1 Cellvibrio sp. | reverse complement strand
AATGATATTAATTATCAATAGATAATTAATATTAATATTTTTCCTTCCTCCAATATAGAAAAATATAGTTTTATCCTTATAAATCAATAGCTTAAAAAACAATAAAAGCTTCTGACCAGAATAAAGGCCATGGCATAGAGTTTTACTGATTGACTATAGTCAACATTAATGATAATTATTCTCATTATTATTTGGGCGGTCATTTGGAGAAAATTATGGGGAAAGCAATAACAACAACTATGGGCAGTTCTATCGATTGCTACCGCGAAGAACTATTGATTTACCTTGTACAACGATTTGGCTCTCTCAGTTTCGCACAGCGTATTTTTGCCGAGACGCAACTGCGCCTTGCCAGTTCCAATATCCTGGACTGTGTACCCAATCCCCATATTTACCTTATCAGCTATGCATTGTCCCTGGGACTTGAGTTTATGCAGGAGAGCAATGCCAATAAGTCGCTGATGGAACATAAAGGGCAGGAGCCAGAAACCGCCACTATTGAATCCATGGCAATGCCAACCCTAATGACAGGAGGTGCGCAATGGCATCCTCAGCTGACATCTATTCTGCATTAAGTGCACGCGCTTACGCTCAGCAGAGCTGGCCGGCCATAGGCTTCCATGACCAGGCGGCTAAGGCCCTGGCGAAATTGCTGGGGGTAACATCACCGCTAAAAAATGACCCTGAATGGGAGCGCCGCTGCCTCTTGCGCAGCCAGTGGTTCGACCAGCGCTGCCGCGAATTTTTCCAGCAGTACCCCCAGGCGATGTGCATCGACCTAGGCGCGGGGCTGAGCACACGCTTTCATCGCTTGAGCAAGCAGAATGACTGGCCTCGCTTTAGCTGGGTAGATGTAGATCTGCCGGAAATAACGCGACTTAAATCCAAAGCGATTCCGCAGATAGATAACTATCGTTTGCTGTCAGCCAATATTGCCAAAGACGATTGGCTGGCAGCCTCCGGCTGGCATCCCCACACCCCCTTGATCATCACGCTTGAGTCGGTCCTGAAGGATCTGAGCCAGGAAGATATGCAGGCAATATTTGCCAACATAGCCAAGCACTGCACATCGGCCTGCAACCTTGAAATAGTCTTCGATTATCCAGGCATGCAAAAGCGTTGGTGGCAGCTTTTCCGCTGGGAAGTGACCGACACGCCCATTAAAAAGCTGATTGACTATGTGGCCACCCTGGGCTTAACGCTAAAAGCGGCCGAGCTGGAACAGGGCGATAGGGAGGTATTGTCACTGAACAGTTTCAGCACTCACTACCTATTGGCAAAACAATAATTTTGCAAAAGTTAACAAACGCAAAAACTACTCATTACTATCAGACAATACATTATGACCATAGAAGCCTTGAATTTTACACCGCAAACATTGAAGCGTGAGCTTATCGAACAATCCATCACTCACTGGAATGAAATGATCCATGAGGCGCGCAGCCATCTGCTCAACCAGACATGGCAGCAAGCGGCAAAGCAATATTGGCGCGTTTATCCTATAGCAGAGCAATTGCTCAGGGAGTCATTTTGTAAAAACTGCGCAATAAAAGGCTATATAAGAACCTTGGTTGAGCTTGCCTATGTATTGCGAAAAAATCAGCAGCAGGAAAAATTATCGGCCATCATGGAACTGTCCAAACCCTTGTGGTTAAGGGAGTTGAGCCCCGTTTTGATTGAAGAGCTGATTGCGATAGTAACCAATATTACCTATGCCCCCATAGCGCAGATTGATATCTGGATTGAGGGCCTTTTTGCAATGGATGAGGCGGTAAATCAGCCTCTGCACTAAGGAATCCCAGGGCCTGCCAATACTATTTCTAATTAGTCCTTGACTGCACCCGGCTAAATCTGTAACTCTCTTGTGGTATGTTAGTACAACTACCATGAGGGTATTGCCATGAATGATGAAGACAAAAAGCTTGCAATAGAAGCATTGAATCGCATTATGGAGATAGAGTTGGCTGGTGTAGTGCGCTATACACACTACTCGCTTATGGTATTCGGCTACAACCGGATTCCGATTGTCTCCTGGCTCAAGAGCAATGCCACCGAGGGCCTGGGGCATGCCCATAAAGCGGGCGAGCTACTCACTTTGCTGGGAGGCCATCCCTCACTCAAAATAGGTGCGCTACTGGAAACAGAAAAGCATGACATCGGCGATATACTGCGCGAAAGTCTGGAGCACGAAAAAAATGCCATCAATGCCTATTATGATTTGCTGAAAGCTAGCGAAGGAAAATCTATTTTGCTGGAAGAATACGCTCGCGAAATGATTGTACAGGAAGAACTGCACCTCGATGAGGTGGATAAAATGCTGCGCCGCCCCGGTGCAATCGCCCCCTATCAAAATTAATCCGCACCAGCGAATTTGTCCTGGGAGAGCACAACCTGAAGTTGTACTCTCCGCATAAATTTCTTCACCTTCTTAACTCGCCCCAGACAAAATAGTGCTTATCCACTTTGATCGCCTTGCCGGTTTTTTGCGGAGTGGCTCGGCGTAATATGCTGTAATGGCCGAATTGTGTATTTTGCGGTGTGGGCGAGCGCACACACCTCACTTCCTTCAATTTTGAATTCTGTTTGTGCCAGGAGCACTAGAATTTTAAATTATTATTTTTCTGCGGTAAGAATTTTATGTGCCAATATTAGTCGTTTAACTTGTTAGGATGCATATATTGACATAGACTTATTTTTGCGATTTTTGTTAGTTGTTTTAGTATGAATCTTTCTATATTTCAATTTTTCCTATAGGCCAGCCCCACAAATTTCCATTAAATAGCAAACTGTTTTCAAAGCTAAAACAACCCAAAAGGATTTCTGCTGACAATGACAAATTTATTGAAATAAATGGGTGATATTAGCCGGCTAATATCATGGCATAGGACGTGATGTTAAATGAAACCGATCAATAACAAGAATAGTAAAGTGAGTTTATTTTCCGCCGTGCATAGCCGCCATTCCGTCCCTTCATACTGGAAGGTTTCTCTCTGCGCTGCCTGTATTTTGTTTGAAGCTCGTAGCAGCTTTGCTGTAGGGCAGGATGTCTCTGCGCTTTATGATCTCTCCCTGGAGGAGCTGGGTAATATCCAGGTAACCTCCGTATCAAAAAAAGAAGAGCGCTTATCTCAGGCGGCCGCGTCGATTTACGTAATCACCAATGAAGCCATAAGACGGGCTGAGGCGCGCAACATTCCCGAGGCTTTGCGCCTGGCTCCGACCTTGCAGGTTGCACAGATCAGCGCCTACCGGTATGCCATAAGTGCGCGCGGCTTTAATTCCAACACAGCCAATAAATTGTTGGTCATGATAGATGGTCGCACCATTTACAATCCTTTGTTTGCCGGCGTGCTATGGGAATCGCAAGATATTCTGCTGGATGATGTGGACAGGATAGAGGTTATCAGTGGCCCGGGCGGAACCCTGTGGGGAGCCAATGCGGTTAATGGTGTTATCAACATCATCACCCGACAAACAGAAAAAACACTGGACAATTTATTGCGTGTAACCGAGGGGCAGCAATTTGAATCCATCAGTATACGCCATGGTGGAAAGCTGGCGGACAGCGAGGGAAATTATCGTGTCTATGGCAAATTTGACCAGCGCGATAATAGTGTCAGGCGCGATAGAAGCCCGGAAGAAGACGCTTGGCAGAGAGGCCAAATAGGTTTTCGCTCTGATTGGAATCAGGGGCAAAATGCTTTTACCCTGCAGGGAGATGCCTATCAAAACTCCATTGATCAATCGGGGCCGGGGCAGCAGGAAAATACCGGAGCCAATATTCTCGGACGCTGGAACAGCGCTCTGCAGGATGGCTCAAATTTGCGCATTCAAACTTATATTGACCATCTCCAGACCAAGGCTCCGGCAATTTATAGCGAAAAACTCAACACTCTGGATATAGAAATAGAACATTCGCTTGCCAAAGAGGACTCGGAGGAGCTGATCTGGGGGGGCGGCTATAGAGTGGCTAAGGATCGCATTGGCAATACCAGCCTGGTGGCATTTCTGCCTGCAGAGCGTCAACTGGAGTGGGCCAATATTTACATACAACAAAAAAACCAGCTGTGGAAAGAATGGCTATTCACTCTGGGCGGCAAACTGGAATCCAATGATTACACAGGCACTGAGTTCTTGCCCAAGGCAACCCTGGCATGGCAGAGATCGCAAGAGGAGCTGCTGTGGTTTAGGCTATCGCGCACGGTAAGAGCCCCTTCGCGAATAGACAGGGATTTGTATAGTCCTGGCAACGCCCCCTATATCCAGGTGGGCGGGCCTGAATTTCGCTCGGAAATTGCCTATACCAGCGAAATAGGATGGCGCGCGCAACTTGGGCAATCCTTCAATTATTCGCTGGTAGCCCATTACAGCGAATACGATCATCTGCGCAGCCTGGATCAAACCTCTTCCGGTCAGCTGGCTGTTGGCAATGGAACTGAAGCCAAAACAAGTGGCCTTGAGGCCCTGGCAAACTTCCAGCTAACACCGGATCTGTCTTTCGATGCTGGCGCAGTCTATTTCGACAAGCAGATGAATATAGATTTCGAGCCATTTCTGGCCAGTGACGATGGACATTTTCAGTGGCAATTGGGGACCAGCTGGCGCTTACAGGAAAACCAACACCTGCAAATAAACCTTCGTCATGTCAGCGAGCTGCCTTTTCCCAAGGTGCCAGCCTACACCTCACTGGATATGCACTTTAACTGGAGGTTATCGCAAAAGATTGAACTGTCACTCGCCGGCCGCAATCTGAATGATCCCTATCATGAGGAATTTGCCATGCAGAGCGGAGTTGTCTCCCTTAACCCGATTCAGATTGAACGGGAATTGGAGCTTTCGCTGAGGGTGCATTTCTAATGAGCGTTTTTTTCAGAACCCTACTGCTTCTCCTTATATATGGCCTGGCCCTATCGGCAGGGGCGAAAGAGGCCGGCCTTAGCGAAAAGCAAATCAAGGCAGCCTATCTCTATAAATTCAGCAGTTATATTGAATGGCCTCAGACTGCATTTCCCGAGCAGGATACTCCTATGACCATAGGTGTCCTGGGAGCGGACGATCTGGCTGATGAATTAAGTGATTTTGTTTCCCATCAAACAATCAATGGCCGAGCCATCAACGTTAAAACACTAAAACCGGGAGAGGTATTGGCTGGCCTGCACATTTTATTTGTCGGCCAACGTCAAAGTGAGCAGCTAAAAACACTATTGAACTCCATCCAAAAACAACCCATATTGATCGTGACTGAATCGCCCGCAGCGTTGGACTTTGGCAGCGTTATTAATTTTGTTTTAGTGGATGAGCATATTCGTTTTGAAATATCCCTCGAACGCGCCGATCAGAATGGCTTGAAAATCAGTGCGCGCCTGCTCAGCGTTGCGCAGAAAATTGAAGCGCGGAGGTCATAATCATGGCAATGCACCTGCGTTCAGTTCGCCACACACTTTTACTAATGGTACTGGTTGCCAATTTTTTCACACTGGTAGCCGCAGGTGGTGCACTGCTGTATCACGACCTGCAGGAAAATCGCAGCAAAACTGCCGGAGAATTAACAGCACTTGCCGATATTCTGGGGCAGGGCAGTGTGGCAGCGCTGGAATTTGATGACGCCAAGGTCGCTCATGAAAATCTGGCGCAATTGCGCGCTAACCCCGATATTGTTGCCGCCGCTATTTACACTGCCAAGGGTAATTTATTTGCACACTTTGTCCAGGATCCAAATGAAGCAGCCGCTATCCCTCGCGCCCCCGAGCCAGATCGCTTTCGCTTTGACGGTGGGGAACTCAGCGTATTCAAGCACATTAGCTCGCAGCAAAACCAGGTGGGCACAGTCTACCTTAAAAAACGCTATGCACTATCCAAGTGGCTGCAGGATTATCTGATTATTTTAGGGGCAGTGTTATTGGGAAGCCTGGTTCTCGGTCTGCTCATATCCTCGCGCTTGCAGCGCTGGATATCCGAGCCTATCCAGGCCGTCAGCGAAGTCGCCCAGCAGGTCATGGAGCAGCGCAATTATCACCTGCGCGCGAGCAAAACCACCTCCGATGAAATAGGCCAGTTAGCCGATGCCTTCAACGGCATGCTGCAGACACTGGAGCATGAGATTGCCGAGCGGAATTCTGCCGAGCAGGCCATACGCACATTAAATGCCCAGCTGGAGCAGCGCGTCGCTGATCGCACAGCACAGTTACAAATCACCAACCAGGCGCTGGTTGCGCGCACCGAAGAGGCGGAAACTGCCAACCGTGCCAAAGCAGATTTCCTCGCCAATATGAGCCACGAAATACGCACACCCATGAACGGCATTATGGGGTTGGCCTATCTGCTTGATCAGAGCAACCTTGAGGGAGATGCGGCAGAGCTGGTAAAAAAAATACGCAATGCCGGCCGCTCGCTGCAATCCATCATCAATGACATACTTGATTTTTCCAAAATCGAAGCCGGTCGCCTTGAGGTTGAGCGGGCACCTTTCCGCCTGGCCGATGTACTGGACAATCTGTCGGGAATAATGTCGGCCAACGCCGGCGATAAAGATTTGGAACTGGTGATTTCACCTGTGCCGGAAATTAGTGGGCAACTCTTGGGAGATGCCTTAAGGCTGGAGCAGGTGCTGATTAATCTCGCGGGCAATGCCATCAAATTCACTGATCGCGGCACTGTCTCTGTAGGCATAAGCCTGTTGTCGCGCGATGATAAAATTGCCAAATTGCGCTTCTCCGTAAAAGACACAGGGATCGGCATTCCCCTGGAAAAGCAAACACAAATATTTGCCGCATTCTCCCAGGCGGATGTCTCCACCACAAGGCGATTTGGTGGAACCGGTTTGGGCCTGACCATTTGTCGTCACCTGGTTACCAAAATGGGTGGTGAAATAGGTGTAACCAGTGAGCCGCAAAAAGGCAGCGAATTCTGGTTCACCATTCCCTTTGAGTGGACCGTTTCGAGCCAATACGCGGCTCCCAATATGGCAACACTGGATGTATTGATTGTCGATGACAGTGAAATTGCCCGTGAAAATCTTTCGCTCACCGCTCAGTCTGTTGGCTGGACCTCCACCAAAACAGAATCCGGTGAAACGGCCATTCAGGCAATGCACACCAAGGCCAGGAATAACGGGGGCTTTAATGTACTCCTGGTCGATTGGAAAATGCCAGGCATGGATGGCTTGCAGCTTGCCAGCAAAATTCGCAGCACTTTCACCGAAGAAAAAGCCCCTATAGTACTGATGGTCACCGCATTCTCCCGCGATGAATTATTGAAGCAGCCCGATATAGGTGTGATCGACGGCATCCTCAACAAGCCCGTCACCAGCTCAACCCTTTACAATTCGGTTGCAGAGGTTTTGCGTGTGCGCGGCAATGCCAATATTGCCCTGCACAGTCCCGTAGCGAAAAAGGAAAAACGCATTCCCGGTGTGCGCATACTGGTGGTGGACGATAGCGAGATCAATCGCGAAGTTGCCATGCGCATTCTTATTGCGGATGGTGCCCTGGTTGAGCTGGCGGAAGATGGCAAGGCAGCTATTGATTGGTTAAAAGCTCATCCCAACGCCATTGATATTGTCTTGATGGATGTCCAAATGCCCATAATGGACGGCTATGAGGCCACCCGACAGCTGCGCGGGTTGCCAGACATTGCTCATCTGCCCGTGGTTGCCCTGACAGCAGGGGCCTTCAAGGCACAGCAGGACGCAGCCCGCGAAGCCGGGATGGATGCCTTCGTGGCTAAACCTTTCAATGTGGATGAATTGATACTCACCATCCAGACCTTGACCCATTGCCAAGCTGGAGCCTCGATAGAAAATACCAGTAGTGATGAGAAAGTGAGCACTATTGAAAAAACAGCCGAGAGCAAAAATCCTATCTATACTGAAAATATTCCAGATCTCAATTCCCTAACTCCAACCTTAAGCAGTATGCCGGGTATAGCCATCGCCAATGGATTGAGTGTATGGAGCGACCTGGCAGTCTATCGCAAATTCCTTATGAAGTTTGCCAGCGACTATGCTGATAGCAGCAAAGTGCTCGCAGGTTATCTGGACAGTAAAAATTATGATGCTGCTGGAGCCCTGGCCCATAAATTGAAAGGTGCGGCTGGCAATTTGGCACTTCCCGATGTCGCCAGTGCGGCCGCTGAATTTGAATTGATCAGCTCTGCTAATGACTCTGCTCCGACATTGCAACGATTACAGCTCGCGCTTGATATTGCCACTGAATCGATTGCCAAATTTACTGCCGCACCAGCGGCAAAAAAAGGCGAAGCCACTTCACCCACGGTGGCAGATATAGCAAAAATAGCCAACATTTTACCCGAACTGAGGCGCGCCCTGGATACAGATACGCCAGATAGCGCCAGCGAATTACTGGATAAACTGGAAAATATCTTTCCACTTGCAGAAATAACACCCCTGCGGAATTGCATTGAGGGTTTCGATTTTCGCGGAGCAGAAGTATTAGTTGACCAATTAGCGGACCAATTGGGAATTACTTTAGAGGAATAACTCATGCCAGCCAATTTAATTTTGATTGTCGATGATGAGCCAAGTAATCTTGCCACTTTAAAGCAAATATTGGGGAATATTTACCCTTTGGTTTTTGCCCGCAGTGGAGCCGAATGCCTGTCTGCTGTAAAAAAGCACCAGCCCTCACTGATACTTCTCGATATCCAGATGCCGGATATGAATGGCTACAATGTCTGCAGAACACTTAAGGCAGATCCCGCCACAGAGAGTATTCCGATTATTTTTGTTTCCTCGCTCGGCGATATAGGCGATGAAGCAGCAGGTTTTGAAAGCGGGGGCGTGGACTATATTATCAAACCTGTATCGCCATCGCTGGTGCGCGCCAGAGTGCGCACCCATTTATCGCTGGTGCATGCCACCACGCTGGAGCGCTATGTCAAACGGCTGGAAATCGAGCAGGCACGCACCGCGAGGCTCAGTCGTATCCATTCGGTGCTGAGTGGCACCAACTCTGCGATAGTGCGAACCCAGGAGCCCCAGGCGCTGTTTGAAGAGGCCTGTCATATAGCCGTGGATCAAGGTGGTTTTGGTATTGCCTGGATTGCTGTCGCCTGCGATCAGGGGCGCGAACTGAAAGTGGTGGCCAGCCAGGGAGTAGAGCCAGACGAGCTCACGGAATCACTGCTCTTCGCCGAAGATGTTACGCCCACAGGGCCAGATATTCCCCATCAGGTGCTCGTCAGCGGCAAAGCCGTGTTCTGCAACAATGTTCGCCTGTCTGCCGATTTCGATAGAAGCTGTCGCGATGCGCAGAGCAAAGGCTTTCGCTCAATCGTCAGCCTGCCATTGAATTCTACTGATAGCGTTGTCGGCGTGATGGTGCTCTATGCTCGCGAGGCCAATTACTTTGATGAAGAAGAGCTGAAGTTATTGGGCGAGCTTGCCGGCGATATTTCCTTTGCTCTACAATCCATAGAAAATGAAAAGCGCGCGAGTTTTCTTTCCTATTATGATGCATTGACCGCACTTCCCAATACCACCTTGTTCCTGGATCGAGTCGACCAATTGATACAGGCTGCGCGCCGCGACAGCACCGGGGTATTTGTCATAGCGCTCAATCTCGATCGCTTCAAATATATGAATGATGAGTATGGTCGCCATGTCGGCGATCAAATTCTTAAACTCGTCGCCAAACGGCTCAGTGAAGGCCTGGCTCGCTCTTGCAGCATTGCACGTATAGGCGCCGATAATTTCGCGATTGTTGGCGAGCAGGCCAGCAGTGAAGATATCAGCTCATTTTGCGAAGATATTGTCAATTTGCTGAGTGGGCCACTGGAAGTCAGCAGTCAAAAAGTGAATATCTCCACTCGCCTGGGTATCGCACTTTACCCTGTCGATGCAGAGGATGCCGAATCGCTGTTTAAAAATGCAGAAATCGCGCTCAAGCAGGCCAAATCCACCAAGGCGCGCTATCTGTTTTACTCCCCTGAAATCAATGCTCGAATCGCTGAAAAACTTGCGCTGGAAAACATGGTGCGCGAGGCGCTGGATGGCGGTCAATTTGTGCTTAATTACCAACCCAAAGTCGATTTGAGTACCGGAAAAATTGTCGGCGCTGAAGCCTTGATTCGCTGGTCGCATCCGCAGCGCGGAATGGTATCACCGGCAGAGTTTATTCCCCTGGCCGAGGAGACAGGCCTGATTGTTCCGATAGGCGAATGGGTTATCCGCACGGTCTGCGCCCAGCAGGCACAGTGGCAGCGCGACCAGGTGCCGCTTGTGCCTGTAGCCCTCAATTTGTCAGCACTGCAATTTACCAATAGCAACGTGCTGGCCACCATCAAGAATTCGCTCAGCAAACACAAACTGAATGCGCGCTGGATAGAGCTGGAACTGACCGAATCCCTGGTGATGCAGAATCCTGAAGAGGCCGAAAAGATTATGCGGGCTTTCCGCAAATTAGGTTTGCATTTATCCCTGGATGACTTCGGCACAGGCTACTCTTCACTGGCCTATTTAAAACGCTTCCCGTTTGACGCCGTCAAAATTGATCGCGCTTTCGTAACCGATATCACTCACAACTCCGAAGATGCCGCTATAGCCTCGGCTATTATAGGTATGGCCCACAGCCTTCGCATGCAAGTGATCGCCGAGGGTGTGGAGACAGATGCACAACTGAAATTTTTGCGCGCGCGGCACTGCAATCAGATACAGGGCTATTTTTTCAGTCGCCCCATACCGGCAGATGATTTTAAAAATATGCTGATTACTGACAAGCATCTGCAGCTGGATGATGATGATGCAGAACAGCAAACCCTATTGATCCTGGATGACGACCAAGCCCTGTTGGCAGCCCTGACTCGCGCCTTGCGCGGGCAGGGCTATCGCATTCTGATTGCGGAAGACAGCCGCAAAGCCCTGGAATTGCTGGCGGCAAACCAGGTACAGGTCATTTTATGCAACCAGCGACTCTCGATGATGAATGATGTGGATTTTCTCAATGTGTCTGCCAAGCTTTACCCGGACACCATGCGCATAGTGCTCAGCGGTTCAACCGAGTTGCAGTCGATTCTGGATGTGATCAACCGGGGAGAAATCTATCGCTTTCTCACAAAACCCTGGGATGATGAATTGCTGCGCAAGAATATCAAGGAAGCATTTCGCCGCTACAGGCCCGCCGCCTGATTTATTGAACCCATAAAAAAGGTCCGGGAGAAATGTTTCTCCCGGACCTTTTTTATTTCTTATTAAATCTCAGGGTTGCTTTCTGCCGAGAGAATCAAGGTTACGTAGAGGTTCAGGACATGTGGCGATTGCTGCATAAACAATTCAAGATAGTGCACTGAGTTGGGCACATTGTTCTTGAACTTTTCCATCACATAAGCCTTGGCTGCGCGATCGAGTATCTCGCTGAAATTTACCGGGTTCACAAACCGTGTTGTCAGGTTGTTCTTGCAGAACTGGGTAAACGCGTAGAGCGCTTCAATCACAGCACTTTTGTAATAGGCCGGGTGCAATTGATGCGTGAGCTGATCAATCAGGTGAGCAAAGCTCTCTTCTCCTGCGGTCATGGAGCGGCGAATGATTTCACAATCCAGCACATGAATAGAGGAGCCCGCCTGGCCGAAGATCAATTTATTCGCCTGGGCAAGGCTGTTCCAGATCTCTTTCAGGAAATAATTGTCAAAGTGAGTGATCAAGCCCCTCATCAAGCGCCATTCCAGCCAATCCATACTCGCTGCATCAGCCTCATCTATATCATTCACCATCAGATCCGCATCCAAACGAACCTTGTGCGAAGAAATATGGTTAACACCCTGAGCGAAGACCTTGGTGCGGGAAATCAGCACATTCTTTAACTTCTTGTAAAGTTGCGCTGGCGATTGCAGGCCAATCCATTCGAGAATGCTGACCTCATCGGCATCACCCTTATCCATGGAGAATAGCATCAGGAAATTCCGCAGTTGGATAGAGCGCAGACCATCAAATAATTTTGGCTCGGTGCGAATCAACGAGCCTATGGCCGAAAGCACCTCCAATACCAGGGTCCTTTCGAGCGGGTCTTTAAAGTTATGGTCTATGCCATGGAAGAATTCGGCATTGGAAAAAGATTGGTCAACCTTGATTTCGGTATCGTTATTGTCGCCCACGGTTATCGACAGATTGCGCGCGGCAATAAAAGTCAAACTATCGCCCAGATCCACAGGTGAGTAATTCAGTTTGGAGAAACAGTAGCGTGCGAGTAGCCAATTATTTTTGCTCTGTGCACGATAATAAATTTCTTTAATAAAATCCTTCAGGGTAATATCCGTATTTAAACCATCGATCACATAATCAGCTGAGCGCGACTCAAGATAGGCAACAGCGCGGCGGCAAACAATGATTTCACTCTCAGTATCGAGACTCTCCAATATACGCAGTGCCTCCGCCTCAAGCCAGGTGCAGTCCAGTCCCTCATCCAGCCCCGTGCTTTTGTCGGCAAAAGAAGTAACCGAGTCGACATGGAAGTAGGGAATAGACAACTGATTGACCAGAGAGGCGCGGTAGGCGAGGTTGGCAGAGGCATAACCCACATATTCATGTTCAGAGCGCAATTGGTAATCGCGAAACATAGAGAACAGGATGTTGGCGCAGGGAATTTTACACAATTTTTTATTCACCAGAAAAGTGAATACAGCAACATCGTTACTCAGCCAGTGTTTATGAATATATTGGATTTCCTGGGTTACATATTCGATCAGCATTTGCGCATCGAACATGCGATAGTCTTCCTTTTCGCTCTGCAGCCAGCTCAAACACAGATAGACCTTGTTATTGATCTCATGGGCCTGGGATGTGGTCAGGCTTTGCAATCTGCGGCGTGGGCGGCCGGTGAGGCCGAGCGCTTTATTTTCGCCGATATGCGCATAGGCTTCCATCAGGCTGGGCGCAGATACTACCGCCATAGGTTTGATATCCTGCAGGGTTTCGGCAATGATGCCCTGCTTGGTCAAGGTCGTCTTGACCTCATCGGTTTCCGCCAACACCACCAGTGCAATCTGCGCCTTGACAAAGCGGGTAGAGCGCCTGCGCATTTTTAATGGATCGAGATCCTCACTGCTCAGCAGCCCTTCATCCATCATCAACCCGGTCAGATACAGGCTTTGCGCCCACACCAGTGGCACGTTTTCGTTGGGCAGACGAGTTTGTGAACGCGGATTTTTCTTTTCGGCTTCAATATTTTCTTTGGGCAGATAATAAAGCTCAGGCAACAGACCTATGCCATCAACATTGACCATCAGCGCTTCCAGCTTTTTGCGATAGTGCTTGGCGGTTGCCTCGCTGCCATCAAAGAGGGCACTGATATAGAGATAGGTAAAAAACAATGGCCACTCAGATTCAATATTTTCGAAATTGGCCATTTCGGTCTGCTCGTAATAAATGCGCGAGCTTTCTTCCAGCACCGTTTGATGGCCATCCCAAAGAAATCGTTTGCAGCCATAGTTACCGCCCAACTTGGTGAGCACGGCATCGCGAGTCTGGGTAGCGAGCGTTTCCTTGCCAACAGCAAAGGCAGGGAAACCGATAATACTCAGCAGCGCACTATCCACCTCTTTTGAAAGGGATTCACGCGGAAGCAGTGAGGCGAGGGTGGTTCTCGCCAGCGAGATTGCATCGGCGATCACATGGATAACCGCGCGCTTGGGACCATGCTCGCCAAACAAATTGAAGCCGTCGAGCGCCTGCATGGCCGCTTTTGCCATACCCACAGAGCTGGCATTGATTTCGGTGCGACCATTGTTAACTTTATTGCCGCGCTCCCAGATTCCATAGTCGGGAATACGGTAAGCGCTGGCGATGTAGTAAACCAGGTTCTGGATAAAATCCACTTCATCAGTGGTGCAGATAATGCGCAGCCCGGACGCACTCATTTGCGCAAGCATCAATAAATAGAGCGAGGTTGCATCAATTTGCAAATGGCCCCAGGCATTGTCGGCAACTACCGGCAGCCCCGTAGCGGTATCGTATTTTGCGTGAAGGGCATCGATATTGTTAAGACTGAGCTTGAATTTTTCAACCTTGTGGGCCTGGCGCATCATCGACTGCAATAAGCCGCGCATCAGCTTGATAGTGGCCTGCTCCAGGCGATCGCATTTTGCAGTTTCCCCCTGGCGACGATAGGCCAACCCCAGGCCCCACACGCAAATGATTGAATAAACATTATCGCGCACCCAGGCATCTGTGTAATCGCCATGGATATTGACGCTGGTGCTGGCGGGCAGGAGTCCGGTTACAGGATGTTGACGACTGAGAATGACTGTCTCTACTTCAGCGTAAATGCGCTCTAACAGTTGTGTTTGTTTCATATTAT
>DATMSP010000023.1:0-42495 GCA_035565295.1 Cellvibrio sp. | reverse complement strand
CTTTTTGTTTTGCAATTGTTATTTTACAGCAAACGCTGCAAACAGCTGATCTGCGAGATTCAATTCCAGTTTGTCCCCCGGGTTTAATTTCCCGACGCCCTCAGGTGTGCCGGTAAAAATCAAATCGCCCTGTACTAAGCCAAAGACATTGCTGATGTATTCAATCAGTGTGGGTATATCAAACAGCATCAAGCTCGTATCACCGCGCTGTTTCACCTCGCCATTTTGCTGCAGGCTAAAATGGCAGTGTTCGGGGTTTTTCAGTTGGCTGGACGGAATAAATTGCGATACGCAGGCTGCACCTCTAAAGCCTTTGGCCAGTGTCCAGGGGTGGCCATCTCTCTTTGCCTGGGTTTGAATATCGCGTGCGGTAAGATCCAGGCCAATGCCATAGGCTGCAATATAATCCCAGGCGTCGGCTTTTGCGATATTGTTGCCGCTTTTGCCAATCAGTAACACCAGCTCGGTTTCATAGTGAATATCCTGGGAAAATGCGGGCAGCGTAATCGCTTCCTGTTCGAAGGCAATGGCGCTGGTGGGCTTAAGGAAGATCATGGGAGTTGGCAATGGAGCGCTATTCATTTCAGCTGCGTGTGCAGCATAGTTGCGCCCAACACAAAAAATATTGGCGACAGCGACAGGGGTTCCAGGGTATAGATGGATATGCGCCATAGGGTTTGTGCTCGCATTGATGAGGTATCAAGCGCGTTAAACTACCATAGTCGCGACTCCATATGGACAAAATCAGGTGACTCATCACTCACAGGTGTGGCTGCTATTGATTGGCTTTCGCTGAAGTGTGTGCCAATCTGGCAGCAGATTTGACCGTGTGGGCGGTGTGTGCCATACTGGCAACGGTGTGGTTATAAAGGTGTGTTTATCGAATAACCGCCAATTGGAGATAAATTTAACCTGTAGTGCAGAGGTGGCAGCGATGGGCTCGGTATTAGCTAAAGAGACGCGTCTTGTGGCGAGGGCTTCGGTTGAGGTACAGGAGTTGATAAAGTGCGCAGCAGACTTATCCGGCGCCACTATCTCTCAATTTATCATTGAGGCTGCTACCGCTAAAGCAAACTCAGTGATCGAGAAGGCAAAAAATATCCAGCAGTCCCTGGAGGGGGCGAATGCTATTTTTAATGCGCTCGAAAACCCGCCTGCAGCGAACCAGGCTTTGTTAGAGGCTGCGAAGCGATTGAAACACAACAAGGGGTTTTACTTTGCTGGAGATGCAAACACTAAATAAAAATATCCACAATCGAAATGGGTTTGATTGTGGTGAAGACGCCTTGAACAAATTTCTACGCGAGCAGGCCAGCGGTAGTTCAAAGCGTTATTTATCCCTTACCAAGGTTTTGGTTGATAGCCAAAAGCCATCTGACATTATCGGCTTCCATACCCTGAGCTATAGCGAGTTATCAACACCTCCCGATAGTAAGTTATATAAACATTACCCTCACCCCTTGCCTATATTGTTGCTCAACAGAATGGCTGTTGACCTAAGGTTCCAGGGCCAGCGCATAGGCGAGCAGTTACTGCTCGACGCAATCAACCAGGTGGCTCGTGTGGAGCTGGAGAGATTGACACCTGCTCCGGTCATAGGGCTGCTGGTGGAAGCAAAACCGGGAAAGGAAAGTTTTTATCAAAAATATGGATTCGTTTGCGTGGATCTGGAAGAGCCTCTGCGCTTGTGGCTGCCTATAGATACCTGTATTGAAGTTTATACCATCATCAATAGCTAAGGCTGCTCCGGCAGCTCGCTATGCTTTCTTTACAAATTCCGATTTCAGCATCATCTCCCCGATCACATCCACTTTGCAGTCGATATTGTGATCGCCATCCACCAGGCGATTGATCCTGGCTTTGGTGCCTATTTTGATTACCGATGAGGTGCCCCTGACTTTCAGGTCTTTGATCAGGGTGACTGTATCTCCTGCGACTAATGGATTGCCGTTGGCGTCGCGCACCAGCAATACCTCATCATCGCCTGGGCTTGCAGCATGTTGATCCCATTCGTGGGCGCATTCTGGGCATACCAGCAGCGTACCGTCTTCGTAGGTGTATTCGGAATTGCATTTGGGGCAGGGTGGTAAACTCATTGCTACAGCCTTAATAACTCATGGATTTGCCATGCATGCACCGGATGAATGTACGCATGCGCTCGGTTTTTTAACGAAAAATAATTATTTATCCTGGCGTTTTTTGGGCGGCTTTGCGCCGCTGGTTTTAATTCCCGCTTTGCTGCTGATCCGCTGCTGCTTTTCCTTGGAAACAGGTGCTGCGGTACTTTTGGCTTCGGAACGCTTGGTGACTATCTGGGTTTGCGTTGCCTTGTTGGTCATTTTACTTTTTGCATAGCTGGGTTTTTCCTGCAGCGATTTAATCAGCGGCGCGCGGTCGCCCACCTCATAGCCTTCCATAAAAATGCGTTTGATGCGGGTGCCTATCAAGGCCTCTATGGCGGCCAGTGTGCGCTCTTCCTCGCGGCTGATAAACGAAATCGCCGTGCCCTTGTGGCCGGCGCGGCCAGTGCGGCCTATGCGATGCACATAGTCCTCCGGCAGGAAGGGCAGGTTGAGGTTGACCACGAAATCCAGTCCCTCGATATCCAGTCCGCGCGCGGCAACTTCGGTGGCTACCAGCACCTGGATTTTATTATCCTTGAAATCCTGCAATGCGCGGCGGCGCGCGCCCTGGGTTTTATCGCCGTGGCAGACGGCGGCGGGAATGCTATCGTCCTTCAAGGACTTGACCAGCTTGTCAGCCTGCTCCTTGGTACTGGTAAAGGCCAATACCTGGAACCAGTTCTGCTGGCGAATCAATTCATTGAACAATTCGTATTTGCGTCGCTCTTCAACCGGGTAGCAGACATGCTCAACCGTATCGGCGGTGGCATTCTGTTTGTTTACCGCAATGCTGAGGTGGCGGTCGAGCAATTGATTGGCTAGCAGGGTCACTCCATGGGACATGGTGGCGGAAAACAATAAGGTCTGGTGCTTGCCACTGGCTCCGCGCAACAGTGTTTTGATATCACTGATAAAGCCCATATCAAGCATGCGGTCAGCCTCATCGAGCACCACGAACTCAACTTTGGAAAGATTCACATTGCACAATTCTATATGTTCGAGCAGACGTCCTGGTGTCGCCACCAGAATGTCCAGGCCCGCGCGCAGTTTGCTGGCTTGCCCACTGAGCTTTACACCGCCGTATATTGCGGTGATATTGAGCGCTAGGAATTGCGCAAATTGCTTGAAATTGTCTGCCACCTGCTCTGCCAGCTCCCGCGTCGGTGTCAGCACCAGCACCCGTGGGCTGCTAGGCGCGGTGGATTTGGGGCGATCGATCATTTGTTGCAATATGGGCAGGGCATAGGCAGCCGTTTTCCCTGTGCCCGTCTGCGCGGTGGCGAGCAGGTCGCGACCGCGGCGTGCGGCCGGAATCGCCTGCTCCTGAATGGGGGTCAGGGTTTTGAAACCGCAGGCTTTGAGCGCTTGCAGGAGTTCAGGGGCCAGGCTCAGGGAGGCAAAATTCATAATGGATCGACTGGTAAGGGCAAATTCGGGCGCGCAGTATAGAGGAACATGCGCGTTGACGGGTAATTATTTTGCTCAAAATATATGCTGTCAACTTGATGAGGTACTAACTTGTCTCACTGATGGCCTTGCTAATTTCTATATAATTTTGCGCTAAAAAAACCGGAGCAGCTATACTAATGTCATCTAAGGCTTCTTAGCACTCTACTTGTGTATCAATGGCTGATATGAATCTGATCATTCCCTTAACCGCTGGTTTACTGTCTGGCCAGATTCCAGGGTGCCTGCCATGTGTGGCATAGCCGGAATATTGCCGATCCGCAGGCCGCTTGAGCGCGAGCCGACGCTGAGGTTGCTGGGCGCTATGGCGGCGACCATCCAGCATCGCGGCCCTGATGGCGAAGGCTTTTATGTCGATGAGGCTGTGGCTTTGGCCCACAGGCGCCTGAGTATCATCGACCTGGCTGGCGGTGCCCAGCCGATGCACACGATTGATGGCGATCTGTGCGTGACCTTTAATGGCGAAATATTCAATTTTATCGAACTGCGTGCAGAGTTGATTGGCAAGGGATATCACTTTGTCAGCCAATCGGATACGGAAGTGATCCTGCATCTCTATCGCGAATACGGGTTGGCATTTCCCTCCTACCTCAATGGCCAGTTTGCCATTGGCCTGTGGGACAAGCGCGAGCAGACATTGATCCTGGTGCGCGACCGGGTGGGTATCTGTCCCCTCTATTATTCCCTTAACCCCGAGCGCCTGGTATTTGCCTCCGAGATCAAAGCGCTGCGACCGGCACTGTCGGAAAATTTGCATATTGATCCCCGGGCCCTGCAGGATATTTTTACCGGTTGGACCTGCATTGCGCCGGCGACTGTTTTTAAAGGTATCCTGCAACTGCCACCCGGCTGCATTCTGACCCTGAATTCACTGGGCGAAATGACGCAAAGCCAGTACTGGGATATCGCCTTCCCCCGTGCCCGCGAGGAGTACGACCAGCGTCCTGAATCTATCTTGGTTGAAGAATTGCATGGGCAACTGCTGCAGGCAACCAAGCTGCGCTTGCGTTCGGATGTGCCGGTGGGAGCCTATCTCTCGGGAGGCCTGGACTCCTCGGTGCTGGTTGCCTTGATGCACCGCCAGACCCAGGCGCAATTGCGCACGTTTTCCCTGGGATTCAGCGATGCGGCATTGGATGAAACATCATTCCAGCAGCGGGTAGTGGATTATCTCGGCACAGATCATTCGCGTGTACAAGTGGATTACGGGCAAATTGCCGCGCAGCTGGTAGCGACTATCTGGCATACCGAATCCCCAATTCTGCGCACGGCGCCGGCACCCATGGCGATATTGTCGCAATTGGTGCGCGAGCAGGGTTACAGAGTAGTCTTGACCGGAGAGGGCGCCGATGAGGTACTCGGCGGTTACGATATTTTCAAAGAGGCAAAGGTGCGGCAATTCTGGGCGAGAAATCCCGACTCGTCATTTCGCCCCTTGCTGTTGAGCCGGCTCTATCCCTATATGGATTTGCCCAAGGGCGATGCCGCGCTCTACCTGAAAAAATTCTTTGGTGTGGGACTGGAAACTCCTGAGCTGCTGTGGCATTCACACTTGCCACGCTGGCAGACTACCAGCAAGGCCCAGCTTTTTTTCAGCGCCTCATTCGCGGAACAGCTCAATGTGCTGCGGGCAGATGATTACGAAAGCCGTATTGCCACCCTGTTTCCTGCTCAGGCGCGCGACTGGCACCCCTTCCACAGGGCGCAATACCTGGAGATCAAAACCCTGATGTCGGGGTACCTGCTCACCTCCCAGGGCGACCGTATGCTCGCGCGCAATTCGGTGGAGGGGCGCTTTCCTTTCCTCGATCACAATCTGATGGAGTTTGCCAATCGCCTGCCGCCAAAAGTAAAGATGAAGGCGATGAAAGAGAAAAACCTGCTGCGCAAGATGGCGGCGCGCTATCTGCCCGCCGAGATCAGCCAGCGGCACAAGCAGCCCTATCGCGCGCCCAATGTCTCGGCGAGCCAGGACGCCCTGTTTGGCGGCGAGCTGGGCGATTATTTGAGTGAGCAGACTATTAATGACACAGGGATATTCGATGCGAAAAAAGTCGCTTTCCTGCTCAAGAAAGCGCGCAGCGGCAAACCGCTCAACACCGCCGAATCCCAGGCGCTTACCGGTATTTTAACCACCCAAATCTTACACCAACAATTTTGTTAGCGATCAGGAAAGCCACAATGAATATAGAAAGCATTCGTCAGCAGCTGCGCAGTTTTATTCTGGAGAATTATTTATTTACCGATGACCCCGCAGCGCTGGCGGACGATAGTTCATTTCTGGATGGCGGTATCCTCGATTCCATGGGTATTCTCGAGTTGATTGACTTTCTCGATGAAAGCTTTGCCATCAAGGTGGAAGGCGATGAGCTGATCCCCGACAACCTGGATTCGATTGATAACCTGATCGCCTTTATCGGTAAAAAACTGCAGGCCTGATTATGGAAATTCGCCGCCTTCTCTGCGACAGCTTGACCCTCTCCCGCCAACAGCATCCGCAAAAAATTGCGGCGGTAGTGGGCGCGGCGCAATACAGCTATGAAGAACTCTTTCAGCAGAGCCAGGCCATAGCGGCCTATCTGCAAAATCGCGGTTTGCAGCGCGGCGATCGAGTGGCAATTTTCATGGAGAATGCCTGGGCGATTTTGCCGAGTCTCTATGGAGTGCTCTACGCCGGTGGTGTTTTCCTGGTGGTGAATCACCTCACCAAAACCCACAAGTTGGAATATATCCTGCGCGATAGCGGCGCTCGCTTTCTATTGTCGGATGCGGCTGTGGCAAAGCAGTTTTTGCCTGCGGCGCTGGCAGTGGATTCGCTGCAGGAAATTATTTACGCGGGAAAAGAACTTGCCGATACCGAGTTGCCGCTGGGCGATAGCAAGCCTTTGGTGCGTCTGCAGCAAGTGCTGGAGAGTGCATTGCATCGGCAGACCCCGGTAGTGACAAAGGCGATCAACAGGGATCTGGCCGCATTGATCTATACCTCTGGCAGCACAGGCGATCCCAAGGGCGTGATGATGACCCATGCCAATATGGTGTTCACCTCCGACAGCCTGATCGAATATTTACGTTTGGATGGCGATGCGAAAATTATTTGCTTCCTGCCACTGGCTTTTGATTACGGTCTCTATCAGATTCTTATGTCGGTTCGCCTGGGCGCCTGCCTGGTGATCAGCAAATCCTTTGCCTTTCCCAGTGTGGTGTTCAACGAGATACTCGATAATCAAGCCAGTGTTTTTCCCGGCGTGCCCACCGTTTATTCAACCTTGATCGGGCTGCACCAGAAATCGCCACTGTGTTTTCCCAGTATTACCCGAGTGACCAATACCGCCGCCGCTCTGCCGCCAGAGTATGTTCCTCTGTTGAAGGAAATTTTTCCCAACGCACTTATTTATAAAATGTATGGCCTCACCGAGTGCAAGCGGGTGAGCTACCTTGAACCGGAAGAGGCAGAGCGCTATCCCAACTCGGTGGGCAAGGCGATTCCCGGTACAGAAGTATTCCTGCTCGACGAAAACCGCCAGCCAGTGCCCGCCAATCGCCTGGGCACGCTCTATGTTCGCGGCGCCCATGTGATGCAGGGCTATTGGAATAAGCCGGCGGAAACACACAAGATGCTGGTGAGCGATCTCTATCCCAATGAGAATGTGCTCTGCGCACAAGATCAATTTATGATGGATGAGAAGGGCTATTTGTATTTTCGCGGAAGAGTTGATGACATTATCAAATCTCGCGGCGAAAAAGTCAGCCCGGTGGAAGTGGAAAACGTGCTCTACAGTTTTCCCGGTGTTCGCGAAGCTGCGGTCATAGGCGTGCCCGATGAAATCGAGGGTGAGGCTATAAAGGCCTTCGTTGCTCTGGATGCTGATGTGAACGTGGACCCTAGAAAAATCCGCCAGCACTGTATCGCCAACCTGGAAAATTTTATGGTGCCGCGCGAAGTGGTTATTGTCGATACACTGCCTAAAACCGATTCCAATAAAATCAGCAAAAAGGAGTTGCGCTAGTGCAGCAGACATTGCTCAAGTTGCTGGAGTCGCTGCAGACCCAGCTGGATACCTTGCCGGACAAAAGCGAAGAGAGCGCAGAGTTGACCCTGCGCGCCCTTTGGCTTTGCGCCCAGGGCAATCCTGTATCGGCACTGCGTGCAGCACAGACCGATCTGCAAGATTTAACCGAGTCGCAGCACGCGCACTTGCAAGTATTGATTGCCCAGAGAGTGAGCGGCATACCCCTGGCCCACCTCAGCGAGCGCCAGTCTTTTATGGGGTTGGAGTTGCGCTCGACACCCGATGCGCTGATACCGCGCCGCGAAACCGAAATCCTGGGGCAGCTCGCTTTGAAGTGTTTGCGCGAAGCTGCTGTGCCGCAACCTTTGGTGGTGGATATCTGTACTGGCTCCGGCAATATCGCCCTAGCTATGGCCAGTCACTATTCGGAGGCGCAAGTTTATGGTTCTGATTTATCGGAAAAGGCTGTGACTCTCGCCATAGACAACAGTCAGCGCCTGGCACTCGCTGAGCGCGTGCAATTCCGTTGTGGCGATCTGCTGGAACCCTTTCGTGAGCCCGTCTTTTTAAATAATGTCGATCTGCTGATTTGCAACCCACCTTATATCCTCGCCAGTAATGTAAAAAAAATGGCGAAAGAAATTGCCGAGCATGAGCCTGAGATGGCCTTTGATGGCGGCCCCCTGGGCATCGCTATTATCGAGCGAACGGTTCGCGATGCGGTTGCTTTTTTAAAACCTGGGGCCTGGTTATGTCTGGAGGTGGGAGCAGGACAGGGCCCGTTTGTCGAGAAGCGAATTGTGAAATCTGGGCTCTATCATCAAGTGGAAACCGCCACGGATGAGCAGGGCGTGATACGCGCACTGCGCTGTCGCAAATCGTCTGAACAGATGCAGAATGGTTGAGGCTATATCGCCATCGGATACCCTATTTTTGTTGAGAGAATAATCTTATGAGTCACACGCCTGAAGTCATCAAGAATGCCTTGGTGTTGGATATGGATGCAGAGATCAATCGCATTTGCCAGAGCATTCGCGACTTGTTGCGCACCAAAATCAATCGCCGCGGCCTGGTGATAGGGATTTCCGGCGGTATCGATAGTGCTGTATCGGCGGCGCTCTGCGTCAAGGCCATTGGGCCGCAAAAGGTCTTTGGATTATTGATGCCGGAGCAGGATTCGGCTCCGGGCAGCACATCTCTCGGCGAGTTGGTTGCCCAGCACTTGGGAATCACCTACGAAATCAAAAATATTTCCTCGACGCTGACCGCGATTGGCTGTTATGAGTGGCGCGATAAGGCCATTCGCAGTCTGTTTCCCGACTATGATGGTCAGTGGAAAAATAAAATTGTTATCGAAGGTGGTCTTGAAGGAAAGATCAATCATTTTAAATTGGTGGTGGAGAAACCCGACGGCGAGCTGCACAGCGCAGTACTGCCTTTGAGCGAATATCTCACCATAGTCGCCGCCACCAATTTCAAGCAGCGCGTGCGCAAGACTACCGAATATTTTCACGCGGAGCGTTTGAACTACGCGGTGATAGGTACGCCTAATCGCCTCGAATACGATCAGGGTTTTTTTGTTAAAGGTGGCGATGGCCTGGCCGATATAAAGCCGATTGCACATTTATACAAAACCCAGGTCTACGCGCTGGCGCGGCACCTCGGCTTGCCGGAGGCCATTTGCAATGCAATTCCCTCCACGGATACCTACAGCCTGCAGCAGGGGCAGGACGAATTTTACTTTGCGCTGCCCTATCAGATGATGGATCTCGCGCTCTGGGGGTATAACAATGCGATAGCGGCTGAAGATATTGCTGCGGCCCTGAATATCCCCGCCGAAAAAATTGCCTATGCTTATAAAGATATAGAAAACAAACGCAAAACCACCCGTTATCTCCATCTGCCCGCACAAGTGCTGGCGGAGTTGGAAGTGGGGCACTAAGCCTAAGGGAATATATTATGACAAGTACAATCCTTACGGGGGCAAGATTAGCTGGCGTGACCAGTGTGGTGCCGGATACTGAATTTGATAATGTCCGCGATACCCAGCAGTTTGACCAGACCGAGGTAAAAAAAGTAGTGGCCCTCGCGGGCGTCAAAGCTCGGCGCATAACCACAGGCAGCCTCTGCACCTCGGATTTATGCCTGGCGGCGGCGCAGGATTTGCTTGCAGGCCTCGACTGGGCGCCCGAGTCTGTGGATGCGCTGATTTTGGTCACCCAATCGCCGGATTATTTTTTGCCGAGCACCAGCAGTTTAATGCACCGCGATCTGGCACTGGGGCGTCACTGTGCTGTATTTGATGTCGGTTTGGGCTGTTCTGGTTATCCCTATGGCCTGTGGCTGGCGAATATGATGGTGCAGACAGGTTCGGCCAAACGCGTGTTGTTGCTGCATGGTGATACCCCCAGCCTGTTTACCGATAAGAATGATCGCTCCACCTATCTGCTGTTTGGCGATGGTGGCACGGCAACTGCTGTAGAAAAATCAACGACTGCGAGTGAGTGGGGCTTCTGTCTGCACAGCGATGGCACTGGCTGCAATGATTTGATCATTCCCGGCGGTGGTTTTCGCAATCGCAAGCCCGACAATGAGCGCGATTGCCTTCTCTATATGAATGGCCCCAATTTATTTAACTTTACCGTGGCGCGTGTGCCGGAACTGATTGACGAAACCCTGCAGCTGATGAATAGCGATGCGGAGCAGACTGACTTGTTCTTTTTTCATCAGTCCAATCAATTTATTATGAAACATATTGCTAAAAAATGTGGGTTAAGCGCGGAAAAGACACCTATTATTTTAGATAAGTTTGGCAATATCGGTGGGGCTTCCATCCCTCTGGCGATGACTCAGTATCTCGCGCAGCAGTCTATAACATCGCCGCAAAAGGCAATGCTGTTGGGATATGGTGTGGGTTTATCCTGGGGGTCGGCTTTTATTGATCTCGATAGCAATATATTTAGCAGTCACAGGGAATTGGCAGAGAAATTTTAATGCCTTGCGGCCTATTACCGGCAGTGCAGGTTCACAATAAAAAAGCAGTAATACAAGAGTAAAAGATATGCCAAGCAGTAAAGAGCCAATCAGCACCGGAGAATTGTTAGCCTTAATAGAGCAGCAGCTGAATGCAGAGGCGGGAGCTATCACTATAGATATGGCACTCGCCGATATCAAAGGCTGGGACTCCATGGGAGTGCTGCTGCTGATGGCAGAGCTGGATGATCGTCTGGGCATGACCTTGTCCTCCGAGGTTCTGGCAGAGCTGAAGCATGTGAAGGATATAATCAACGCGGTAAAAGAAGCGGGACTTTTGACGGATTAATATGACTCCAGCGTTTGCTAAAATATCCAAAGTCCTGGCCGCCTCTTTAGGCATCACCATTGATGAACTGATTAAGTCCTTTGAACGCGCGGAAAAGGCAGATTATTCTGCGGTCTGCGAACTTATGCATCTCGGTTTTGGCGATGCCGGTAATCTTGCCCCCGAGGTCATTGCCTGGCGCTATTTTGATTTTTCCAGCCATTGTTCCGATATGTTTGTGCTGCGCTATCAGAACCAGATTATTGGTGCTGTGGGTGCCGAGCCTATCAGGGTGAAGCTGGATCATGCTGAGGTTGAGGGAATCAGGGCGGGCGATATTGTTGTTCATCCCGAGCATATGCGCCAGGGCATAGGTGCCTGGATGAATCTCTGCCTGCAGGAAAACTTTCCGGTTGTGATGGCGATGGGTTCCAATGAAAATTCCACCACCATGGTGCGGCGAATTTTCAAGCCTATGAACTGTCGCCACCATCTGAAAATATTGTTTTCCACCCAGCGCTATCTCGAATTTCGCGGCTGGTCGCCGCTGCTGACGAAGGCCGTAACCCTGCTGGCAGTATTGCCATTGGCGCTGGTGCGTTATGTCTTTTTTAAGATGCTGCCCCGAGGCTATCGCATAGAAGTTGTCGATAACACTGATAATTTCCCCGATTTTTTTAATAATCCAGATTACCGGCAACCTCATGCCAATATAGTTATGCGTTCGGCGCAATACTGTCGCTGGCGCTATGACCTCAATCCAAAGTCAAGTTTCAAGGTTTTTGAGTTTTACAAAAAAAATCAGTTGTCAGGTTACGCTATTGTCAAAAAAAATGGCCGCGAAGCCAATGATGACTGGCAGCTGATGGACTGGGATTTGCTCCCTTCGCTGCGCAACCAGAAACATCTTCGCCTTCTCTTCAGTGGCGTGGTCAACTGGGTCGCACACCAGCATGCTGAATCTTTGAGCGTAATGGCCAGCGACAGTTTGTCATTGGAGAGCCTGGTGCATTCTGGATTCAGTCACAGGGCTGTTGAAGATGGTTTTTATTTATGGGCCCAGCCGGATATCAGCACGACAGTCCTGGATGAAAAAAGATGGTTCCTGACTTTTTGCGATACGGATGAGGCTCTCTGACTCCTGATAAACTTTCCGTCATAAATTAAAACATCATGCAGCCCAGCCTATTTCTTACAAGCTCCGCAATGCGCGCGAAAATTCTCATTTGGCTGGAGGCCTGGGGAAGGCATAATCTTGAGGGTGTAATGGAGCTTATGCACGAGCAGGTGGTGTTTGATAATTGGACCGGTGAGACCATCTCTGGCAAGTCAGCCTTGTGCAGAGCCTGGGCGCCCTGGTTTATGCGGCACGGCAATTTCCAGTTTGTCTTTGAGGATCTCTTTATTGATGAGGCTGAGCAGAAGGCGTTGTTTCAATGGCAGTTGCTCTGGCCCTCGCTGGAAAAATCCCATAAGGGCAATCCTGAAATTCGCCGGGGAGTGGATGTATTGCATTTTTTCGATGGGAAAATTATAAAAAAATATTCTTACAGCAAAACCACTCTAAGCATTGATGGTCAGGCTATAGTACTTTCCGCTGCACCTTAAATATTCGCTGCTACACTTCTGTAAACATAACATCCTGGTTGATGGAGAGCCTGAGCATCTTCGCTCGGAATTATCGCTGCTATTGCTGCAGTCGAGTCCATCAACAAGGCTTTATAACAGAGGTGGAAAAATTGCAGCAGGAAAAAATATTTTCAGAATTATTGATTACCCTTGAACAGCACTTGCAAGTGCTTCCCGATAAAAGTGAAGAGAATCCGCGCAACACCCTCTGTGCTTTGTGGCATAAAGCCTGCGGCGCAAGTCATTCATCCTTGACCGCAGAAAAACACGCACTGCCTGAGCTGGTCCAACCTCAGTTGTCGCTGCTCGATGAACTTATCCAAAGCCGCTTAGCCGGTGTGCCCCTGGCGCATTTGACCCAGCGACAGCATTTTATGGATTTGGATTTTATTCTCAATGAAGGACTCTATATTCCGCGCAAGGAAACCGAGCTACTGGCGAAAGCGGCCATAGCAACCATCGCCGCCGATTTCTCTGAAGGCCAGCCGATCACCTTGATTGATCTGTGCACCGGAATAGGTACAGTGGCTCTGGCGGTAGCCAATATTTGTGAAAACTCCCGCGTATTCGGTTCGGATATCCATAAGCCGGCGATTGATGCCGCATTGATTAATGCCCAACATTTTGGCCTGCATGAACGGGCTACCTTTATGCATGCGGATATGTTTGAACCTTTTACTCAGCTCGGCCTTAATGGAGCGGTAGACATCATTGTCAGTGCCCCCCCTTATATATCCTCACAGAAGGTCAAAACCCTGGCTGGGGAGATTTCCCTGCATGAGCCTGAAGAAGCGTTTGATGCGGGCCCATTCGGGCTGGATATTTTTAATCGATTGATCGCAGAGGCTCCGCAATATCTTCGCCCCAATAGTTATCTGATGTTCGAATGCGGCTTGGGACAGGGCGCTTTCCTGGCCAAGCGTCTGAGCGCGAATAGCTCCTATCAGCAGGTGGAACAGATCTGCGATGAAGCGGGAAATGTGCGCGTGCTTAAAGCGCAGACTATCGCTTAAATTCCCTTCGCCATTTATGCATAGGTTTGGGGCGAGTCGTGCAGATTAAGTGCAGCGCCCCTCAAGCTATCTATTTCTCATTAAAAAAAATTTCAATAATGCCAAAGGTTTTTCCTCCTTTATATAAAGGGTTTTTCCTCTCTTCTTTGAAAAATCTACACTATAGTTTCACATGGAGCTTGGCTCTATCTCAGGTTTTTTCCGGGTGATAACAGGAGGTGTGCATGTTCGGTCGAAAACACAGGGCAGAAGGGCAAATTGCCGCTTTGGAAATTCAATCGCACAGTCTTGAGAACGATCTCAATGCTATTAAAACCAATATGGCTTTTATTGAGTTTAGCCCCATAGGGGAAATTATTAACGCCAATGATCTATTTTTGGCCGTGGTTGGCTATGAGCGTGCAGAAGTCCAGGGGCAGCACCATCGCATCTTTTGCGAGCGCGGCTATGCCAGCTCGCAGGAATACTTATCCTTTTGGGAGCAATTGCGTGCCGGTCGCCCGCAGAGTGGAACCTTCAAGCGCTTGGGGAAAAATGGTCAAGCTATATGGCTGCAGGCGAGCTACTTTCCTGTGTTGGATAATGGTCGGGTTACCAAGGTTATCAAAATTGCCTCAGATATCACAGCGGCACACAATGCCCTGCTGGATCGCAATGCCTTATTTGACGCGCTGGACAAGTCGCTTGCGGTGATCGAGTTTGATCCGTCGGGCGTTATTCTGACAGCCAACAAGAATTTTTTGCAAACAGTGGGCTATTCTCTGGACGAGGTGAGGGGGAAGCATCATCGAATATTTTGCCCAGAGAGTTTTTACCGGGAAAATCCCCACTTCTGGTCGCTGTTGGCCGATGGCAATTTCCAGTCGGGACAGTTTGAACGGAGGGATTCGGCGGGGCGTGAAGTCTGGCTTGAGGCAACTTACAATCCCATCTTTGACGGCAGTGGCAAGGTTTATAAGATCATTAAATTTGCCAGCGATATCACCCAGCGGATCAACACGGCCCACCAGGCTGTCAATGCCGCGGCATCAACCTCAGAGCAGACATCGCAGATCACCACTAATGCGCGCCTGCTATTGGAAGATGCGGTAAACACATCCACGCGCGTTTCATCTCAAATTAGTCAGGCCGCGCAGATCACTGATGAATTAAAAAACCAATCGCAGAGCATCACTGAAATTGTCTCCACTATACGCGCTATTGCCGAGCAGACCAATTTGCTTGCGCTGAACGCGGCGATTGAAGCTGCCCGGGCAGGAGATCAGGGGCGCGGTTTCGCCGTGGTGGCGGATGAGGTGCGAAAATTGGCGGGCAGGACCAGCGAGGCAACGGCGGAAATCGCCAGCGTGGTCAATGTTAACCATGACTTGACGCAATCGATTCGCGATCAGATGGAGCAGGTGAGCCAGATATCCTTGCAAGGCCAGGCAAAGATCGCTGAGGTAACGGTGGGCATGAAGGAGATAGAGCGGGGGGTTGCCAATTTTGCGCAAACAGTCAACCAGATGGTGGGATTGTAGGGTGAGTTGTGCCGACTACGCGCAGTACACCCTGTCCAATCTATGTACAAAGAGGGAACTTGTGCCTCTCAATCTTTGTATAGCTATTAGCTATGAGTTGAATTAATTCAATTGGTTTATTGTTTGTTGATGGTTTGTCCTACTATAAACCCTGAAACAATAACTATTTTCAGGCGCCAGCGAGGACAAGATCATGGCCAAAACTGCCACTTTTGCTGTTTTACACTTCGGCGTAGCCTTTTCCGTTGGCTACGCCTTGACCGGCAGTGCCCTGGTGGGCGGCACCATCGCGCTGGTGGAGCCCGCCATCAATACGGTTGTTTTCTTTTTCCACGAGAAGGCCTGGAGGTTTGCTGAAGAGCATAGGCAAAGTCTGACGGAGTTGTTTGCGGCAAGGGTTTAGAGGTCATAATACACTCTTGCCTGATGATCACTTGTAAGATCTGGCGGTTGGCGTTGATAATGCGCGACTTTATCTTATCGACAGGATCGACTAGTGTCTGATTTATCCCCTCCAGAGCCGCCCGAAACCGCAGTGAAGGAGTCCGCAAAGCCCAAGAGTTTGCTGCGCTCCAGCGTGATTACCGGCTCAATGACAATGATGTCGCGCATCACGGGCCTGGCTCGCGATCAATTACAGGCCTATTTCCTCGGCGCTGGCAGCGATGCCGATGCCTTTAATGCCGCATTTCGTATCCCCAATTTTTTCCGCCGTCTGTTTTCCGAGGGGGCTTTTGCTCAGGCATTTATTCCTGTGCTGTCCGAATATCGCACAAAAGGTTCTCATGCCGCGCTCAAGCAATTGATCGACCGGGTTGCAGGTTGCCTGGGTTCGACCCTGATACTGGTGACCCTTCTCGGCGTGTTGGGGGCGCCTGTGCTGGGGGCTATTTTCGCCTCGGGCTTTATGGATGATCCAGAAAAGTTTGATCACTACACCTCGCTGATTCGCATTATGTTTCCCTATTTGATGCTGATCTCCATCAGCGGATTTATGGGAGCCATACTCAATAGCCACGACCGCTTTGCCGTATCAGCCTTCACTCCGGTGCTGCTGAATATTGTCTCCATTTTTGCGATGCTGGTGATAGCGCCACTGATGGGCTCTGTGACTTATGCGCTGGCCTGGAGTGTGCTGCTGGCGGGCGTCCTCTCAATTGTCTTCCAAATGCCGCACCTGAAACGTTTGCAGCTTTTACCCAGCCCTAAAATCGATTGGCAGGATCCGGGGGTGAAACGCATATTGGCACTTATGGCGCCAGCGATTTTTGGCGTATCCATCAGCCAGATCAACTCACTGTTTGACTCAATTGCTGCATCCTGGCTACCGGAAGGGAGTATTACCTGGCTGTATTATTCGGACCGCCTGGTGGAGTTACCGCTGGGTATTTTTGCGGTAGCCATAGGTACGGTCATTATGCCCAGCCTGTCGCGGCTGCACGCCTCAGAGTCCGCAGCAGAGTTCAGCAAAACCCTGGATTGGGCTATACGCATGATTATTTTGATTGCGCTGCCCGCTACCCTGGCACTGGTCATCCTGGCTAAACCGGTGATTTTTACGCTGTTTCAGCACGGCAGGTTTAATCCTGAGGATGCGCTTATGTCGTCCTACAGCCTGCAGGCTTATGTGTTGGGGTTGTTGGCGTTTATGCTGATCAAGGTTATAGCGCCTGGGTATTTTGCTCGCCATGATATGAAAACACCGGTAAAGATTGGCATGATTGCCATAGGAGTGGGTATAGCCATCAAGGTTGCCATAGTCGCGCCTATGAATATTTACTGGCAAATAGGCCATGTCGGCCTGGCGTTGGCGACTGCCTTGGCGGCCTATGTGAATGTGGTGCTACTGTACCGCGGGCTGCGTAAGCGTGGGGTGTATATTCCCGTCGCCAACTGGCCGAGAATCTGGCTCCGCTATGCCATTGCCAACCTGGTCATGGTGCTGGTATTGCTGGTGGGGCTGCATTATTTCAATGATTGGGAGGAATGGGGGGTGGTTTCCAGGATTATCCATTTGGCCATTTTGTGCCTGGCGGGTGGTCTGGCTTATATCCTGGGGTTGGCCATCGCCGGTTTCAAGACTAAAGATTTTCGCGCCCCCTAACAGCAGAGGCCCCGGCTCCTGTATACTTCTCGCCCTTTAGTGCCAGATAGACAGGTAGCAGAACCCGTGCAGCCAGTAGTGCAACGAGAATTTATTCGCGGTTTACATAATCTTCGCCCCGCACATCGCGGCTGTGTAGCGACCATAGGCTCCTTTGATGGTGTCCATCTCGGCCATCAGTTGATCCTGCGGCAGTTGATAGACGCCGCTCGCGCCCAGGGATTGCCTGCGGTTGCCATAGTATTTGAACCCCAGCCCCATGAATTCTTTGCTGCGGAAAAAGCGCCTGCGCGCCTGATGCGCCTGCGTGAAAAGCTGCAGGCGCTCTGGGCAGCGGGGGTAGACCGTGTGCTCTGCCTGCATTTTAATCAAGAGCTGCGCGCTTTATCGGCAGAGCAATTTATCGAGCGCGTGCTGGTGCAGGGCCTGGGTATCAGGCATCTGGTGGTGGGAGATGATTTTCGCTTTGGCTGCGACAGGCGCGGCAATTTTGCGCTGCTGCAAACCCAGGGCAAGCTCCTGGGGTTCAGTGTTTCCGATACCCACACCCTGGAAATTGACGGTGAGCGAGTTAGCAGTACGCGGATTCGCCAGCTGCTAGAATTGGCCGATTTCAGCCAGGCGGCGGTATTGCTTGGCAAGCCCTACAGCATTCACGGGCGGGTGGTTTACGGCAAGCAGCTGGGACGGCAGTTGGGGGTGCCCACGGCCAATGTCGAACTGCGCCGCTATCGCTCGCCGCTGCACGGTGTCTTTGCCGTGACCACTTATTTTGCCGAGGGGGCCAGTGTGCAGGGTGTGGCCAATATAGGTGTGCGCCCCACGGTGAATGGTGATAAGAAGCCGCTGTTGGAGGTTCACTTGTTTGATTTCTCACGCACTATCTACGGCGCTGTGGTGGATGTCGTGTTCCAGCATAAATTGCGCGATGAGAAAAAATTTAACTCATTGGATGAATTGAAATCGCAATTGCAAACAGATATTGAGCAGGCCAGACAGTTTTTTGCGAGGCCAGCCATCAACTGATATGTGTCTGCCCTCCTTATTAAGGGGGGGAGGCGAGGGGAAGAATTTATGAGCGGTGTGTGGCAACAGATTTCCTCTACGCTGGTTGCGGAATTTTCAGATCTGAATGACGTGACTGAGTTGACCCGCATGATGACCCGATTATTTATCGCGGCTCTGCTGGGCGGTATTCTGGGATTTGAGCGCGAGCAGCGCGGCAAGGCGGCGGGTGTGAAAACCCATATGCTGGTCTCTATAGGGGCCGCCCTGTTTGTGCTTATTCCGCAGCAGGCGGGTATTAGCGATGCCGAACTGAGCCGGGTTATGCAGGGCATAATCGCCGGTATTGGCTTCCTCGGTGCGGGCGCCATATTGAAAGGCGAGGATGAAAAAAACCTCAAGGGGTTGACCACCGCCGCCGGTATTTGGCTGACCGCTGCCATTGGTGTGGCGGCAGGCCTGGGACGCGAGGCCTCGGCGATACTCTGCACTCTGCTGGCGCTGATGGTGCTGGTGATTATGCCAAAAATTATTGCGTTATTTGAACGCAACGAAAAGTAATTATCCTGACTTTTTCTTTAAACTTTTGTTGATAACTGACTCTGACCATGACCGACTACAAAGCAACACTTAATCTTCCTGTGACTGAATTTGCCATGAAGGCCAACCTCGCCCAGCGCGAACCGGTCATGCTCAAGCAGTGGCAGAGCGATAATCTGTATCAGCAAATCCGCAGTGCGCGCGCAGGTCGCGAGCAATTTATCCTGCACGATGGTCCACCCTATGCCAATGGCGATATCCATATAGGTCACGCGGTAAACAAAATTCTGAAAGATATTATCATCAAGAGCAAAACCCTCAGCGGTTTTGATGCGCCTTATATTCCCGGTTGGGACTGTCACGGTCTGCCGATCGAGCACAATGTCGAGAAAAAACTCGGCAAGGCCGGCGATAAGGTCGATGTAAAAACGTTTCGCCAGAAGTGTCGCGAGTACGCGGCTAAGCAAGTGGAAGGGCAGAAAGCTGATTTTATTCGCCTGGGTGTTTTCGGCGATTGGGATAAACCCTACCTCACCATGGACTATAAGTTCGAGGCAGATATCATCCGCTCGCTCGGCAAGATAGTGGACAACGGACACTTGCACCGAGGCTTCAAGCCTGTGTACTGGAGTGTTGTTGGAGGCTCTGCTCTGGCGGAAGCGGAAGTGGAATATCAGGATAAAACCTCCTTTTCGATTGATGTGAAATTTGCCTTTGTCGATCAGGCTGCTATTGCACAAGCTATAGAGGGCTTGCAGGGCACCGGCAAAATTTCTCTGGTGATCTGGACCACCACCCCCTGGACATTGCCTGCCAACCAGGCAGTGAGTGCCAATGCGGAAATCGATTATGTGCTGCTGCAAGTGGGATATGAGCGTCTGTTGCTGGCAGAGAGTCTGGCGGCGGCTGTGCTCGCGCGCGCAAAACTGGAAGGCACGCATATTGTTGGACGCATCAAGGGCGCAGCTTTGGAAAACCTGCAATTGCAGCATCCTTTCTACCATCGCCAGGTGCCGGTGCTGCTTGGCGATCACGTCACTACCGATGCCGGTACCGGCTTTGTCCACACAGCGCCGGATCACGGTGCCGATGACTTTAGCGTGGGCAGCAAATATGGAATAGGCACGCTCAATTATATTGATGACAATGGTTACTATCGCGCGAGTGTCGAGATATTTGCCGGCGATCACGTTTATAAAGTCGATGAAAAAGTCATAGCACTGCTGCTGGAAAAAAATGCGCTCCTGGCGCAGGGCAAGATCACCCACAGCTTCCCACACTGCTGGAGAACCAAGACTCCGTTGATTTTCCGTGCGACTCCGCAGTGGTTTGTCAGCATGAGCAAAAATAATTTGCGCGATCAGGTGGCCAAGGCCGTTGATGCTGTGCAGTGGGTGCCGGATTGGGGCCGGGCGCGCATAGATGCCATGCTGGCAACCTCGCCGGATTGGTGTATCTCGCGGCAGCGCACCTGGGGTGTGCCTATAGCGCTGTTTGTTCACAAGCAAACCCAAGAGCTGCACCCGAATACCAGCAGCCTGATTGAGCAGGTGGCGAAAAAGGTAGAGCAGGGCGGGATGGATGCCTGGTTCGATTTGGATGCTGCAGAACTGCTGGGTGCCGATGCGGAAAATTACAGCAAGGTTAGCGATACTCTGGATGTCTGGTTTGATTCTGGTGTAACCCACTACGCCGTACTGGAGCAGCGCGCCGGTGTGCGCTTTCCTGCGGATTTGTATCTGGAGGGTTCAGACCAGCATCGCGGCTGGTTCCAGTCCTCGCTGAAAACATCCATGGCGATGAATGGGGTTCCGCCCTACAAAACCGTATTGACCCACGGTTTTGTGGTGGATGCACAGGGCCGCAAAATGTCCAAGTCGGTAGGCAATGTGGTGCCTCCGCAAAAAGTGGTCAATGATCTGGGGGCTGATGTGTTGCGCCTTTGGGTTGCCGCCACAGATTTCAGTACCGAGATGAGCGTCTCCGACGAAATCCTGAAGCGCACGGCTGACTCCTATCGCCGCATCCGCAATACCGCGCGTTTTATCTTATCCAACCTTTCCGGTTTTGACCCGGCTACAGACGCTGTAGCGGTGGCCGATATGCTGCAGTTGGATCGCTGGATTGTCGGTCGAACCGCGGAGTTGCAGCGTGAGATTATCAACGCCTATGACAATTATCAGTTACACCTTATCTACCAGAAGTTGCATAATTTTTGTGTGGTGGAGCTGGGTGGTTTTTACCTGGATATTATCAAAGACCGTCAGTACACCACCCCGGCAGACAGTCTCGCGCGCCGCTCTGCGCAGACAGCGCTGCAGCATATCATTGAAGCCATGGTGCGCTGGATTGCGCCTATCCTGAGTTTTACTGCCGCTGAAATGTGGCCGGAAATCGCCGGCGACCGCAGCCAATCTGTGTTTGTTGCCGAGTGGTACTCACTGCCGGAAACTTCGGTGGATAGTTTTGGCAACAGCTACTGGGAATTGATTGCCCAGGTGAAAGATGCTGTCAATAAAGTCCTTGAGGCAAAGCGTGGCAGCGGTGAAATCGGCGCGTCTCTGGGGGCTGAGGTTGTACTGTATTGCGATGAGAAATTGCAGCGCGAATTGCAGAAGCTGGGCAATGAATTGCGTTTTGTATTGATCACTTCAACTGCCGAAATCAAAGTGCTTGCTGCTGCGCAGGATGCCGTTGCTACAGATGTGAATGGCCTGCAGGTCTCAGTGAAAAAATCAGAGCAGATAAAGTGCGTGCGCTGCTGGCACCACCGCGCCGACGTGGGTGCCAATGCCGCGCACCCGGAAATTTGCTTGCGCTGTGTTGAAAATGTGGATGGCAAGGGCGAGCAGCGCCTGTATGCCTGATAACCTGTACACCTGATAAAGAGCACAGCAGGGTTCGCTCCTGCTATGCATACTAGAAACGGAAATATTGCATGTCTTTACCTATTTCCCGCCAGGTCTGTTTGTGGTACCTGCTTGCGCTGGTTGTGGTGTTGTTGGATCAAGCGAGTAAGCTCTGGGCTTCCAGTCATATTGCCTATGGTGCATCGCTTGAAATTACAGCGTTTTTTAATTTCACTTTATTGCACAATCCCGGTGCTGCCTTCAGTTTTTTAAGTGATGCCGGTGGCTGGCAGCGTTGGTTTTTCACCGCGCTTGCCACAGTGGTCAGCCTGCTGTTGATAGTGTGGATTGCCAAAGTGGCTGCGCGCAGCACGCGCGAGACTTTTGCCCTGGTATTTATTCTGGGGGGCGCACTGGGTAATCTTTATGATCGTATAGCCTATGGTTATGTAATCGATTTTATTGTGGTTCACTACCGCGATTATGTTTGGCCTGCATTTAATTTGGCAGATTCCGCGATTACCTTAGGTGCATTCATCTTGATAGCGGAAATGTTTTTGACAAGAGAGAAGAAATCCCATGCGTAATTTAGCCCTTGGCCCAGGTACCCGCGTCACATTGCATTTTGCATTGCGTTTAGCTGATGGCGAAGTTATAGATTCCAATTTTGAGCGTGAACCCGCTACCTTTACTGTTGGCGATGGCAATTTGTTACAGGGCTTTGAAAAAGCCATTATGGGCTTGCAGGAAGGCGATCGTAAAACCCTGGTGATTAAACCGGAAGATGGTTTTGGACAGCGCAATCCCAATAATATCCAGGAGATTGCCCGCAATCAGTTCGGTTCTGATATAGAACTGACTGAGGGTTTGATGCTTTCATTTGCCGACGCGCAGAAAACTGAGTTGCCCGGTGTGGTGAAAAGGTTTAACGATGATGTGGTCACGATTGATTTTAATCATCCTCTTGCAGGTCATGATATCTTGTTTGAAGTGGCCATTTTGAAAATCGAACCGGCCCAGGTTCATTAATCTTCAGGCCCATTAATCTTGATCAATATTTACAGAGTGCATCGCTATGACGCAAATTAAACTCGCCAACCCCCGCGGCTTTTGCGCTGGTGTCGATCGTGCGATTGATATAGTCAATCGCGCCCTCGATGTTTTTGGTGCTCCTATCTATGTGCGCCATGAAGTGGTCCACAATAAATTTGTGGTGGATTCGCTGCGCGAGCGCGGTGCTATTTTTGTCGAAGAAATCGATCAGGTGCCCGATGATGTTATTTTGATTTTCAGTGCTCACGGTGTATCCCAGGCGGTTCGCACCCAGGCGCAGGATCGCGGCCTGCAGATTTTTGATGCAACCTGCCCGCTGGTGACCAAGGTTCATATTGAAGTGGCACGTTACAGCCGCGACGGCAGTGAGTGCATCTTGATAGGTCATGCCGGGCATCCTGAAGTCGAAGGCACCATGGGTCAGTATGATGCCAGCAAGGGCGGAAAGATTTATCTGGTGGAAGATGAAGCCGACGTTGAAGCCCTGATTGTCAACAATCCCGATGCCTTGTCCTATGTCACGCAAACGACTTTATCGATGGACGATACGGCCAAGGTGATTGATGCCCTGCGCAAAAAATATCCCAATATCCACGGCCCGCGCAAAGACGATATTTGCTATGCCACCACTAATCGCCAGGACGCTGTGCGGCAGTTGGCCCTGGAGTGCGACCTGGTGCTGGTGGTGGGCTCACCCAACTCGTCAAACTCCAATCGCCTGCGCGAATTGGCAGAGCGCTGCGGCACACCGGCTTATCTGATCGATGGCCCCGAGGATATCAAGCCTGACTGGCTGCTTGAAAAGCAGTGCATAGGTATTACCGCGGGTGCATCCGCGCCTGAAGTTCTGGTGAAGCAAGTCATTGAAAAATTGATATCCTCCGGCGCAGAAGCTCCCCAAGAACTGGCGGGAACGCCGGAGACCATGAGTTTTTCCCTTCCCAAAGCCCTGCGCTCGAGAGTGTGAGGTTGAGTATTTGCGGTGCGGGCGAGCAGGCTTAGGTGGGGCCTGCCGCGCATTGATCTGCGTTGATCTCTTGTATTCTCAACCTGCCGCCGCGAGCCAGGATTAATGCATAGCCTCGACCTCTGCCAGTCGGGCAGATATACAGGGTACCCGCCTGGAAGGCCCCTTCACCAGTCCGTCCCGCAAAGCGACTTTCACCTGACCCTATAAAAGATAGATAATGCCTCACAGGCTGGTTGGGTGTGATGCGGACGTTGTTGAGTTGTGGGTGAGTGGCGATTAGTTTTTCGTGCTCCCCGCGCATTCCGTTATTATCGAAATCAATAAAAATTTCCCAGCCGCGATTCCAGCTGCCGAGGTTTTTCAGGGTGGTTCTGGTATTGCTGATCACCGCCTGGCTGCGCGTCAGGGCAATTGCCTCAGTTAAGCTTGAGCTTGCGGTGCTTACCTGGGTGTTTTCAATATGTGTTGATAGGCCCGGTATACCTAAAGCGAGCAGCAGGATCATAATGATCAGGACAATCAGGAGTTCGAGTAGAGTGAAGCCTTGTAGATGCATAATACCCTCCTTGGAATCTGTCGTTGGGCTGGCATAGCCAGTAGTGGGATAATAGGGCCGGAGATTTTTTGGCGACCCCATCAGACGGCCCGCCCGCCGTTCACTCTCCCCCTTTGACCACACATCCTGCCGTTACTCCCTGATTGGCGAAGGTGTGTTAGTGTTGGTGAATATAATCCCTGCAATACCGTCCGTCTAGCTTATAGCAGACCTATACCTGGTAATAATATGTTTAGGATGTTTGCAATGTTCAAAAATCAGCGTGGATTTACGCTCGTTGAGCTATTGGTGGTCATGATAGTGATGGGAATCCTCCTCGGCGTAGCCCTGCCACAGTTCCGGGCGCAGCTATTGACCAATAAATCCCAGGGGCTGACAGAGGATTTGCTGAGCGGGCTGGCCTTCGCCCGCGCTGAGGCGGTGAGACAGGCTATATCCGCGCAGGGCGGCAATGCGGGGCGATACATCACTCTGTGCGCGAGCGTGGATGGCAATAGCTGTTCCCCCAATACTGGCGATTGGAATAAAGGTTTTATCGCTGTGGTTGATTATGCAACCGCCGAGACAGCTGCAACGCCCGTACTCACCGATAACCAGCATGAGGAGCCCCTGGTCTTGCGGGTCTGGGGGAAGCCCGATGATAAAGCTCTTATCAATGTCAAACAGATACAAGGTGATGCAACCATTTCTTTTATTCGCTATACCAGCCAGGGCAAGCTCGCCGCCAGGACAAACCCCGTAAACGGTATACGTATCCAAACAAAAATGTCCAACTCCGCCACAGACAACAACTGTGAGGCAAATTCCGGCCGACAGATCGACATCAGTGTGGTTGGTATAGCGCGCTTAACGAATAGCGATTGCTGGAAATAGGAGGCTGCTATGCACATGTCCCGACCACAATATCAGAAAGGTGTTGGCTTGATTGAGGTGTTGGTTACCTTATTGGTGTTGACCACTGCGCTGATTGCGCTGGCTACCTTGCAGACGCGCGCCCTGCAGTTCAATCATGGCTCTTACATAGAATCCCAGGCCAATATCTATGCCTACGATATATTGGAACGCATGCGCGCCAATGTATTGGGTAATGCCACGCTAATGACCGAGTATAACCTTGGCCAGGATGGCAAATCGGCTGCGGATAATGCGATAGCCAAGCGAGATATCGCTCAGTGGCAAGCAGGTTTGGCCAGCAGCCTTCCCGATGGCAAGGGCGTGATTAACTGCGTTACTGCCACCCGAATTTGCACCATTACCATTCTCTGGAGTGATGTGCCGGCTTCGAAGGCAGATGCTTCGCCTAAGAAGGCGGAATTTATTTATAAGACCATGCTGTGAGGATGGATATTATGCGTAAACAACGGGGTTTATCCTTGGTTGAGCTGATGATTGCGATACTGCTGGGTTTGCTGTTGCTGACCGGAGTCATGAAAATCTTTGTCTCGAGCAAAACCGTCTTTGCCACGCAACAGGCTATGTCCCGCATCCAGGAATCCGGTCGCCTTGCGATAGACTTTCTGGCAAGGGATCTTCGCATGGCCGGCTATTACGGCCCCTCTCGCAGCGCCGCCTTTGGTGGACTTATCGTTAATGGCCCCGTCAACCAGGGACTGCATGGAGATTTTACTATTGGTCTTACCGGCTTTGATTCGCCTGACCAAGCACCTGCAAATTCTCTAGGTGCCCAGGTGACACCTTTGCAAAACACCAGCGTGGTGGTGGTTCGCGCTGCTGGTCAACAGGGGGTATTGGTTACCCAGGAAAATACTGCCGCGAGTTTGGTTGCCTTTAGTCCGATAAAGGCCAAAGACAGCTCTAATTGTGTTGGCGCCATTTGCGAAAACTCTGTGGCCGTAGTCGCCGACGGTTATAAAAGTTATATATTCCAGGTGAGTACCCTGGAGATTGATGACAATGTACTCACGGTTAAACACGCTGCCAGTTGGGGGGGGGATCCCAGGCTTCCCCTGGCCAACTTCATCAGTGGTGCAGAAATATTGCCAGTGAATACTACCGTCTATTTCCTGGCAAAGAATGCCCAGGGTGTGAATGGCCTGTATCAAAGGGTTAACGACTCGGCAGTGGTGGAGCTGTTGCAAGGCGTGGAAAACATGAGAGTAACCTATTCACTTCCGGGCAGCCCCAACTTTTTGACTGCTGCGCAGGTAAATGCAACCCCTGCCAATTGGAATCTGATTCAGACGATTCGCATAGAGCTTCTGGTTGCCAGCCTGGATGAGAATGCCATGGCTTCGCCGCAAACCTATAACTTTGCCGGAGCTGATGTGACGCCTACTGACAGACGCATGAGGCAGGTATTTACCACCATAGTCACTGCTCGCAGCAGAATGACATTTAATTAAGGGTGAAATTATGAAATGCAATTATGCACAACCTGTTTTTGCTGCACCGGCAAAACAACAGGGCATGGTATTAATCGTCGGTTTGGTGATGGTGCTGTTGCTCACCATTATCGGCGTTGCTGCCATACGTGGCTCTGGCTTGCAGGAGAGTATGGCGGCCAATATGCGCGATAGCAATCTTGCTTTCCAGACGGCGGAGTCCGCCCTGCGAGCCTGTGAGGCTGATCTCAATCCATCGCTGGCAACGCTGCCGGATGACAATAAGCTCGCCTGCAATCATGTTTCCGATTTAAATGTTACACCAGCGCTCTCCATAATGAACAATGAAGCTAATCGCGTGGCCACCTCTAGAGTAATGAATATAGACCTCTATTTGAAGAAGGAAGCCGATGAAAAGCAATCGTTGAAAATAGCCGCGCAGCCTTTGGGGTTGGTGGAAAGAATGCAGAATGACCGGGTCTCCTATGCGGCCCTGCATGGCCTGGCGTTGGGTGTTCAGGGGGCCAGGAATCAGATACCGGTCGATTCATACCGGGTGACTGTGAGTGCGGTAGGGCTTTCCGATAGCACCCAAGTCATACTCCAGTCTACTTATTACCGTTGATCAGTGAAGGGGAATTGAACTATGTTAAAACAATACACTGTCAACTTTTTTAGCGGACTACTGCGAAATTTTTGCTACGGTTTGCGCGCTGCACTCTTGCTGCCACTGCTCGCTTGTGTCAATGGTGCCTATGCTATTCCCGCGCAGATTCCGCTGTACCAGACCCAGGCGGTCACGCCCATCATGATGTTGAATATGTCCACCGACCATCAGTTGTATTTCAAGGTATACGATGATTATGGTGATCTCACTGATACCCGGGCCACGATAGATGGCCAGCCCAACCCTAACTACTTGAAGAACACGGGCGATGGTTCACCCGATACAACCTATGTCCATAACTATCAGTATTACGGCTATTTTGACTCCAGGAAATGCTACAGATACAGCACATCAAAAGCGCGCTTTGTACCCACGCGGGTGGTAGATCCCTCGCCTGCCAATCTGGGTTATTGCAACTATGGAAGTGTGACCAATGAATGGAGCGGTAATTTCCTGAATTGGGTTACCATGACCCGCATAGATGTAGTGCGCAAGATTTTATACGGCGGTTTGCGTGCCGCTGGTCTCGATACGGCTACAGAAACGGTATTGGAGCGCGCCTATCTTCCTACAGATGCACACGCCTATGCCAAATATTACCGCAAGAACGATTTACCTCGCCTGGTCCCTGCCTTTACTGTCGCTATACAGACTTCAGATTCTACTGATATTGAAAGTGTGGGGCGTGATGTAGGTATTACCTTCTGTAATGTTACTGCTGAAGCTTCGGGTAAATATTCTCAAAACTCAACCAGTGATCCTTTGATCCGCGTGGCCAGAGGCAATTATAGCCTCTGGGCGAGCAATGAGAGATGGCAGTGCCGCTGGGGTGCTCCCGGTGACGATGACAAAAAATGGGGGAGAAATGGTAATGATAAACTTGCCACAGGTATTCAAGCTTTTTCAGAAGCCCCCAGGCAGGATGATGCCAGCAGACGGCTCAGCGTTAACAACCTCTCCTACCAGGGCGAATATGTTGTGCGTGTCGAAGTCTGCAAGAGCGCCGCTCTGACGGAAGAGAATTGTGTGCAATATCCTTCGGCAACGTTTCGCAACAAGCCTACAGGATTGTTGCAGAAATACGGTGAAACCAAAGAGCTCAGCTTTGCCTTGATCACCGGCAGTCATGGTCGCAATAAATCAGGTGGAGTGCTGCGCAAGAATGCGGGCGATATGCTGGACGAAATCAACACCACCACCGATGGTACATTTATAGCGTCGCCGGCAAAGGGTGGAATAATCAATACCTTAAACCGGGTGCGCCTTTTTGGTTATGCCAATGAGGGTGTTGACTCAGATCCAGGTGCCTACCGTCTCAAGGATTCCTGTGGCTATGGCTTGACTTCATTTGCTAATGGCAACTGCTCCAACTGGGGCAATCCCCAGTCGGAAATCTATTATGAATCCCTGCGCTATCTGGGAGGCTTTGGCCCCACCAGTGGTTATACCTGGGCTACGAATGAAGATGACAAATATATAACGGGATTAACTCATGCGGCCTGGCCGGCATTGGGTGCAGGTCCTGTGACCAATGACAATTATTGTGCGCCTTTGAATATTCTGCAATTCAATGCCTCAGTGAATTCTTATGATACGGGCACTGATGCAGATTATCCCAGTATCAGTGATATAGGTTTAGCCAATACCACGGCAATGGATGCACTGACGGATTTGATTGGCAGTAAGGAAGGGGTTAACTCAACCCAGCGTTTTGTAGGAAAACTCCTCGGTGGTTCGGGTTCCGATGTGAACCAGCTCTGTACTGCCAAGAATGTTCCCAACCTTTCCAAGGTCAGCGGCACCTGCCCTGATTCGCCGCGCCTCAATGGCGGCTATGGCATGGCGGGCCTGGCCAAATTTGCCCGCGATACAGGCCTTAAGCCCAAGGGAGTCACCAAGGGCGTCGACAAGAACAGATATGGCAATATAGCCAGTGTGGTGCGTACCTATGGCGTCGGCCTTGCGCCCTCGATACCCAAGGTTGAAGTCCCTGTACCTGGCTCAACCACGGGCAAGAAAATTATTATCCAGCCTGCCTGCCGCAATCACAGTGATACCGACACGCCCACCAATTGTGCGATTGTCGATTTCAAAATTGTGTCGGAAAAGTTGAATACTCCTGCCCCGTTAGAGTTTGCTCCCATAACGGGTAAAGGTACCGAGGGAACCTTATATGTCAGTTGGGAAGATAGTGAGCAGGGCGCAGATTACGACCAGGATATGTGGGGAGTTATTCACTATTTCGTGAGTGCTACCCAGGTAGGTATTATTACAAAGGTATTGGCGCAATCGTCTGATAAGGTCATGGGGTTTGGCTATATTATTACGGGAACCAAAGAAGATGGTTTCCATGTTCGCTCGGGGGTCAATAACTTTACCTATCCGCTCGGTAGTCCCAGCGCTGGTTATTGTACATTGTCTGCTCCCAATCGCTGTACCTGTACTGCCACTAATGTAGGATCAAAGTACTCTCCGTGTGATCAAAGCATAGATGGGGGGCGTAAAAGAATTTTTGATGTGGGTAGTTCCAGTGCGAACTTCTTGCCCTCACCACTTTATTACGCGGCTAAGTGGGGTGGTTACAGCAGGGATTTTGAAGCGCAAAACAGTGCTAACCTGGATGATGCCATCAAAACTCGCGATACCAGCGATAGCTTCTTTTACGCAACCGATCCCAATGCTCTGGCATTGCAGCTTGAGCGCGCCTTTAAAAATATTGTCAACGACATAAAATCTGCAGGGGGTGTGGCTACCAACAATCCGCGCCTGTCTCAGGATGCATTTCTCTTCCAGACCCGTTTCTACACCACGGGCTGGACTGGCGAGCTGCGCGCATTCCAGTTTAATGAGGATGGCCTGCTGGATCGCTACCCAGGTGGCGAGCCGATCATCAAGGCTACTACCAGAGAAAATAATAAGATACCCTCTATTGCGACCCGTAAGATATACACCAATGATATGAATACCTCAGCGGTTGCCGGGGCGAATTATCCGAGAGCTTCGGTAGTCTTTGATTGGAAAAATCTGACACTTGCGCAGAAGGCTTCTTTAAGGCTGGCATCCGACAATATGGATACCACCCTGGCAGAGAAGCGTGCCCTCTGGGTGCAGGGATATGATGGCGATGAGATCGGCAATCCGGCATCGACCACCAATCTGTTCCGCTCACGCACTGACGGTGGTCTGCGGATTGTCCTCGGCGATTTGGTCAACTCCACTCCTGTGTATGTGGGGGCAGAGGATTATGGTCACAGCCGCTTGCCCGGCCAGGCAGGATTGGACTATCCCGCCTATGTGCAAAAGAAAAAGGAAAGCAAGAGGGAGCTTATTGTGGTTGGTGCCAATGATGGTATGGTGCACGCCTTTGATGCTGAGGTCAAAAAGGATCCTACCAGTGGTAAACTTACACCGCCTACGCTGAATGAAAAGTTTGCCTATATTCCGCAAGGTGCCTATTCCAAACTGGCCAATCTCACGCGTGCGGATTATGGCAAGACCTCTAATCCACACAGGTACATTGTCGATGGGCCTATTGCGACTGGCGATGTCTATATTGAGAAGGATGGCAAGAAAGTGTGGCGCACCATTATTGTAGGTACCCTGGGAGCGGGTGGCCGCGGCGTTTATGCCCTGGATGTCACAGACGAAAAGCCAGAAATTCTGTTTGAGTTCTCTGAAACTACCTGTAAGGTAGATACTTCAGCAGCGGCCTGCCCAGTGAATAAATTTTACTATCCGGAGCTGGGCTATGTTATGGGCATGCCGGTGATTACTCCTCTAATCGGCGGCCGCTTTGCGGTGGTGTTTGGCAATGGAGATCTCGCCGGTACGGGTGAGGGCCTCAAGTCATCACTGTTCGTTATTGATATCGAAAAACCCTTTGATATCAATTACAGTAAGGTTGTGACTACCGACACATCCAAAGTCGCTGGAACTGGCCTGTCCTCACCGGAGATCTTGCCAAATGCCCTGGGTCAGGCGGTGGCGGCCTATGCTGGCGATCTGTCTGGCTATCTCTGGCATTTCAACCTCACTGGTGCCACAGGAGCCGCGCTGGCTCCCGCTGAAACCCCACTGCCAGCCAATTGGAAAAGTGATTATCTGTTATTCAAGGCAACCGATAAAGATGGCAATAAGCAGCCGATTTTTTCTCCGCCGACACTGGGTTATAACTCCGCCATCGACAAGCTGATGGTCTATTTTGGTACGGGGAAATATTATGACACAGGCGATAATGCCGCCAGCGCCACACCGGTTCACAGCATGTATGCTATTGCTGATCTCGGTGTCAATGGCACATTGGAAAATTCGGTAGACAGAAGCACATTAAAGGAAAAGAAACTGGTAGAAGCCACTCCCACCACCAGTCGCACGGAAGACAAGAGCGTGAAGCCTAGCTGGAAGGGCTCTCCAGCCCACAATGGCTGGTATTTTAACTTTCCGAGCAAAGGGGAGCGCACAACGACAATGCCGATCCTGGTTGATGATAAATTGCTTTTCCCAACCTTGATTCCCAACGCCGATCCCTGCCTGGAGGGTGGAGATAGCTGGGTTATGGAGCTTGAGGCAACGGGTACCATCAAATTGAAGAATTCCACTGTACTGGAGAAAAATGTGTATAACAAAGGTTTGATTCTGGGCTCTGTGGCCATAGGGCGGCGCAAAGATGGAAATGATAGCGTGTTAGCCTCAGATGCAAGTGGCAATATTCTTGAAATAAATGCGCGGCGCGAGCCCGGCCTTCTCGGTCGTCAATCCTGGCGGCAATTACGCTAAGTCTTGGAGGTTTTTATGAAAAATTATCGCGCTGTAGCAGGTTTTACCTTGATTGAACTGTTGGTGACGGTTGCCATTATCGGCACGCTTACGGCTATAGCCATACCTTCCTATTTCAATAGCGTCAAGAAGACCAATCGGGTGGAGGCAAAAACCTTTATGCTGGAAGCCGTGCAGTCATTGCAGCGCTGTTACACAGCCTATGGCAGGTATAATCATGCGAGTTGCGATATTTATAACAAGCTGTCAGACGTCGTCGGGTTGGATACAGCGAGTAAATATTATGCTGTTACTATCGGGCCCGACGGTAATTTGCCGCCCACCAGCAATTATAAAATGACCGCTACTGCCAAAAAGAATGGCCCGCAGGATAAGGACAAAGGTTGTCAAACCTTATTTATCAACCAGGCGGGGCAGAAAAGCCCCGAAGAATGCTGGTGAATTTAAAAAAGCCCCGCGAGGGGCTTTTTTTATGATGGCTCTACTCGTCATCCAGTCCCAGCTTTTGCAAGCGGTAGCGCAGGGAGCGAAAAGTAATGCCGAGTTGCTTGGCTGCCAGTGTTTTATTCCAGCGCACTTGTTCAAGCGCGCGACACAAAATTTCCTTTTCAACATCCAGCAGGTAGTCGTCCAGTGATGGATACTCAGCACAGCGTGCAGAATAGTCGATGCGGTGAGTGCTTTTATTCTCGCCTGAGTCTGGATGCTTGTGGAACGCTGGTTTTTCCGGTTTGATAAACAGATCGAAAGCATTTTTATCGCTGGATAGTTTTAAGTCTCCGCGGTCAATAATATTGTCTTCGCACAGCGTTACCGCCCGCTCAAGAATATTTTCCAGCTCCCTGACATTGCCGGGAAAGTGATAGCTATTGAGTGCGGCCAGGGCTGCTGGAGAAAGTTTCGGAGCGGGAAGTTGGGTTCCCCTGGCAATTTTTTCCAGTAGAAAACTAGCCAGCAGAGGTATGTCCTGCTGGCGCTCACGCAGCGGCGGCACATTGAGCTGGATAACGTTCAGGCGATAAAATAAATCCTGGCGAAAGCTTCCCTCTTTAACTTCTGCTTCCAGTGATTTGTGGGTTGCACAAAGGATACGGACATCCGTCAGTTGTTCTTCGGCAGACCCCACTGGGCGCAAGGATTTTTCCTGGATAACGCGCAATAACTTTACCTGCATATCCAGGGGCAGGTCGGCGACCTCGTCAAAGAATAGTGTGCCGCCTTCAGCCGCCTGAAATAATCCCGCTTTGTCTTGATGGGCTCCAGTGAAGCTGCCTTTTTTATGGCCGAAAAACTCGCTCTCCATCAACTCGCGCGGAATCGCACCGCAGTTGACCGCAATAAAGGGCTTGGTTGCGCGCGGCCCCAATTGATGTATGGATCGCGCTACCAATTCCTTACCTGAGCCAGATTCGCCACTGATATAAACTGGGGCCTGTGATCGCGCTAATTTTTGAATGCTGCGGGTCAATTCCTGGATCGCAGGGGACTGGCCGATAATCAAACTTTCAGCGAGCGGTTTTTGATTGCCGGGCAGCAGGCTGGATTGAATAGCTGTGTTGACCAGTTTGCGCAGCACCCCGAGATCCACTGGTTTGGAGATAAAATCAAAGGCCCCGGCCTTCATGGATTCAATGGCCGTATCAATGCTGCCGTGGGCAGTGATCACCGCCACAGGTAGCCGCGGAAAATTCTGTTGGATATATTCCACCAGCTCCAGGCCTTTGCCATCGGGAAGATGCATATCCGTCAGGCACAGGTCGTAGTGTTGCTGTTGTAAAAATTGTTTTGCGCGGGCAATATTTTCTGCGCAGTCTGTTGTCAGCTGCATGCGTCCCAGGGTGATATCAAGCAGCTCGCGTATATCCGGCTCATCATCAATAATCAATACCCGTTTGCTCATAGCGATCACTCAGCGCTGGGGGTGGACTTGTGCTGCACTAGCACCCAGGGCTTAATCACAACAGCCCAGAGTAAACTATTGTCCTGGTACCATTGTCTGGCCTGTTCATCCTTGACAACGTCCACCAATGCATCAGCCATCCACTGCTTGACCAGAACGGCATTGTCTGCCGCGATTTGTGCCGCGACATAGGTTAAATCCAGGCTTTTATCTACGGCGATGGCATTGCCACTGGCAAAAAAACGCTGTAGTTCATGCCAGTGAATCTGTGCGGTTTCCAGGTTGAGTTGCGCGCTGAGAGTTTCATTGGCTGTAGGGTCGGTCATAATAATCTTAGGCGTCAAATTGATGATGAAGTGGGTGCCAGCTGCGCAATGCCGTACGATGAATGGTTCAATGCTCTGGCTGTGGAATAGCGAGAATCTTTTATAAGGCAGTCGATAATAGCATAGCTTTCGCAGAGTCGTGAGACCTGATGTGAGGTGCCATTATTTTAACTCTGGCATTTTAAACATAAAAAAATGCAGAGGTTATCAGCCCCTGCATTTTTAGTTTCAGCCAATAGTGGCTTATTGCGCGGTTTGGATGACGCCTCCGATTACGGCCGGTGCACTGGTGACTATAGGCATATCGCCAATATCAGCATTACCAGTAATAGCAGTGGGCACCGGAGCGGCGGGTTCGGTCAAGATCAGGCTGTCGCAGTGTCCAGGCGCATTTTGCATGACGCCTTCGATATCGCGCGCTTTGATTTTGTAGCTATCTCCGATCAGAGTGCCATCGGCAATATTGAATAGCGGCTGGTAGCGACCTTCGTCGGATTGCCTGGAGGGAATGCCCCAGAGTTGGCCGTTGCCACCGTAATTCAGCATGACTGTTTTGTTGTCATAATCGCCCGCATCGCCACTGCGATCGTTGGTATCTGTATGGGTGTAGGCAATTTGGATAGGCTTGTCGAAGGTTTTAATCACACCGTTGCTATCCTTGATGCTGGTGGTCTGGTTAAAACTATTCAACCCGGTTTCCCATTCGTAAAAGACATTGACTATATCTGGATTATTGATCTGATTGACCTCTGTCAATTGTGCGATTACGTCTTCAGTGACCAGGCTGCCAGAGCGTAAACCCCAAGAATAGGGAGAGCCCATCAGGCTCTGCTCGGTGACGCCAGCGTATTTCACTACCTGGCTGTTTGAGGCGCGAACCAGAGCCAGGGCATTTACACCGGAATTATTGATGGTAAAGGCGACTTTATCATTCAGAGTGGTGGCCCTGCTGGAATAGGGTGAATCCCAGCTTTGCAGTTCGGTCGCGCCCAGGGTGCCTACAGGGCAGCGTTCAATGCAGTAAAGCGTTGCAGAGCCATTGGCAAAAAGCCCATTGCCTGTGCTTTCACTGCCGTTGACGAACTCTTGCTTGAAGAACATCAGGAAGCTATCGCCAAATTTATATTTAACATTGCCACCCAGTTGTTGCGAATTCATTTGCAGCGGTTGGTTATTGACAGAGGTGACTAATACCGCTTCTTCAAGCTCTTCAACCATGGGGCCTTGCTCGCCCTGGCGGCTGCCGCCGACTTTATAGAATCCATCTTCTGCAACAGAGTCATCAGCTGCGGTCAAATATTTCACCACCCAATTTTGAAAACCTTGTTGTTGTGCATCAGGGCTCCAATAGGAAAACTCAATGCCTTTGGTTTTATCGAGGGTGAGCTTTTCAACTGTGTTTTTAATCAGACGACCGGGAGCTTTGATAACAGTGTAGGTTTGGGTTTGCTGTGTACCTGGAGTTTCGACTTCAATGCTTGCACCATTTTGCAAGCTGTTAGGTTTATCGGTCCATACGCCCCAGTAACCTACATGCCCATAGCCGTCGACAGCGGTGTCTTCGTCATCGCTATCGTATTTAAAGCTGACGCCGGAGTTTAATGTTACCCGTGCTCCTGTATCCTTGTTGTAGAGATCGTAGCGATTCACTGTGTCAGTGAATTCTGTGCGACTTAAACAGCTCTGTTCACCGCTGTTGGGATTGCCGCTCTTGAAAGGCAGGTTGGCATAGGTGTCGGATGTTTGCAGTAAAACATTGCTGCTATTGAAAGATAGGCCGAAAGCATTGCCCTGGTCGGGATAACCACCACCCGTTTGGCTATTGGAAGTCAGGGCTATGCCGCTGGAACGATCTGTACTCATGACTACGCTGGCATTTTTGGACGAGGTGCGCTCTTCCCCCGATTCAATTTCATAGAGTGTAAAACCAATTTTATTTGGGATATCAACTGTTTTGATTTCGCCACCGCCCATGGAGTTGTTGCTGGTAAATGAATCGAACATGGCATAGTTAAAGGTGAAACTGCCAAAGGGATTGGCTGCATTTGCGCCTTTGCTGATAACGGCTTTGAATTTAATTGCCTGGGTTTCATCTTCACCGCCGCCCATTTCCGGCATCCAGACTTTGACTTCAATGGGATCAGTTGCCCCTGTGCCGCGGGTTGCGTTGACAATCACCTTCATATAAGTCGGTGTATTGCCTGCGCCTGCCGATTGTGCTGATTCACCACCGGACTCTTCATCTTTGAAGCAGGATTTTTCATCGGCAAGCACAAGGTAGGGGCCGGCGTTCACAAAATCATTGGCTTTGAACTGGCTGGTAAAACATAAAATGCTATTGACTAATTCGATGGGTTTTAATGATTCGTTCCAGACATGGTAGCGCTGTTCATCGCTGGTGTAATCGCTGGCAGAATCTGCGCCTGTCGGTGGATTGCTTTCATTTGTGACCACTTCAAGGCTGGTGGGGAGCACCAGGGTCGCATTGGATTCGATAGGTGTGACGCTGCTTGATGTGGTGCTTACTGTAGTGCTGGGTTTGCTTGAACTCGAACCGCCACCACAGGCTGTCAATAGCACAATTGTGCTGCTAAGTCCTAGCAAATAAACATGCTTTTTTAACATTCTACCCACCCCTGAAATATTGATAGTCATTAATCGAGTTTTTATTTTTCCTGGTGTCCAAGGCTCAATAAAAATTCATAACATCAAACATAGAAGGTAATTGAGGGTTTGCAAGAGGGATAAAATGTTGGGCTTTTACTGTGAGTTGACCCTGTTAAATTCCTATAGTCGGGGGGACTGTCGGACGGAAATAAAACTGACATTTTGGGGAAGAAAAATACAAAAATGGGAAATATGCTGGCGACATTCTTGCTGTTTTCCTTTAAAAAGCATTTAAATGGTGCGAATTAGATATAGCGTTTTTAAAAAACTCTAAAAAAGGCAGCCGTAGAATAAATGTGAATAAAGGCTGTCGCCAGCAATTTTCTTTATTGCCTAAAGGGGTATCTTAACAGGTTGTGCCGCCGCCTTGACGGTTTAATGCCTGGGCAACTTTGGATTGAGTTGGCCTGCCAAGTGTTTGACAGATGGCATTGCCGGCGGCAATCAGTTTAGGCAAATCCACTCCGTGCTTAATACCCAGGCCATTCAAGAGATACACCAGATCTTCAGTGGCCATATTGCCTGCGGCTCCAGCGGCATAGGGGCAACCGCCCAATCCAGCCACAGAACTGTCGATCACACTGACGCCCATCTCCAGGGCAGCGTAAATATTGGCGAGGGCCTGGCCATAGGTGTCGTGCATATGCACTGCCAGCTTGGCGATGGGAATTGTCTGGCTGATGGCTGCAATTAAATTTTTTATCTGGCCTGCCGTGCCCACACCTATAGTATCGCCCAGCGAAATTTCATAGCAGCCCATCGCCAATAGTTTATTGGCGATGGCGGCCACAGTATGGATATCGACTTCGCCCGAATAGGGGCAGCCGGCGACGCAGGAGATATAGCCGCGCACAGGTATATTATCGGCCCTGGCTGTGGCCATCAGCATTTCAAAACGCTGCAAACTTTCGTCGATACTGCAATTGATATTCTTTTGGCTGAAGGCCTCTGAGGCTGCTGCGAAAATGGCCACCTCACTGGCACCTGCTGCCAGTGCCCTGGTATAGCCTTGCAGGTTGGGCGTCAGTGCGGCGTAAGTAACTTCCTGGTTGCGCGCAATACCCGTGAAAACCTCGGCGCTATCTGCCATCTGCGGAACCCATTTTGGATTGACAAAACTGCCCGCCTCAATATAGCGAAGACCCGCATCAGCCAATTGCTCAACCAAAAGAATTTTGGCCGCAGTGGGAATAGTATTTTTTTCGTTTTGCAAGCCGTCGCGCGGACCTACTTCCACTATGCGCACCTGGGATGGGAAATTCATTTAATTTTCACCCCAGCGCGGCATTAAATCCTGCTCAATATTTAACTGGTCGAGTATTCGCGCAACAATAAAGTCAATCAACTCATTAATCGTTTGCGGCTGCATATAAAAGCCTGGGCTGGCAGGGATAATCATCGCGCCCAATTGTGTCAGCTTTAACATGTTTTCCAGATGAATGGCGGAATAGGGCGCTTCGCGCGGAACCAGAATAAGTTGACGCCGCTCCTTTAAGGCAACGTCTGCCGCGCGCTCGATTAAATTATTGCTCGCCCCGCAGGCGATGGCCGAAAGCGTGCCGCCACTGGCAGGGCAGATCACCATTGAACTCGGTGAGCTTGAGCCAGAGGCTACAGGTGAAAACCAATCGTCTTTTGCCAGCAGCTGCAATTGATCTTCATCCGCAGAAAAAATTTCGCTTAAGAAAATTTGTTGTTCTTCGAGCGATTCAGGCAAATCCAGGTCGGTTTCGGTGCGGATAACCACTTGTGCAGCGCTTGAAAGCAGCAGGTATACCTTGCAATCTGCGGCTAGCAGGCATTGCAATAAACGCAGACCGTATTGCGCGCCCGATGCGCCAGTCATTGCCAGAGTGATGGAGCGCTGTTTCATGGGTTTTATCTCTATGGTTTATTCTGCGTTGCTGAATTACAGGGCATGCTTTCTCAATTGCTCAATAAGCTTTTGATGCACGCCACCAAATCCGCCATTGCTCATGATCACTATATGGGTGTTGGCCTCGCTCAGCACAGTAGCGCAGTGGATCAGCTCATCGAGGTCGCGAAACAATTTGGCTGGCACCGGGCTGTTGTTGACAATCTCATCCATAGCCCAGTCGGCATTGGCGGGCTGGTACCAGAGCACATCGTCTGCATCTGTGCAGCTTTGGTTGAGCGCATCCTTGTGCACGCCCATGCGCATGGTATTGGAGCGCGGTTCTATAATGGCAATAATTTTTTCGCTGCCGACTTTTGCCCGCAATCCTGCCAGAGTCGTTTTGATGGCGGTCGGGTGGTGGGCAAAATCGTCATAGACTTTTACGCTGTGAATATCTGCCAGGCATTCCATCCTACGTTTTACACCGGCAAAAGCCGCGAGCGCCTGGGCACTGATTTCGGGTGTGACACCGACATGGCGTGCGGCGATTATCGCGGCCAGACCGTTGTTGACATTGTGCAATCCCGTTTGCTGCCAGTGAATGCGCGCGACTGGCTGACCATTGTGCAGCACCGCAAATTCAGAACCATCTTCAGCAATCAATTGCGCTTGCCATTCAGCCGTTTTCTGTTCGCCGACACTGCTGAATTGCTGTTGCGGTGTCCAGCAGCCCTGGGCGATAACCTCGGCCAAGGCCTGGTCATTGGCCGGTGATATGATCAGGCCGTTGTTGGGAATGGTGCGCACCAGATGATGGAATTGTTTTTGGATGGCGGCCAGGTCTGGGAAAATATCCGCGTGATCAAATTCGAGATTATTTAAAATCGCGGTGCGCGCATTGTAGTGAACAAATTTGGAGCGCTTGTCGAAGAAAGCGCTGTCGTACTCATCGGCTTCCACTACAAAAAAGGGTGTTGAGCCCAGGCGGGCAGAGTTGGGGAAGTTTTTGGTCACGCCGCCAATCAAATAGCCGGGAGCCATGCCCGCATACTCTAAAATCCAGGCCAGCATAGAGCTGGTGGTGGTTTTGCCGTGGGTGCCGGCCACCGCTAACACCCATTTGCCCTGCAGCACATGGTCGCGCAGCCACTGCGGCCCCGAAGTGTAGGGAATACCCTGGGCGAGAACATATTCCACGGCGGGATTGCCGCGGCTCATGGCATTGCCAACCACAACCAAATCGGGTGCAGGCTGCAGGTGGGCGGGGTCATAGCCCTGCATAAGCTCTATGCCCGCCTGCTCAAGCTGTGTACTCATCGGTGGATAGACATTGGCATCGCTGCCGGTGACGCGGTGGCCTAATTCTTTTGCGAGTTGCGCGAGGCTGCCCATAAAGGTGCCGCAGACGCCCAGGATATGGATATGCATACTGAACCCGTTGCTGTTTTTGGTAGGCGTGAGCTTATCATGAAGTGACCTGGCTGTAAGCGCTTGTGAGCGGGCGTCAGGATAATTGCGACAGGACGGTTATGTCTGTGCTTATCTGGCGATTTATTTTTTGTGCGCGGTGACTTAGGGCTATTTGGATGGAATATAATGCGCCGGCGATGCGTGTACGTTTTTTATCCAGTGATGTTAAAACAAGGGACTATAGCTATGTCAAAATTATCAGTGATTCAATCGCTTGTATTACCGGTCTTAATACTGTCCGCCTGCGGCGGCAGCGGCGGTTCCAAATCGCCCAACAAGGCGGCGGGAGAGACGCCCACCAGTAGTACGGCTTCCAGTATTGTCTCTGCCAGCCTTGTTTCTTCAAGTCGGATTGCTTCCAGTGCAACTCTATCCAGTGCAACGTTATCCAGTACTCCGCTCTCCAGTCTTGCCTCATCCTCGACCGCTTCCTCTGTGGCGCTTGCCTCCAGTCTTGCCTCATCCTCGACCGCGTCCTCTGTAGTGCTTGCCTCCAGTCTGGTTTCATCTGCAGGCAATACTTCCAGCAGCTTGGCCGCGTCATCGGCGACAGGCAATCTTGTTGTGGAAAAAGTATCGGGGCTGGTCGATCTGAAGCAAGTCAATGGTTTGCCCATCGAGAACGATGAGGGACAGCAAGTGACCGTGACTGTTTCCCTGCTGAATAGCGCAGACCAGCTGGTCACCTCCAAAACCTTTAACGCCTTGGCACCGGCAATGCCAGAGACCAATCCAATTCCGTTTAGCCTGGAGCTGAGTGGGGTTGATGCAAAGTTTTTAGTGGTGCATATTGCAGAGGATGGCTATACGGATTATGCGCGCCGTTTTGACGTTGCTCCCGAGCTGAATATCAGAGCGAGTCTGAGTCAATTGCCGGCGCAGGAAATCCTTGCCTCCACCGCTGTCACCATATCGGGCGAGACCGTCGATGGATTTAATTTTAGTGTCAGCGATAAAAATGATCCGGTAGAGGCGGGCTCTGAAGCTGGCCTGGCCGATTTGACTGTTGCCATTCCCAAATCTGCGCTGCCCGCCGGCACTACCAGCATTGATGTGAAAATGCAGGCGTTCAATCCCAACAAACTGGAGGACGCAGAGTATTTCCCGGGAGCCTATGCAGATAGTGATGGCAACAAATTGCTCTCTGTGGCTTTCAATTATGCCGACGTGACAACCAATACCGGTGTCTCTCTGAAGAAAATGGCGGCCGCTGCTAAAAACCAACCTGTGGGTTCGCAAAAACCTGGCTTTAATAAAACCGCTGCAGAACCTATTGTTATCAATCGCAAAATCCCTGTGGAAAGTTGTTCTGCACTGAAACAGATGGGCGACTCCAGCGCTACACTGCCTGGCTTTCAAGTGCCTGTTTACACCTACAACCCCGACAGCGGCCTTTGGGATTTGCTCGGGCAGGGCGATTTGTACAATGACAACAGAGAGTTGATCTCCTCTACCTTTAAGGATTTCGATTGCACTGCCAGTAATTATATTCTCGAAGTCAAAGTGACCAATGAAATTTTTGCCAGTAGTTGGTGGAACCTCGACTACCCCCTGGTATTTACCCAGCCGGTAAAAATGTGTGCGGATATTCAATTGGTTGACGAATCCTCCCTGCCTATAAGCAATACCGCTTTATACCTGCATGACGATGATGATGTGAGAAGTTATTCAGCGGAAACCTACGTCACCGATGCTAACGGAAAGCTCCATATCGAAGCGTTTGCATTGGATCCCGTGGCTGTGGATACCAGTGCTGAATTGGTTATCTACAGCAAAAATTATCTGTCGACTATTCGCAAAATCATTACGCTCTCCCCTGCCTGTAGTGGGGCTACCCCGGTTGTTATCAAGACACCCCTGCCGGCAATCTGCAAGGCTGAGGGCGCGGTGAAAGATAAAGCCGGGAAACCGCTGTTGAATTCAGTTGTGTTTGCCGGTAGCTATAAAGGTGAGGACTTGCCGGTAATGCCCAGTTGGAGTGTCACCGATAGCGAAGGTAAATATTCTATCGATGTAAGCTGCGGCAGGGATTATGGTATTGTCGAATATTTTTCCTGGCTGATGGGTGGCGCTAACAGGTTGCAATTGCTGGATGATTTTACCTTTGCGGTCAACGGCAATATCAATGGCAGCGAAGTTTCCGATAATGGTAAAACTGCCAGCCTGCAAAATATAGTGGCTGACCGCTCCAAACCTATAGCGTATATCTTCAATGACTATGACGCATCCAATAAATTTTCATTGGAGTTTCTCTATGCCGGCAGCGCCTACCCGCTGAGCTATTCTTTTGAAGTTGTCGATTTGAAAACCAACCAGGTCTACGAAAAATTTTCTGGAACCCTGAGCAAA